>NZ_MPDM01000004.1 GCF_001936115.1 Boudabousia marimammalium
CGACTTGCATGTGTTAAGCACGCCGCCAGCGTTCGTCCTGAGCCAGGATCAAACTCTCCGAACAAAAAACCATACAAAACATACAATCTTTCAAAAACGGAAAGAAAAACAACAAACACAAGACACCCAAAAAGACACCCAGCATCCATCATCAATCCCAACCAAAAAAACAGAATCATCAAAAATAAAGAAATCAACAAAAAATCAAAAAATAACAAAAACAAAACCACACAACCAAAAAAAGGCCATGCAATCCCATCAAGACATAAAAGAAAAAATAGACACACTATCGAGTTATCAAACAACACCCCCACAAGCCCCAAAAACGCGCAAAAACACACGCAATCAAAACAAGGAGGAAAACCCAGAAACCAGAAAAACCAGCCCCGGCAACCGCCACAATCACTCGCGACGACTGGATTAACTTTAGTGGAACTGCGTCCCAAACGCAAACCCAGAAGGAGTGCCCTCCGACACATTTCCCTATCCACCTGAGTCTAGCCGAAAGATAAGCTTCCGTCTAGTACCTTTCCGAAATTGAGAAAACCGCTCTCTCACCTGAAAAATGGTCAGAAAGCGGTTTCCCAAACGAAGCTATTACTTCACATGTCCAACACCCATATTGCGTCGCCCCTTCCGGAACAACACTAGATCACCAGGCAAAACATCGGCACTGGTTAACGGCGCATCCTCATCCTCGGCCTTCTCCCCGTTAACGTAAGCACCACCGGAAGCAACCGTGCGACGAGCAGCCCCACGCCCCTTTTCCAAGCCGGAATCGACCAAGAGATCAACGATAGTAGTCTCCCCCAGCACCACATCAGCAGAAGGCAAAGAAGCCGTCGCATCACGCAACGTACGCCCATCAAGGGTACGTAGATCTCCCTTCCCAAACAGAGCCTCTGAAGCGGCAATGACCTGGGCAGTCGCCTCCGCACCATGTACGAAAGTGGTTACCTCAGCTGCCAGACGACGCTGACCAATCCGCTGATGCGGCGCAGCGGCAGACTCAGCCACTAGCTGCGCAATCTGCTCGCGACCCAAGAAAGTGAACACCTTCAACAAGCGCTCAACGTCAGCATCCTCAGTACCCAGCCAGAACTGGTAGAAAGCGTAGGGTGACATCATGTCGGCATCCAGCCAAATCGCACCCCCCTCAGACTTGCCAAACTTAGTGCCATCCGCCTTCGTAATCAGCGGAGTAGTCAGCACATGCACCGACTTGCCCTCAGCCTTGCGAATCAAATCAGTGCCGCCAATCAAATTGCCCCACTGATCATTACCGCCAGTTTCTAAGACACAGCCGTAACGACGGTAAAGCTCTAGGTAGTCATTTGCCTGCAAAAGCTGATACGAGAACTCGGTGAAAGAAATACCCTCATCAGAAGCGAGGCGGCGGGCTACAGTATCCTTCGCAATCATGGTGCCCAAACGGAAATGCTTACCCAAATCACGAAGCAAGGAGATTGCAGTCATCTCCCCAGTCCAGTCATAGTTATTCACCATGCGGGCGGCAGCAGGACCCTCAAAATCAAGGAAACGCTCAATCTGCGCCCGAAGCTTCTCAGACCATTCGGCGACCGTCTTGGCCTCATTCAAAGTCCGCTCACCAGACATGCGCGGATCACCAATCAGACCGGTTGCACCACCGACCAAAGCCAAAGGCTTATGGCCAGCCATCTGCAAATGACGCATCACCATAATCTGAACCAAATGGCCATGATGCAAAGATGCGGCCGTTGGATCATAGCCGGTATAGAAAGTAATCGGACCTTCCTGCATCAACGCACGCAACTCGTCAAGGTCAGTGTGCTGCGCAATCAGTCCGCGCCACTCCAACTCATCTAGGACATCAACCACAAGAAACTCCCATGTGAAAACAACAGTTAACCAAATACCAAGATACTACTTCACCAAGCATCCGGCAGAGCAACGTGAGAAATGCCTAGGCGCGCTAAGAAAGACTAATCGGAGGTACCCGTGAAGGAACTCAACACCTTCATCAGTTCCTCTTGGAAAGCGCGTGCGGATTCTTCAGACTGGCAAATCACCAGTACTGTGTCATCACCAGCGATCGATCCGAGCACTCTCGGATCTTCGGCCTCGTCCAGCCCTGAGGCCAAGAACTGGGCTGCACCAGCATGGGTGCGTAGCACCACCTGATTGACTGCCTGCCCGGTGGAGACAATCAGCTCTGCAGCCAGTCGGAACAGGCGCTCAGACAGCTCAGCCACTTCTTTGTCTACCGCAATCGGGGAAATCCGGTACACCAAGTCCCCGTGCGCATCACGCACACGCGCGGCGCGCAACTCAACTAAGTCACGAGACACGGTAGTTTGAGTAACCGAGAAACCTAGCTGAGCCAGCCTATCAACCAACTGAACCTGGCTAGAGACCCGCGTAGTTGACAAAAAGTCCCTAATCGCGCGCAAACGCCCGGTTTTCGTCAATGGATATAACTCACTCATCGTGTTTTGTTTCCTCCTGCAGAGTAAGCAAACAGCTTAATATGACAATGATAGCCAGAACTAATAGCTTACGTCGTCCCAATCCACAAAATGTCAATTATGACAACTTTACCCAAGCAATGCGATAAACCCTTCAGACGCAAAGCGCTCTCCGTAACCTAGGCGGAACGGTGCTCTGCCCCGAACCGCTTGGCTAACGAAGCTAAAACCCGCTCCCTCACCGTTGCCTGCTCCTCAGCAGTCAAAGTATGGTCAGAGCCACGAGTCTGCAAGCTGAAAGCCAAAGACTTCTTGCCTTCGGGCAACTGGTCACTTCGGTAAACATCGAACAGGTAGGCATCCTCCAGAAGTTCCCCGCCAGTGCGCATAATATCAGCTAACAACTCACCAGCGGTAATCTGCTCATCCACAATCACAGCGATATCTTCCTTACCCATCGGGTAGGTGGAAATCGGTGAGACCTGCAACGGAGACAATCCAGTAACCTGTCCAAGGGCCTGCAAATCCAATTCGAAAGCACAGGCTCGCCGTGGCAGATTAAAAGCATCCACCACCCGAGGATGGAGCTCACCGGCGTACCCCACGGTCTGCTGTTTCTTACCGACCTTGATTCGCAACTGGGCGACCCGTCCCGGATGGAACGGAGCCAAAGAATCACGGGTAACAACCTCAATGCCCTGCCCCTGCAAGGCACGCGGATTAATATGCGCCGGCACTTCGCCCTCAAGAATCGGTTGCGCTACCAAAAGCTCCACCCCAATAGTCGAAGCAACCAACTGGGCTGATTCGATCGCGTCAGCCCAATCATAAGAACGGCGATCAACCAAGACGCCCTCGGGAGCAGTACTACCTGCCAACACGCCACCAACATGCCACGGTTGAGCCGGAACCTGAGACCTAATCGCCGCAACTTGCTCTACCGAGGGGGTCTGCACCTCAGGCATCACGGCTGCCGGGGTACCTGCCGGCCGCGTCACCATTCCCAGTTCGTACAAAGAAAGAGAAGAGTTACCGCGGGCGATGTTACGCTGCGCCACCGTCAAAAGAGTGTCCAAAATCGAAGTCCGCAACCTCGGCGCATCATTGGCAATTGGATTCGCCAGAGCAAGCGCCTGACGACGCGGATCATCCTCGGCGAAACCCTGCAAATCATGAGACTGCCCAATGAACGGATAGGAAATAACCTGCGTATGACCAGAGGCAGCCAAAGCTTGCGCGACCTGACGACGCAAAGCCACCGAGTCGGATAACCCGGCCTCGCTAATCCTTGCCTGGGGCACCACGGAAGGCAACTCATCGTAGCCGCCCAAGCGGGCAATTTCCTCCACCAGATGCGCTGAACCGACTAGGTCAGGACGCCAAGTTGGCGGCACCACGGTGAGGACATCTCCCTCACCAGAAACTTCACAGCCAATCTTGGTCAGAGCCGAAACAACATCATCACGGGAATACTCCACGCCAATCAGTTTCGTTGCGGCATCCACTTGGAACTCCAGCGAAGGCATCGCGACAGTATTGTCCTCATCGAAAACCTCAGGGCCAGCGATACCACCACCGTACTCGACCAAGAGGTCTACTACGCGCTGCGCAGCCACGGCCGGGAGCTGCGGATCCACGCCCCGCTCAAAGCGCTTGGATGCCTCACTGGGAAGATGATGACGACGCGCAGCACGAGCGATAGTAATCGGATCGAAATGGGCTGCTTCAATCAGTACATCCGTCGTTTTGTCAGTGACTTCAGAGGAAGCACCGCCCATTACACCGGCGAGGCCGAGGGCGCGTGAGCCTTCACCATCCGGCGAATCTGTAATCAACAGATCCTCAACATGAAGCTCACGTTTAGCCTCGTCCAAAGTAACGAGAGACTCTCCCGCTTTCGCGCGGCGCACCACAATGGGAGCAGACACTTGAGCTAAATCATAAGCATGCAGAGGCTGACCCAAATCCAACATCACATAGTTGGTAATGTCAACGGTCAAAGAGATTGGACGCATACCAGCGGCAACAATTCGGCGCACCATCCAATCAGGGGTGGGGGCCGCAGGGTTAACGCTACGGACGATTCGAGTGACAAAGCGATCACAGCCGATATGTCCGCGAATGGGGGCATCATCCTTAATTAGAACCGGAAAGCCCTCCGCATTGGCCGCAGGTACTTCCTTGACCAGATTGCCGACGAGGGCAGGGTCATGGAACTGAACGCCAGTCGAATGAGAATACTCACGGGCCACACCACGCATGGAGAAACAATAGCCACGGTCTGGCGTAATGTTGATTTCGAGGGTTTCCTCGCCCAAACCCAGCAGTTTGATTGCGTCAGTGCCAGGAGCAGGAACCTCTCCAGGCAGGAACTCTTCCAAGACAATGATGCCTTCAGCGCTGTCAGCCAGCCCCAGCTCAGCTTCTGAACAAATCATACCGTCTGATACATGACCATAGGTTTTGCGTGCTGCAATCGCAAAATCTCCGGGCAGAACTGCACCAGGCAAGGAAACCACCACATGGTCTCCGACTTTGAAATTGTGCGCGCCACAAATGATGCCACGGCTAGGCAATTCAGAAGGCTCAGCGCCAGTACCCGGAGCATCATTGAACTGTTCACCCACATCAACACGGCAATAATTGATTACCTTCCCGTTCGATTGTGCTTTGGGGTCTAGTGTCAATACCTTGCCGACTACCAGCGGGCCTTGCACTGCAGGAGGAACGATTCGTTCTTCCTCCAGACCGACCTTCACCAAATCGGCGGCCAGTTCAGCAACAGTGGCGTCAGCGGGGACATCAACATGCGCGCCCAGCCATTCAAGAGATACATATGGCATGATTATTTACCCTTCCCGGTGATACCGAACTGCTGAGAGAAACGAACATCGCCTTCGACAATGTCGTGCATGTCTGAAATGCCATGGCGAAGCATCAAGGTACGCTCAACGCCCATACCGAAGGCAAAGCCCTGATAAACCTTGGGGTCAATTCCGCAGGCGATTAGCACATTGGGGTTAACCATGCCGCAGCCACCCCATTCAATCCAGCCGGGACCACCCTTCTTTTGCGGGAACCAAAGATCCATTTCCGCGCTAGGCTCAGTGAAGGGGAAGAAGGAAGGACGTAGTCGAGTCTTCGCCTCTGGACCAAACATGTGGCGAGCAAAAGCATCCAAAACACCCTTCAGGTGCGCCATTGTCAGGCCTTTATCTACCGCGAGGCCCTCTACCTGGTGGAATACTGGGGAGTGCGTCTGGTCCAGCTCATCAGAACGGAAAACCTTACCCGGGCAAGCCAAGTAGATTGGAGGCTCCTGACTGGTCATTACGCGCGCCTGTACCGGTGAGGTATGAGTACGCATCACCAGATGGGAGGAATCTGCACTACCATCAGCCACAGAAGCAGGGTCCACATATAAAGTATCCTGCATCTGGCGGGCAGGATGATCGGGATCCAAGTTGAGGGCATCGAAGTTGAACCATTCGTGCTCAATCTCCGGTCCTTCACCAATCTGCCAGCCCATTGAACTGAAGAAGTCAGCAATCTCATCCATGACTAGCTCAAGCGGGTGCCGTCCCCCCGGCAGATGGCGCGGAGAAGCCACAGTCACATCCACTGTTTCCTCACGGAGCAGACGTTCTTCCGCCTCAACCTCAAGCACCTCGGTTCGGAAAGCTACCGCACGCTCAATAGCACCCTTCGCTTCACCTACCATTTTGCCCACTACCTTGCGGTCAGCCGGCGGCACATCCTTAATGGACTTCTTTGCATTAGCCAAGACTGAGCCTTCGCCCAGTGAACGATTCCTAACCTGTTTTAGTTCGGCGATAGAAGTGGCTGCTTCGATTGCAGACACGGCCTCCCTCACAGCTGCCTCGATCCGATCGGCCGATAGGACGTCGGAGTCGCGATCTGGCACTGTCATGGGTCCCCCTTGGAATAAGATTTGCATAGCAACGTGTAACATTCTAACTCTCTTAACAGACATTGACAGGGTTCGGCTTACGCGAAGCGTAAAATGCTAGGCAGGGAAAGCGCATTCGGGCTCTCATTGAGGTAATCTACAGGCATGAATTCACGAATCTTAGAACTAGCGCGCCGGGCCCCCCTCGGCAATCTGACCCCCGGAAAAATCTCCCCAATGCGTAGCGTTCCCGCTAGCATTGAGCGTCCCGAATACATGTTCCACGACGGACCAGAGGTGGTTACCGCATCAGATGTGAAGAGCCCCGAAACCGTTGAGAAGATTCGCCGCGCTGGAACCATTGCCGCGAATGCAGTGATGTTGGCGGGTTCCCTTGCGAAGCCCGGAGTCACCACCGAAGAACTAGACATAGCCGCCCATGAATACTTGATTTCTCAAGGCGCCTATCCGTCTACTTTGGGATACATGGGATTCCCGAAATCTTGTTGCACTTCAGTCAACGAAGTGATTTGTCATGGCATCCCCGATGATCGTCCCCTTGAAGACGGAGACATCATTAACATCGATATCACCGCCTATATCGATGGCGTTCATGGTGATACCTGCGCAATGTTCACCGTGGGTGAGGTTGATGAGGAATCCCAGAAACTAATCGATGTCACCTACAAGTCAATGATGCGTGCCATCAAAACAGTTAAACCGGGCCGTGAGATCAATGTAATCGGCCGCGTGATTGAATCATATGCGAAACGATTCGAATACGGGGTGGTACGCGACTATACCGGTCACGGTGTTGGTGAAGCTTTCCACTCCGGCCTGATCATTCCCCACTACGACTCAGCACCCGCATACTCGCAAATAATCGAACCCGGCATGGTGTTCACTATCGAACCGATGCTCACCCTTGGGACCATCGAATGGGAGCAGTGGGATGATGAATGGACGGTAGTAACCCAAGACCGCTCTCGCACTGCCCAGTTCGAACACACCATTGTGGTGACCGAGGACGGCGCTGAAATTCTGACCCTACCCGACAACGGACTGCCGCATGCAGCCAGTCAGCTTTAATCTGCATTGTTATCAAAGGAGATAATTATGAAAACCGCATTCGGTATCGATATCGGAGGCTCCGGTATTAAAGGCGCCCTCGTCAACCTAGAAACCGGCGGGTTTATTGGCGAGCAGTTCCTGATTCCCACACCCCAGCCTTCCACCCCGGAAGCAGTCACCGACGCCTGCGCTGAAATGATTTCTCATTTCAACTTGGCCCCAGACATCCCCGTAGGTATCACATTCCCTGCACCAGTTAAGAATGACACCGTTCGGTTCGTTGCCAATCTTGACCAGTCCTGGACCGGCGTTAACGTGCGTGACCTGATGCGGCAGCGGATTGGGCGCACGGTTACGGCTGTCAATGACGCCGACGCAGCTGGCTTCGCCGAAGCAGTCCTAGGCGCCGCTAAAAATGTTAAGGGCCTGGTCATTGTAACTACGCTGGGCACCGGGATTGGCTCCGCTTTCATCTACAACGGGGGGCTGATTCCCAACACGGAGCTGGGCCATGTCACATTGCGCGGGGACTCCGCTGAGAAGTATGCGGCTGCTTCCGTGCGGCGGATTGAAGATTTGTCGTGGCCAGATTGGACTGCCCGTTTGCAGGAATACTACGGCCATATCGACATGCTCTTCTCCCCCGACATGTTCGTGGTGGGCGGAGGGGTCTCAGAGAGGGCAGATATGTTCTTGCCTCACCTGAAGCTATCATGCCCAATTGTTCCCGCGAAACTACGCAATACTGCTGGAATTGTTGGCGGCGCAGCCTTGGCCGCCAAAGCTGAGGGACTAGCTTTCTAGATTCCTCAGCTAGGCTCCAGAGTAATTATCTGAGCAGACATGGTTGGGGATGAGTCGCCCGATACGCCGGGTTCTGTATTCGGTACCGTTACCGGTATTCGAATGACGGCCATTTCTCTAGGGCCTGTGTTACCACAGGTCTCAAGCAACCTACCCGTGAACTAGGCGAGCAGCTTACATTCACTGTTTGGTCTTGCTCCCGATGAGGTTTACCGTGCGAAGCCAGTCACCTGACTCCCGGTGGTCTCTTACACCACCGTTTCACCCTTACCCCTGCCGAAGGTATAGGAAGAGGCGGTCTGTTTTCTGTGGCACTATCTCGCGGGTCACCCCGGGTGGCTGTTAACCACCATCGCGCTCTGTGGAGCCCGGACGTTCCTCGGCAACACGAAGTGCTGACGCGACCGTCTGGACGACTCATCCGGTTCAACTGTACTATGAAAATCTGATGTTGATATTGTTACCGCCCAGTGAAGGCAAGAATTTTGATTCGGTTGAAGGCGATCGCCTAGACCTCGACGAACTGAGTTTCCCGCAGCTTAAACCAGTTAGAGAGCTACTTTTAGATGAGCTAATTGACCTATCTGAGAGCGGGTTCGCGCGTGAAATCATAGGCGTCGGCCCGAAAAAGGCTGCTGAGGTTGCATTCCATGCCCAGCTCCGGAGCGCTCCGACGCGTCCCGCCGCCGAAGTGTACTCTGGCGTCCTTTATGAGGCCGCCAGATGGGCTGATTGGCCGCTCAATGATGCCGCCGAAACCGTTTATGTTACTTCAGCTCTTTGGGGATTGGTCTCCCCCATTGACATGATTTTGCCGTACCGGCTGTCGATGGGAGTTAGCCTTCCGGAGGCAGGCGCAGTGAAGCAGCTTTGGAAACAGGCCCTGACACCGGTCCTTGATGAGCGGGCGGCCAATGAAATCGTCCTAGATTTCAGATCTGGCGCTTATCAGGCGGTTTGGCCACCCACACTGTCCACTGCACGCAGGGCAGGCACCAGTTTTGTCACCGTGCGCGTGGTAACTCGAAAAAACGGCGTGGAAAAGGTCGTCTCTCATCACGCTAAGCACGCCCGAGGCGAGCTGGCAGGGTACCTAATCTCAACAAATACCATGGTCACCTCCGTTGCAGAGGCTTTCCGAGCGGCGCAGGACCTTGCCGCAGCAGGTACCTCCACAGTAATCGAGGCAAGGCTTGAAGGCGCCGAGGGCGTCCACCAACTGACTCTGGTGACAGCCTAGAGCACGGTGAGAAATAGCGCTTTAGCGTCCAAGTTCTGGATCCAGCGCGGCAGCCACTAAAGTTACTTTACCGTCGGCGTGCCGACGCAAAATCGTGGTGGAAGCAAGCGGAATCTCCAAGCCCGCGATTACCGGCCCAGGCCAGTGCAGAGCGTAGGCGGCAATCACCCTAGTGACAATCTCGTGGCAGGCCACTACTACGGTTTCGCCTTCATGTCGTTTCCAAACATTCTCAGTGAACGAACCAAGCCGCTCGATCATGCTGCCTAGAGACTCCAGCCCGGGCCAGATGTCTTTTTCAAAGCGCATCCATCGTTTAGGCAGATCCGGATGGGTTGCGAACAGCTCAGTGATGGACTTCCCCAGCCCTTCGCCTACGTTAATTTCACGCAGTCTCTCATCAGTCTGAACCGGCAGTGCTAGGTTCTCGCCCAGTAACTCCCCAAGTTGCGCCGCCCGTTTCACCGGCGAGGCATACAGGGTAGTAGGTTCAGGAATCCAGCTGTACACGGTTTTGCCCAGTTTCTTAGTCAAGGCAGCCGCTCCTGAGATCTGGTGAAGGCCGGCTTCTGATAGCGGGGGATCAATTTCGTCGTATCCGCCACAAAGCAAGCCCGCTTCGGTATATTTGGTAGCTCCATGTCGTACTAAAACTAGGTAGGTGTCAGTAGCGGTTTCGGTAAGGGTAGATGACTGCGCAGCCATAGTGTTTTGATCCTCCTTGATCGGTGCACTCTGCTCTTCAGATTTTTGGGTTTCATCTAGGTTAGCAAAGATTTCACCATCTAAGGCAACTTGAGTAGCGTTCTCATTCGCGTTCAGAGAAGATAACGCCTTCTCAGAAGTTGCAGTCAGCTTTCGTGCTTGCGCGGCTTGGTCCTTTGCCGCTTCGGCAGCGGCCTGAACTTTATCCGCATCTGCTGGGTCATCTGGATTGAATCCTCGGTCCATGGCTTCATTAGCAAGGGCGTCTGCATGCTTGTTTTCCGCCCTCGGCACCCACTTGTAAGTAACCAGGCGGGCCGGATAGGCCCGTTGCGCGGCAATCGCTAAACGCTGCAGTGAACTGTCCTTAATCTTCCAGTTCCCGGTCATCTGTTCGACCACCAGTTTGGAATCAGCTCTGACCATGACTTGAGCAGCTTCCCCCCACTCTTTGGTCAAGGCAGCAACCTGCATTAACGCGTCAACTAGAGCCGAGTACTCGGCCACATTATTGGTCGCCTCGGCGATAAACACAGACCTGGTTAAGATTTCCTCTTCCGTGTCGGCATCGACAATCACTAGGCCATATCCGGCGATACCTGGATTCCCGCGAGAGCCTCCATCGGTATTAATAACCAGACGGCGCATCAGTCTTCCACCCGAACCAAGATCCACTCCATATCTTCACTGGTAATGACTTCGTCAGGAGCCGCACTACGAATCCGTTCCCACTCAGTAGCAGTGAACTGGATTGACATGCTTTCAACGACCCTGCCCCGTAAAGCAACCGCTCCGAGGCCGCCGGTGGATTTACGGATAGCATCATATTCTGCGGTGAGTTCAGGACCCACAATCTCCATCGCGGCGCGGCGCTTATCAATCAGCGGCTGAGCCTGAGATTTCAAGTCAGCCAGCAGCTCATCACGGTGTTTCATGGTTGCGGCAACATCCTCGTTGAGCGCAACTAGCTCTTTCTTACCGTTCTCCAAGCGGGTTTCCAGCTCAGCGATTGTTTCATCGCTTTCCATCTGCTGGTATTCCACCTTTTCTAGGCGCTTAGCAATGGTGTCAAGCTCATCTTGCATCCGCTGGAGCTCCTTCATATCACCTAGGCCTTTATCGAGACGTTCTTGAGTGAGTGCCTGACGGGATTTGAGACGTTCAACGTCAGCGGTGATTTTCTGTGCTTCTCGGCGCTGATCTCCCAGCTCAGATTGGGCGGTCGCAACGAAACGTGTCATATCGTCTCTACGGCCGGTGATCTCAGCTAGTTTTTTGTGTTCGGGCAGGTTTTGCGCATCATAGGTTAAGCGAGCGAGTTTAGTATCGCACTCTTGCATTACCAGCAGCTCCAGTTGCTGTCGCGGGCTTGCTTTCATTATTCACTCACTTTCAGTTGTGGGTAACCACAGAGTCCATGGTTCGGTTACAAGGTCGGATACTTTTACTTCACATGCCAGATTAGCGGCAGCGAATTCGCGTCGCAAACTCTTCGCCGCCACTTCACACCAAACCGATTCAGTGGCCCAATGGGAGGCGTTGATCAGGTAGGGTTTACCACCTTCTAGGTGCTCCGAGGCGGGATGATGTCGCAAATCGGCCGTGACGTACACGTCCGCTCCAGCAGCGCGCGCAGCGCCGAGGAAGCTATCACCGGACCCGCCAGATACGACCACCTTCTGAACTAAGTCCTCTAAGTCGCCACCGACGAGGAGGCCATTGGGGCCACCGGGCAGAGCTTTAGCTACTTGCTGCGCAAAAGCTCTCAGACTGATAGCTTCGGGAAGCTTGCCAACCCTCCCCAGCCCCGGATGCTGCACATCATCGCTGGGAACTAACGGCTCATTCGTTTGTAGCCCAATCCTTTCTGCCAATGCTTGAGCTACGCCTTCGGCGGCGGCATCCGCATTGGTGTGAGCATTCATTAAGGCGCAGCCGTTCTTGATTAGGCGATGCACTAGCGCGCCCTTAGGGTCGTTAGCAGGAAGAAATGAGGTTCCGCGCAGGTAGAGCGGGTGGTGGGTAAATAGTAGATCTACACCTTCCGCAATTGCCTGATCTACTGTGGCTGCTACTGGATCAAGAGCGATGAGGATACGCTCTACTGGTTGCTGGGGGTCGCCGGTAATCAGTCCAACTTTGTCCCATTCTTCCTTCAACTTTGGAGGATACAAGGAATCTATTAGGCTCACTACCTGCTCAAGAGAAGGGGTGTTATCGCTATTGCTCATGCAACCATCTTAACGGTAGTGGAATGAAAAATGTGTGGGCCCAGCCGGATTCGAACCGACGACCCCTTGGGTGTAAACCAAGTGCTCTAACCAACTGAGCTACGGGCCCTATCTAACTAAGAACGTACTGGCGAAGGTGCGCTCTCAGAAAGACAAGCATCCTTTTACGGACACCGGAACAGCGTACAGCAATCTCAACTGCTGTGCCACTTGAACACGGGAACAGCAACACTGACCTGCAGTTAGATATGGAGAAGTCTATTTACGAGGGCGTGACATCAACCTAGTGCCAGCCCAGCGTTTTCCTAGCGAAGCAGTTGAAGTTGTGGAAAGACCGGCGACCTTTGCGGCCTCAGCAATTATGAAAGGTTCCACATAAAGATCCTCGCCGGCTTTCGGCGTCAGCACCCAAATCAGCCCGCCATTATCGAGATTGCCGGCGGCGTCAACTAGCAGGTCAGTTAAGTCCTCGACCTCGCCATCTTCGGAACGCCACCAGATTAAGGCACCATCAACGACGTCGTCATAGTCTTCATCAACTAGTTCTTCACCAGTTTCTTGTTCGATTAAATCACGAAGCGTCGTTTCAGCGTCGTCATCGACGTAAAACTCTTGAACTACCGCACCTTTCGCAAAACCAAAGTGAGCGCGTGCGTTGTCGGCAGACACGGAAGGCTATCCCCTTTCATAAAAGCCGGAACTTCCGGCTTGTTTGCATTAAGCATAACTAATCAAGTTTTCATTGTCGATACAAGCAAATACAGATAACAAAGCGATAATTTAGTTATCTAGGACACCAGTCCTAGACTCGCTCCCCCTTTAAGCTATGGACTGTGCTCAAATTGTGGGTAAACTTAGGAAAGAAATTGGGTTGCCCGAAGACGGAGCAGCCGAGGCTATTGAAAAGGACCGTGAAGTAAGTGAGCGACACCAGCCCCTTGATTGATGGATTACTCAGCCAGGTTCCCGATCATGATCCCGAGGAGACCAGCGAATGGCTTGAGTCTCTAAGCGGACTGATTGAGGAGAAAGGCGGCCCCCGGGCCCGATACATTCTGTTGTCGATGCTCCGTGAGGCGCGGCTACACAATGTTTCCGTACCTACCTCGCTGAACACCCCGTTCGTGAACACCATTGGCGTTCACCAAGAACCTTACTTCCCCGGCGACGAAGTAACTGAACGTCAGATCCGCCGCTGGATTCGCTGGAACGCAGCTGTGCTGGTTACCCGCGCACAGCGCCCCGGCATTAAGGTGGGTGGACACATTTCCTCCTACGCCTCCGTGGCAACACTGTACGAGGTTGGTTTTAACCACTTCTTCCGCGGCAAGGATCACCCCGGCGGCGGCGACCATGTCTTCTTCCAGGGGCACTCTTCGCCCGGTAACTACGCTCGCGCCTTCTTAGAAGGGCGTCTCTCCGAAGCTGACCTAGACGGTTTCCGTCAGGAACACTCCAGTGAAAACGGTATCCCCTCATACCCCCACCCGCGCATGATGCCTGAGTTCTGGGAGTACCCGACCGTCTCCATGGGTCTGGGACCAGCTGAAGCAATCTACCAGGCATGGTTCGACAAGTACCTACACATGCGCGGCATCAAAGACACTTCACAGCAGCACACTTGGGCCTTCCTGGGTGATGGTGAAATGGATGAGCCTGAATCACGCGGCATGCTACAGCTAGCTGCCCAGCAGAAGCTGGACAATCTAACCTTCGTCGTGAACTGTAACCTCCAGCGTCTGGACGGCCCGGTTCGTGGTAACGGCAAGATCATTCAGGAACTCGAAGCCTTCTTCCGCGGGGCCGGCTGGAATGTCATCAAGGTGGTCTGGGGCCGTGAGTGGGACGTCTTGCTGAACGCTGATAAGGACCGCGCCCTCGTCAACTTGATGAATGAAACCCTTGACGGTGACTACCAGGCATTCCGCGCTAATGACGGTGCTTTCATTCGCGAGAACTTCTTCAACCGTGATCCGCGCACCAAGGAAATGGTGAAGGACTGGTCAGATGACGACATCTGGAAGCTCAAGCGCGGCGGACACGACTACCGCAAGGTTTACGCTGCCTACAAGGCAGCCATGGAGCATACCGATCAGCCGACAGTTATCTTGGCTCATACGGTTAAGGGCTACGCCCTCGGCACCCACTTCTCCGGCCGTAACTCAGCCCACCAGATGAAGAAGATGGCTGTTGACGACCTGAAGGCAATGCGCGATCTGCTGAAGATTCCTTTCACTGATGAGGAACTTGAGCGCGACCCTTACCAGCCCCCGTACTACCGCCCATCCGATGACGATCCGGCTTTGCAGTACATGATTGAACGACGTCGCGCACTGGGCGGCTTCCTGCCCTCCCGCCCGGTTCAGCATGCTGAGCTGGAAATGCCGAAGGAAAAGGTGTGGGGCGCTCTCAAGGGTGGCTCTGGCAAGATGGAAGTGGCCACCACTATGGCTTTTGTCCGGATGCTGAAGGACCTGTTGAAGGATAAGAGCTTCGGCAAGCACATCGTGCCGATTATTCCCGATGAGGCTCGCACCTTCGGTTTGGATGCTATCTTCCCGAGCGCGAAGATTTTCAACACTTTGGGCCAGAACTACACCCCGGTTGATGCGGAAATGATGCTCTCATACCGTGAAGCAACCAACGGTCAGATTCTGCACATGGGCATTAATGAGGCTGGTTCTGCCGCTGCCTTCCAGGTGGCTGGCACTTCCTACTCTACCCATGGTGTACCGATGGTTCCCGTTTACATCTTCTACTCGATGTTCGGTTTCCAGCGTACTGCCGACCAGTTCTGGGCAGCTGGCGACCAGTTGGCTCGTGGCTTCATTATGGGCGCAACCGCTGGTCGCACCACGCTGGCCGGTGAAGGCACCCAGCACATGGACGGCCATTCGCCGTTGATTGCGGGTACGAATACCGCTGTAGTACAGTACGATCCAGCCTACGCCTACGAGATTCCTTACATCTTCCGTGATGGTTTGGAGCGCATGTATGGCCCGAAGGGTGACCGCGATCCGAACGTCATGTACTACCTGACCATTTACAACGAGGCTATGCACCAGCCTGCAGAGCCAGAAAACTTGGATGTGGAAGGCCTGCTTAAGGGTATCTACAAGGTTGCTGAGGCCGAGGGTGAGGGCCCGCAGGTGAACCTGCTGGCTTCTGGTGTTGGTGTGCCGTGGGCAATGAAGGCCCGTGAACGTCTCCGTAACGAGTGGGGCGTTAAGGCTACCGTCTGGTCTGTGACCAGCTGGAATGAACTGCGTCGCGACGGCTTGGAGGCCGATAAGCACAACCTGCTGCATCCTGAGGAAGCTCCGCGCGAAGCGTATGTGACTACGAAGCTGTCTGGCGAGTCCGGCCCGTTCGTAGCTACCTCTGATTACGATAATCTGGTGCAAGATCAGATTCGTAAGTGGATTCCTGGCGAGTACGCGGTGCTGGGCGCTGACGGATTTGGTTTCTCCGATACCCGTCCTTCTGCTCGACGCCACTACTTCATTGATGCTGAATCAATGGTTGTATCTGCTTTAGCTAGCTTGGAAAAGACCGGACAGTACCGCGCTGGTGCTGCTCGCGAAGCGATTGAGAAATACGACCTGTTCAACGTCAATGCTGAGTCGACACAGAACCTAGAGTAACTCTAGACATAAAGTTTGATGGGGCGGAAAGGATTTCCTTTCCGCCCCATCAGTCTATTCAGGAGTGCGCGTAAGCTTACAAGCTAGGTCCCCTATACCCCATAGTCAGGGATGGGAAGGATTGGGGCAAACTCATCTGGCACAATATCGTCATCTTCGGGAATCTCAATAGTACCCGTGTACTGTGGCCGGGCCAGGTTCTCAGGCGAAAGTATCTCATCTACTTGTTCCTCACTGAGAAGACCCTTTTCAATAATCAGCTCACGGATTCCTTTCCCGGTTCGGGCTGCTTCCTGACCAATCATGTCACCGTTGTAGTGACCGATAATGTCATTGAAATAGGTGACGATGCCAATCGAGTTCATTACATAATTACGACCGGATTCCTCATTTGCTTCGATCCCCTCCACACAGTATTCACGCAGTGTCCGAACCGCCTGGGTAAGTAGGCTAAGGGACTCATAAAGCGATTGCCCAATCACTGGCTCCATAACGTTCAGCTGGAGCTGACCCGCCTGAGCTGCCATGGTGACTGTAATATCATTGCCGAAGACCTTGAAGCAGACCTGGTTCACTACTTCGGGAATCACCGGATTCACCTTGGCCGGCATGATCGATGATCCGGCGGCGCGCTGCGGCAGACGAATCTCCGCTAGGCCCGCCCTCGGCCCTGAAGAGAGCAAACGCAAGTCGTTACAAATCTTCGCAAGCTTCGTCGCGGTGCGCTTCAAGGTGCCGTGCATGGAAACGTAACGTCCTGTATCCTGCGTTGCTTCAATCAGGTTGGTAGCGCCCACCACCGGAGCGCCCGTAACCTCACGAAGACGCGCCACGACCCGTTCCTGGTATCCCGGAGGCGTGTTCAAACCGGTACCGATTGCGGTCGCACCTAGGTTAGTTTCTAGCAGTAGGTTCGCATTGTTCTCCAGCCTGCTATCTTCTTCCGCTAGGTTCACCGCAAAAGCCGCGAACTCTTGACCCAAAGTCATCGGGACGGCATCTTGCAGCTGGGTGCGCCCCATCTTGAGGACGTCACGGAACTCTAGACCCTTGTCTGCGAAAGCCTCGACCAGTTTCGCTAACTCGAGGCGGAAATCCTGCACGCCTTGATAGACTGCCAAGCTCAAACCGGTCGGGAAAGTGTCGTTAGTCGACTGTGAGCGGTTCAGGTGATCATTCGGGTCCAAGACATCGTAGTCTCCGCGCGGACGCCCCATCATCTCCAAAGCTAGGTTGGCAATAACCTCATTGGTGTTCATATTGACTGAAGTGCCGGCTCCACCCTGAAACTGGTCTATGGGGAACTGATCCATGCAAAGACCCTTGTCCAAAATTGCATCACAGGCGTTGACAATAGCGCGAACTCGCCATCTACGCATTGTGCCTAAGTCTCCGTTGGCGAGGACGCAAGCCTTCTTGACCATCACCATTGAGCGAATCATCGCCGGATAGTCATTGAGGGTTCGGGCAGAAATCTGGTAGTTCTCTATTGCCCTGAGAGTGTGAATACCCCAGTAGGCGTCTTTCGGGACTTCTCTGGCTCCTAACAAATCACGCTCTGTGCGCGTCTCCATTTTTCACTCCATCGTGTAGATAGTGTTCCGAGGGGATAACGGGCTTGGAATCACAAACCCGCATCTAGGATGTTCGTCCTAGACTTTACTTTACCTTCTCTTTCCAGTTTTGGGGAGCGATAATCGCTCTATATTTCTTGGATTGTTACCAGAATATCTCCAATGCTGTGCCAAGCTTCTACGTCTTGGTCAAGAAGTTCTACCTTTAGTTCGGTTTCAATGGTCGAAGCGATGGCACATCTGGCGATTTTTCCAATCTCAAGAGAGTCAAGGGAGGTCTCAGCAGTGAGCAAACTCGGATCAGTGTCAGTGTGCCTCAGTATGGCTGCTGTAGCGGTCTCCAGAGCTTTCTGGGTAAATGAGTCTGCCTCCGGCTGAGAAGCCACCGTCGTATCTTCATGAACCTCTGTAGGCGCATCCTCAGTCTCTGCTACTACCGGCTGGTCGCCTTCTTCTGCTTCTAGTTTCGCTTTAAACGCGGAGAGGGCAGATAAATCCACTACGGTCACCCCACCCGGTGCAACCAGCGCACTGGTACGCCGGCTCCCGCATAGCGGAAGGGTTCAAGTTCTTCATCCCAAGCCTGCCCGAGGGCTAGGTTGAGGGCTGCGCGTAGTTCGCTGTCACTATTAGCGCTTTCGAGGGCTCCTCGAACTCGCTCTTCTGAGACGACCGCATTCCCGTGCGCATCCATTTGGGCGTAAAAGATTCCGAGGGAAGGTGTATGGGACCAGCGGCCTCCATCTGTTCCGAGGGTGGCTTCTTCGGTGACTTCATAACGAAGGTGCTCCCACCCTCGCAATGCTGAAGCCAACCGTGCCCCTGACCCCACTGGACCAACCCAAGAAACTTCGGCCCTGAACATGCCGGGGGCTGCCGGTTGCTCAGTCCAGTCGAGGCGAACCGGAGCATTCAAGACGTCTGATGCAGCCCACTCCAGATGCGGGCACAGCGCCCGTGGCGCTGAGTGCACAAAAAGCACACCGCAGGTTCTTGACTCGTTCATGCTGTCTCCTTATACCTGAGAGTCGTCTTCCCCTACGTTCTCAGTTCGGATAGCCACGTGTCGGCGGTGTATCAGTACTCATTATACACAGATGGGGCGAAAAGCATACACCTACTCTCCCGCCCCATCTGGGTACCACTCAACTCTTTATTTCTCCTTAGGAGACTTTACGTTTAGCGGCGTAGATTCCGGCCGCTCCAAGCATCACTAGGACAGAGGAAAGCAATGCTATACCGCTACCCGCAATGCCGGTAACTGGCAGAGTACCAGCGCTTGGACCGGAGACAGTCGAGGTTGCTGTTGCCTCAGGAGAAGACACAGTGGCCTCAACAGAAGGCTCACCAGTTATTTCTGGGCTCGGATCTGGAGTGGGCACCACAAAGTTCTCTAAGCGACAAAGATCAATGTCTTGTAAAACCTTAGTCCCAGTATTTTCACTTCCATCTCCCTGCAAGAACTCAACTTGCTGAGCAGAACCACGAATCACCCAACGCCCCGGCACAGGCTGTAACACCTTAGGATTCCAAGTCTTAGCATCAACCGTTTGGGTATTAAAAGGATGCATAACCGCCGTACCGCGAATAGCTACCCTATTTTCTTCCGGAGTTGCTACGCTCAAATCACAGCTATCAAAATAGTTCACATTTACGGCGGGAGCCCACACATGCTTTACATCAAAGTCAGCATTAAAGTTCTTAGCGCGATAATCGTAGGAGTTACCTCCTGCGACCAAGACGTTCTCAACGGTAGAAGTAGTCGGGAACAGCGACAGCGGCTCCCCCGCCGAGTTAATCACCTCACCCACGTTACTAAACAATGAGGCGCTACCGCCGTCCACAATAGTTTTCACATTATTTTGTCCGATATTGTTTGGGTATAGGTAATAGACTGAATCCTCAAGAACCCTGATGAAGCTCTTTCCTGTATCGGATTCGCCCAGAGTCGCACTCCCGATAACCGCTTCATTACCTTTAAAAGTTATCTGCGAATCTGTGAGAACCACGCCATGACCTGCATCAGTCGTGTCTGAGCCTGAATGATCAATGATTCCTACCAAAGTGTTTTCAAAGTTTAGGTTAGCACCCTCTGCAGTCAATGCTTTCATCATGGAGCATGCTACTGGTTCCGGGGGTTTCTGGCAGGCAGGGATTCTTTGATTAGGAACATGTACGTCAAAGGTTGAGTCAACAGCTTGAATGGAAGCTCCGGGTTTCAAATCGACTGCGGCCTTCGCATTAGCACTAACATGGAAATGGCTATTAGAGATGTTTATAGGAGCCTCAGAGATAAAGGCACTATTCTCAATATTCCCGCCTTCTTGAATTATATGAAGGTAAGAGCTGTCTACTGCAACCTGTTTTACTCCGGCCCCGAAAACCATTGAATGCTCGGTGGTATCCAATGCCTCACTAACAAAAAGACCGCTGTCCTTGATGGAGAAAGTGCCATTCTGATTAGCTGCATCCACGCCTATTCCACTAGTGTATTTCGCACTAATGGAGCTGTCACCCACACCGTCACCAACGATAGACACATCAGCATTACCAGACACTTTAATTGCACCGTTCTTGGCATAAAGTATGTTGATTTCACCATGATTTAGCAACTCTAGATTGGCCGTAATATCCAGACCAGGTGCGCTCGGGCCGTTTACACTAACAACTACACCGTCATCAATTCTCATAGTAGTAGCCACCGTAACCTTAATCCCGCTGGTTAGAACTACGTTCTCCGAAAAATGAATGACACTAATATTAGGATCAGCAATAGCAGCGTTAATCTGCTCAGCCGTTGTCTGACTCGTCACTTCGAAAGTATTTTCATCAGCAGATGCCACGTCGACGCCAGCGCCGAGTAAAAGCGCAATTGCTGCGCCAACAGATAGTAATTTATTCATTTCTTTCCCCTTGCACTATTAGCCTAACAAAAACCTATTTACGTGCCCGTGATCTACGAGCAACAGATAAACTCAAAGCACCCCATAGTCCCAGCAATGCTATAGCCGCAAAACCAACCTGCAAGCTAACACCCGTGACAGGCAAAGTAGCACCGGCCGGACGAGATACAGTCGGGCTTACTGTTCCCTCAGGGGAAGACACAGTAGCCTCAACAGAGGGCTCGACAGTCATCTCGGGACTTGACACAGTAGCCTCAACACTTGGCTCAGTAGTAGGCTCAGGAGTTTCAGAAGTCGGCTCAGGAGTTGACTGCGGAGGCTTGGGGCAGATATCCAAATCCTGCAGGACAGTGGTTGCCTCAACTGTTGCGGTTGTAGCCTCATAGAAGGCTTGTTCAGGGCTAACTCCCATCACTACCCATTCTCCGCCTTCGACAGTAGTTGCATTGAAGTCGTTCTCAACTGCCGTACCGCGGATCAACTGCTTACGAGATTTCGGGGTGCTGGCCGGGGACGCATCGCAGGAAGCAAAGTAGCGTAAGTTTACTGCAGGAGCCCACACATGCTTATTTGCGTCCTCTGACGTTTTCGTAACATTGTAGGTGTAGGCATAGGGGTCGGAGATGCTGATACTGCCACCAGTCGCCTTAGAGACGAACTCTGTAAGAGCTTCTGCACCCGAGTTAATCACACCTGAAGTAGTAGGAGGCAACACAACAGTGCCAGAGTCTACCGTGGTCACAATTCGTGGGTCTAACGAAGCGCCATTACCGGCCCCGATTTCAACTTTTGAATCGCCATTAATTTTTAGCGTACTACCACTAGTCTGCTTGGCATCCACACCTGCTGAGTCAGCATAGACATGACTATTCGAAATTATGTAGTTTGCATCCTGGAACTGTAAAGACTGATGGGCCGCATTTGGATTGCTCCCTCCGGTAGTTTCTACACGCAGTTCCGAATCTTGAATGGTGACAGTATTACCTGCAGTGTTCAAGCCCACATAAGGCTTACAAACTGTGAAAAAGAAGAGTCTGTTACACTTTGCTTCAGCATTATTGGAGGTATGCAAAGAGATACCAGACCGCAAAATATTCAAAGGCGCACCATTCACAATGGAAAGATTGTAGTCGGAAGCCGTCTCTGACTGTAAGCTGCTGTCAATAAACTCAACAGGAGCCTCGGAGTAGATAGCCGCTCGCCAAGGTTTCACACCATTTTGTTTTAAAACATTGACTGAAGCGTTTTCAAAGGTGACCTGAGTGACCCCCTGATTGAAAATCATGGGGCCCTCTTTACCCTCTTGAGGCGACAGCACGAACAGGCTCACATTAGATACTTTAAAGAGCCCTTCTTGGCCTTGGGAATCAATACCGTAGCCACGGTTATTCGCAACAGTGAAGACACTGGAAGCTAGGTCATCACCAATCAAAGTGAAGTTAGCTTTCCCGTTAACATGAATGCCATAGTTCTTGAACTCATTTACTATCACTCTACCGTGATTCCGGAAGACCAAATCACTGGTCACGTTAAACCCGCGGCTGATTTTGTGCGCATTTCCGCTCAGATTAACTTCAACACCTTTGTCGACAAAAATCTCCGTCGGAGAACTGATGTTTATGGTACCGGTCAAATTCTTATTCTGCCCGAAATGAATCTGGTTGATTGCAGGATCTGCAATAGCCGCATTAATCTCTTGCACAGTCGTATCTGCACCCACATCAAAGACAGTAGGATCAGCTGACGCTAAAGCGACACCGCCCCAGATCCAAATCAACAGAGCTACCGCTCCAGCGAC
Source organism: Boudabousia marimammalium (assembly GCF_001936115.1). GTDB lineage: Bacteria > Actinomycetota > Actinomycetes > Actinomycetales > Actinomycetaceae > Boudabousia > Boudabousia marimammalium. The sequence goes on from NZ_MPDM01000004.1 coordinate 22,328, forward strand.
CACCTTTTTCATATTCAATCCATTCATAAACTCAGTTCACACATGAATCACAATAGCAAATATTGACTGCACATCAGGCACTTATAAGATATTTCACACAAAATATTTCTTTGCAAAACAATTAAGGACTACGCTAAAGCGTCAACTATCCCATCCTCAAGGCACCTCCAAAAAAAATCGGCCCTAGATCACAAGTCAAGGCCGCAAGCCCAGAATGAGCTGTCCGGTAGAATCTTCTACCTGCCAGAAGCATCCAGAGACAGTCCCTGAAGGGAAAGGAGAATGCACTTTGCTCACGCCTCCAGATTCGGTCGCACAACGCAAACCGCCGCGCGTCCTCAACATCTGAACGCGCGGCGGATACGTACTAGTGACTAACTACTTACTAAAGAAAGATGAGCTAGGGGAAGACTTTGTGGGTTCCATAATCTTACGAACCTCACGCATTGCTTTTGAACGTAGCTTGGGACTGAGACGATCTAGATAGAGATGCCCGTCGAGGTGGTCAGTTTCGTGTTGCAGAGCCCGAGCCATTAGCTCTTCACCCTCAACCACAATCTCATGCCCGTCAAGGTCGATGCCGGTTACCCTTGCATACCAAGCACGCTTGGTTGGGAACCAAAGCTCTGGAACCGACAGACATCCCTCATCGCCATCTTGATACTCTGAAAAATCTAGATCAGCAATTACGGGATTCAGAATGTATCCGACCTCGCCTTCAATATTCCACGAAAAAGCCCGCAAGCTAACACCAATCTGATTGGCGGCAAGACCAGCCCTTCCGTCCATATCTACCCCCTCCAGCAGATCCTCCACAAGGATTCGGACTGCCTTCGATTTCGGGTCGGTGATGGGAGCACAAGGAGTGCGTAGAACCGGATCGCCAATAATACGAATATCTCTAATGGCCATTACTTTGCCGCCTTTGCTGCCTTGATTTCGCTCAAAATAACGTCGACTGCGTCCTCGATCCGCAAAACGCGCTGCTCCCCGGTCTTACGGACGCGGAACTCGACTTCCCCGTCACGTAATCCCCGTCCGACCACCAACACATAGGGCATACCCAAGAGCTCAGAGTCGGCAAACTTTACACCAGCAGAAACCTTAGGGCGGTCATCCAGCAGCACATCCAGCTCTCCAGTCAGCAAGTCAGAGAGAGACTGAGCGGTGTCAAAGATCTCCTGGCCCTTACCGGTAGCCAAAACATGAATATCAAAAGGCGCCAAACCAAGCGGCCAGGCCAGCCCCTTCTCATCACAGTTCTGTTCTGCCAAAGCCGCCATCACACGGGAGACGCCGATGCCGTAGGAGCCCATGGTAACAACCTGAGATTTACCGTTCTCATCAAGTACCGTCAGGCCCAAAGCCTTGGCGTACTTGCGACCCAGCTGGAAGATATGTCCCACCTCAATGCCACGGGCCAGCTCCAAAGGACCAGAACCATCAGGAGCCGGGTCGCCAACGCGAATCTCCGCGGCCTCCATCGTGCCATCGGCCTCAAAGTCACGTCCTTTAACGACATGGAAAATATGAGCGTCAACCTCATTACCACCGGTGATCCACTGCGTGCCGTCCACCACGCGAGGATCCAAGAAGTAGCGGACTGAACCGCTCAGATTACCGTCCTTGTCCGTGGTGCGGTTAGCTGAGTTCGGACCCAAAACCTGCGGGCCCACATAGCCTAGGACCAGCTCAGGATGCTTCGCCAAGTCTTCCGGGGTGGCCATTTCAACCTCTGCGGGAGCAACGGAAGCTTCTAGACGCTTCATGTCAATCTCTCGGTCACCTGGAAGGCCAACACAAATAACTTCACGCTCACCGCCGGCATGAATCAACGTGACAAGCACATTCTTCAAAGTATCCGCAGCTTCCCACGGACGATCCTCCCGCGGAGCGATCTGATTAGCCATCTCCACTAGGTCAGCAATAGTCTTAGCTCCCGGAGTGGGGCGCTTCACCGGTTCCGGCTGTCCTGCAATCGGCAGGGCGTCAGGAACAACAGTAGTAACCGCCTCAGCATTAGCGGTGTAGCCACCAGGTGAACGGACGAAAGTGTCCTCACCGATCGCACAAGGATGCAAGAATTCTTCAGAACGAGAACCACCCATAGCGCCGGAAGTTGCTTTACAAATCGCTACTTCCAAACCCAGCCGGGCAAAAATCCGCTGATATGCGGCCCGCTGATTATTGTAGGAAGCGTCCAATCCTTCATCGGTCAGATCGAAAGTGTAGGCATCCTTCATAACAAACTCACGGCCACGAATCAGGCCCGCGCGCGGGCGCGCCTCATCACGGTACTTGGTCTGGATTTGATACAAGGTCAAAGGAAGATCCTTGTACGAGGAATACAAATCCTTCACCAGCAAGGTGAACATTTCCTCATGAGTGGGGGCCAACAGGTAGTCATTCTGGCGACGGTCCTGCAAACGGAACAGGTTCGGGCCGTACTCAGTCCAACGATCTGTAGCCTCATAGGGTTCACGCGGCAACAATGCGGGGAACAGAACTTCCTGCGCACCGGAAGCGTCCATCTCTTCACGCACAACCTGCTCAACCTTACGCAGTACCCGCAACCCAAGTGGCAGCCAAGTGTAAACGCCAGGTGCAACCCTGCGGATATAGCCTGCCCGAAGCAGTAGCTTATGGCTCATCACCTCAGCATCGGCAGGATCATCGCGCAAAGTGCGGACGAAATAAGACGACATCTTGTTTAACATTGCTAACCTGTTCTTTCCTGAAGCAAACGCCTACGCGATTACTTCTACCTCACCAGAGCCCTCTTCAAGGCCCATTTCTTCAGCTAATTCATTCGCTTTCGCGATTAAAGTCTCAACAATCTGATCTTCTGGCACAGTCGCCACGACTTTGCCCTTAATGAAAATCTGACCCTTTCCGTTGCCGGAAGCGCAACCCAAGTCAGCTTCCCGAGCCTCACCTGGACCATTAACGACACAGCCCATCACCGCGACCCGCAAAGGCACCTTCACGTCTTTTAAGCCTTCTGTGACTTCCTCGGCGAGGGTGTACACGTCCACCTGAGCGCGGCCACAAGAAGGACAAGACACAATCTCCAAAGTTCGCTCACGCAAACCCAGCGACTGCAGAATCGAAATACCAACCTTGACTTCCTCAACCGGAGGAGCCGAAAGAGAAACACGGATGGTATCGCCGATACCCTGGGACAACAGTGCACCAAAAGCAGTAGCAGACTTAATTGTTCCCTGGAAGGCAGGTCCAGCCTCAGTCACACCCAAGTGCAAAGGCCAGTCCCCCGCCTCAGAGAGCATCTCATAAGCACGAACCATGGTGACCACGTCATGATGCTTAACCGAAATCTTAAAATCATGGAAACCATGCTCTTCAAACAAAGACGCTTCCCAAATCGCTGATTCCACTAGTGCTTCAGGAGTGGCCTTACCATATTTCTTAAGCAGGCGTGGATCCAAAGAACCGGCATTCACACCGATACGCAAAGAGCATCCGTAGTCTGAAGCTGCCTTACAAATATCTTTCACCTGATCGTCAAACTTGCGGATATTACCGGGATTAACGCGAACTGCCGCACAACCGCCCTCAATGGCCTGGAAAACGTAGCGAGGCTGGAAATGAATATCCGCAATCACCGGAATATTAGACTTGCGAGCAATAACCGGCAGCGCTTCAGCGTCCTCAGGACGGGGGCAAGCCACGCGGACAATATCGCAACCAGTGGCAGTCAGTTCAGCAATCTGCTGCAAGGTGGCACCAATATCGTGGGTCGGTGTAGTAGTCATCGACTGAACAGAAATAGGTGCGTCACCACCAACGTACACGTCTCCAACCTTGATTTTTCGGGTCTTCTTTCGAGGACGAAGCACTTGCGGGGCTTCCTTCACCTTAGGAATTCCTAGGGAAACTTCTGTACTCACACCTAATTCCTGTCTTATGCCGATGCTTATCAAACAATTGGAGCTACAAAATCTGCTACTACCAGAATAACGGTCATTAGCAAAAGTAGCCCACCGACAAGGTAAGAAAGCGGAATTAATCGCGCTACATCAGCCGCCCCGACATCAGATTTACCCCGCATTCGGCGCCATTCTCGGCGAATCCACTCAAAAATCGCGCTAACTACATGGCCCCCATCAAGTGGCAACAAAGGAATCAGGTTAAAGATAAACAAAGCCATATTAAGGGAAGCCAGCAGCAACAAAATCATGCCGATCCGGTCAACGACCGAAACTGCCGGGTTCTCGGTGCCACCGATGCTGGCGCCCATCTGCACAATACCAACCACAGAGACAGGAACATTCCGGTTGTCTTGCTGCATGCCAAACATCTGGCTAATACGCACCCAAGTGGCCTGCGGTAGGCGCAACACCAAGCCAGCCGTCCCTTTGGCCTGCGCCCAAACGGTCTGCGCTACCTCAGAAACGCTGGCCTTCTCCTGCACGAAAGCCGGGGTAATCCCGACCAAGCTGCGACCAGCAGAAGCGTATGGAACCACCTGTAGGACTTGAGCATCCCCACTCCTGCTAATGGTCATCTGCAACGGCTCCCCCGCAGGGGCGGCACTGATCTGAGCGACTAGCTCATTCCAGCTAGCTACAGACTTACCATCCACCGCTAGGACCTTATCGCCGGCCTGTAAGCCTGCTTTCTGAGCGGGACACTGGCTACTCTCAGACTGACACACAGTCACCGAATCCACCACAGTCGTCGGAGCTGGCTGTCCGATCCCCAGCAGAGAAACGAAAGTCAAAATGATAGCCAAGAACAGGTTCATGAAGATACCACCAGCCATAATGACCAGCTTCTTCCACGGTGCAAGGAGATACATGGGGGCGAGCCCCTCATTCTCCTCCAACTCTGCCCGCATCTGCGCACGGGTCTCGTTAGCGATTTTAGCACCCCAGCTACCAATTAAACCACGATTCGAGACAACCGGCGTCGGACGAATCATACCTACAATCCGGACGAAGCCACCCAACGGGATGGCTCGAAGATGATAGGTGGTTTGTCCCCATTTGCGATGCACCAGGCTAGGGCCGAAGCCTACCGAATACTGCGGTACCCCGACACCAAATAGCTTAGCTGGAACCATGTGGCCAAACTCGTGCAAAGCCACTGAGACCACTAGGCCGAAGATTAAAGCAAGGGCGCCTAGCAAAACTCCCATTGTGCACCCCCGTAACAAAAACTGAACATTCTAAAGCCAATCATCAAAATAGTTTAGCGTGTAGCAATTAGGTGGCGGGCGTAAGACTGCGCCCAAGTGACCGCCGTAGATACCTCTTCGTGAGAAGTTCCCGGTAACGTCTCATGCTCAGAGCAGACCTCCTGAACCCTAGCAACGATGTCTAGAAAACCGATTCGCTCATCTCTAAAGGCCTGCACGCATACCTCGTTGGCAGCGTTCATTACTGCCGGCATTGTGCCACCTGCCGCGGCGCACTCTCGAGCAAGCTGCAAAGCTGGGAAAGTCTGCAAATCTACCGGCTCAAAATCCCAACTGAACGGAAAATCAAACAGGTTTGCTGGAGCGACCGCTTCCAAACGGTCCGGCCATGAGAGCCCTAAAGCAATGGGAATCAGCATCGAAGGAGGAGAAGTCTGTGCGATAGTTGACCCATCCTTCCACTGCACCATCGAATGGATATGCGACTGAGGATGGACTACCGGAATGATGTGTTCGGGAGCAATATCAAATAGCACGTGAGCCTCAATTAGCTCGAGCGCCTTATTCATCAGCGTCGCAGAGTTGATAGTAACCACTGGACCCATATCCCAAGTAGGATGATTCAAAGCCTGCGCGACGGTCACTGTTTCTAGCTCGGCACGAGTTTTACCCCGGAAAGGCCCACCAGAAGCAGTCAGGACTAAGGAAGACACATCAGTCTTTCCAGATACTACCGGAACCGTCAAGCCGCGCTCGTGACGTCCTGACCGTAAGCACTGCGCGATGGCGGAGTGTTCAGAATCAACCGGCACGATTTGTCCTGGACGTTGCAAGGCTGAACGTATCAAGGGAGCGCCAGCCACCAGCGACTCCTTATTCGCAAGCGCTAAGGTCGCTCCCGCTCGAAGCGCAGCGAGAGAAGGGTCAAGCCCAATAGCGCCGGTAATCCCGTTGACTACCACAGTGTCGGCAGAGGAAGAAGCTGCGCATTCAGTTGCCGCCCGTTCCCCCACTAGAATCTGTAGTCGTCGAACGGGCAGTCCCTCTGTCTGAAAAGCTTGTCGTAACTCAGCTTCAAGCTCAGCTTTGTCACCGTCAGCGATGGCGACGATTTCCACACCCAATCTCACGCATTGTCTTGCCAGTAGAGCAAGATTATGGCCACCTGCGGCCAAAGCAGTCACCCGATATAGGTTCGGATTACGTTCAATAACTCGAATGCATTGGGTTCCGATAGATCCCGTAGAGCCGAGGATAACTACAGGACGTTGGCTGGAGGACATAAAATATCCGTCTACTCTACTGCAAGCATCACTTCAAGAAGCGCGTTCAGGTAAGCGTCTACGCTGACCTCAGAGTATGCTTTGTCACCACGCTTTGCCTTGAATACGATATTGCGAACATCGCGCGCTGAAAGAGGCTGCCCCTCATTGAAGAAAGCCACTACTCGAGTCAAGAACGCGTCCACCTCAGCAACAGAATAACCGCTTTCGCCCTTTTCTGGATGTGTGAAGCGCTCTCCCTCGGGACGACTCAAACGGGGATAAAGCACGGTGGCCCGATCAGCGACATGGTCTAGCCAAGCCTGCTGTCCATGGCGGGCCACATAGTCCGCACGGTCACGCTTCACGAAAGCCGCAGCGAGACGGTCGAGCGTCGCATCTACTGAGACCCGCTTATATCCACCCTTCTGAGTCGAAAAAGCCGCAGCGAGAACCGAACGCGCGTTAATTTCACTGGAGGAACCCTCATATGAGGCGCGCGCCCGTGCCATAAAGTCATCTACTTCATCGATGGCGTAGCCTGCACGAAGCCCACCGACCTTATTGAACATTTCTGACATTTGCCCTCCTCGTTGCTGCCTTTTGGCTATTTACTTCAGTCGCCAGCTGACCGCAGGCACCGTCAATATCTGAGCCACGGGTATCACGGATGGTAGTCCGGATTCCCGCTGCCCTCAATTGTTGCACAAAAGCATCTTGTTGTTCAGGAAGTGAAGCCGTCCAGATCGATCCCGGAGTGGGATTCAACGGAATCGGATTCACATGAGCCCAACCGCGACCGCGCTGATTAAGCTCGTCAGCAAGCAGTTGTGCTCTCCATACATGGTCATTCATATCCTGAATCAACGCATATTCAATGGATACACGCCGACCAGTTACCGAGTAGTAATGATATGCCGCGTCCAGCAAATCGCCAACTTTCCAGCGACTATTCGCCGGAATCAGGTCATCACGAAGCTCATCATCTGGGGCGTGCAAAGAAACCGCCAAGGTAACGGGCAGACCCAAATCTGCAAGCTTATAAATGCTGGGTACCAAGCCAACCGTAGAGACTGTGATATTACGCGCCGACAGACCGAAGCCCTCCGGGGAGGGATCAATCATGCGGTGCAAAGCCTCCACGATTGCTCGGTAGTTCACCAAAGGTTCACCCATTCCCATGAACACCACATTGGTGAGACGATTCGGACCAATCTTAAGCTTGCCATCCTGCGCTGTGAGCATCGCGTGACGTACCTGCTCGAGAATCTCACCAGTGGATAAATTACGGATGAAGCCCATCTGACCGGTTGCACAGAATGGGCATGCCATTCCACAACCTGCCTGAGAAGAGACGCACAGAGTGACCCTGTCCTTGTATCCCATCAATACGGATTCAACCCGAGAATTATCAAAAAGTTCCCACACGGTCTTAAGGGTACGCCCCTCATCAGCAACCAGTTCACGTGCCGAATTAATCAAAGTCGGGAGCAAAGTATCAGTCACAATGTCGTGCATGGAGGCTGGCACGTCGGGCATCTTATCTACTTCGGCAACGCAACGCCCAAAATAGTGGCGGGAAATCTGATCCGCCCTAAAGCCAGGTAATCCAGCAGATTTCAAAAGCTCTTTCCGAGCTTTCACATCTAAATCAGCTAGGTGCGAGGGAGGGTACCCACGCCGCTGCGCGGTGAATGAAAGCATTGGTTTTGCATCGGGAGTGGTGGCCCCCTCAGGAGGCTGATCCGTAGGCAAAACCTGCCGTGTAGCCCGGCGGCGGAGATCTTCAACAGAGAAAGTAGTTTTTTGAGTCACGTAGTTACCAAGAGAGAGCGAAGTGCATAATCAGATAGCACGCGGGTGCTGAAACCAAAAGAGAATCCAGTCGATCCATGAACCCGCCATGTCCAGGCAGGATACTGCCCATGTCTTTCAATCCTAAATCGCGCTTAATCAGTGATTCAGCCAAGTCCCCGGTTGTCGCGGTAATAGCGATTGCAATTCCCAGAATAACACCCCACCACGACGATGCGCCCAGCAGGTGCATTGAAATCGTGCCAATAGTGATAGTTGCCGCAATTGATCCGGCAAAACCTTCCCATGATTTCTTAGGTGAAATAGAGGCAGCCATCGGATGCTTACCTTTCAAGACACCCGCGATATACCCTCCAGTGTCGTTTCCGACCGGCAAGAGGACAAAGACAATCACAGCCCAGTATCCACCATTAGTCAGCATGCGCACCGCGAAGGCAGCCAGAAGCGGCACATACCCCAGTAAGAAAACTGAGGCGGCAGAGTTTCTAGTGGTCTCACGCACCGGAGAATTAGCGAGCACATGCCATACAATGGCTACGCCCGCAGCAGCGTAGAAAGAGATAAAGGCCGCTTCCATTCCCAAGAAGTACGCCGAGGTTAAGATACCTACCGCACCTACAGCTAAGACCGGATATGCCACGTTCAAATGAGCGCGCGCACAAGCATTTTTCAGCTCATACAAGGCATAAACACAACCGACGCTACTCAGCCCCAAGAACCCGATTGGGTGAATCAGAATGGATAGCAAAAATAGTGCCGCCAAACTGATGCCAACCGTAATAGCTGCCCGTAAATCCCGGCCTCCTTTGTACTGTTTATCCGGTTTCGGGGCATCAACTGGGACGGGTGCGTCCGCCGCACGCAGTCTATCGCGGCGGCGTTTGAGAGTTTCAGAGTCTAAAGGGCTCATCTGCTTTGCCTAAATCAGACAGTGAGTAGTTCAGATTCTTTCACAGAGAGAACTTCATCAACCTGGTCAACATGACGCTTAGTGAGAGCTTCCAGCTCTTTTTCAGCCCGCTCTACCTCATCTTCGCCAGCGTCACCGTCCTTCTTTAGCTTGTCTAAAGCATCCTTAGATTTACGACGAATACCGCGAATCGAGATGCGGGACTCTTCCGCCTTGTTCTTGGCCTGCTTCACATACTCCTTACGCCGTTCTTCAGTCAAAGCGGGTAGGCTAACGCGGATAACCTGTCCGTCATCAGTGGGGTTCACCCCAAGGTTTGACTCGCGGATAGCCTTAATGATTTCGTTTACAGCTCCGCGATCATAAGGGCTGATAAGTACGGTACGGGCCTCTGGAATCTGGAAAGAAGCCAGCTGCTGCATCGGAGTGGGAGCACCATAATAGTCCACGGTTAAGGAGCTGAACATACTGGAGTTGGCGCGTCCGGTGCGAATATTCGCAAACTCTGAACGGACAGCATCAATCGCCTTGCCCATCTTTTCTTCTGCTTCAAGCAGGATTTCGTCAATCACTTCTCGTTCTCTTTCTGCTGTGAGGTAACCAAAGTACCGATTTCTTCACCCAAAAGGGCTCGTTTTACGTTGCCTGGCTCATTCATACCGAAGACACGCATATTAACATTATTGTCCATACATAGTGAAAATGCTGCCGCATCAACGACTTTGAGTCCCTGAGCTAAGGCATCTTGATAGGTAAGGTCACGTAGCAGCCGCGCATCCGGGTTAACTCGAGGATCATCAGTATAAACACCGTCGACGCCATTCTTCGCCACCAGCATCTCATCGCACTTAGTTTCAAGTGCGCGCTGCGCGGCCACCGTATCAGTGGAGAAGTACGGAAGACCCGCACCAGCACCAAAGACCACGACGCGTCCTTTTTCGAGATGACGAATGGCACGCAACGGAATGTATGATTCAGCCACCTGCCCCATGGCGATAGCGGTTTGCACGCGAGTGGAAACACCAACCTGCTCAAGGAAATCCTGCAAAGCCAGCGCATTCATTACTGTGCCAAGGATTCCCACATAGTCAGCGCGGGCCCGGTCGAAGCCACGCTGGCTTAGTTCCGCACCACGGAAAAAGTTTCCGCCGCCCACAACGATGGCGATTTGGACACCAGCTTCGCGAGCTTCTTTGATTTGATTAGCAATCTGGGAAATCACGTCAGGATCAAGGCCGACGCTCCCACCACCGAAAACTTCACCTGATAATTTCAGTAACACTCTGCGAGGCTTGGTCGTTTCCGACATTAGCGTCCTTTCGGCCGGTTTCATTCTTCCTGTCCATCATAGTTGATAGATAAGGAAACAGCTCTGGGACACGTCGCCCCAGAGCTGTTTCTGATTAGTAGCTTAAGCTATCTCATGCACCGACATGGAAGCGGACGAAAGCTACGACCTGGCCACCAGTTTCCTCGACAATCTTGCCGACAGTGGTCTTCGGGTCCTTAGCGAAAGCCTGATCCATCAGGGTGTTCTCCTTGAAGAAACCGTTCATGCGGCCTTCAACAATCTTCGGCAAAGCAGCTTCAGGCTTGCCTTCGGAGCGAGTCAGCTCTTCCAAAGTGGTGCGTTCCTTCTCAATCACGTCAGCGGGAACGCTGTCACGATCGAGGTACTCGGGCTGGTATGCAGCAATGTGCAAAGCGATATCATGAGCAACCGAAGCCGCCTTCTCATCGGTACCAACTAGAACGCCAACCTGCGGAGGCAAATCGGGGTTAGAGTGATGCAGGTAAGAGGTAACTGCGGGAGCCTCAACGCGAGCAATGCGGGAAACCACAATCTTTTCGCCGATTACTGAAGCAACACCGTCGACCATGTCCTTGACAGTGCCTTCAGCAGCCGGAGCGGCCAAGAGCTCTTCAGCGCTCTGAGCGCCAGACTCAACAGCGGCGGCAAGAACCTTGTCCGCGAACTCGATGAACTTTTCATTCTTAGCAACGAAGTCGGTTTCGGAGTTAACTTCCACCATGATGCCTACCTGGCCGTTGTCCTGATCAGCAATGTGAACTAGAACGAGGCCTGCGGAGGCAGCGCGACCTTCACGCTTAGACAGGGACTTGATACCCTTCAAGCGAATGATCTCTAGCGCTTTTTCTTTGTTACCTTCAGCTTCGTCAAGAGCCTTCTTAACGTCCAGCAGTCCGGCGCCAGTCTGCTCGCGCAGGGCCTTAATATCGGCAGTAGTGTAGTTAGCCATAAGGGTTATTACCTTTCGTAGGTGTGTTTAGGCTTCGGTGTTCTCGTCAGCTTCAGCTTTAGGAGCTTCAGCTTCCTCGGTCTTAGCTTCTTCGGCCTTGGGCTCTTCGGCCTTGGGCTCTTCAGCTACCTCAGTTTCTTCGGACGCATTGAGGAGCTCACGCTCCCACTCGGCTAAAGGCTGTTCGCCAGCTTCTGCTTCCTGACCGGTCTTGGACTTTGCTTCGCTGCGGGCAACAAGGCCCTCAGCGCAGGCATCAGCAACAATGCGAGTGAGCAAGGCAACGGCGCGAATGGCGTCATCGTTTCCGGGGATCGAGTAGTCGATTTCATCCGGATCACAGTTGGTGTCAAGAATAGCAACTACCGGGATGTTGAGCTTGCGAGCTTCAGCAATCGCAAGATGCTCCTTCTTGGTGTCTACGATCCAGAGAGCGGAAGGTACCTTAACCATGTCACGAATACCGTTCAGGGTACGGGACAGCTTGTCCTTTTCGCGACGCATCATCAGCAGTTCCTTCTTGGTGTACTGAGAAGCAGCAACATCCTCGAAGTCAACCTGTTCCAGTTCCTTCATGCGCTGAATACGCTTGGAGACGGTCTGGAAGTTAGTGAGCATACCGCCCAACCAACGGTGGTTCACGTAGGGCATACCAACGCGAGTAGCTTGCTCTTCAACAGCGGACTGTGCCTGCTTCTTGGTACCAACGAACAGAACGGTACCCGAGTGAGCAACGGTTTCCTTCAGGAACTCGTATGCCTTATCAATGTGGGTTACAGTCTGCTGCAAGTCAATGATGTAGATGCCGTTACGCTCAGTCAGAATAAAGCGCTTTACCTTCGGGTTCCAACGACGGGTCTGGTGTCCGAAATGCACACCTGCCTGAAGGAGCTCACTCATCTTTACGACTGCCATATTCATTCCTTTCCACACGCTCATGCGTGCGAGGGCGAAACGCCCTTTGGTTGTTCTCGAGTTTTGTGTCGAACACGAATGTGTCCAACCCTAGTGCTCTAATATGTTCCGCCCCGTAGGGACCGCCGGTTCATATCCGCCGCCGCGCGATTAAGCATTTGACCCAATCAGCTTTAGCAAAAGAGCACGCGAAGTCACCCAAAACAGTCGGGTGCTAGATTCATTTTAGCCTAGTAATCACAGGCGTGATAACGCAGACCACAGTTTCGGATTAGAGATTAGTCACCTTCTCACCGTTGCTTACTGGCCGGATCTCCCTCGGCAGGGCAAATCTCGGCACGTAAACTCATTAAACCTAGGCAAGAGGGCGTAACCTTGAAGGAACAACTGGAGTGTTTACGAGGAGGAAACTACTTGTCCTGGAAAGAACATATGCAATGGTGGCATGTCTACCCCCTCGGAGCTTTGGGAGCTGACACAACCGGCCAGGATTCCACCTGCCATCATTCCCTCAAGGAACTGATTCCATGGTTGGACCATGCCCGTGATCTCGGGCTGAATGGCATCGCTTTGGGGCCTATATTCGCTTCTGAACTGCACGGCTACGACACGCTTGACTACTTCCAAATCGATCAGCGTCTAGGCAATCTCGAAGATTTCCACGCCCTAGTTGCGGCCGCCCACGAACGCGGCATGAAAGTAATGTTAGATGGCGTATTCAACCATATTTCGCGCAACCACCCCCTCCTTGAGGACCCGGCGCAGGCAATCGAAAACGGCCTCGTCCATGCCGACAATACCGGCCAGCCGCGCGCTTTTGAAGGTCACGGACAGCTGATTGAACTGAAGCACTCCTCCCCTGCCGTCCAAGACCTGATCGTGGAAATCATGACGCACTGGCTGAGTATGGGAGCTGATGCGTGGCGTTTGGATGCCGCTTACACGCTGGCGCCCGAACTCTGGAAACCGATCTTGGGCCGAGTCAAAGAACGCTATCCAGATGTCTACATTATGGGCGAGGTGATTCACGGCGACTATATTCATACCGTGACCGCCAGCGGGATGGATGCAGTCACCGAATACGAGCTTTGGAAAGCTATCTGGTCATCTCTTAATGACCAGAACATGCATGAGCTGGCATGGACGCTCAAGCGTCACAATGAGTTCACTGAAGCTTTTTTGCCATACACTTTTGTGGGCAACCACGACGTCACCCGCATCGCTACGCAGGTGCCTGCCCCGCTCACCGATTTGACTTACGTCATTTTGACTACAGTTTCTGGCACTCCCGCGATCTACTATGGTGATGAGCTTGACTGGACTGGCCACAAAGAGGAGCGCTTTGGTGGCGATGACGCGATCCGTGCTGCCCTGCCGCCCTTCCCACCCGCCCCGGCTGAGCGCCCTGATAGCTACCGGCTGCTACAACACCTGCTCAGCATCCGTCGGCGCGTTCCCGAACTAATCCATTCACGGACCCGGCCGATTGCGGTGGACGGGCCCGTGATTGCCTATGTCTGCGAATCTAACCCGGAGGGGCGACCCTTGCTCACCGTGGCTTTGAACAGCGGGGAAAATGCTGTCGACGTGGAATGCGAAGGCGGCAATCTGATTGCCCACCGCGACGCGCATCAAAACGCTGACGGAATCCACCTGGGACCTGCCGGCTGGGCGATTCTTGCCCACACTATCTGAGAGGAAAACCTTGGGGTATCAACGCGGCAAGCGTCAGTTTTCAAGACCCGAACCAGTGGATTCAGACCTGAGTGGACTACTCAATGCTTTAGAGAAAGCCGATGGGCGTAACTATGGCGCCTACAAATCCATGATTGGGCAGTACCGGATGGATATTTGGCGGCCGGGCGCTGTCCTCTATCTTGATAGAGTCCAGTCCGATCCTTATGCGCCGCCTTCGGATTTTCGTCTGCGTTTGGGGCCGCAGCAGCTTCCTTTCGCTGATCAATGGTGGGAGGATGACACCGCCCGTGAGGCGATTGCGGACTATCTGGCGCGTCGCCTCTGCTCGGTGATTCACAGCTTTAGTCCGGCGCGCCCCCATTTCAGTATGGCTCAGCCGGGGCAGGAGATTTTACGTCGCTCCTCAGTCATGTTGGCCCCGCACCCTGATATTCCGGGCTTGCCGAGGGGGATGGAGTTACGTTTTCGGATGCAGTTGCCTGCCCGAGGGCGAAGCATTTTGGGAAAGACAGCCGCAGATTTAATCGAATACGACCTGATTGATATTCTGGACGAAGCTATCTTCCGAGCTCCCAAGCAGCAGCTGGAAAAGCAGATCCAAGTCTTGCATGACTACCGTGTGGCCAGAAATGAGTTGGAGCAGCGGGGACTGGTGGCATTCATCGCAGATGGCTCTTTGCTGGCAAGAGAAAGCGGCGTGAGCGATCGTCCTCTGCAAAATGCAATCAAGACTACGGCGCCAGAGTCTTTAGCAGTAACCATGGACCTTCCCTACGCTGGGCCCACCCGCGGTTTAGGAATCAAGTCAGGGCTAACATTGATTGTGGGAGGTGGTTTTCACGGGAAATCGACGCTTTTGCGCGCGGTTGAGCGAGGCATCTATCCGCATATTCCTGGTGATGGCCGGGAGCTAGTGGTCACCAATCCAACCGCGATGAAGCTCAGGGCCGAGGATGGTCGTCCCGTCCAAGCCGTCTGCATCAACGATTTCATTAGCGACCTGCCCAGCGGCGTTGACACCCTGAGTTTCTCCACAGAGAATGCGTCTGGCTCCACTTCGCAGGCCGCCGCAATAGTGGAGGCAGTCGAATCTGGTAGCAAGGTATTGCTCTTAGATGAGGACACTTCTGCCACAAACTTGCTGATTAGAGATCCACTCATGCGGTGTTTGGTCCCCTCCGAGCCGATTACTCCTCTAGTTGATCGGGTTGAGGAAATGGTCGCCGCGGGTTTGTCCTTGATTATCGTGATGGGTGGCTCTAGCGACTACTTGCCCCTAGCTAATCAGGTGATTCTGTTAGAGGACTATCTTTTGCATGATGTGACCGAGCGAAGTCGTAGCCTGTTTCTGGGAAAGGAAACTGAGGTTACAAATCGGCGGGGAGACGCTCAAAAGCTGGCCCTGCTGAGCGCGCACCGGCCTTGGCCACGCGCCACCAGATTAGGCGATCGACTGAAGTTGAAAACTCAAGGGGTGGATGCTTTCAGTATCAACCATGAGCTAGTTGATCTCAGGGCTGTAGAGCAACTGGTGGATTCAGCGCAGACAGCCTTGCTGGCGCGAGTGATCGTCAGTATCCTGGGGCGAAGTCACCAGCTGAGAGACCAGAATGACTCCCTGACGCAACTGATTGACTCACTACTGTCCGAAGTGAGACAGAAGGGCCTAGGCGCCTTGGGAACACAAAACCCCTTGAGCGGCGACCTAGCTGAAGTACGCACCCAAGAAATCCATGCCGCCTTGAGCCGGCTACGAAGCCTACGTTTCGAATGATTTAACGACGCAAACGCGAAGTGGCGTCCAAGTTCCAGATTGTTGCCACCCCAGCTAGGCTCACGAAAGCAGCCAAGATTACTGCGGTAGTAATGCCGGGGATCTTACCCAACCAGTCCACTAGCGGGCCAGCGCCCATCGCGCCCAGAGCCACACCCAGATTCACAACGGCGATGACCCAGCCATTAGCTTCCGCTAAACGAGTCGGCAGGCAGGTCCTTTCCACCATTTGGAATCCGGCAGTCAAACCAATCGGAAATGCCAAACCGGAAAGCACTGAAAGCACGCAATACAGCCACAAGGGCGCTCCTAAGAAAGCCAAAGGCGCATAGCCGACAGCCACAGCCACTCCGATGAAAGAGATCTGTCGCAGGTTCATGGTGCCGGTTTTGAGTTTGGAGACGGAGAGCGCCCCCAGAGTGCCACCACACGCATAAGCTGCGAAAGCAAATCCGGAAGCGGTAGCTGAGCCATGAAACTCACCATAATTCGTGGCGGCGATAGCTTGCACACCGACAGGTACTCCAAGTCCAAACATGAAGATAAGCAGCCGAGTGAAGAAAGCATCGCTAATCAATGACTGATGCTTAACGATACCGGCGGGAGCTGCTTCCTCGGCCCGTTTTGCGGGTTCTGGAATCAGCGCAAAGGCGAGCGCACCAAATAGGCCGATTGCTACAATGCCCCAAAGGTTCCCACGCGAACCCAGCCAAGCAATCCCGAGAGCCGAAAGTAAGGGACCAAACACATAAATGAGCTGCTGCCCCATCAGATCCAGACCATAAGCCTGATCGAGCTGCGTGCCGCGTTTCATCATGCGTGGCCAATAAACCCGAGCGGCCGACTCTAGCGGTGGCGTTGCGAAACCTGCGATAGCCCCAAGCGGCAACACTAACCAAACCAAGCCCGTAGGGGTGAGCGCTAAACCGGCAAAAGCCATAGAGGCAATGGTACCGGTCCCAATAATAATCCTGGCCGAGCCAAAACGATCAATAAGTCGTCCAAACAGTGGCTGTCCTAAGGTACCGGCAATCACAAAAGTCGACACTAAGGCTGACGCGTAAGCGAAGCTACCGCCCTCATCACGGATGAACTGGATAAAAGCCAGTGAAACCATGCCCTGCGGGAGACGTCCGAAAAGCACTGTAACTAAAATCGCCAAGGTTCCCGGGACTCGAATAGCGTGTACGGTAGTTTCCTGTTTCTCTTCCATCACTGCAATATTCTACTGCGTCGCAGCCAGTTGCACCCGTCCCCAGACGCCTAGATGGTCACTATTAGGGATAGCGAATGTGCCTCCATCAACTGGAATCAGATTCCAAGTCAGCACGTGGTCAATCCGCGTGAAAGGGAGCTTAGTCGGCCAAGTCGCCTGCGGTTTCCACCAATCACCGGCCGTCACCGCATCGATAGAGCCAGCAGAGAGATCACGAAACTCCGGATGGCAAGTGGCGGCGTTAAAATCTCCAGCAGCAATAGTTGGCAGATTCTCGCTATCTACCCATTTACGTAAGAGAGACATCTCTTGGTTCCAGATAGCTGCTCTTCCCGGCATTGGCGGCATGATATGGGTCCCCGCAATACGGACGGGACCTTTACCGGTCTGTAGCTTGACGATGGGCACTTGGAAAGTAGTAGCGGCATTGAAGGCGTCGGCCAGATACTGCTGCGATTCCATGGGTAACCGGGAGAGAATCCAAGTTTCTAAAGCATCTTCATCTTCCGGGTCGCTCGTCCGGTACTTGTATTCAGGGAGCATCGGCACCAGCTTATTCGCGAAACTTTTGGTGGCTTCCACGATGACAATTGCGTCGGCAGAGACTTCCCTAGCCTGCTTGGCGATTGCGACTGGGTCCCCTCCCCCGAACTCCACATTCGCTGAAATAACGGTTAGTTCTAGCCGGCCTCCAGTCTGTTTCTCAAGTAGAGTCTCCATAGTGTTCTCCGCCCACCAGTATCGTGAGGAGACGGGCCCCGCCAGAGGGAAGAATAAGTATGTGCCAGCTAACAAAAGTGCTAGCAAGAGCGCCGCAATAGCTTTAGCTATCCGCAGTTTGAAGAGCGCAAATACGCCAATCCCTAGGGGCACTACGAAGAGGAAGCCGGCAAGGACCTGCGAAACCGAAATCCACCAGTAACCGCTACTGGGCACCCAGTAGAGGGCAATGGCTGTCAGTGTGATCAGCCAAGCTAGAAAAGTAAAGAACTTTCTCATTCCCGGGTCTCCTTTCGGAAATGATCCCAGCCTAGTACCGCAGGCGCGGGCATCTTGTCGAGGTATAGTTCTGTTTTCCCGTCTTCCACGCATTCACCAATGCGGTGGAAACGCTTGGGAAGCGGGACGCCGAGGGGGAAGGTCGCCAGCATTCCGTGGTCTTCACCGCCGGCTAGCACCCACTGTCTCACATCGGCGTTGAGCCAAGCCGCAAGCTTTGTTAAAGGCTCAATATAGTGTTTCAAGAGCACGGAATCTAGGCGCGCTGAAGTTTCGCTGGCCTGACAGATTCTCTCTAGGTCACGCAGTAGCCCATCCGAAACGTCCAGCATTGCGCTGGCACCAGCCTGCCTGGCTTCTACGCCCGCAGTCAAAGGCGGCTCAGCTGCTTTGAAGATTCTCAGACTATCCGCAGCTATTGCTCTTAGACTCTCAGGTAGTGTGTAAAGGTCCTCAGTTTGTATATATCCTGCCTCGCACAGCGAGAGCCCGGCAGCAGAGCGCCCAAGCGTCCCAGCGAGGGCGATAATGTCTCCCGCGCTGGCTCCGGAGCGAAGGACCGGCTCTGCCCCATCCAGATTCCCCGTAATGGTTGCAGAGGCGACAATCACCGGGGCACCGGAGAGATCCCCACCTGCGAGTCCTACCCCAGCTTCCCGACACCTTAGGGAGATACCCGCAGTGAAGTCTTTCACCCACTGCACTTCGAGGTCGCGGGGAACCCCTAAACACACCAGCAGGGAAGTTGGCTGAGCGCCCATAGCGGCACAGTCAGCCAAATTCTGGGCTGCTAGGCGCTGACCTACCTCGAAACCAGTAGACCAGTCACGACGAAAATCAAGGTTTTCCACCAGCATGTCAGTCGAGGTTACGAACCTAGCATCTGGGGCTGCGATTAACGCGCAATCATCGCCGGGACCAATCAACTGGGCTTGACCAGCCGGGAGGTCTGGGACAAAACAATTTAACAGTTCTGCTTCAGATAGTTCAGAGACTAACATGAGGATTCATCTCACCCTATGACTGGTGACGAACCCGCGCCACGGCGGAGGTGATAACTGCAGCAGCCGTAGCCACATTCAGGGATTCGGCCTCACCATACATGGGGATGGAAAGTAACTCATCGCAAAGCTCACGCTCATCTTCAGCTAAACCCCGCGCCTCATTACCGAAAACCAGAGCTACCGGGCCCTGTAGGGACTGGGAACGGGAGGCAAGTAGCTCATCCAGTGTCAAAGTCGCCTGCACCGCAGTACCAAAGACCTGATATCCGTCCCGCCGCAAAGCTGAGACGAGGTCTGAAAACTGTCCAGTGACAATCGGGAGGTGGAAAGCAGACCCGGCCGAGGCGCGAACCACTTTGGGACTGGTCATGTCAACCGTCCCCGAGGTGGCATAGACCGCCTGCGCGCCGAAAGCGTCAGCCACGCGAATCATGGTGCCGGCGTTCCCAGGATCTTGAATTCTAGCTAAAACCATAATCAATTCATTACTGGGAGCGGCGAACTGTTCCGCAGAAACAATAGGAAGCTGTTCCAGATTTGCTACCGCGCAAATTCCTTGTGCATCAGAACTCATGGCGTTGACTACCTGGCGAGTACAAGGATGCACAAAGTCAGTAATTTTACGTGCCTCAACCAGCAGGTCATGATGATGTTTGACGAGCTCAACGTCGACGTAAACATCACGTACTGCAGCAGGGGCGAAACGAACCAGCTCTCTAACTGCTTGCGGGCCTTCCACAAGGAGTTGTTCGTATTTGCTACGTGCTTTTCGGTTACTCAGATGAGCAACGAAAGAGACGCGTCCTGCGGTGGGATTATCTAGCAGGTCCACACGTTCAGAGAAGAGTGATGTAGTCATAGCTGTAAGTGTAACTGTTTTCTTGGTAAGACTGGGGTTAGAGGTGAAAAAAATAGATGACCCAGAGCTTAACTCTGGATCATCTATTTAATGTCTGATACTCAACTCAAGAGAACCGATTCAGGCGTTCTTAGGTGCGTTAACATCCTTGGGGAGAGCAGCCTTTGCGGTTTGAACCAATGCCTTGAATGCCTCGGGCTCGCTCACGGCAAGTTCGGCCAGCATACGACGATCGATCTCGATCTCAGCTAGGTGCAGGCCCTGGATGAACCGGTTGTAGGTCATGCCCTGAGCACGAACTGCAGCGTTGATGCGAGCAATCCAGAGACGACGGAAGTCGTTCTTGCGAGCTTTGCGGTCACGGTAGGAGTACACAAAAGAGTGTGTAACCTGTTCCTTAGCCTTACGGTACAAACGTGAACGCTGACCACGGTAACCGGAAGCGCGTTCCAATGTGACGCGACGCTTCTTCTTAGCGTTGACTGACCTCTTTACGCGTGCCATATCATTTTCTCCTTAACTTCGGGTCCGGCTCACTTGCCGAGCAGTTTCTTGATCTTCTTTGCGTCTGCAGGAGCCACAACCTGGTCCTTAGACAGGCGACGCGTACGACGCGATGACTTGTGCTCCAGCAAGTGACGCTTGCCAGCCTGCTCGCGCATGAGCTTACCGGAACCGGTACGGCGAATGCGCTTTTTCATCCCGGAGTGGGTCTTGTTCTTCGGCATGTTCTTACCCTCTGTCTATATCGGTGTGCCTTAGCGGCACATTATTCCCGGCTTTAACCGGAGGTCTACTTACTGTTCTTGAGATTTGGTGGTGCGTTCGGAACGCTGCTGGCGGCGAGCCCGACGTTCTTCTCGTACTTCTTCACGTCGCTTCCGCGCTTCATTAACCGCGTCAGCCTTCTTACGCAATGGAGCTACCACCATGTTCATGCGGCGACCATCAATCCGAGGACGGGTCTCCACGCTGCCGTATTCAGAAATCTCCTCAGCGAGACGTTCAAGCAACTTGACGCCTAGCTCTGGACGGGACTGCTCACGACCACGGAACACGATGACGACCTTAACTTTGTCTCCGCCTTTGAGAAAGCGAACCACATGTCCGGTCTTAGTTTCGAAGTCGTGATCATCAATCTTGAGCCGGAACTGAATTTCCTTCATCTGGGTGTTCGCTTGGTTACGGCGAGCATTCCGCTCTTTCTGAGCTGTCTCATACTTGAACTTGCCGTAGTCCATCAACTTAGCTACCGGAGGGTGCGCTTCAGGGGCAACTTCGACAAGATCCAAATCCGCTTCCTGGGCAAGGCGCATAGCGTCTTCAACGCGGACTACGCCAACTTGTTCTCCTTGGGGACCGACTAGGCGGACCTCAGGGACGCGAATACGATCATTAACACGAGGCTCAGTGATGACCCTTCTCCATTCTCTCAAGAAGTTTTCACACAGAAACCAAAAGGTCTTCGGCAACTGCGCGCGAAGACCACAAAACAACACAAAGTAAGACATCATCAGATGCCCCGACTACGCGATGTACCCGAACCCTATTTCTCACACATACTGTGTGCCGGATCCCAGGTGGGAGTGGCCTCCACTTACGTTAGGGCACAAATACCCTTGTCGTTCTCAACTAGTGTAGCAAATCTACAACCAGATAGTGCTTTATAAAGAGAGGTCTTGCACACAATCGCACTGCTAGACAGCTACGACGGGCTTCGGGATCACAGAAAGTTTCCCGCAGGCAGCGCCCACCCTAGGAAGTTCCCTAAACTCCTGTACCGCTTTCGTCACCTGCTCACGCGCCAAAGAAATATTGATATCGACCAGTAGCTCCAAGACGGTACCATCAATGGACGGCAAAAAACGTAATGCCCGCAATGCAGGATACTTCTCCAACACCTGGGTCATCTCTCTATTTAGGGGCTCATCATCCCAAGGGGCCACCCAAGTATCACCGGTTGCCAAAGCTGCCAGAGCGGAGAGGGGAACTACCAGATCCGGACGCCGGTCAATGACAACAGGTTGATTTGCTAGCGCGGCCGCCATTGCCAACTGTTGGACTGGAATCGGTACGGGCCGTGCTACTTCACTACTCTTGCTCAGCTCAGCAACTGAAGAGAAAGCGGAAATTAGCTGCACCCCGTCCAGTTCAACCCGAACCAGTTGCTCAGTAAGCGACGTATGATTCTCGTGGCTATCAGTGGCGTGAGGGAAGACCGGAATTAACAGTCGGGAATCAGATAGCGCAGCCACCACCGCGCTCAACCGAGCCGCGGCAGACTCGACCCGCAGGGCAGCAGCCATCTGTCTGGTTAAAGAACCATCGTCTAAGATGTTCTTCTGTCCCAACCGTTGACTCAGTTTGGCGCGCTGTTGGGGAGAAAGCTCAGGGAGGCCATTCATCTCAGTCCTTCTTGCCGCGGTTAAACCAAGCTTGCTTGATTGCCTGCAGAGTCGGCCACGCTGACTGCGAAGGCTCATAGTTGTTGTGGGTGAGTGGATCTGTCCGGCCGACCAGCAGATCCTCCACATCCTCGGCCATAGAAGACACCACTAGACCTCCATGCAAAGGCTCCACTGTTCCAGCCTTAGTGACCCGCCAAGCCACAATCTGACCGGCGACTGAAACCTCATCGTCTTCATCATCAACCCGGAGCCAAGACTGCGCCACAATCACGTTACGACCAATCACCTCAGCAATCCGCTGAGCTACCCTAGCTAACTCATCCGCAACGGGCCGGGCATCACCCAATAGTGCCGCAAACTCATCTTCCTCATCCCCCTCAAGGGAAACCGGCACCCAAAGCACCGCGCCCGTTTCGGTTCCAAGTGCCCGGCCAGGCAGTTTTTCTAGCTCAACAATTTTTTGTAAGACCTCATAATGTAACAGCTCCGTCAGAACCAGGCCGACACTACGTTTGCCGTCCTCAGCCGGACGAACCTCTTCAATCTGTAAGTCGGCGGGTGGAATCTCATAGGGAATCTCCGACTCCAAATCCGCGCTTTGCCCAGTAAGCTCCGTCCCAGCGTCGGTTCCGGACATAATCTTGTCGAACTCTTCATCAAAGTCCCGAGTCATCTAAGTCCCCCTATTAGTTCTGCTAGTTTCAACTTTACCAGCGTCAAGGCATTTCCCTGCAACTGATAGGACAACTCACCGTCCGCACAAAGACAGCGCGAAACAAGTATGCGAATATTGCAGTATGAAAATCGAAATCGTTGAAGTACGCGGAAATATTCGTCTAGGCCAGTTCCTCAAGCTTTCTGGCCTGGCAGATTCGGGCGCTCACGCCACTAGCCTCATCAAAGAAGGATTAGTAGCAGTTGATGGAGAGGTCTCCACCGCGCGCGCTCAGCAACTCCAGCATGGTGAAGTTGTCTCCCTACAGGTGGAAGATACACCTTTCGCCGCGCAAGTTGCGGTAATCGACTAAGCCCACGTGAAGGTAGCCACTCAAAACTAGTGCTACTGTTTAGCGATTACCCCTGACCCGAAACGCACCTTCAAATCAGAAATTAATGCACCATTCGGGTCTACCAGCATTCGGTCAAGTTCAAGCACCGTCACCTTGTGCCCATCTCGAATGCATAGCTGCACCGGAGATTCGCCCGGATAGTGGCTCAAGATATCGCGCATATCCAGCATGTTCTGTTCAGTGCAACTAGTGCCCGGTAAATCTAACTTGAAGGGGCCTTCGCCCGATGCGGTGGTTTCCACCACCGTCATCTCCGCCGCATAGATGGAAAGCTTGCCTTCTTCCCGGTTTACCCGTCCAGTCACCGAAATAATGGTGTCAGGAGCCAAGAAGGGAGCATAGGTTTCATAAGTGCGAGGGAAGAACAGGCATTCAATCGAGCTGGTCATATCTTCCACCGTGACAATCGCCCAGATAGCGCCTGCACGCGTGGTTTTGCGCGTTACCGATGTCACTAGGCCCGCAATCTTAACTGTACTGCGGTTAGGTGGGCCATCCTCGGCCGTGACCTCCGCAATCTGCTGATCTTGATGCCGGGCCAACGAGCGGTCCAAGCCATTGAGCGGATGATCAGAAATATACAGGCCCAGCATGTCACGCTCGTGCTGAAGTTTCTCTTTCCGGTCCCACTCTGCAATCGCAGGAATATCGAAGGAGAAGGAAGTGTCCTGATCTTCTCCCAGCCCAGAGAACAGCGCGAACTGTCCGATTTCCTCATTGCGTTTCAGGCTGGTAACTGAATCGACTGCATCTTCATGGATTGCGGAGAGCGCGCGCCGCGGAATCCCGAAAGAGTCGAAAGCTCCGGCACGAATCAAGGAATCAATCGTGCGTTTATTACAGACCGACAAAGGCACTTTGGAGAGGAAATCTGGGAAGGACGTGTAGGTGCCCTTTTCCTCACGGGCTTTGATAATGGCTTCCACAACATTCTCACCAACGTTGCGGATAGCTGACATACCAAAGCGAATGTCCTCTCCCACAGCAGAGAACATACTGGCTGACTCATTCACATCGGGAGGCAGCACCTTGATTGACATGCGACGACATTCAGCCAAGTAGACCGCCAACTTATCCTTCTTATCACGCTGGCTAGAAAGCAAAGCCGACATGTACTCAACCGGATAGTTCGCCTTCAGATAAGCAGTCCAGTAAGACACCAAACCATAGGCCGCAGAGTGTGCCTTATTGAAAGCGTAGTTAGAGAAGGGCACGAGAATGTCCCACAGCGTCTTCACGGCCTCTTCGGGATAGCCCTTCTCCAACATGCCCAAGCGGAAGTGAGTGTATTCCTTATCCAGAATCTCTTTCTTCTTCTTACCCATCGCACGACGA
Source organism: Boudabousia marimammalium (assembly GCF_001936115.1). Taxonomy (GTDB): domain Bacteria; phylum Actinomycetota; class Actinomycetes; order Actinomycetales; family Actinomycetaceae; genus Boudabousia; species Boudabousia marimammalium. The sequence continues at coordinate 47,012 of NZ_MPDM01000004.1, forward strand.
AGCAAATCTGCCTGTCCCAGCGTGTAACCGGCCAACTGCTGAGCGATTGCCATAACCTGCTCCTGATAGACAATCAGGCCGTAGGTTTCACCTAGGATGCCACTCAAGGCTTCAGCCAAAGCAGGGTGGATAGGCTCAATCTCCTGCAGACCATTCTTGCGTAGCGCATAGTTGGTATGCGAATCCGCACCCATCGGGCCAGGCCGGTAGAGCGCACCCACAGCGGAAATATCCTCGAAGTTATCCGGCTGCATCAGCTTAAGTAGCTCACGCATACCTCCCCCATCCATCTGGAAGACACCCAAGGTATACCCAGTGGAGAGCAAATCATAGGTAGCCTGATCATCAAGCGCCAAGTGTTCCAAATCGACAGACTCTTTGCCGTTAGCTACCACGTTTTCAAGAGCGTCCGAAATCACCGTCAGGTTTCGCAGACCCAGGAAGTCCATCTTCAACAGACCGAGAGTTTCACAAATCGGGTATTCGAACTGGGTGATAACCGCACTATCTTGGGGCCGAATCATCATGGGGATGATATCGGTGAGGGTATGTGAAGACATGATGACCGCACAGGCGTGCACGCCCCACTGGCGGCTCAAGCCTTCCAAACCCTTGGCCATGGTGACGACGTTTTGCACGTCCGGGTCACTGGCGTGTAGCTTCCTAAACTCTTCTGCTTCTGCGTAACGAGGATGATTCTTGTCGAAAATTCCCGCCACCGGGATGTCTTTGCCCATAACCGAGGGTGGCATCGCCTTCGTGAGGCGCTCCCCCATCTGATACTCGTAGCCCAATACCCGAGTAGCATCCTTAAGCGCCTGTTTGGCTTTAATCTTGCCGTAAGTAATCACCTGAGAGACCTTATCCGCACCGTATTTGCGGGTCACATAGTCGATTACCTCTCCGCGTCTACGTTCATCAAAGTCAATATCAAAGTCGGGCATGGAGATGCGTTCCGGATTAAGGAATCGCTCAAACAGCAGGCCGTGTTCCAAGGGATTGAGCTCAGTGATTCGCATAGCGTAGGCAACCATTGAGCCGGCGCCAGATCCACGTCCGGGACCAACCCGAATACCCTGATCTTTCGCCCACTGAATATAGTCAGCCACCACTAGGAAGTACCCGGGGAATCCCATTTGAGAAATAATCCCCACCTCATAATCAGCCTGTTTACGCACCTCATCAGGAATTCCATTCGGAAAACGGTAGTGAAGGCCTCTTTCAACTTCACGAACGAACCAGGAGTGCTCATCCTCGCCCTCGGGAAGCGGAAAACGCGGCATGTAGTTCGCGCCCTCCTTGGTGGTCCGGAACTCAACCTCGCACATATCAGCAATCAACAAAGTATTGTCGCAAGCCTCTGGTAGATCCCTGAAAGTCTCACGCATATCCTGGGCAGTGCGCAGATAGTAGTCGGAACCATCGAAACGGAAGCGGTCCGGATCAGATAGGCGCGAACCAGTTGAAATACAGAGCATAGCGTCTTGCACATCGCGCTCATTCGCGGTCACATAGTGTGAGTCGTTAGTAGCGACCAGAGGGGCACCCAGTTTCTTAGACAGCTCCAGCAAATCTCCAATAACGCGACGTTCAATATCGAGGCCGTGATCCATCAGTTCAACGAAAAAATAGTCTTTTCCGAAGATGTCCTGCAACTCTCCAGCTTCGCGAAGAGCCTCATCGAACTGGCCTAGGCGCAGCCTGGTTTGCACTGCGCCAGAGGGACAACCACTAAAACCAATCAGACCTTTCGAGTACTTAGAAAGAAGCTCACGGTCTGCACGCGGCCACTTACCCCATTGTCCTTCCAAAGAGGCTAAAGAACCCAAACGGAACAGATTATGCATACCTTCAGTGGTACGCGATAGCAAAGTCATATGAGTATAAGCGCCGCGGGCTGAAATATCGTCGCCGGCTTGCTGCTGCGCAGCGGTGCCCCAGTTCACCCTGGTTTTATCAAAACGTGAAGTTCCCGGGGTCATATAGGCTTCTAGACCGATAATCGGCTTAATCCCGACCTTTTTGCAGGCGGCATAGAACTCGTAGGCGCCAAAAAGATAGCCGTGATCGCTAATCGCCAGAGCGGATTGTCCCAGCTCAGCTGCCCTTTCCACCATCGGTTGAATTCGTGCAGCCCCATCCAGCATCGAATAGTCGGTGTGACAGTGAAGGTGAACGAAATCTTTAGCAGCCATGCGTATAGTTTACTGACCTTGGAGATAAATATCGACGTACTCTCACTGAGCGATATTGCCCCAGTGGCCACCGTGCGCGGCTTATCGCCATTCTGACCAGATTGTGAAGTATTGCACGTCCTATTTTTGTTTAAGAGCCCTAGTCGACTCTCCATATTGTCGGGCTTTTTCCAAAACGATTTGCAAATCCTCCGGATAGGTAGAGGAAAACTCCAGCGGCTCGCCGGTAACCGGATGAACAAAAGCCAGATTGCTAGCATGTAGCCATTGACGCCGGGCCGCGAGAGCCTGCGACAGCCGAGGATTAGCTCCGTACTGGCTATCCCCAATGCAGGGACGATGTAATGCTGCACAGTGAACCCTAATCTGATGGGTGCGCCCAGTTTCCAGTTCAATCTGCAACAGATCAGTCTCTAGATGTTTCTCCACTACCTGGTAGTGAGTGATAGCAGGTTTTCCATCGTTGCGAATAGCCATGCGGAAGTCTTTAGTACTACTGCGGCCGATGGGCGCGTCAATAGTTCCGTTCATATGCGGCATATGTCCCTGCACTAGTGCATGGTAGGTTTTCTTTACCTCACGGTGCTGGAAGGCAGTCTTAAGCGCCTGAAAGGCTACCTCAGTCCGGGCGACCACCATTAGTCCTGTGGTGGCGGCATCTAATCGGTGTACGATTCCCTGACGGTAGCTATCCCCACTGGTTTGAATGTCATAGCCATCCGCAATTAGTGCCCCCAGCACAGTTGGACCGTCCCAACCGTGGGCAGGGTGCGCAGCCATGCCCATTGGTTTATCTATCACGAGAATATGTTCATCAACGTAGTGCACTGGAAGCGGATACGGGGTGGGAGCCGCGGAGAGCTCTTCCAGCTCAGTTACCTTGGCTTCAATCTCGTCTCCCGCACGTAGGGAGTAGCTTTTCCTTACTCCTGCACCGTTAACCAAAACTTCACCGGCCAAGATGGCTTTATGCACACGTGAGCGTGGGATTTGCAGACTATCTGCCAGAAGGATATCCAGTCTGATGCCAGATTCCGCCTCTGTTGCTACAAATTTGAATGGGCGTTCAGTCACGTGTATCAGTTTCTGTCGTGGTTTCCGAGGGGGATCCGGTAACTGCAGAGATAGCTGGATTACCACTCGGAATCCCCCGAATAAGTAGTAAGGCAATAGCGGCAACGGCAAGCACGATATAAATATCTGCAATATTGCCGATGAACCAACCATTGTAACTAATCATATCTATCACATGACCTCGCCCAAATCCCGGGGACTGGAAGAGACGGTCAATCAGATTCCCCACCGCTCCAGCCAGAAGCACGGAGATAGAAATCCACCAAATTCGGTGTTGCATTGACCGAACTGCAGTCACCAAAGCAATGATGACTACGACAGAAATGACGGTGAAAATCCAAGTCGTTTCCTCGCCAAGGGAAAAAGCTGCGCCAGGATTTCGAATCAATCGTAGCGCCAGGAAATCTCCGATCAGGTGGATTGTCTGCCCCTTTGACAGGGAGCGAATAGCCCACAGTTTAGTGACTTGGTCTAGGAATACACCAAGTATAAAAATCAACCAAAACAGTGGTTTAGTTAGGGCACTTTTAGTCACGACTTGTCCTTAAAAATACGCTGGTGGCGACATGTTAGACATGTCGCCACCAGCGTTAATGAATGATTAGTTCTGGGGGCCCTGTTCCAAGTTGCCTAGCAAGCTCTCAAGATGGCTACGAACCTGTGAACGGTAGTCACGTTCGAAGGTCTTAAGCCCTTCGATGGTACCTTCCAACTCATCGCGCTGCTGCGCCAAGTTCTCTAGCACACCATCACGCTCAGTCTCTGCTTTGCGAACAATATCCTTGGCCTGTTCACGAGATTCAGCAATGATACGGTCACCTTCTTCGCGACCGTCCCGCACGTACTCATCGTGAACGCGCTGAGCAAGTGCCAGCATGGAGGTGGCGGAAGCGGGCTCTGCAGGAGTATGAGGCTCTACGTCGACCGGTGCCGATACTGGAGTAGCGACCGGCATGCCGCCGTCGCCTACCTCGTCGAGACGACGCTCAGCCGCTTCTAGTTTGGATTTTAGCTCAGTGTTCTCTTCCTGGAGCAAAACCATCGACTCGATGACCCTGTCCAGAAAAGCATCTACTGCATCCGGGTCAAAGCCTTCTTTGAACTTTGTCCGCGGAAATTCGTGATGAAGGATATCGTCAATCGTTAGAATTGCCAAAGTCTTTACCTCGTATCATTAGTTGTGGCCGGGAACCACAATTCGTGTTCTGTATTTGTATGTTCCAACATCGGCCAGATAGCTCGAGAGGTTGTCTCACCGACAAGTTTACACATCTTCAGCCAAGATGTGCGCTTAATCAGCGAGTTTTAGGAGATTGCCACCACCAAACGCTGCAAAATTCCGATTGCCAGTAACAACGCTACCAAGCTGAAATCAAAATAGATGCTCCCCATTTTGACCGGCGGGATAAATCTTCTAAGTAATCGCAAAGGGGGATCAGTTAGGGCCATCACAAAATTTCCTACAGTGGCGATAACCGCACCTGGCTCCCAGTCAGGAACAAAACTGAGCACTAAATCAAATACGAAACGAGCCAAAACCAAGAGCGTATAAGCCCACAGAATAAAGTAAGCGACTTCTGCTGCTACTGTCTGCATCTGAAACTTTACCGACGCTTGGAGGTCAGGTCTTTGCCCTCACCGTTGTAGATTTTTACACGTTCTGGGGAAAGCAGGTAGACCATTGAGGTCACGTGCTGCATATTGCCTTCCAGTACGTAAATGATACCGGACATGAAATCAAGCAGGCTCTGCTGTCCACGCTCATCGAGGTTTCCGATATGAACGATAACGGGCACACCGTCCTTGAGGGAATTAGCAATCGCCAAGGTATCTTCATCCCCATAGCGACTGGGTCGAACCGTCACAATCCGGGAAAGATCAGCAGCGGGAGCGTGCTGCGGCATAGGAACAACCTGGGCTGTCTCAGAATCTTCCCATGAGTCTTCCGCATAGGGGTACTCATCACTGTATGCGTAGTCACCCTCATAGGAGTCGTCATACTCCTCAGTTTCTTCAGGCGCGCGAAGATTCATTCTCTCCATCACGTTCCACAGTGCGTTCGCCATGATTGACCCCTTATAGAATACGGTTCAGTACTAGTTCTTAGATTAGTTCGCTTGCTCGCGTACCAGCTGATTTATGCTCGGCGAGTCATTAGGAGGAAGGCGGAGAAACAATAATTCCGCATTGGCGGCCAGTTCTTCCGCTCCGGCGGTAAGAGTAGAGCTCCTGGTGTTCGAAGGTGCACCGGCTATCCTCGTGCGCGAGCACCACTCCCGACTGCTCCAGCTGGGTGCGCGCTACAGCGCCCAAGTTGAGGGCAAGAGTACCCAGAGCTGTGCTCGCCGCAGCCATCGGCCAGACATCACACATTTCGGTGTAGGTTTGTTGATCAACCTCGTAATGTTTCGCGCAAATATGCGGGCCGAGGGCGGCCTGTAACTGGGTCGCCCCTAGCTTCCTTAACTTTTCTGCAGCAACCTTGATGATATTAAGAGAGATTCCTCTACGACCAGCATGAACGGCAGCGCAATATTGCGTATCTGTCGCGATGAGAACAGGAATACAATCCGCAACTAGCACCGCCGCGGCAAGCCCTTCACCTACTATCACCCCATCAGCGTTCACAGGCCCCCGTTGAGATACATCGGTTACTACAGCGACCTCACTGCTATGCGTCTGGTTCATCCAAACTACCGGGGTTCGCGCCCACTCCCGTAATGCCTGTCGATGGTCCTCTACCTGCACGGGGTCGTCTCCAACGTAATCACCAAGGTTGAAGTTCCCGTATCTCGATACGGGTGTGCCGCCTCCAGCATCTGTGAAGGCGGCACTAAACCCGGCTAGACCAAAATCTGGCAATGGACTAACGCAAGAAATCGGGGATATCCAGCCCATCATCTTCCTCGTTCTCATCGAACACACGAGGAACCTGCAAGCCCTGAGGCTGTCCAAATTCTCTGCCCTCAACCGGAGCTGAAGGCGCTTGAGGACGCGGAGCGGGAGCTGGGTTCACTCGAGACGGAGGAGCAACTGAGGAACGCTGACGGTGCGGAACAGGAGCATCGTAGCTTTCTTCGGCCTCATAACTGCCATAGCTGCCGGGAGCGGGCTTTGTCGGCACTGGTTCCTGCCACTGGGGAGCGGCCGGGGCGGGTGCTTCATTGGCCGCCTGAGGTGCCGGAGCTATCTGGGGTTCAGCTGATGCAATCGGCGCCCCCTTACGGGCGGTTCGACTGACCGGAGTCGCGGTCGAATTCTGGTTATCTTCGTTAAATCCTGCGGCAATCACAGTCACGCGAACCTCATCACCGAAACTGTCATCAATAACGGCACCGAAAATAATATTCGCGTCCGGGTGAGCTGCTTCCTGAACTAGGTCAGCAGCTTCCTTAATCTCAAAGATGCCAAGGCCGGATGCGCCTTGGAAGAAGATTAGAGCACCAGCAGCGCCATCGATTGAGGCTTCTAACAGTGGAGAGGCAATAGCGGCTTCCGCTGCCCGCAATACGCGGTTTTCGCCGCTGGCTTCACCAATACCCATTAGTGCAGAACCAGCATCCTTCATCACTGACTTGACATCGGCAAAGTCAACGTTAATCATGCCGGGAATCGTGATTAGGTCGGTAATGCCTTGTACGCCAGACATGAGCACCTGATCGGCGAGGATGAAGGCATCGGTCATGGAGAGATTCTTATCAGCTGACTCCAGTAGACGGTCGTTGGGGATAACTACCAGCGCGTCTACCTTCTCACGTAGCTCTTCAATACCCTTTTCAGCTTGGTTAGAACGGCGCGGACCTTCAAAGCTAAATGGACGGGTTACAACACCGATGGTGAGAGCCCCTAGTTCGCGGGCAATGCCGGCTACTACCGGAGCGGCACCAGTTCCGGTTCCGCCGCCTTCACCTGCGGTGACGAACACCATGTCGGCACCCTCGAGGGCTTTCCGGATTACCTCTTCATTCTCTTCGGCACTCTTGCGTCCCACGTTGGGATCAGCACCTGCACCAAGGCCGCGCGTAAGTTCACGGCCAATGTCAAGTTTTAGATCAGCCTCACTCAGCAGCATTGCCTGCGCGTCGGTGTTTATGGCAATGTACTCAACACCCGCCACCCCGGCATCGATCATTCGGTTCACAGCGTTTACGCCGCCGCCGCCGATACCAGCCACTTTAATGATTGCGCCGGATACTTCTTCAGTGTTCATCAGCTTCTCCTCATTCCCCAACCCTCAACCTCAAGTTGAGGCTGAAGCTATTTCGCCATTTATGCGCACTTAAACTACGGTCGAATTCACTCTCAAGCAAGACTGCTGGCGGCGTGTCTAAACATCATCACAAACTCGTCTTAGCTGACTCAGAAAATAAGCCATTTAGGAAGTTACTGGAGCGGTAGGAATACTGACATCATAGATTTTGGCGGGTTGCTTCAAGAGCACAGTTAGAACCCTAACCTTAAACTCAATCTCATCTCTGGAGCCCCATTTCACCACAGCCCCATTCTTAAGCACAAAATGAAAATTAGTTGGCGACAGAATCGTGTACTGCTTTACCTGGTCACGAATCTCCGGAGGGAGCTCACTGATCACACCAACTGCAGTCAAGACAGCTCGTTGTTGGTCAGCTTCGGTGGTTTGTAGTTCCAATAGGGGTAGCTCTAACTCAGCAGCATTCAAGTAGCTCAGTTCGGTCGCATCCTGATCGACAGCGGTCAACGAACCACCGCGCTTAATTGCTACTACGGGAACGCGCTCTTTCACCACCACGCTGGCGGAATTGGGGAAACTCCGATCGATTTCGACTTCACGCACCCAGACGTTCTCACGAAGCTTGCTCTCCCACTGGCTGACACTGATACCTACCAGCGGTTTCCCCACATACGGTTGCGAGTCTGCTAGAAGCTTCGCCGTATGTTCTTCGGTAGCACCTGTAATACTGAGTTTCTCTGCTTTGAGGGAAAACATGGGGGCAAACCACAACACGGCAGCAGCGGCCACAAAGACAGCTAGAACCGCGGCTACTGACAGTAGTGCAGTGTAGCGGCGGCGTCGTTTAGCACGTTTCCGCTCTTCCAAATACGGTCTCAGCTCGATGGTGTCGCCTTCAGTGCCGCTTTGACCAGACTTTGAATTCCGGTTGTGATTACGGGAACCTAGTAGCTCTGTAACGGAGTGAACTGCAGCTGCTGAAGCCTGCCGAGACCGTTCCATCACAGAATTCTTCTCCGGTTCTTTGCCGGCGGTATCAGAGGGGTCAGAAACAGTGTCAGTAACCCACTTTTTCAGCTCAGTTTCCAGGCTCTCTGCGGAGATTCTCTCAGTCGGAGTTTCATCAGGGCTCTGAAGCTCAACTTCAGGCTCTGAAACCCGTTTTCTGCGCGCCGCTAGACGGCTCACTCCATCGGCTAGCTTCCCCGCACCGTCACTTAGTTTACTCACCCATCCGGCGCTCTCCGAGGCCGGTTTGAGAGCTGAGTTTACGGCAGGCTTTTCTTTATTCGAAGGGCTCTCTTGCGCAGAGAAGGCAGGGACAGGACCATTCGGCCGCAACTTCCTGCCTGATTGCTCTGGCTTGGGCTGGGCCGAATTAGGCTGAGGCGCCTCTGTCTGCCCGCTATGGGGGCGCCGAGGGGGACGCGGTGGGGTCGGTCGTTTCATTACTTCATACCGCCCGACTGCGCCTCTCGAGCTTTAAGTAGTTTTAGAATCTGCGGACCGGCAGTAGTGATGTCACCCGCGCCCATTGTCAAAACCACATCACCCAAACGCGCCTGCTCAGCAACCTGTTCAGCAGTATCCGCCAAAGAGCCGCTCGGCACAGCGCGCTGAGCCAAAGTGGTGATCGTAGTGGCGTCAACGTCGTCTCGTTCGTCCTCACGCGCCCGATAAATATCGCTCACAAAAGCCAGATCCGCCCCGTCCAAAGCGTCCGCGAACTCTTGGGCGAAGCTCAAAGTACGAGAGTATAGATGCGGCTGGAAAGCTACAATCACGCGCCCTTCTCCCGCGACTTTACGTGCCTGCGCAACGGCCATCGCTACCTCTGTCGGGTGGTGAGCGTAGTCATCGAATATTCGCACCCCACAGGCCTCTCCGCGAGGATCAAAGCGGCGCGCGGTGCCGGTAAAGGCAGACAGTGATTCAGCAGCGGTTTGCGGATCAACACCCAGCTCACAAGCGGCAGCCCATGCGGCTGTTGCGTTGCGTGCGTTATGGATTCCTCCGACCGCCAGATTCAGAGTGTACTGCCCCTGTGCTGACTGAATCTTCACGGCCTGCCCGAGGCCGGTATCGGCGCATTCTCGGATCTTGACATCCGCACTGTCGCTCTGACCGTAGGTAACTACCCGACGCGAAGCACGCGTTTGCGCAGCTAGTTCAGCCGAACCTGGATTATCCGCGAATGCCACTAAGACTCCCTCAGAAACCAGGTTCTCAGCAAAGTTAGCGAAAGCGGTCTTCACCTGCTCAAAGGTACCGTAGAAATCAAGATGGTCGGGTTCTACGCTAGTGACAATCTCCACGGTGGGAGAATAGTTCAAAAATGAACCGTCTGATTCATCTGCTTCCGCCACAAAAATATCACCGGAGCCAAGATGAGCGCCCGAGTTATAGCCCTTGACTATAGAGCCGACCGCGAAGGAGGGATCTAGCTTCGCCTGTGAAAGCAGGACGGATAGCATTCCCGAAGTGGTGGTTTTGCCGTGCGCGCCAGCAACCGCTACGAAACGCATGCCCGTTGCAGCTAAAGCCAATGCTTGGGACCGGTGAATCACCCGTTGCCCACGGCGTCTGGCCTGCGCCAATTCGGGGTTGTTATCTCGAATGGCGGTAGAGACAACCACGACGGCATCTTCAGGAACTTGAGCGGCATCATGGCTACTGTAGACCGAGATCCCCTGTTCTTGTAGCTGGCGCAAAATGGCAGAGTCGCTTTGGTCTGAGCCTGAAACTTCCGCGCCCGCGTCGTGAAGGAGCTGAGCCACCACGGACATTCCAGCTCCGCCAATGCCGATCAGATGAAACTTAGTCATAGCTGTACAGCCTACCTTAACTGCTCCACGAGGGAGGCAAAGCTACTAGCTGCATCCCTTCTCCCGCACCGCGCTGCAGCTAGTGCGCTTTCCTGCAGACGTGCCTTATCCAGCGCCCAAGGCACTACCACATCACCGATGGTTTTAGCCGAGAAATCCCTATCGGAAACCAGCTTCGCCCCACCGGCAGCAACCACTTCAGCAGCATTTAGCTTTTGTTCACCGTTTCCAATCGGAAGTGGCACATAGACGGCCGGCAACCCTAAAGCAGTCATTTCTGCTACGGTCCCAGCACCTGAACGACACACTACGAGGTCTGCGCAGGCCAGCACTTGTTCCATTTCCATGGAGTATTCAAGTACCAGATAGTTATCCCGATTAGCTTTGCTGACCGAGTCCTTGACCAAACCGGATTTACCTTTCCCGGTCAAATGAATGACTTGCAGTTCCGGCGGCAAAGTGGGAACTGCTGCAGCGAAGGCCTCATTGAGATGTAAAGCGCCGAGGGAGCCTCCGGTAACCACCACTGTGGGAAGCTCAGGGTTGACTCCTAATGACTGGGCGGCCTTCTGCCTCAGCTGGTCACTCAAACCAGTGGCACGATTTTGCGCGAGGGCATGGATGGCAGGACGCAAAGGTAAGCCAACTACTTCTGTTCTCCCCTTTTTCGCTTCCAAAGGAGTGCCAGAGAACGTCAATCCTACTAGATCTGCCCAGCGAGCACCGAGACGGTTAGCCAACCCGGGTCGCGCATTTTGCTCGTGGATTGCCAAAGGAATATTGAGTTTCTTAGCCGCGCGATAGAAGGGAGTGGACACGTATCCCCCAAAACCGATAACCACGTCAGCTTCAGTTTTCTCCAACAAAGCAACAGCAGCCTTAGTCGCGGCAGCGAAAGCTGCTGGGAAACGCAACATATAAAGATTCGGGCGACGTGGGAAAGGCACCCGAAGGATAGTTTCCAACTGGTATCCAGCAGCCGGAACTAGTTCAGTCTCAAGCCCTTCTTCAGTCCCGACAATCGTCACGCTATGAGACTTTTTAGACAGTTCAGCCGCCACTGCTAACAGTGGATTGACGTGTCCGGCTGTGCCCCCACCAGCTAAAACGATGTTCATTTCTTTCCCTTCCCAGAAGCTCTTCCCACTAGACTTGTGGAACGCATTGCCCAGCCACGATTTGCCTGCAGTGCGGCCCTAGCTCCCGGCAATGTCCGTGCCTGAGACAGCACGCAGCCCAAGCCTAAAAGTAAGGACATCAGAGACGAATAGCCTTTCGAAATAAAAGGCAAAGGCACACCCAGCACGGGGAACACACCGATTACTACGCCAACGTTAACAATGGTCTGCACCGCAATCCAAGTACCGACACCAACGCAAAGGAGACGGGCCCACTTCTTTTGATGACGCATTGCGACCGCGAAAATATTATAAATCAGGACGATAAAGGTGACTAACACCAATGTAGCACCGACAAAACCATATTCTTCACCAAGGATAGCGAAGATATAGTCAGATTCAGCAGTCGGAAGGTGCCGCCACTTCTCCCTCGACGCCCCCGGTCCCTGACCAGTCAAGCCACCATTGCCAATCGCCCATAAAGCGTGATCGGTTTGTGTCGCCGGACCGCTTTTAGCTGGAGCAGAGGAAGTGAGCGACTCCCAAAAGGTAACCACCCGGTGACGGCGTGAAGGACTGATTGCCACTAGGGTGCTAGCACCAAAAATACCAACCAGAATAAAACCGAACAGATACCGCCAGGAAACCTCTGACACGAAACACATGATTACAAAGATGGCGATAAAAATCGAGGCAGAGCCAAGGTCACGGCTAAGCAGCACCGGACCCACAGTCAGAGCACAGATACCAGTCAGATAGGCTACCGCTCCCACACCTGAGCGAATCTGATGCTGCACATAGGTGAACATGGTCGCCAGAATCATAATGAAGCCCAGCTTCAGCAATTCTGAAGGCTGCACCGTAATGACTCGCAAATCCAGCCAGTTACGGTTACCGCCAATGGTTTTACCAAAGAAAATAGTGATTACCTGCAGGAGCAATGCCACTGCATAGGTGACGTAGCTGAGCACTCTCCACCAAGCCAACGTTAGGCGTGAGGCGACAATCATTCCTCCGACACCGAAAGCGGTAAACACGGTTGGCTTCAAAATCTCAGCCCAAAACCGGCCATCTTCTTCTAGGGCTTTCACAGACAGCGCCGAGTACACCAAGATGAAGCCGACGGCAGTTAGGAATAGCGCAGAAAACAGAATCAGATAGTAAGGCTGAACTGGCCGCTGCGAGGAGCCATCATCCTCACGGCTAATCACCGGCTGAAAACTGCGGTTAAGCTGCGTCGATTTCAGTTGATTGAACCAGCTCATTGGCTCTCCTGCTGCTCAGCTAAACGTTCCACGGCCTCAGCAAAAACGTCACCACGTTGAGCATAAGATTCGAACTGGTCCCATGAGGCGCAGGCTGGGGCAAGCAACACAGTGTCACCCGGCCGCGACAATGCTACGGCTTCATGCACAACTGACATCATAAAATCGTCATGTCCGTCTACTTCTACCCTCGGCACAGATGGAGCATGTCGTTGCAAAGCCTGAAGCATTTGTGACCTGTCTTCACCAATCACGATTACGCCACGCAGACGCGGAGCAACCTCTTTAACTAGGTCATCAAAAGTCTGTCCTTTGGTGTCTCCGCCCGCGATCCAAACAGCGCGGCCCGACGGCACGGAGAAGATAGCTGCTTTAGCGGCATGGGCGTTGGTGGCTTTAGAGTCATCAATCCAGGTGACCTCAGCAACCTCCCCCAAAGAATGAAAACGATGCCCGGCCTGCTGATAGTTTCTAAATCCTTCAGCGACAGGTTCCGGAGAGACTCCGAGTGCCCTGGTCAAAGCTGCCGCAGCTACCGCGTCCAGCAACAGGGTTGGACTGGGAAGGGCATCCTCCTCACCCATCAAATCTGCGAATCTAGCTACCGCGATGGCTTCAGTATGACGGGTATCTAAAAATGCACGGTCCACCACCATGTCTTCAACCACGCCGCACTCCGAGATGGCAGGATGGTCCAGGCTAAAACCAATCGCCCTCGCCCCCTCGACCACATCCGCGTTCTCAACCATGCGCCGGACCTTGTCATCATTCACCGGATAGACACAGGCCACCTGGGTGTTCTCATAAACCTTAGCTTTCGCAGCCTCATACGCCTTTACGCTACCGTGCCAATCGATATGGTCCGCGGCCACATTCAAACAGACACTAGCCACAGGAGACATTTCTTTCACCCCGTAAAGCTGAAAGCTGGATGCCTCTACCACTAAAGCGTCATAGTTATCTGCAGCGACTGTCTCAATGATAGAGATACCAATATTCCCGACCGCATACGCTTTCTTACCGGCTGCCCGAAGAACCGACTCACACAGACCCACTGTGGTGGTTTTGCCGTTGGTGCCCGTAACCACAATCCACGGCTGTTGTCCGCCTTGTAAAGCCTGCAAACGCCATGCCAGCTCAAGTTCCGAAATGACCTCATGCTGCTCGTATACCGGGGCAAGGGCAGGCGCATGTGGAGGGATCCCGGGAGACGCCACATACACGTCCGCTTCGGTAGCCGCGGCTGCCTGTCCCATAGCTTCTTCTGACTCGCTGACAATAGCAGTAACTCCGCTAAGCGAGGCTAGATCTGAACTGATGGCACGCGTATCGAAGACAGTGACTTGATAGCCACGTGATTGCAAAACTCGGGTACAAGCTTGTCCGGTCACCCCAGCTCCCAGGACAACTGCTGAAGGTATTTTACTCATCGAATTTGTTGCACCCACTCCGCATAGAAGAGCACCACACCAAAAATAGCGAAGACACCCGCAATCAGCCAGAAACGAATCACAATCGTGATTTCCTTCCAGCCAGAAAGCTCAAAATGGTGATGGAGCGGAGCCATCTTAAACACACGCTTTCCGGTAAGTTTAAAGGATCCAATCTGAATCACGTCACTAAGCACGATCAAAACGAAGAGCCCGCCGATAATTACCGCTAGGAACTCAGTGCGAGTCAAGATAGACAAACCTGCAACGGCACCACCCAAAGCCAAGGAGCCGGTATCCCCCATGAAAATCTGTGCGGGAGAGGCATTCCACCACAGGAAGCCGAAGCATGCCCCCACAATGGCGGAAGCCACCACTGCAAGACCCAGCGGATTCGAAGTCGTATAGCAGGCCACTATCTCAGCTGGCTCACGCGCACAGTTCTGGTAGTACTGCCAAATGGAGACGAAGGTGTAAGCGCCGAAAACAACCATGGAAGAGCCAGTAGCTAAACCATCCAATCCATCGGTGAGGTTAACCGCGTTAGACCAAGCCGCCACCAGCAAGTTCACCCACAAGAACATGAGGACGGCACCCAAAATGATGCCCCAATGCGCCAGATTAAGGGAAGTATCACGAACGAAAGAGATTGCCATTGAGGCAGGGGTGATACCGTTGCTATCACGCACGAATACAGCTAAGAACGCAAATAGTGTGCCAATAATTAGCTGGCCAATGATCTTCGCTAAGGGGTTCAACCCAAGAGACCGCTGTTTCGAGATCTTAATGAAGTCATCTGCGAAACCAATAATTCCTAGCCCCACAAACAACATGATTAGGAGTGAAGAGGATAATGAGGGCCAAGTCCCCACGAAAATATATGCGACCAGCCAGCCAATCACACTAGCGGAAATAATCACTACGCCACCCATAGTCGGGGTGCCACGTTTGGTGTAGTGGCCGGTGGGGCCATCCTGCCGAATGAACTGGCCGTATTCATGCGCAACTAGGTAACGAATGAAGAGTGGAGTGCCGAACAGGGAAACTAGTAGAGAAACCCCCAGCGCAATTAAGATTGCCATCATCGTGGCATCAACTCCTCTGTCACCTCATCGGCAATAGTCCAAATCTTCGACCCGTACGACCCCTTCAATAGTACCGTGTCACCCGGCTGAATGAGTTTGTAGAGTCTGGTTTTAGCTTCCTCAATGTCGCCGCAGTGAATCGCTTCAATCTGCTGCTGAGCGGCGCCATGGGTAGGAATAGTTTCATCACCGACTGTGAGTAAAAAATCAATCTTCTCCGCTACCGCAATGTGGCCAATATCGGCGTGAAGCTGATCAGAAGCCTCCCCCAGTTCAAGCATTGCCCCTACGACCGCAATAGTCCGCCCACCTACACCGAGGGGTCCCAACTGATGAAGAGCTTTCAACGCCGCCCTGAGAGAATCAGGATTCGCATTATATGAGTCATCGATGTAACGCACCCCGGCCCGTTCGAACGTATTCATCCGGTGTGGGCTATCCGGTTCGGCAGCAGCCACCGCGGATACCGCAGCTTCGACCGAGACATTTAGGCTTGCGGCCGCAGCAATCGCAGCGAGAGCATTGCTCACATGATGTTCGCCCACTAAACCGAGGGCGAGGGGGTACTCCCCCTCGGCACTATGCAAAGTGAAACTCGCCCTTCCCAAGTCATCTACCTGAATGTCAGTGGCATAAAAGTCTGCCGCATGGTTTCCCTGGGCGGAAAAGTAACGTATCTGCCCATTAGCCAGATCAGCCATGGCTCGAACATTGTCATCATCGTAATTAAGAACGGCAATGCCACCAGAACGCAGACCCGAAATCAGCTCAGATTTAGCTTGTGCGACAGCCTCCCGAGAACCAAAGTGCCCAAGGTGTGCCGTACCAACAAAAAGTACCACTGCTACATCTAGAGGAACTAACGAAGTAAGATACTCCAGGTCGCCAATCTTATCCGCACCCATCTCACAGACCAAGAAGCGGGTCTCTTCGTCTGCACGCAGAGCCGTCAACGGCATACCTACTTCATTGTTAAATGAACCCACATTGGCAATAGTCGGTCCTTGTGAGCTAAAGATTCGGGCCATCAGGTCTTTAGTGGTGGTTTTCCCTGCCGAACCAGTCACACCGATTACCTGCATCGAATCCTCAGAGGCCCCTCTAAGTTTTTCCACCCAGAACTTAGCGGTTAAACCTAGCGCCTCGGTGCTATCTTTGACCAGGATCTGAGAAAGTGGCCAATCGCGTTTATACTGCACAAGTGCGGCAATAGCACCCGATTCTGCCGCTGCAGTCACGAAGCGGTGCCCGTCCAAGTTCTCTCCGATGCGGGCGGCATACAAACCACGCGGCGTAGCTTGACGGGAATCAGTTACCACCGTGCCATCAATTAAAACGTCGTCACCATGCAGGGTTCCACCCACATATGCGGCCAGTTCACTAGCCTTGACCTTCATTCGGTTCTTCCCTTCTGCTGTCCAGCTCAATACACAGCTAACGCTGCCACTGGCCGACTCTCATGGCTTCTGCTTAGGTATTCTACCGCTTTGCTCCAAGCTATCTTGGTTGCCACACTCTTTTACTACTTGACCCGAACCGGATAGAGTTCTGGTTTCGCGGTGCTCGGGGGCACGCCCAACACCTGCATGGTGCGCTGTGCCACCTGGTTGAAAGCAGGGACAGCAACTACTGAGCCGTAGGCGGTTGTTTTTGGTCGGTATGTGACCACTAGAATCGCAGCAACCGGGTCTTCAGCCGGAATCAGCCCAGCGAAGGAGCCAACATAACCTTTACGACCGAAAATCTGGGTAGTACCAGTCTTACCTGCGACATTGTAGCCGGGGACATCCACTCGCTTCGCAGTACCGTCCTCGGAGACTACACCCTGCATCATGTTGAGTAGAATCTGGGCCGAGTCAGAGCTGATAACGCGTTGCGGACTACTCAACGGAACTTTTTCATACTGCCCGTCTGGTTTCGTATAACCGTCGAGGATCCGGGATTGGTTGCGCACTCCCCCGTTACCGATGGTCGCCAGCATATTCGTCACCTGCAGAGGGGTAGTCGCTACGCCCTGTCCAAACATGGTGGTGTAGCGTTGGCGTCCATCCCATTTTTCTGGGCTTTCTAGGATTCCGCCACTCTCCGAAGGCAGCTGAATGCCAGACTTCTCGCCCCATCCAAAAGCGCGCATTAAATCGTAGCGCTCCTGATCTTTCACTTTGTCACCTACCTGCACGATGCAGGTATTAGACGATTGCGCAATAATGCCTGCGGCGCTCAGCCTCTCTGTGGGATGCTCATGGGAGTCCCTAAATTCTTGGCCATTTGGCATGGTGATTTTTCCCGGGCAAGAGAAAGGTGTTAAAGGCTGCACGACACCTTTTTCCAATGCAGCTGCCATCGTAATGAGTTTGCCGGTAGAGCCAGGCTCATAGGTATCTTTTACCGCGTGGGAACCGAACTGAACATTGGTGAAATCTTTAACGTCTTTAAAGGCTTTCACTCCAGAATCACCGATGGCTAGGATACGGCCGGTTTTTACTTCCTCGACCACGACCACGACCCATTCGGCCCCGTGCTTTGCCTGCGTCTGGTCCGCAACCTCTTGGCTAAACGCGGTCAAATCTGAATTGAGGGAAAGGTGAATACTGGTTCCGGCCTGGGCGGGAGTCTCCTCACGAACACCGCCGGGAATAACCGCACCGGTGCGACCTGCAACCTCCACAGAGCCCCGACCAGGCGTGGACTTTAGAGTGTCTTCCATGATTAGCTCAATACCCGCAATCCCAACGGTATTGGAGTTATCCTTTGGGTCAGCCGCCATGAAACCGAGGATATTTGCTGCTGTCGCGCCCTTCGGGTAAAGGCGTTCTGAGCGGACATGCGTGCTGATACCCGTAATATTCAAGTCAATGATTTCTCGGCGTACCTCAGGCGTGACCTTAGTAGCAATCACCTTGTATTGCGACTTGTAAGGGTTGCGTTCTGCAGTTTTATTCAGAACTTGCGCCTGTGCGGCTTTACCTTCTACTTCACTGTGTGGGGGTTGTGAGAGCATTCCGCCGAGGATGGCTTCGTCCATGTCGAGGATGGGGGCGAGTTGACGAGCGGCTTCAACTGGACCGACCCCAACAATGTGGTACTTGTTATCTTGCCCTTTTTCGTAGTGCACATATTGGGCGATATTCGTGGGGTCAGCAATAATGTCGTATCTGGTAGAAGATGAAGCCAATACGTTGCCGGCCGCATCGTATATGGTGCCCCGCGGGGCATCCAAGGTGTAGCTAACTGATCTTCCCTTCACACCCTGTGCAGCATATTCTGGTCCGAGCACCACCTGCACACGGAACAAGACTACGACAAGGAAGATAACTAGGGCAGCGAGGAGGATTCGTAGGCCATGGACACGCTTTTGAAAGTGCGTCTTATATTGGGAGAAGCGTTTTGCGAAAAATCCAAGCCGTTTGCGTGGTTTAGTCGCAGACGGTTTGGATTCTTTCACTTTCGCATCTTTGCTCTCAGTCACCGAGCTGGACTCCCGTTTCCGATTTCACCAGTTTCAAGGTTCACATAACCAAAATTGGTGTTTGCGACCATACCGAGCTCCTGTGCGCGCTGGGAAAGTGAGACCGAGGAAGACAACTCATTGAGCTGTTCGGTGTAGGCTTGATTCTGTTCCTGGAGTACCTTTAGCTCACTCTGCAACTCTCCCATTCCGAGAGCGTTATGAGCTAATAGCGTGGAAATGAACAGGGAAATTGCTACCATGGCGATTGCCCCAATCAACATCACAGCGACGGTAATAGCTCCTGATGTGCGAGGCCGCACTGTCGGAATAACCGCTAGCTGCGGGGCCTGCTCCCGCTGTGACCGAGGGCTCGGCTGAGCGCGAAGATTGGTATTACGAGCTGTCGCTACTGCGCTCATTTGTTACTCCTTGACACTTGGCTGATTGGGTTATGATTTCGAATTTTTTCTACGGCTCTTAGCCTTACAGAAGCAGATCTGGGATTGTGTTCCCGTTCCTGTTGATCAGCTTTTTCGGCTCCCTTGGTAAGTGCTTTCAAATAGGGTTGGTACTCTTCAGGGATGATTGGCAGATCTGGTGGGGCACTATTGTTTAGCCCTGCACTGAAGGCGCGTTTGACGATTCTGTCTTCGAGGGAGTGATAAGACTCCACGACCATTCGTCCACCCAAACTCAATGTCTCTAAGGCGGCAGGAACTGTGCTTGCTAAAATATCTAGTTCTGAGTTGACAGCAATCCGCAGGGCTTGGAACGTACGCTTAGCTGGATTCCCGCCAGTTCTCATAGCGGCTGCGGGGAGAGCCTCACGAATCAAGTCAACCAGCTGCTGGGTAGACTCAATCGGAGTGTGCTCGCGACTGTTAAGGATTGCTTTGACGATTCTGCCGGCATTTGGTTCTTCGCCATAGGTGCGAAGAATCCGTGTGAGTTCAGCGGGGGTGGCTTCAGCTATGAGTTCTGCAGCGGAGATTCCTTCGGTCGGATTCATCCGCATGTCCAAGTGTGCGTCACGCGCGTAAGAGAAACCTCGCTCTACCTCATCCAGCTGGAGAGAGGAAACCCCTGCGTCAAGTAAGATGCCATGAATGGCGGTCCCATGAGTTGCGGCTACCGCAGGAATCTGATCATAAGTAGTGTGATAAGGCTGAAACCTATCTCCGAAACGCATCAAGCGTCGCGAAGCCATCTCTATGGCTTGAGGATCGCGATCAATCCCTAGCACAGTGACTTTGGGAAACCTCTCTAGGATTCCTTCAGTGTGTCCACCCATACCTAGGGTGGCATCAATGATTACAGAACCATCGTTTTGAGCCACGGGGGCTAATAGTTCAAGACACCGTTCCAGCAATACCGGCGTGTGCGCAGCGGCTGCGTCTAGTGTTGCCACGGAGTCTCCTTTCGATTTGTCCACCAATGCATATCTTTCGGGTGATGCAACCAAATCCCTGCCCGACCTGATCTGGAATCGGGGAAGTGACCCCAGAGCTTCGGCCAGAGATTTCATTGCATCTGTTTGTTTAGAAGAGGCCGGGAATAATCTCCTCAGCAGTATCTGAGAAGTCATCTACCTCAGCCTCCAAGTAATCGTTCCAAGCCTGTGCGTTCCAGATTTCCACTCTGTGTCCGGCACCGATCACGACCAGGTCACGGTCAAGGTTGGCGTAGGAACGGAGATTAGCGGAAATACTAATCCGGCCTTGCTTGTCAGGATTCTCAGGCTGAGCACCTGACAGCATGACACGGGAAAATGCCCGCGCCTGCTTCGAGGTTAGAGGGGCCTGCTGTAGGGTTTCGTAGAATTTTTCGAATTCTGCGACCGGAAAGACGTACAGGCACCGCTCTTGTCCCCGTGTGATGATTAGCTCTCCACCCAACTGATCACGCAGTTTCGCAGGCAGAATCAAGCGTCCTTTGTCATCCAGCTTAGGTTCATAAGTGCCCACGAATCCGCTTAGCATGTCCCCTCCTCTCTGAAGCTAGGTTTGGCTATTCGTTACTTAATCCACCACTTTACTCCACTTTCACCCACAATGTGTAGCTTTGCCGGTGTTTCTTGACATATATTTCCACTTTTTTAGTGAAATTTCAGCACTTAACACCGGTGGAGGAAAATATTTAACCTTTTCGGATTTTTCAAAGAAGAAGCAAACTACAAGTCATCAGACTCCAGACATACAAAAACCGCCATTGCTTTACGCAATGGCGGTAGAAAGTTATTTTAGGTTCTGCTCAGCAGGCGAAACTAGTTCCTGCGACGCTTATCAAAAGCCTTACGTTGCCGTTCTCCGAAGGAACCTCCACTTGGCTCAGAACCTTTGTCCCTTTTGCCAGCGTGTTCTTTGCCTCCGATGGCAGAATTTATCACCACGTAAATTCCACCGAACATCAGCAGTACCCCAACTACTCCAGTAACAATGCCAAGAACTGAGTACCCGATGGTCACACCGGTCAGTAACACAGCCAGACCTATCAGCACGAGGAGACCACCCAAGGCAGCTTTGCGCGGCGACCAGCTCAACTCAATCTTATTCTGATTCCGAGCAGCTGCCTCGCTGGCGGGTTTAGCGGGCTCAGCATGATCACCGAACTCTCGGAGTCGTTCCGAGAACTCAGCATCATTCAACAAGTCTTGCTCCATTCGGTTCAAGATCTCGTTATCGTCATCTGAGAAAGCCACCGCTTTACCTCTTTCCAATCAAAGAAATTGATGCTTCATTTTCTCATACTGCAGCAAAGCTGTCACTCTTGAGGGAATAAATCATCCTTAGGTAGGTGTCTTTCCTCCCGTTTGCCTCTCTCTGATAGCAAGGTCGCAGCCGAAACTACGTCAGACCCAAACCTCTCTCTGAGCTGATCCGCAGCTGTCTCAACTCTGCGTTGTTTCGGATCTTCATCAATCAGAGCTTGCACGCCTAGCGCCGCACTGAGGAGCCGTTCCGCTTTAACTCCGACCAGACGGATGCCATCAGGAGGAAGAGGGAGTTGGCGAAATAGCCTGCAAGCCGCTTCGTAAATCGTTTTCCCTGTGTCTGTGCCTGTAGGCAGAGATGTAGACCTCGTTAAGGTCTTAAAACTACCCGAGCGAACTTTGATTGAAACGCCCCTCGCGAGTAATCCTTTCCGCCTCAAGCTGCCTGCCACTTGGTGAGATTGTCGTAGCATCACGGCCTCAATCTGCCCGGCCGAGCGCAAGTCAGTTTCAAAAGTCTCTTCATGACTAATGGATTTATCAACCTGTTTGGTTTCAATCTGACGCCGGTCAATGCCCTGCGCCAGCTCTTGCAACTTATGTGCGGATGCGATGCCGAGGGCGCGCACCAGCCTAGACCGATCAGCCTCGGCCAGTTCTTTCACCCAGTCGATACCGATGCGGTGCAAAACCTCTTGAGTTCGTGACCCCACTCCCCAAAGCGCGCCGACTGGAAGCTCATGCAGAAAAGGCACAGTTTGAGGTTGCGGAATCAACAGCAGGCCATCAGGTTTTGCCTGAGTGGAGGCAATCTTTGCAACAAACTTGACGGAGGCAATCCCCACCGTGGCGGTCAACCCCAACTCATTACTGACACGTTCTCTCACCAGGTTGCCGATTTCGACAGCCGAGCCCAAGCGCCGGCGTGCGCCACCTATCCCTAGAAAGGCCTCATCAATACTGACTTGCTCTACTTCTGGCGTAATCTCGCGCAAGATTTCCATCACTGCAGCAGAGGCAGCGCGATATATATAATGACGAGTAGGTAAAACCGTGGCGTGTGGACAAAGACGTAAGGCGGCAGACATAGGCATCCCCGCATGCACGCCATATTCGCGAGCTTCATAGGTTGCGGTAGTGACCACCCCACGAGCTGAAGAACCCCCGACGATGACAGGCTTCCCAACTAACTCTGGATGTTCAAGTAACTCCACCGCAGCGAAGAAAGAATCCATATCAACGTGCATGAAATCACAACCGGAATCATCCTCGCCCCAATTACGGCGAGCTGCCGATACGCGAACTGTACGTGACACGATTTTCCTCCTTCCTCCCCTAAGCTTACGCACATGGACTTCACAATATAAATAGGATAAGTTCTTTGCCATGCCTAAATCACGCTCAAAGAATGCCCCGAATCTCCGTCAGCTACCTGTTGAACCTGTGCAGATTGACAGCGGAAAGGTACAACTGAGGCGCGTTGATAACGGAATCATGGTTGTCATTAACAATGCAGAGTCCTCCATGATTGATCTCACCGACCCCACCTACCTTGAGTTTGAATACATGCAGCATATGACCATTCTGACTCACGTGTGGCGTTCAGAGCCCACCGCTATTACAGCTTTACACCTCGGAGGCGGAGCCTGTTCACTCGCCAGAGCTTGGGCACATCTGCGTCCGGGAAGCAAGAATAAAGTAGTAGAGGTTGACGGTAAACTTGCCACTTTGGTACGTGAATGGTTTGATCTCCCCAGCGCCCCTGCCGTCAGCATCAGGGTGGGAGATGCCCGCGTCGTAGCAGAACAGTTACGAGACGGTAGTTACGACGTGATTGTGCGCGATGTTTTCGCCGGCATAAAAACCCCTCTAACAGTGAGTTCTACGGAGGCAACCGGGCACTATGCGCGGGTCTTGCAAAATGATGGACTCTTTCTAGCCAATATTGCGGCTACCCCCGGTGATGAGACCGCGGCGCGAGAGTTCCGCACGATTGCAGAGCACTTCCCCTATCTAGTGGCGGTGTCTTCACCCAAAGTGGCGCGCGGGCAACGCCGAGGCAATATTGTGGTTGCGGCCAGCCGGGTGCCTTTCGATCTAGATGCGGTAGATGTAGAACTGCGTCGCTGTCCCCTGCCTGTCAGCCGCGTTGATAGCAAGACCTGTAAAAGATGGCTACGCACCGAGCTGCTCCTAGACCCACCCCGCGAAGAATCCTCCTAACTGCTTTCCGAGGGGGTTTCGTCGCCTTCTCCGCTAAGGCGCGGATCGCGCCGAGGACGCCGCGGGAACCGAGACTTTTCAGCGGGCTTTTGCGTCTTCTCCTTGCGATCTTGTTCGAAACGTAGGAAAGACTCCAAGGAATGACCAATCTCATCGGCGGAAGGAATCGCGGTGTCTTCAAAACTGGTAGAAGGTGTCTCGATCGACTCGTCATGAGCCGCAACGATACTGTCGAACCTTTCCTCCAGCATCTTGACTAGCCCAGAAAGTTCTTCATTCTCCTGCAGTCCGGTCTCAATTTCAGTGCGCGCCTGATGTGCCGCCGCCTGTAAATCACCTACCGGCAAGGAAAGTCCACCCATTTGCCCGATCGCCTGAATTAGCTCAGAAGCGGCCGGGAAGTACTCTGTCTCGTGCAGGTAGTATGGTACCGAAGTGACCAAACCAACGGACTCTATTTCACTACAGTGCGCCAGACGCTCCTGCAAGAACATAGAGGTTGAGGTGGCTACACTCATCAAGGAGA
Source organism: Boudabousia marimammalium (assembly GCF_001936115.1). Taxonomy (GTDB): domain Bacteria; phylum Actinomycetota; class Actinomycetes; order Actinomycetales; family Actinomycetaceae; genus Boudabousia; species Boudabousia marimammalium. The sequence goes on from NZ_MPDM01000004.1 coordinate 71,124, forward strand.
TTTCTGGAAGCGTATCATCCTCGTCCCTCAAGTCAGTGGAAGTCAGATGCACCCGCGTCGGCCTCGTATGCGGGACCGCAGCCGGAACCGACATCAAGGAAATCGCCTTCTTTACACCCGCTTGCTGAGCGAAAACACGAACCTGCTCCGCAAAAGCCTCCCACCTGAAATCAGGCTCCGGGCCGTGCAGAATCAAGAAGGGATTCCCCTCCAAATCAGACGCTAGCTCCAAGGCAATCTCCGCGGTATCCACCTTGGTCAAAGTCCAGTCCCGAACCGTGGCCACCGGCCGTGAGGAACGATAATCGACCAGTTCATCAGAGTTAAAAGTAGCGACTCTGCCCACGACTGTAGCGTCAAACATTTGCAGCATTGCCAAGCGGCAGGCAGCCCCTGCATCAATTGCTCCATGCAGGTAGTGGATGAGAACCGGAGCCTGAGCGTCAGAGTGCGGGCCCGCTGAAAATAGCGACTCGTTCATGAAGGCACCTCCTGTACGAAAACCGTTCGTACTCAATCTGATGAGCCTATTATTATCCTCTTCTACTGTACTCAAACGCCAGTGGAACATCCTAAAAACAACCAATATTCGCCTTCAGCGTCAAGCTAGCTGATTATCGTCCCTCGCTCTGTTCTGGACAGGATAGTATTATGGCTTAGATTTTAGTGCGTAAGCTCGCTGGAAGGAGGTGGGTAATGTCCGCAGACAAGTTGCAGCGGGAGATCTCGCATGAACAAGCTGCCGTTGACCGAGCCTATCAGGTTCTGGACAGCACTAAAGCCCTCTATCGAGAAAGGCAACGCCAAGTAGCCTCCACTGGAGCTTGGGGCTCGCATCAAGCCCGCACCGAACGCGACGCAATCAGTTCCCACTATGGGGATGAAGCGGCGCGACTAGAGCAAGTCGATGACCGCTTGGTCTTCGGACGAATCACCAAAACAAATCACGATACTCACTATATTGGTCGGGTCGGTTTGGTTGATGAACATGATAATCGTGTTCTGCTTGACTGGCGTGCACCAGCGGCACTCCCCTTCTATCAGGCGACCGCGGTAGAGCCTTTGGGTGTCTCCATGCGTCGGCATATTTCCACGAAGCAGCGCACCGTGGTGGGTTTAGAGGATGAGCTACTGGATGCCTCAGCTGTGGGCGAGATTAATAACCTGCAAGGTGAGGGGGCACTGCTGGCCGCCCTGTCAGATGCGCGTGACAGCTATATGAGCGATATCGTTGCAACCATCCAGGCCGAACAAGACCGCGTCATTCGCTCTGACGATTCCGGGATTGTGGTGGTCCAGGGAGGCCCTGGCACCGGCAAGACCGCGGTGGCGCTGCACCGCGCCGCCTATCTGCTCTACTCACAGCATAAGCGTTTAGCCCGTTCCGGGGTTTTGATTGTCGGACCCAGCCCAGTTTTTCTGCGCTATATTGAAAAGGTTCTCCCCTCTTTAGGTGAGACCGGCGTGGTTTCTTTGACTCCGGGACAGCTGGTTCCCGGGGTCATTGTGGGGGCCGAGGAAGAAATCCCCCTCGCCCGCCTGAAGGGTGACCCGCGTTGGGCCGCCTCACTGCTGAAAGCCGTCAAGCAGCTACAACGAATCCCGAAGCAACCTGTTGAACTTACAGTGACCCATAGGCGACTCACGATTACCCCAGAGATGGTTCGGGAAGCTCAAACGAAGGCGCGCCGGACTTCCCGTCACCACAATGAAGGTTGGTCTACCTTCGCAAGTGAGATAATGTCAGCTTTAGCCGATCAGCTCTTGAGTGACCAGGAGGAATACACGCCTGAGCAAAAGTCGTGGGCGTTGGCGGATATTCGTTCCAGCGATGAGGCTAGGAAGGCGATTAATCTATTGTGGCTACCTGCTACTGAACAACAGTTACTCTCTCGACTTTTTGCTGATTCCCAGCGCCTCGCGAAAGCCGCAAGTTGGTTGACTAGCAGTGAGGTAGAACAGCTGACCAGGCCACTGGGGAGCGCGTGGACTGAAGCTGACGTGGCGCTCTTGGATGAGGCCGCAGAACTTTTGGGGGAGCACCCGATGGTGACGCGGCAGAATGAACGCCGGAAGGCGGGCCGTGAGCAGACATTAGAGCAAGCTGAAGCAGTAATCCAAAGCGGAATTGATCAATCCGGCATTGTGACAGCAGAAGTACTAGCACAGCACTATGACCATGAGGAACGCGCCAGTTTGAACTCTCTGGCGGTAGCGGATCGGACTTGGACATACGGGCACGTAGTGGTGGACGAGGCGCAGGAGCTTTCTCCAATGATGTGGCGCGCTCTGCTCCGACGCTGCCCAGCCCGCTCATTCACAGTTGTTGGAGATTTGGATCAGCAAAGAGTGGACCATCAGCAAAGGACCTGGGCAGAGGTTTTGGGTCCAGCAGCACAGTTCTTGAGCTCTGAGGTGGTTTTGACTACCTCATACCGGACTCCCGCCACTATTACTGAGGCCGCAGAGCGAGTCATGACAGAGTACGGGAGAAGCGTATTGTATCCAGTTTCGGCGGTTCGAGACGTCCCTGATTGCCTCCATTTCTACGAGGTCACTCCCCGCTCTGAACTTGCGAAGAAAACTGCTCAAGTACTTGATGAGTGCAGAGAGAGGCTTAACGCTGAAGTCGGTAGCGACGCGGGCCGCATTGCGGTAATTGTTCCCCGCCCAGAAGACATCAAAATGGTTATCGAAAGCTGGGGCAAAACAGACAGTAGGGTGATTATCACAACCGCTAAAGAAACTAAAGGGTTAGAGTTTGACTCGGTAGTTTTAGTTGACCCAACCAGCATAGCTACCGCCAGCACAGGGGACTTATATGTTTCTATGACACGCCCAACTAGAGAGCTATTTATCATCGAAATTGATAGAGAACTCAAGGGATTACGAGCACTTTAGTTTTGTAGATATACAGGCTCGCACTATCAGTAGATAACAAACTGATATTCTGTACGCAGTGACCCAAGGAGGCCCAAATGGTAAATGCTCTGACTAAGAATCTGCGAAAAGAATACGCTGCTAACGTCCGCTCAGAAATCGTTGTTTCCGATAATACCCTGTGGGATTTACTGGAGACCACCGCACACTACTATCCGGATCGGGTGGCCTGCGATTTTCTTGGCGCGACTTTGACCTATCACCAGCTTGAAGATCAGGCTCGCCGCGCAGCACAGGTGTTTGTTAATGCCGGCGTTAAGCCTGGTGACCGAATCGGCTTCATCATGCCTAACTGCACCCAGCACATTGTCGCCTTCTACGGCGCCGCGCTCGCTGGAGCGGTAGTTGCGGAGCATAATCCGCTGGCTCCAGCTGGAGAGTTGGAAGAGCAAATCATTCGCCACGGCGCTAAGGTCTTGGTGGTCTGGGAAAAGAGCTTTGACCAGATTGTCGAAACTGCAGCTAAGCACAAAATCAAGGTAATGACTGTTAACTTGACCTTGGCCATGAAAACCCTACCCCGTCTGCTTTTGAGCACGCCGTTGCCGGCAACCAAGGCTGCTCGGGCTAAGATTCGCCCAGCTATTCCCGTCCCCGCCTCCGTACCTAGTTTCGAAAAACTTGTGTTGTTCGCAAAACCCCGTGCAGGAAAGGCTCCTACAAAACAAGAGGATACTGCAATCCTTTTACATACGGGCGGCACCACGGGCACGCCGAAAGCAGTTGAACTCACTCACTTCAACTTAGTTGCGAATGTGGAGCAAGCCCAGGCTTGGGTACCAAATCTACATGAGGGCGCAGAAGTATTCGCGGCCGCGCTTCCTTTCTTCCACGCTTTCGGCCTGACACTATCGCTAACTTCGGCAGTTAGTTTGGCCGCAACGATTCTAATCTTCCCAACTTTCGATGAGGACATGGTGCTCAGCGCTCAACAGCGCCGCCCAATTACTTTCTTTCCGGGTGTGGCACCGATGTTCAAGCGCCTGCATGCGAAGGCTAAGGAGCAGCAGATAGACCTGAGCTCCATCCGCTACACTCTCTCCGGAGCTATGGCACTTGATGGCATGATTGCCCGCAACTGGGAAACTTTGACCGGTGGCCTAATTATTGAAGGCTATGGCATGACAGAGGGCGGACCAATTCTGTTGGGGAATCCCCTATCTGAAAAGCGACACGCGGGCGCCTTGGGCCTTCCTTTCCCGTCTACCGAGGTCCGCATTGCCGACCCAGAAGACCTTTCCAAGGATGTACCCTTGGGTGAGCGTGGCGAGATTCTATGTCGCGGCCCCCAGGTATTCAAGGGCTACTTGAACAATCCTGAAGAGACAGCCAATACCAAGTGGAAAGACTGGCTTCGCACTGGAGATATCGGCTATTTCGACCCCGAGCGCAAGACGATTGTGATGGCGGACCGCGCTAAGGAAATGATTATTTCTGGCGGCTTCAATGTCTATCCGTCACAGGTTGAGAATATTGTGCGCATGATGCCAGGAATCGAGGACGTGGCAGTAGTAGGCGTCCCAAACGCAACCTCAGGTGAGAAGATTGTCGCAGCAATTGTCCTTGATGGTACCGCCCGAGTTGACCTGGACGAACTCTACAAGTGGGCAGAAAAGAAACTTTCTCACTATGCCATGCCCCGGCAGCTTGAAATTGTCGAAGAGCTTCCCCGTTCTCAGGTTGGCAAGGTATTACGTAGAGTAGTTCGCGAACAACTGCTGGCAGCACAAGAAGGCGTATCCAAACTCGGCGAGCAGACGGCCGATACGTTTAAGGAATGGGGCGGCCAGGCCAAAGCTGTAGCAGATCAGTTATTCACAGAAGGATCTAAGTCGGAAACTGACGACAAATCATCTTCTGATGGTGAATAGTCTGAGTCTTTCCTCAGTTCACGAATAGCTGCTTCGAAATCATCCAAGTTATCGAAAGATGAGTAGACTGAAGCAAATCTCAGATAAGCAATCACATCAAGCTTCCGCAGGAAAGGCAAGACCGCTTTGCCTACCTCGTCGGTGGGGATAATTGCGAGACCGGAGGCCCGCAGGGACTCTTCAACTTGGGCAGCCAAGATATCTAGGTCATGGTCAGAAACAGGACGCCCCTGACATGCCTTGCGAACACCTGATACGACTTTCTCTCTGCTGAACGGTTCAATTACTCCAGACCGTTTTACCACGCTGAAGGAGAATGATTCTAAGGTTGTGAAACGCCGTTTACAGGAGGGACATTCCCGACGACGGCGAATCAAAGTGCCATCATCAGCAGTGCGTGAATCAACAACTTTTGAGTCCGGATGCTGACAGAACGGACAATGCATCGTACAAACCTTTCGATTAAAGTAGTGCGAGCATTATACCGTTTTACCCTCCCCCATTGCCTTTTGAAATCTAGTTTTAGCCAGCAGGAATCAACAATACTTGACCTGCCACCACGCCAGAGTTAGGAAGTTGATTGAGTTCTTGAATCAGAGCCATCATGTCAGTGACGCTATAAGACCCCCGCACCCTTGAGGCGATGTCCCACAAAGTGTCACCTTGAACTACCTGATACACATCAGATGCTACCGCGGAAGGAGTAAATAGGGAACCGACCAATAGTCCGGCAAAGATCGATAAGCTAATTGCTGCGAGAACGAAAACTGCTTTGACCGACCAGGATTTCACCATAATTAGACGCTCTTCCCTAGCCTGCGCTAGAGCTAGGTCTTGCCGACGTTGCTCTGCACGCTCACGAGCGATCCGGTGTGGGTCAGATTCAGATCCCACCACATACAAAGCCGGACGCGTAGCCACATAGCTCCGCGAACGCTCAGCCGCTAATTCAGCTACTCGTAACGCAGTCATTTTATTTCCTTTCGAACAGCTGTTCGTCGAACACTTGTACTATATATCTTGATGTAAACAATTGCAAGCTTGCAATTTTTACTTATATATCAACACAAACCCATTTGCTCGAACACTTGTTCTATACTTCAAGTTAGGCTATGCTGTTAAACAAGTAGAACAAGGCGGCGGGACATTTAAGGAGTACCGATGACTGCTTCAGAAAATACAATTGTAGATGGCACCAACCTCTCCTCTAGACAAGAAGCTATCTGGCGCGTTCTCCATTCGCATATTAAACAGGCCGGATATCCGCCTTCGATTCGCGAATTAGCCCAGGAAGTTGGTTTGGCCAGTCCATCCTCAGTAAAGCATCAGCTGGACATACTGACGAAGCTCGGATACATCCGGCGCGTTCCTAACCAACCCCGCGCTCTTGAAATACTAATTAGCCCAGACGGTGAAGCGCCTCTTTTGGAGAGCTCCCCTAGCCCGGCAGAGATAGCAGACCTTTCGACAGAACAGAAGGTTGAAGACGTAGCTCTCGACCTTTCTGAAGCCTTCCTTCCGGAAGATATGATCACGGTACCGTTGGTAGGTCGCATTGCAGCTGGCGTCCCTATTACCGCAGAGCAGGCAGTGGAAGATACCTTCCTATTGCCACAGCAACTGACCGGTCAAGGTGATCTATTCATGCTATCGGTTAGCGGTGACTCCATGATCGACGCAGCGATTTGCGATGGTGACTGGGTGGTGGTGCGACGCCAAAATGTCGCTGAACAAGGTGAGATAGTGGCAGCCATGTTAGATGGTGAAGCAACCGTCAAGGTTTGGTCTCAGCGGAACGGACATGCTTGGCTACTCCCCCGAAATTCCAACTATGCGCCGATTCCCGCTGATCACTGCACGATTTTAGGAAAAATCGTCTCCGTTCTCAGGGCTCTATAAAGCTACCAAATACAAGATTCCCCAAGCCAGAACAGCCGGCTTGGGGAATCTCTTTACTGAAATGTTAGAAGCCCAGCTTACGGGCAGCTTCACGCAGACGCTGAGCAGACTCAGTAAGTCCATCACGCTCAGCCAAAGTAAGCGGCGGGGTAAGGACTCGGCCAGCACCATTGCGTCCAACGATAGTAGGAGCAGCCATACAGACATCCGAGATACCTTCCCAGTCTTTCAACAGGGTGGAAATAGTGAGGACACGCTGTTCATCGCGCATGACTGCACCAACAATCTGGCTTACAGCTAGGCCAACCGCATAGTTGGTTGCACCCTTACCTTCAATAATTCGGTAGGCGGACTCTACGACATCCTTACGGATACGTTCGCGCAGCTCCGTGTCAAACTGCTGACCGGAAAGAGTTGGACCCCAGTGACGCAGGGGAACGTTGCCAATCTCAGCTGAGGACCATAGAGGCACCTCCGAGTCACCGTGCTCACCGGCAACATACGCGTGAATATTTTGCACAGCAACACCGGTTTCCAGAGACACGAGGTAGCGCAAACGCGCGGTATCGAGCACAGTACCAGAACCGAACATCTGTTCCGGAGACAGGCCAGAAATCTTCAAGGAAGCATAGGTGACAACATCCACCGGGTTGGTGACCAGGATATAGACCGCGTCGGGAGCGACTTCCTGTACTGCCGGGATGATAGTCTTCATCAATCCAACTGTTGCATCTGCTAGATCTAGGCGGCTCTGTCCTGGCTTCTGTTTTGCGCCGGCAGTGACAATCACGACGTCTGCATCGCGGCAGATTTCTATATCGTCTGAACCAGAGACAGCACTCATTGGGGTGAACTGAATGCCGTGCGCAATGTCTAGTGCTTCAGCCTGAACTTTCTGCTTATTGATGTCATATAGAACCACTTCGGACGCATGACCGGCAATCACACAGGCATATGCCAGAGTGGCGCCTACTGCACCTGCGCCAATAATCGCAATCTTTGAACGGTCGCCACGCTTTGTCGGGTAAAGGGTCTTTGCTTTCTCAGACATTCTTCCTCCAAGTAATTTTGATGCTGTCACATCTTATGAATATCTTAAACGGTCACTGCTGGTTTAGTCTCTCCAATGCGGCCCTTACCACGACCGGATCGACAGTCCTCCACATCTTAGGAAGAGAACTCATGATGAAAGACCCGTATTGCTTGGTGCGTACCCGCGGGTCGAGAATAGCCACCACGCCGCGATCCGTAGCGCGACGGAGCAACCGTCCAGCCCCCTGAGCCATCAACAAGGCAGCCTGAGACAAAGAAATCTGCATAAACGCGTTTCCGCCATTACGGCTCACGGCCTCCGAGCGGGCTTTAACCAAAGGATCGTCCGGGCGGGGGAAAGGAATCCGATCAATCACCACTAGGCGACAAGAATCACCGGGCACATCCACCCCCTGCCAAAGCGATAAGGTGCCCACCAGGCAGGAGTCTTCATCTTCTTTAAACTGATTGATTAGAGTGGGTAGCACGTCATCACCTTGACAGTACACGGTCAAATCCGTGTCAGAGCGGAGCCGTTCTGCTGCCAGCTCTGCACCTTTCCGAGACGAATAGAGGGCTAGCACTCCCCCTCGTGCAGCCTCAGCCAAGTCCACTAGCTCCTGTAAAGCTTGCTCAGTCGGACCCTCGCGACCCGGTGGTGGGAGATGCTCAGCCACGTAGATGATGCCTTGCTTAGGATAGTCGAAAGGTGAGCCCACATCTACGCCACGCCAGAGCTTATCTGACCATTCAATACCGGTTTGCCGTGCCATCACCAAAAAATCACCACCTATATCCAAGGTGGCTGACGTCAAAATAGTGGTATGCTCAGCCCACAGCGACGAAGCCAACATTCTTGAAACCTGCAAAGGCGCGGCAGATAGATGCGGGTTGCTGTCGCGATCACGAGAAACCCAGCGAGCCACGCTCTCATCATGCGCTAACAGGACACTAAGTTCCTCCGCTAATTGTCCGGCCATATTTTTCGCTAGGGTCAGCCCATGACCGGCAGAGTCTGAAGATAATCTTTCAAGGTGCTTCATTACATCTAGGGTTGCAGCCATTGCAATCCGTAGCGCTTCCTCGAAAGCTTCCGGACCGCTCCCTCGAATCAGCCCCTCAGGCATTTTCCGCATTTCTTGGTCGAGGGCACGTCCGGCTGCCACTAAATCATCAGTGCCGGTCTTACCATTACGGCGAATACTTTCAGCGACACTCTTCAAACTATTACCTGAAGTGGAAACCGTGGCCTGGGAACGCGCAATACTTTCCAGCTCATGGGCTTCATCCACAACAATGCAGTCAAACTCAGGTAGCACCGTTGACTTCCCAACCGCGTGTATGCCTAAGAGGGCATGGTTAGTAACCACTATTTGAGCTTTCTGGCAGTTCTCCCTCGCCTGCATTGCGAAACAGTCTTCCACCATGGGGCAGTTCCGCCCTAAACAGTCACGTTTGCTAACGGAAACGGCACGCCAAGCTCGTTCAGAAACACCAGGAACCAGATCATCCCTGTCACCGGTTTCCGTCTCTTCCGCCCAGGCCCGCACCCGCTGCACTTCAGCTCCAAGGGCAGTGAGAGAATCGCTGGAATCCGAATCAGAAAAATCGCTGGGATCAGCAAATAGAGTATCTTGTGGATAGCCGCCGCCTAGTTTGAACTGGCAAACATAGTTGTTCCAACCTTTCAGCAGGGCAACCCGGGGAATAGTCGGCGCTTCCTCGGCCAATACCTGTAACACCTGGGGGACATCCTGCGTGAGTATCTGCCGTTGCAGACCCAAGGTCGCGGTCGACACGATAGCGCGCTCACCGGTAGCTAGGCAATGCGTCATCAAAGGAGTCAGGTAGCCCAAGGATTTACCAGTACCCGTGCCCGCCTGGACCAGCAGGTGGCTTCCCTTATGCAGGGCTTCTTCCACCTCTGCAACCATCTGACGTTGACCTTCCCTGACCACGCCGCCCATCTCGGCGACAACTTGATCAAGTAAGTCTAAAGCGGCACTAGCCATCGGCCGCCTCAGTCAGTTGAGACGCCAAATAGGAATCAACAAAAGCATGCAGCTGGTATCCCTGATCGGTATGATCCAAAGAGATTACCTCTCCCTCTTCATGGGCGCGCGAAACCAAATCGCCGCGAGAGTATGGCACCAAGAGATCAAGTTCTACCTCAGGAACGGGCAGCTGGCGAGCAATCATATCTTTCAGCTGCTCCAGCCCCTGACCAGTATGCGCCGAAACGACCACACTATTGGCGTATTCACTGCGAAGTCGTGCAATCTGTTCAGCCGAGGCCAGGTCGGCTTTATTCAACACAATAATCTGTGGCAAATCTGAAGCGCCCTCGATATCTGCCAAGACTTGACGGACCGCCTGCACCTGCCCTTCCGGGTCAGGGTGGGCGGCATCAACCACATGTAAAATCAGGTCGGCTTCACCTACCTCTTCCAAAGATGAGCGGAAAGCTTCAACTAGCTCGTGCGGCAGGTTACGCACAAAGCCGACGGTATCGGTAAGTGTATAGTCCCGCCCATCCGGGGTGCGCGCCTTACGCACAGTCGGGTCTAAGGTTGCGAAAAGCGCATCTTGAACCATCACTTGCGCATCCGTAAGACGGTTAATCAAGGAGGATTTACCCGCGTTCGTGTAGCCGGCAATGGCAACAGAGGGCACCCCGCCGCGGCGCCGGGTTGCCCGCATAGTGGAGCGAGAAGGAGCCATTGCCGCGATTTCCTTGCGGAGCTTCGCCATGCGCTGATGGATCCGCCTGCGATCGAGCTCAATCTTGGTTTCACCAGGGCCACGGGAGCCAATCCCCGCACCGCCAGCTACCCGGCCACCGGCCTGACGGGACATCGATTCACCCCAGCCACGCAAACGAGGCAACAGGTACTCAAGCTGCGCTAATTCCACCTGAGCTTTACCTTCACGAGACTTCGCGTGCTGCGCAAAAATGTCCAAAATCAAAGCGGTCCGATCCACCACCTTGACTTTCACTACGTCTTCTAAGCCGCGGCGTTGTGAGGGAGCCAAATCAGTGTCAACAATTACCGTGTCAGCGCCTGTGCTTTTTACGATTTCCGCTAGTTCACGGGCTTTACCTTTGCCCAGATAGGTGGCAGGATCAGGAGTCTGCCGTCTTTGCAGCACCCCGTCTAAAACTTCTGATCCGGCTGTTTCAGCCAGTGCCGCTAGTTCCCGTAGAGAGTTCTCCGCATCCTCGGCGCTGCCCTCAGACCAAACTCCAACCAGAACAACTTTCTCCAACCGAATTTTTCGGTATTCCACCTCAGAGACGTCTTCTAGTTCGGTACCGAGGTTGCCCACCCTTTTCATGCGGGCACGAGCTTCACGCTCAATTTCGCCAGCCTCATGCCAATCAGAATGCCCGCCAGTTGACTGCAAGGCCGTTCCGAGACGAGCTAGTACGCGCGCAGCAACGTCTTCGCCTCTTTGTTTTTCATTGGCTGTTTCAGGTGTGACCGTCACTAATTATCCTCTCATTGTTTATCTTCCAGTTTGTCACGTTTTCTCCGCTTTCACCTCAGCACACACGAAGCTGTGTAAAACACGCTAAATTAGTAGCGATGAGTGAACATTATTTTAGTGATACGAATCCGGCTACGGCCACAGAAATCACGCGTAAAGAGATACGGATTCGCGGGCGAAGCTATCAGATTGCCCTCGCCCCGAAGGTTTTTTCGGCTAACCGGTTAGATTTAGCAACCCAGGTACTTTTGGATTTTGTCCCACCCCCCACCGGGCGGGCCCTAGATTTAGGTTGCGGCTGGGGACCGATCACCTTAGCTTTGGCTGCCGAGCTTAACGAAGGCGAGGGAGCGCGGCCACAAACCATTCGTGATGCAAAAGTTCTGGCAGTGGATGTGAACCCGAGGGCGCTACAGCTTACCGAAGAAAACCTGCACGCTAATCAACTGCCCGGAGTAAGGGTCTGTAGGGCTGAAGAGGCTCTCGCAGAGTGTCTCGCGGAGGGCCTAGATTTTGACACTATCTGGTCTAATCCCCCCGTGCGGATTGGTAAAGAAGCACTACATGAGTTGCTTTCCCGTTGGCTTCCTTTGCTTTCTGAAAGCGGAACCGCATATTTGGTGATTGGTAATAACCTGGGCGCTAAGTCTCTTTTACAGTGGCTCCAAGAAACCGGCTGGGACGCGCAGAAAGTTAAGTCAAAGAAAGGTTTCGCTATCTTACAGGTGCGTCACCAGCAGTCTTAGAAGACTGAATCTTTCGCTGCTGCTTGTTCGATAAATTTGAGTGCCTGATGAAGTATGCTTTCCGCGGGCTGCGGGGTGTTAATCCAGTGAATCCGCGGGTCGCGGCGGAACCATTTGATCTGTCTGCGCGCCAGCTGTCGGGTCGCTAGCGCAATCGATTCGATTGCTTCAGCCTCGGTCATCTTCCCGTCTAGAACGGCAAGGGCTTGGGCATACCCGGTTGCCCGGGAAGAGGTTTTCCCCTCTCTGAGTCCTTGCGGAATCAAAGCTGCGGTTTCTTCAATCAGGCCGTCTTTGAACATCTGCTGCGTACGCAACATAATATTGCGGTCAAGGTGCTCTAGGTCTGGACGCAAGCCGATTTGTACCGTTGGTTTCACATAGGTGTAGTCGGGAAGGTTAGCGCTAAAAGGTTTACCGGTGAGGGCAATGACTTCAAGAGCACGAATCACCCGGCGTAGATTAGGTGCTTCAATCCGCTCTGCGGCGATTGGGTCCTGTTCCGCCAGCCTGCGATGCATTACGGCGGGGCCCTGCTTCTCAGCCTCAGCTTCCAACTGGGCCCGCAGCTTTGAATCGGTGCCAGGAAATTCGATTCTATCTAACAGAGCACGCAAGTAGAGCCCTGAACCTCCGGTGACGATAGGGGTAGTGCCATTGTTCTCTAAACTCTGAAGCTGTTCTCGCGCAGCTTTTTGGTAGGCAGCCACCGAAGCCTCATCAGTCACCTCTAGGACATCCAGCTGATAGTGGTCAATCCCTTGACGTTCCGTTAAGGTCGCTTTCGCGGTGCCGATATCCATACCACGATAGAGTTGCATCGCATCCGCGCTAATGATGGCGGCGGGAGAAAGCTGCTGCGCCACAGAGATGGATAGCCCGGTTTTCCCTGAGGCGGTGGGTCCTACTATCGCTATAATCACCAGCCTATTGTATCTGCTCCGCACCGAAGTGGAAGGCTGAGCTAGCGGCGATAGCCCGCACTTTCCCTCAGCGCGCTAAACTGGAAGGGTGAGTAATGAGATTCTTCCCGTCACCTATGAACGGATTATGGCACAACTTCGCGCTGATCGGATTCCGCACGTGCTGACCGCTCAAACCGGCCCAATTCTGGCGGTGCCGCTACCTGCCATTTTGAACTACACGATTAGTGAGGGCGGCGGACTGACGGTGACAGGTCAGTGGAATCGGACGCTTCATACCAGCCATATTTCTGCCGCACGGTCCGCTTGCGCAGAATATAACCGCACCCATGCGGGACCGGCTTTGCACCCGCAAATGGACGACTCTGGTGCCGTCAATATTGTTGGCTCTGCATTGGGCTGGACTGTGGAAGGCGTAGATGATGATCAGCTTCGCGCCTGCATCCACGACACCGCCAATCAGTTCATTGATGCCAGTAATTTCTTGGACGCCCAGTTCCCTGATAACTGGAAAGAAGGAGCTTAACATGGCGCAGGCAACAGTCACAGTAGAGCGTATCGAAGCCAGCTTATTGGAGCAGGGATACAGCACCAGCCGCCTCGATAATGGGGTTCTTTCTGGTATCTGGAATGGGCAGGAGATTAATATTTCTTGCTCACGGGACTGGCTGCGGGTGGAAACCTCATGGGATCCAGCGCGCTGGTCAGACGTGTACTCCACCCTGCCGGAGGACACTCAGTTGGAGTTAGCCACGCTGGCCTGCGAGCAGTGGAATTCGACGCACGTGCAACCGCGCGCCTATCCTCTGCATGAGCCTACCGGCTGGTTCATCAACCTGGATGTGGTGGCTGGTTGCCGCCACGGCTGGAATGACCAGCAGTTGACTGCTTACCTGACTTTCGCGTTGACGGCTGCCGTGATGGGGGCCGAGGACGTATCGGCTTTCCTGCCGCCGCTAGTTTGAACGAATCCGCGGCATTCCAATGCCGATGGCAGTGGATTGCGCCTCTTTCAAGGACTCTTGCTGGGCCTGCCAAGCATCGCCGGCCCGGGTGGCACGCAAACGGTATTCTCCGCCTTCCAAAGCTGAATCAGCCACGAGGTGATGCGGCGCACCATAAGTGACCCGGGCAGTGACCATATCTCCTGGCCGGGGACGGGGAGCATCCTTCGGTAGCGCCACATGCACCAGTCGGTTATCTGCGGCACGTCCGGTCACTCGCAGGCTTTCTTCATCCTTGCGTCCTTCACCCTCGGCAATCAAAACATCGACTAGGCGACCTTCTTGACGTTTGTTTTCTTCGAGGGAGATACGCTCCTGCAAAGCCACCAGCTCCTGGTAGCGTTCTTTCTTAACATGTTCAGGAACTTGATCATCACGGTCAGCGGCAGGGGTTCCCGGTCGCGGAGAGTATAAGAACGTGAAGGCAGAAGCGAATCGGGACTGCTCAACAACCTCCAGAGTTTGCTGGAAATCTGCATCAGTTTCGCCGGGGAAGCCCACAATAATATCAGTGGTGATAGCGGCTTCGGGAATGTACTCACGGACGGTGTCTAGAATCCGGTTGAACTTGGAGCGACGGTAGCTGCGGCGCATCTGCCGCAAAATATCGTCAGAGCCAGACTGTAAGGGCATGTGGAGGCTGGGCATCATGGTCTCGGTTTCCGCCATCGCGTGAATCACGTCATCGGTGAAAGCCGCCGGATGCGGGGAGGTAAAACGAACCCGCTCCAAGCCTTCAACCTCCCCAGTGGCGCGAAGCAACTTCGCGAAGGCACCTCTATCGCCAAAGCTAACGCCATATGAGTTTACGTTCTGCCCCAGCAGAGTAACTTCAATGGCCCCCTTGTCTACTACCGCGGCAACTTCAGCGAGGACATCTCCAGGCCTGCGGTCGCGTTCTTTGCCACGTAGGTGCGGCACAATGCAGAAAGTGCAGGTGTTGTTGCAGCCGACGGAAATCGATACCCAGGCTGCGTAGACGCTTTCACGTTTAGTGGGAAGGGTGGAGGGGAAAGTTTTCAGGGACTCTTCTAGTTCCACGGCGGCTTCCGCGTTATGGCGGGCCCGCTCCAAGAGCACCGGCAGTACGTCAATATTGTGGGTGCCGAAGATGGCGTCGACCCAAGGCGCTTTCTCTAGGATCCTTTCACCCATTTGTTGAGCGAAGCATCCACCCACCGCAATCTGCATTCCGGGGCGTTCGCGTTTCACGGAGGCTAGCTGGCCGAGGTTACCGTACAGTCTGGTGGCAGCATTCTCACGGACAGAACAGGTGTTGAGCACAACTACGTCGGCGCCCCCATCTCCGGCTTCGGTGGCACGGGCGCTTAGTTCAGGAACCGTGGTAACGTCAACTAGACCTGCTTGCTCAAGTAGGCCAGCCATCCGCTCAGAGTCGTGGACGTTCATCTGACAGCCCAGCGTGCGGATCATATAGGTACGTGGAAGTGAAGTAGTCATCTTGTCAATAATAAGCAGGGAACAAAAATTATTCTTCTGAGCTGGAAGCTAAATCCTCTGCGAACTGTCGAAGTTGCTGCAAAGCCAAGGAAATAGCGGCCTTAACCGCATCTTCTCTGACTTCTTGACGCGATCCATCACTAACGCTCTTTTTGGTGACAGTTTTCGTTCCTAATGATACTCCCACATAGAAAGTGCCCGCTGGAACACGACCATCTGGCCCCGGTCCCGCTACCCCCGTAGTAGAGAGGCCAAGATCAGCGCTGAGACGTTGACGGATTCCCTCACTCATTTCCGCAGCAGTGAACGCATTATAAGGACCATGCTGCACTAAGAAGTCGCGATCAACGCCAAGCTCACTGGTTTTTAGGTCCAGCTGGTAGGTGACTATGCCGCCTCGAACCACTGTAGAGGCACCCGGCACTGAGACAAGTCTGCCGCACAGTAATCCCCCGGTGAGGGACTCGGCGCAAGCAATGGAAAGACCATACACTTTCGCCAAAGCAATGAGTTCGTTTTCTTCTGTCATAGCTACAGCCTACTGTGTGAAAGTAGATTCTACCGGTCCAAACCCAATGCAGAAATCGGTTCATCTCCGTTAGTCTCATCGCAACGGGTAATCGCGGACCGCGCACAGTCCATGGCTAGGCCCGGCGGGTAACCCTTCCGAGAAAGCAGCGAAATGATCCTGCGCAGACGCTTCTGATAGTCCAGTCCGACAGTGGTCTTAGCCTTTTTCAAAGCCAGGTTACGCGCTGCTTCTGCTTCCATTTCCTGATCAATCTGTGCGAGCGCAGTTTCAGCAATTTCTCCGCTAATCCCCCGTTTGCTGAGCTCCATCCTCAAGCATCTTAGGGAGAGCCCCTTCATGGCGTATTGGGTACGCACCAGCATTTGCGCATAAGCTGCATCATCTAGCAGACCCACATTGCTCAAGCGCTCCACTACTTCAGCGCAAACCTCTGGTTGATAGCCGCGCACCCGCAGTTTTTGCTCAATCTGGGCGCAAGGGTAGGCACGTTGATCAAGGAGCCGCAGAGCGTATTCGCGAGCCCCCTCTAGTGCTTCATCATGAGGTAGAGAGTTATTGCGCTCACGAAGCCGTTGTCCTCTCTCAGAAACCGGCATCAGCAGACTCATCCACCTGGTGTTTACTGCCCTTAGCACCCTTTGCGGAAGCAGCAGTATCTGCAACTTCAACACCCTCGGTGTCAGGTCTAATCCCAAGCTTTACCAGAATCTTGTGTTCAATCTCGTCAGCTAATTCAGGATTGTCAATCAGGAAACGGCGCACATTTTCTTTACCCTGGCCAAGCTGATCTGCCCCGTAAGTAAACCAAGAACCGGATTTCTTAATAATTCCAGCCTCTACGCCCACATCAATCAGGCCGCCCTCACGAGAAATACCTTTCCCATACATAATGTCAAATTCGGCTTGTTTGAAGGGGGGCGCCATCTTGTTCTTAACAATCTTTGCGCGAGTACGGTTACCGACTGGGTTACCGCCTTCTTTCAAAGTCTCAATCCTGCGCACGTCAATACGGACCGATGCGTAAAACTTTAGCGCCTTGCCACCAGTGGTGGTTTCTGGAGAACCAAAAAAGACGCCGATCTTCTCACGAAGCTGGTTAATGAAGATAGCCGTGGTTCCGGTAGCGGAAAGCGCACCGGTAATCTTGCGCAAGGCTTGACTCATCAAACGAGCTTGGAGACCTACATGTGAGTCGCCCATCTCACCTTCAATTTCTGCCTTCGGTACCAAAGCCGCGACCGAGTCAACCACGATTAGGTCAACACCACCGGAGCGAATCAGCATATCGGTGATCTCAAGGGCCTGCTCACCGGTATCAGGCTGAGAAACTAGTAGATTATCAGTATCAACACCAAGTTTCTTCGCATACTCGGGATCCAAGGCGTGCTCCGCGTCAATGAAGGCTGCGTTACCACCTTGTGCCTGCACAGAAGCTACCGCATGCAAAGCGACAGTCGTTTTGCCGGAAGATTCAGGGCCGTAAATCTCAACAACCCTCCCCCGGGGAAGACCGCCTACGCCAAGCGCGACATCCAGTGCAACGGAGCCGGTTGGAATGACTGAGACAGCCGGGCGACTGTCATCGCCCAAGCGCATTACTGCACCTTTACCAAACTGCTTATCAATCTGTGAGATCGCTAGTTCTAGTGCTTTTGCGCGATCGGTTTTGGGTTTCGCAGCCATTGAGACTCCTTCGTGTTGAGATGTCGACTCTCCGCCGTATCGGTTATTCAGGTCATTAATCAAGAACCCCTCTCCGAGGCTCTGAGACGAGCATATGCACGACCCGGTACATTTTCCTTCGTCCCGACCCCAGGTTGGGGATAAGTTTTCTGTGGAAAACTTTTCGATTCAAAGTCGCCGCCACTAACAATACCTATCGAACAGGCGTTCGACAACTCTTAAGTTGGCGTGTCGCCCCCGTATTCCTATCAGAGCAACAATTAAAACGAGGGGCCCACCAATCGGCAGGCCCCTCATTGAGAGAAATGTAGTAAAGAAAACTGTTTTAGAGTCTTCGATATGTCCAGAGTGCTTCCTCCCCTGATCCGGTTTCTGCAATCAATGCAGACCAGATAGTGAAAGGATCATACTCTTTCTCTAAGGCGTCAGTTGCAGTCATTCCAAGTTCCGGAAGGACCAAGTCAGAAACTAGTGAACGCCCTAGGGTCGAACCAAAAACTACGTCTAGGCTCAACCAGAATTCGCTAACAGTCACCGCACCATTGTGGAGCGACGCAGCATGTCATCTGGAACAGTATCCGGAATGACAACACCCTCGGCTAGAGCGATACGCTCCGAAACCTCACGCATCACTACCCACAGCGGGACATCAAGTGCTTCGCAGATAGACGCTAATAGTTCAGAGGAAGCTTCCTTCTGTCCACGCTCCACCTCGGAAAGGTAACCGAGAGAGACACGCGCACGGGCGGAAACCTCACGTAGGGTGCGGTTCTGAGACTGACGGAGGGAGCGAAGCACCTCTCCGATTTCACGACGCAGCAACGGCACCTGAGCAGGAGTTTCGGTGGTTTTCTTTGACGCAACCGGAACTACTTGGCGATACACAGGATTGTATTCGCGGACGGACTTGACGGCCATTCCCGGCTTGCGGGCTCCGAAGTTAACATTGTCCACTTAAATCACTCTTCCTTTTCTTGCCTCCACCAGAAATACATATAACTGGTTTATAACATTTTCGCATACCTACCGGCGATTTGGCTATTGCTACCAAGAAACTGCCAAGTTTCTCACCAATCTCTGAGCGAATCAGCGGGCAAAAACATAATCCTTTGCCGAGGCCAAAGCCAGATATGTGGCGATCACCAAAAGTGCTACCAATATGTATTCGATAACTATTACAACACCGGAGGACAGGAAAGTATTCCAAGGAATTAGCGAGAAGCCGATAAAGGCCATCTGGGTGACAGTTTTCACTTTGCCACCGGGTGAAGCCGGCACGACCTTGCCACGGCGCACCAGCACCATCCGCCAAACTGAGATCCCCAGCTCTCGTAGCACAATCAGCAACACACAGACGAAACTGAGAATCACAATGAAGGTGTTAAGTCTCCCCCACATATTCCAGACGATAATCACGAGGGCGGGCAAGACCAGCGCCTTATCCGCAATCGGATCAGCAATCTTACCAAAATTGGAGACAATATTGTATTTGCGGGCAATATCCCCGTCAAACTTGTCCGTGAAAGCAGCCGCTGTGAAGAGAACAAAAGCACCCCACATTTGCGGCATAGTGCGATCAGGATAGGCCAACATTAACCAGACCAAGAAAGGCACCATCACCAGACGAATTACCGTCAGAGCATTTGGAACCTGCTCAATCCATTTCGGGGTTTTCTTCACGTTACTCATCAGTTCTAGCCTACCGTGATTTAGGGAGAAAATGCGCGAGTTAGACAACTCGAACTACAAATACTCCAACTATGACTCAGAAATCTACTCTTCGACCGGTTTCCGACCAAGCATCTTCATCACTGGGAGCCTCTACAACCTCCAAACCCGCATACTGCTGCTCAAGCAGATCTGTCGAGTCCGGATAACTGGGAGCGAGAACTTCAGATTCACTTTCTTGGGCTTGGATTTCCGAGGCAGTTAGGGCTTCCGTTTCACCGCGGAGCATGGCGAGGACGCCCTCGAGCTCCTCAGGCTGCACTAGTACTTCACGGGGTTTAGGGCCGAGGGAGGGGCCGACAATCTCACGAGACTCCAGCAAATCCATCAGACGCCCCGCCCGCGCAAAGCCCACTCTGAGCTTACGTTGCAAGCTGGAAGTCGAGCCCAGCTGGGTCGCAATCACCAACTCTGCGGCCGCTAAAAGATCGTCTAGGTCATCACCAATATCAGCAGCAACCTTCTTAGCCTTAGGATTCTCCGTCACATCCGGACGATAATCCGGTTTCGCCTGAGAGCGCACCGCTTCAGTGACTGCATGGATCTCAGATTCGTTAATCCAAGCTCCCTGTACACGTAAAGGCTTTGACTCCCCTGACGGCAGGTAAAGCGCGTCACCTTGGCCGATGAGTTTCTCAGCTCCTGGCTGGTCCAAAATCACTCGAGAGTCAGCCAAAGAGGAAGTCGCAAAGGCCAGACGCGAAGGAATATTAGACTTAATCAAGCCAGTTACCACATCCACGGAGGGACGCTGAGTAGCCAGCACTAGGTGGATACCAGCCGCGCGCGCCAACTGCGTGATTCGTTGAATAGAGGCTTCCACGTCACGCGGGGCAATCATCATCAGGTCCGCTAACTCGTCAACTACCACCAGCAGGTACGGATAAGGCGCCAGCTTACGCTTCGAATCCGGCGGCAACTTGACCTGTCCGGCCCGCACTGCTTGATTGAAATCGTCAACATGTTTGAATCCGAAATGAGCCAGATCATCGTAGCGATGATCCATTTCTTTAACCACCCATTCCAATGCCTCCGCGGCTTTCTTCGGGTCAGTAATGATTGGGGTAATCAGGTGAGGAATTCCTTCATAAATCGTCAGTTCCACACGCTTAGGATCAACCAGAATCATGCGTACCTCTTGCGGGGTGGCACGCATCATAATGGAGGTAATCATGGAGTTCACGAAGGAAGACTTACCAGATCCGGTTGCACCAGCAACTAGCAAGTGCGGGGTCTTCGCCAAATTGGTGACCACATAGCCACCCTCGACGTCCTTACCTACGCCCACGGTCAATGGGTGCTTGGAGGCCAAAGCCTTACCAGAGCGGAGTACGTCACCTAAGGCCACAGTCTCCCGGTCAGCGTTCGGGATTTCCACACCAATCGCCGATTTGCCAGGAATTGGCGACAAAATCCGAACATCTGCACTAGCGACAGCATAGGCAATATTCTTGGACAGCTGGGTGATTCTCTCCACCTTCACGCCAGAGCCGAGCTTTAGCTCATAGCGCGTAACCGTCGGTCCCCGGGAGAATCCCGCAACCGTCGCATCCACGTTAAAGTCGTTGAGGACTTTCTCGAGAGCAGTCACAACCTGATCATTAACGGCTGACCGTTTCTTGTGGGGAGCTCCCCGCACCAGCAAATCAGGGCTCGGCAAATGGTAGTCCTCGGGAGCTGATTCCAGTACCGCAAAATCAGTTTTACTGGCGTCCTTTTCCGCTTCGGCAGCAGCTTCGACTAAGTCGTTGTGACCCGCCACATTGATTACTTCGGTGGGCTGGTTCGCGGTCTCGATTGGGGCCGAGGGCGCCTCCGGCTCTCTTAGCGCACGGGTGGAATCAATCTGAGGAGATTCATCCCAGAAGGAGTCTTCATCTTCATCAAGCTCAACTTGGGGAGAATCGAAAGGCGTGTCCCCAGCGTATTCATCGAGGATAAGGTTTCCTTCCTCGTCGTACTGTAGGTCTTGCGTTCTTTCTTGCCCGTTATCCTTCCGATTCCGGAGAGACCCAGTCCGCTGCTTCCAGTAGTTAATCCAAGCGGAAACCAGCTCCGGCACGCTTGAGAGCGGAGTATCTGTAGCTACCAACACGGAGTAGACGGCGAATAACACAAAGAGCGGAACCGTACCCCAGGCGGAAAGTAGGACGTAAATCGGGTGGGCAAAAAGCCAGCCCACTACCCCGCCAGCAGCTTCAACAGCGGAAAAGGAGGTGATCCAGGGCGCACCTTGGGTGGTATGCGTAATCGCAGTTAAAGAGATTAGGACACCACTCATTCCTACTATCCAGCGTCCCAAAAGCCGAGGGCGCTTCGTGTTTCGATACATCGCAGTTACGATGGCGATACCAACTGCCGGAAGAAAAACAGAGTAAAGGCCAATCAGTCCGGCGGCAATATGGTGGATTACGCTACCCGCGCTGCCAGAGATTTGAAACCATTCACGCAAAGCCACCACAAAGGAGAATGCAATAATAAGCATGGCGATGCCATCGCGTCTCAGTCCGGGACTTAGCCAAGCTGGCTTAGGCTCAGCTCCTGCAGACTTTCCAGCGGTTTTAGCTGAGTTCTTTTGCTTCGCCTTCCTTGAATTTGAGTACGAGGACGAAGCAGACCCGGAAGACGGTCTTCTACCTGAGGATACATTTTTGCGCGGTGACATAATAGTTTCACGTTAGCGAAACTAGCTATATTTTAGCGAGTTGCCGCGCCGTTAAGCCCTGAACTGTAATCTAGAGCGTACCCGTATAACTCTCTGTCAGATTCTCCAAGCTGAGTCCCTTCTGCGCTATCAGCTGGTCGATTTCAATCGCTGTGGGACACACTGCGGCACCAAATTTTGAGACCGCCACGGAAGCGGCAATATTTGCCCGCATAATGGCTTCTGGGAGCTCTCTTCCCTGCATGAGACCCGCAATCATGACGCCGGTGTGGGTGTCACCAACACCGGTGGTATCTACCCGTGATTGTTTAAGGGAGTGAATGCGCACAGGATTTTGGTCTGCTTGACTTTGGAAAACTGAACCATGTTTACCGTAGCGTGCCACAATCACAGCGTCGTTACGGATGATTTGTCCGCGGGCAGCCCAGATTGATTCAATCATCATACGTGACTTGAAGACCTCAGCTTGTGCCATATTCATGGTGACTATATCGGCAACTTTGATTACAGCAGTTAGGAGAGATAGCGGGATCACATCTACTGCTCCACCGAGGGAGAATACGATGGTCACATGATGCGGCAGCTCTTTCAGCCAAGTAATGAGGACACTGCTGGTGGTTTTACTGACCAAATCAAGACCGGAAACGTAAACTACGTCTCCTGGCTTGAGAGGAATCTGACGTAGGTCTGATAGTTGCGGATCTGCTTCGACTCCCGGTGATCTAACTGTTGTCATCAGGCCATCAGACTGTATTAGCGAAATGGACATACCGGTGTCCCCTACCATGTCCGGCATTGCGAGGGAGATACCTTCTTCGATTAGCGCAGCACGCACCGCATGCGAGTTCGCACCGGTTCCGAGTGGGGAGGCAAGACTGGCATGTACCCCTTGACGGGCCGCGGCAGACAATACCACGAAACCGTCGCCCACTAAAGCATAGGAAGAAGAAGCCGTCACCGAAGTTCCTTCAGCAGGCAAATGGGGAACCCTCATTGGTAATGTGAGCGTGACCGAGGCAGTGGAAATAAGCCTTGGCGCAGCTACTTCATTTGTGCCGAGGCTCTCCCCCTCAGGCATCACATCATCGACGAACATAGGAGTATTCTATCGCCTTCATCTAAAAGGATTCTTTATAAGAGGTTACTCTGAGCGGGGGCGCACGAAAGGAAAAGCCAATGTCTGTCGGATATTAGTGCCAGTCAAAAGCATAATCATGCGGTCAATCCCTAGCCCGAGGCCACCGGTAGGAGGCATTCCCAATTCCAAAGCTGAGAGGAATCCCTCATCAACACTCATTGCTTCCGGGTCACCCGCTGCTGCTACCAGAGACTGCTGCACAAATCGTTCACGCTGATCGCGTGGATCCGTGAGCTCGGTGTAGGCAGTGCCTAGCTCCATCCCGAATGCTACTAAATCCCACCGTTCAGCCAAAGCTGGGTCGCGGCGTGAACGCCTCGTGAGCGGCGAAGTGCTAACCGGGAAATCGGTGTAGAAGGTGGGTGCTACCGTCCGAGCTTCCACCAGCTCATCATAAAGGGCGGTAATTAGTTCACCAGGCTCGGCCACAGCGGGAACCTCAATCTGGTATTCGCGACAAATCTCCACCAGTCGTTCAGCACTTATCTCAGTGGTGATTTCGTACCCGCATGCGGCAGACACCGCTGAGAGAACCGGGACCACTGGCCAGTCACCGGAAATATCGAAAGCCACCATCTCTACGCCCTCGACCGTGCGCGCTACCGGTAGCTTCCCGAAATCGCTTTCGGAGCGTGGACGCAAACAGATCTCTTGACCGTGCACAGCGCGGGCGGCCGCCTGGAATAGCCGCTGCGTAAGTAGCCGCATATCATGATAGTCAGCTCCAGCCCGGTAGGCTTCAAGAGAAGTGAACTCGGGATTGTGGGTGGCGTCCGCGCCTTCGTTGCGGAATGAACGTCCAAGCTCAAAGATTGCTCCCATACCGGCAACAGCCAGTTGCTTTAGATAAAGCTCAGGTGCGATCCGTAAAAACACGTCGGACCCATATGCCCGAAGATAAGTGACGAAAGGTCTTGCGTTTGCTCCACCTTTAACCGACTGCAGTATGGGGGTTTCAACCTCCAGAAAACCTTCCGCATCAAGTTCGGTGCGAACGGCTCGCACCGCCCGCGAGCGCATTTTAATCAGCTCCAAAGCATCTGGAGTGTGGGCTAAGTGGAGGGCTCGCTCACGCATTCGCGTAGCCGCGTCTAGCACCTGATGGGTAGCAGGCCAAGGCCGTAAAGACTTAGCGAGCAGCTGCCAACTCTTTACCTGCACTGAGGGTTCACCTCGCCGAGACCGTGCAGGTACACCAGTGATGCGTACCATATCACCCAAATCGAGACAAGAAAAATCTTGAAAATCGGCTTCCGGAAGCTGGTCTCGCTCAATCATTAATTGCAGCTTCTCACCGTCAGAATAGATTTCTGTAAAGATTATCCCGCCCAGATTACGGATTACCCGAATGCGTCCGGAGGTAACTACCTGAGCGGAGGAAACCTGTCCCGTCGTACACCGAATAGCAAGCTCTCGGACCACCGACAGAGGCTCTCCAGCTTCCACTCCGGCTGGATAAATCTCCCGGCCTTTCCGCTCTAAACGTCGAGCCTTACTGCGACGCACCCGCTCCTGCTCAGACAAGCGCAAAGAATCCGCCACTACGGACGGGTCAGGCTGTTCAATCTGACGAACCTCCGTCAAATACTCTTCGTCGACCTGCCACAGTCTCCCCTCGGCTTGCGCAAAACCGAAACGAGGTAAGAAGCCTTCCAGACGGCCACAAGCTAACAGTACTGAAAGAGTCTGGGAACTATGCCGCACACCCATATACCGAGGAAACCATTCCGGTTGATAACGGGCGTTAGATTCATATAAAGACTCCAACTGCCAGAACCGTGAACCAAAGCGCATGAGGGTGAGCACCAAGCGATGAAAAAGATTTGCAGTGACCGACTCTCCCGCCACAAAAGCGTGCCTAAACATCGCAAAATTCAAGGAAATCCGGGTAATTGAGATATCTTTTGCAGACTCAATCAAGTGCACTACCATAGCTTCGATGACACCATTAACCGAACGGGGGTTACGTCTCATCAGGCTCAAAGAAAGACCATTTGCACCCCAAGGCACAAAAGTTAACAAAGCGTGGAGGGTGTCCCCCTCCCGGGCTGTCACCACCATGGTGCGCCCATCCTCAATATCGAGAATCCGGTCCAGACTCATAGTGAAACCACGCTCATCGCCGTTACGATAGAGCTCCGCAGCCTGACGCAACTCCCGCAACTCGGGGGCGGGAATCTGATTCATCCGGCGCACCTCAATCCGAATTCCATGACGGCGAACCCTGCGAACCGACTTGCTCAAGCCGCGCATCTGCTGGGCTGAAAAGTTAAATCGGTCAGGGTAAACAATCGCCTCATCACCCATCGCGTGGAAATGAAAGCCCGCCTGCTGGTAAGCACGCGCGCCCGACTCAGAAGCTGACAACACGCCTAGAGCCCAGCCACTTCGGTAACAAAGTTTTACCCATTCCCGAATTGCTTCATGCCAATACTGGGGATCGCCAATCGGATCTGCTGCCGCAATCGCAGCCCCCGAGCTCAAAGCATATGAAACCGCGGCACGACCATTGGGCGAAAACACGACAGACCGTTCGGCCCGAGTCGCATAATACGACAAAGAATCTTCCGGAAACTCATTAATTAACCGCCGCACCCGCAAATCTTCTTCGCGAGTTGTACCGACAGCCCGGTAACTGCGGAAAAAATAAAGCAAAGCGGATACCAAGACGACTACGCCGGCCAAAGAAATGCCCAAACCCAGAGGATTAGGCGAATGCGGGACAGGACCCTCCCAAAGGCTAAAGTACTCGGCACCAAAAAGCCGATAAGTCACCCAAAGCACAATCCGTTCATATGGAATTTCAGGGCGTAGTAATCGCGCAATCAAAAAACCAATCTGGAATACTATCAGCAATCCTCCCACGAAAATTGCTAACGCTCCAAAAATGGAGCCTTTCCCAATCTTTCCTGGAAAAGCTCGCCGCCCCACAACTAACAGCAGCAGAACTATAAGATTGGTGAAGGCAGACCAAAGATTAAAGCTGTCCTGATATCCATCATCAATATAAATGACCACATTGGCCAGCAAAATCAAAGATTGGTAGGTGAAAAATCCCCACCACACAACCCGCTTACGTCTCACAGCCATCGTGGCCGCCAAGCCAGTTACCGCAATATTGAGCAAGGAAGAAGCTACCGGCAGGCCCAGAAAAGAGAGAGCAAACACTACCGTGTTAATAGTCTCCCCCAGCCAACCCCGAGTAGAACTTGCAAACAACAAGAGAAATGAAAAGAATGCGGACAAATAAAGTGCCCCACCCAACACGGAAGGCAGGTAATCTTCTACAGTTTTAGTCCAGGAGTGCCGCAATCTCTGCGTAGAAGCCAACTTTACACCTCAGTAACAATCGGGACGATTACCGGACGACGACGCAGCCGGCGCCCCACCCAACGGCCGATCACGCGGCGCATGGCCTGCTGCAGCTGATGGGCTGGCACGTTACCGGGGCGGGCAGCCTCTGCCAGTGCTTCAGCGACCTCGGATTCGATTTCTTCGAAGACTGAAGCGTCCTCGGCCACTCCCCTGATGGTAATAGTCGGGCCGGCCAGCACCATGCCGGTTGATTTCTCAACCACAGCGTGAACGGCAACGAAGCCTTCTGAGCCCAGCGTCATGCGGTCCTTCAGCTCTTCATCACTAATTTCACCGACGGAGCGGCCATCCACGTAAACATAGTCGCAGGGGACCTGTCCTACCACTTGGGCGTGACCGTCATAGAGGTCTACCACCACGCCATCTTCTGCTAACGGGACATTATCTTCGGGTACGCCGGTGAGCACAGCAAGCCTGCCGTTCGCAACCAGGTGGCGGATTTCGCCGTGAATCGGAAGCACATTCTTGGGGCGGACAATGTTATAGCAATACAGCAACTCGCCGGCGGAAGCGTGACCGGAGACGTGCACAAGAGACTTGCCTTGGTGAACCACATTGGCACCTAAACGCATCAGACCATTAATCACTCTAAAGACGGAGTTCTCATTGCCGGGAATCAAAGAGGAAGCGAAGATGACAGTGTCGCCAGGCTCAAGCTCCACGAAACGGTGAGAGCCGTCCGCAATCCTCGCCAATGCTGCCATGGGTTCTCCCTGTGAACCGGTCGCCATGAAACAGCGCCGCTCGGGAGGCAGATCCATAACTTCACGGCTGTCAATGAGGACGCCCTCGGGAATATTCAAGAAACCTAGCTCCGCGGCAATCTTCATGTTCCGCTCCATGGAACGACCAATCAGGCAGACGCGGCGATTATGCTTCGCGGCAGCGTCAATCACCTGCTGCACGCGATGCACATGTGAGGCGAAGGAAGCCACAATGACTTGGCTTTCTGCCTGCGCAAAAACCTGATCTAGGACAGGACCGATTTCCCGCTCATGGGTAGTGAATCCGGGAACCTCCGCGTTCGTGGAGTCCACTAAGAACAAGTCCACGCCTTCTTCACCAAAACGAGCAAAAGAACGCAGATCAGTAATGCGACGGTCCAGCGGCAACTGATCCATCTTGAAGTCACCGGTAATCAGGGCATTCCCGGCACTGGTACGAATCATCACGGCCAGAGCATCCGGAATGGAGTGGGTGACCGGAACATATTCAAGGCTGAAGGGCCCGAGGTCTGTAGTGTCACCCTCAGCCACCTGATGTAGTTCGGTGTCTTGCAGGCGATGTTCTTTCAGCTTCGGCTCCAGGAAAGCCAAGGTCAGCTCAGAACCGTAGACGGGGATATCTTCTCTGAGCCGCAGCAAGTATGGGACCGCCCCAATGTGGTCCTCATGGCCGTGCGTCAAGACGAGCGCTTGCACGTCCTCCAGACGGTCAGCAATCGCCGAAAAATCAGGCAAAATTAAATCAACACCAGGCTGGTTTTCTTCCGGGAAAAGCACGCCACAGTCAACGATGAGTAGTTTCCCATCGATTTCAAAGACCGTCATATTGCGGCCGACTTCTCCAAGGCCACCTAGGGGGATGACCCGGAGGGTATCTGCTGGAACGGGACCGGGAACTTGCAAGTTTTCATATAAAGGCTTCACAGTTCCTATTGTGCACTATCTTGGGGTGCTTCACTATGCGCTGGCAGGCGATTGCCAATATTCTCATCTTTTGCCTTGGTAGTGAGATTCTTCCCCAGCCACCCCACACGAATCGACAAACCCGCGAAGAAGCAGCCCATCTTAGATTCTTAGTCTTCCCCGTCCGCCTTGATGCGGGTAACCCAGAGGTTCTCTGGATCTTTCACTGGACCAAGATTGAGCGTGCGCTTCGCCGGGGTCGCCCCGAAACCAGCTGAATCGTAGAAGCGGACACGGGCTTCATCATTCGGGGAAATCCAGACCCGCAGTTCATCACTGCCCAGCTTCGCGTGGTCGACTACGGCCTGCAATAAGCGTGAGCCGTGCCCCTGGCGACGGTGATTTTCCGCAATCGTAAAGGAAAGGATTTCAGCGGTCTTACCCCCATCTTCACCCGTTTCAGGCACCTGCATGTAGGCGGCAAAACCGACGATTTCGTTATCTGCGGTAGCAACCAGTACGGTTTCTCCATCGCGGGAGGTAATGGCTTCAAGCCAGCTCTCAGCCAATAGTTTTTCATCAATCATGGGAACTAACTGCTTGGCGTAGTCGGGTGCGGCTAAAGTGATGCGAGTGCGCATATCTGCAGCGAGTAGCTGTCCAATAATGCCGGCGTCTTCTGCTTTGGCAAGCCTAGCGGCGTCCTTGTGTGAGTGCGTCATTTTGTATCTTTCTGAGTGGGTGGGCGAGGGCGCCGGGCGGATAAATTTAGAGGAGTTCAGGTGCAACGGTTGCCACCATGCGAGGACCGTCCAAAAGCTCGGTAGCGAGGGTGGCAACATCAGCAGCCGTGACTGCTTCAATATCGTTAAGTTGATCTGAGAGTAGTTCGATGTGTCCCATGGAGACTTCCGAACGACCAAGGCGATGCATGCGAGCATAGTTTGATTCCATGCCGAGGGCGACTGATCCTCTGGTTTGGCCTGTAATGCGGCGAAGTTCCTCAGCGGTGGGCCCGTGAGCAGCTAGTTTCTCCCATTCGCCGACCATGACGCGTTCAATCTCTGCGAGATTGCTGGGCTTACAGCCGGCGTACATGCCGAAGGAGCCTGCCTCAGTGTAGGTCTGGTTGAAAGCGAAAGTAGTGTAGGCCAGACCACGGCGTTCACGAACCTCTTGGAAAAGCCTAGAGGACATGCCTGAGCCAAGGACCGAAGCGAGCACCATCATGTGTGAGCGGCGCTCGTCACCCATGGGGAGTGAGCGTGTACCCACTGCGATATGTCCTTGTTCAACGCTCTTGCGGGAAAGGTGTCTACCTGGCCGCGGATCTGGGATTGCATCCGCGGGACGCACTGGGGAGGGAGCACTATCGCTGGTAGTGTCCCAGTGCCCTCTAGCGACAGCGGTTAGCACCATTTCGCAGACTTGCTCATGGTTTAGATTACCGGCGGCAGCAACCACTAGGTTCTGTGAAGAATAAGTACGCTGGTAGTGTTCCCAGATGGCTTCACGTGTCACTGCACTAACTGTTTCACGAGTACCGCCAACCGGACGGGCCAGCGCGGAGCCAGCGTAAACCAGTGCAGCATAGTCGTCGAACAGGACATCCGTCGGGTCATCTGCCGCTGCCGCTAGTTCTTCTAGAATGACACCCCGTTCCATGTCCATTTCGGCTTTATCTAACAAGGATGAGGTCACCATGTCGAGAAGCACTTCAATGGCCATAGGCAAATCCTCTGCCAGGATCTGCGCATGATAGTTGGTGTAGTCCTTCGAGGTGGAAGCATTTGACTGTCCCCCGACCTCATCGAAAGCAGAGGCAATCTGCAAGGCTGTGCGGGTCTTAGTACCCTTGAATAGGAGGTGTTCAAGGAAGTGCGTTGAGCCGTAATGCCCGTCGTGTTCATCACGGGAGCCGACCGGTAGCCATGCCCCAACGGCAACTGAGCGAGTCGCGGGAACCCGCTGCGTGATAACGCGAATACCGCCAGGGAGGACGCTTCGTTTTACGGTTGCGCCATCTTCATCAAAGCTGACGAAGGCATTCGGATTGGAGGCGGGCAGGCTGGGTAGTTCAATTCGGTTCTGTTTACTCATCACTGAGTCATCATAGCGTTTGTGGCCAGGTATTTCTTGGCACCTATTCTACTGGCTGAAAGCACTGGTGGCCCTGAGAGAGACTCTCAGGGCCACCAGTTAAGATGCTCTACTCAGCTCAATGGAGCCGGTTTAGGCAATCAGTCGTTTTCGCTGTGACGGCGAGTGCGGTTACGGGGACGACGCTCACGGCGGCCACGGCCACCCTTACGGTCTCCACGCTCTTCACCATCATTATCGCGGCGGTTACGGCGGCGATCGTCATGACGATCATCTTCATTACCTTCAGCGGCCTCAGTTTCGGCCTCTTCAACTGCTTCGGCTTCTTCGCCCTCAACCACGGCATGCAAGCTGAGCTTGCCGCGCTGATCGATTTCAGCGATTTCAACCTGGAGCTGCTGACCGACCTGGACCACGTCATCCACGTTTTCCACGCGCTGGCCACCCACTAGGCGACGCAGCTGAGAAATATGCAAGAGGCCATCCTTACCGGGGGTCAATGAAACGAAAGCACCGAAGGTAGTGGTCTTTACAACCGTCCCAACGAAACGCTCTCCAACCTCAGGCATCTGCGGATTCGCGATGGCGTTGACCATATTGCGGGCCGCTTCAGCAGACGGACCATCAGTGGCACCGATGTAAACAGTGCCGTCATCTTCGATGGTCAAGTCGGCGCCGGTATCTTCCTGAATCTGGTTAATCATCTTGCCCTTCGGGCCAATGACTTCACCAATCTTGTCAACCGGAACCTGTACCGTCAGCACGCGAGGAGCGGTCGGAGCCATCTCGTCGGGGCTGTCGATTGCCTGGCTCATCACGTCAAGGATAGTCAAGCGAGCATCGCGGGCCTGTCCCAGAGCACTCTTGAGCACATCCGAGGGAATCCCGTCAAGTTTGGTGTCCAACTGGATTGCAGTAATGAACTCAGAGGTACCAGCAACCTTGAAGTCCATGTCGCCGAAACCATCCTCGGCACCCAAAATGTCGGTCAGGGCGACGTAACGAGTCTCCCCGTCAACCTGGTCCGACATGAGACCCATGGCGATACCGGCAACGGGAGCACGCAAAGGCACGCCAGCGTTGAACAGAGCCAAAGTGGAGGCGCAGACAGAACCCATTGAGGTGGAGCCATTTGAGCCCAAGGCTTCAGAGACTTGGCGGATAGCGTACGGGAACTCTTCACGGGTCGGTAGAACCGGAACCAGAGCCCGCTCAGCCAGCGCACCGTGGCCGATTTCGCGACGCTTCGGGGAACCTACCCGACCGGTTTCACCAGTTGAGTAGGGCGGGAAGTTGTAGTGGTGCATGTAACGCTTGGAGTCAATCGGGCTCAAGCCGTCAAGCTGCTGCTCAAGACGCAGCATGTTCAAGGTAGTGATACCCATAATCTGGGTTTCACCGCGCTGGAACAGTGCGGAGCCGTGGACACGAGGAACAACCTCAACCTCAGCCGAAAGAGAGCGGATATCGCGTACGCCACGGCCGTCCATCCGGACGCCTTCGGTGAGCACGCGCTGACGCACGGTTTCCTTGGTCAGTGAACGGAAAGCAGCCTTGAGCTCCTTCTCGCCCTCGGGGAACTCTGCGGCCAGAGCCTCAAGTGCCTCGTCGCGGACCTCGTCCAGCTTCTCTTCACGCGGTAGCTTTTCCACGATGGTAAGCGCTTCAGCTAGCTTGTCGCCAACCTGCGTCTTCATCGCTTCGAAATGCTCTGGAGCGTAATCGGGGAACAAGGGGAACTCTGACGTGGGCTTAGAAGCATGATCAGCGACTTCCTGCTGTGCATCAATGAGCACGCGAATGAAGGGCTTAGCTGCTTCCAAACCTTCAGCAACGGTGTCCTCAGTGGGCTTACCAGCGCCGGCTTCGATGAGTTCCCAAGCATGCTCGGTAGCTTCGGCTTCCACCATCATAATGGCGATGTCGTCGCTGCCGTCTGCACGCTTGACTGCACGTCCAGCTACCACCATGGTGAAAACTGCACGCTCAAGCTCTGAGTAACGCGGGAAAGCAACCCATTGGCCATCAATCAAGGCCAGGCGGGTGCCGCCAATCGGGCCGGAGAACGGCAGACCAGCAATCTGGGTGGACATGGAGGCAGCGTTAATAGCCAACACGTCATAAGCATCATCGGGGTTGATGGACAGAATCGTAGCGACGACCTGTACCTCGTTACGCAGACCCTTCACGAAGGAAGGACGCAACGGACGGTCCATCAGACGGCAAGCCAAAATAGCTTCCGTGGTGGGGCGACCTTCACGGCGGAAGAATGAGGCCGGAATCTTACCGGCAGCATACTGGCGCTCTTCAACATCAACCGTCAACGGGAAGAAATCGAACTGGTCTTTGGGGTGCTTACCTACGGTGGTGGCAGACAAAATCATTGTCTCATCATCTAGGAAAGCGACAGCCGAACCGGCTGCTTGACGGGCCAACTGGCCAGTCTCAAAACGCACTACGCGCTGGCCGAAACGGCCATTATCAATTACGGCCTCTGCGGCCACAATTTCGGGAACCGACATGGTCCTCCTTTTCATCTTTCAATCTTAGGAACCGCGGCTCTCGATTGAGGCCCACGGACATTTGTGGAGCTACTGCTCAACACTTATTCCGTAAGCCACTACCGAAAACCGGCAAGTTCCTACCTCTGTGTTTAACCTGCTACGATGCGATGCATCCCCGCGCAGATTTGCGGGTCCGGCCCAGTCCGAATCATACGAACTGGGCCGGAAAGCTTAACTAGCCGCGAATGCCAAGACGGGCAATCAGCGCACGGTAGCGCTCAATGTCAATGTCTTTCAGGTAACCAAGCAGACGCTTACGGTGACCAACCAGAAGCAACAAACCACGACGTGAGTGGTGATCATGCTTATGGGTCTTGAAGTGTTCAGTCAGGTCGCTGATGCGCTGGCTGAGCAGTGCAATCTGCACCTCAGGTGAACCCGTGTCGCCCGGATGAGTCGCGTATTCAGCAATAATCTTGTCTTTAACTTCCTTGCTCAAGGGCATAGGATTCTCCTTTTAAATAAATCGTTGCACGGAGCGGCAGAGCATGTTCTTCTGCGCATGACACATCCGTGGCCGGCTTGACGGCTTTATTCATCCTATCATGTTTGGCTTCTACAACTTCAGGCTAAGCCCACTATTCAGCGGTGAGACAGGCCACGCTGAGCGCCACAGCAGATTCCGTGAAGACTAACGGGCGGTGACCGCTGCCGGATTGACCCGTCCGGCGGCCGGGACGCTCAGCAGTTCTGCAGCGGCTCGCAGATCCTCATCCATCTGATTCAATAAGTCATCTAGACAGTCGAAGCTTTGCATTCCGCGGAGCTTTTTGATGAACTCTATACCCACGTTTTCGCCGTACAGGTTCAAGTCGCTCCGCCCCAGCACATGGGCTTCAATGGTTCGCTTTTCCCCGTCAAAATGCGGGTTGGTCCCCACCGAGATAGCCGCGGCTAGCCTCTCATAGGCATGCTGAGAGTTCGGCACAGAGCGGACCAGCCAGCCCGCATAAACGCCATCACCAGGGATTTCCCCAACTGTCTCGGCATCCAGGTTTGCAGTCGGGAAGCCAAGCTCACGGCCACGCTTGAAACCGTGTACGACTTGGCCGCGCACGCGATGAGGAGAGCCCAAAATCTCTTTCACCTGCGCCACATCACCGGCTTTGAGGGCTTCCCTCACCCAGGTGGAAGAATACCGCCGGCCACTCTTCGCAGTCTGTTCAGATACCACGGTCACGGTAAAACCAAACTCTTCCCCAAGGGAAAATAGCGTGTGGATATCACCGCAGTTATCGTGACCAAAACGAACGTCTTGCCCGACAATCACTTCCTTCACGCCCAGCCCTTTCACAAAGTAACGCTCAACGAATTGACGCGGGCTTAAACTGGAAAGTTCCCGGGTGTAAGGCTCTACCAATACGCCATCTAGACCGAGGGCGGAAAGTGTCGCCAAACGATCAGAAAGGGACATAATCAAACGTACGCCC
The DNA here is from genome assembly GCF_001936115.1 of Boudabousia marimammalium. Classification (GTDB taxonomy): domain Bacteria; phylum Actinomycetota; class Actinomycetes; order Actinomycetales; family Actinomycetaceae; genus Boudabousia; species Boudabousia marimammalium. The sequence continues at coordinate 105,332 of NZ_MPDM01000004.1, forward strand.
CGCTCTGGTTGATGCAAAGTAGCTGGATGCGGGTCGAAAGTGATTGCCCAAGCCTGCACATTTCGCGCCTTGGCGCGCTCCACAACGGCTTTGACAAGGCGGCGATGCCCTAAGTGAACACCATCAAAAATCCCAATCGTAGCTACGCTGTCAGTATCTTCTGGCACCTGCGCGAGGGCTTTACATACCTGCATCTATCTTCCTTCGATTTGCTTTTCATTAGGCCGGGTCAATTACGTACACGGGACGAGCATACTTGCCGCGGTCTTCGATTAGAGCCACCGTATGCCCGGAGTCATCTTGAGCAGCTACTACCCCACTAAGATTACTGCGGCTGATTGGCCGCCCGTAGCGAAGATCTTTTAGTTCTTCACCCACCGGGCGGGTTGGGAAGTAGCGGCCGCAAGCCTCATCTAGGCTCAGAGTCTGCAACCCCTGTGGCGCTTCAGCTTCATTGTCTTCAGATACCGCTTGGGCAAGCTCCGGCAGGGTCTTCGCGTCTGCTAATGTGAACGGCCCAACTTGAGTGCGCCGCAACTGGGTCAGATGACCGCCGCATCCTAGGGCTTCACCTAAATCCCGGGCGAGGGCGCGAATATAGGTGCCTGAAGAGCACTCCACCAGCACCTTCAGGTCTTGCACCGTTACCCCATCTTCCAACTGTTGTGTTTCGATATCTGAGAGAATCTCAAAACGATGAATGGTGACCGGTCGGGCGGCCAATTCGACCGTCTCCCCAGCTCTGACCCGCGCATAGGAGCGTTTCCCGTTGATTTTAATGGCAGAAACAGCTGAGGGGACCTGCATGATTTCACCCCGAAGCTGAGCGATTCCAGCCTCGATTTGGGCGAGGCTAAGGTTCTCAGCGCCAGCAGCCGCCGTCACTTCCCCCTCGGCGTCATCCGTGATGGTGCTAGCCCCTAACCGGATAGTCGCCTCATAGGTTTTATCTGCCCCCACAACATAGGTGAGGAGCTTGGTAGCCTGCCCGATTCCCAGTACCAGCACGCCGGTTGCCAGAGGGTCGAGGGTGCCTGCATGCCCCACCTTTTTCGTGGCAGCTAAGCGTCGAACTGCGGCAACCAGATCGTGACTGGTTCGTCCCTGCGGTTTATCCAGGACGAGGAGTCCGGCCTGGGCGGTAACGCTACCGCGAGGTAAAGCGATCTCTCCCTCTCGTAGCCCGCGTTTGGGTGAGGGAACAGTCACGAGAGTCAGATCCTGCTCAGAAGCCCTGGAAGCCATCAATCACATCATCTTCTGCTTCGTCGTCTTCATCCTTCGTCCGGTACGCGTCAGGTCCAGCGGCATAAGTGGCGTTCTCTGCCAGCTTCGCCAACTCAGCGTCACGGTGCCGGGCCTCAATCAGTGCGTCCTCAATACTGGCAGCGGTTTCCGGTAAAGCATCCGCCACAAACTCCAAAGCAGGAGTGAGACGAATCTTCAAAGCCTTACCGACCTCTGAGCGAATCAGACCCTTCGCAGAATTCAACGCGGCCGCAGTCCCGGCCCGCTCCTCATCGGTCCCGTAGACGGTGTAAAAAATCGTGGCATGCTGCAAATCGCCCGTCACCCTAACGTCAGTAATCGTCACGAAACCGAGACGCGGATCCTTAATACGACGCTCCAATAACTGGGCAACCACCTGTTGAATTCGATCAGCTACCTTGCGCACGCGGGGACTATCCGACATGATTTCTTCTCCATTTCCGGGATGCCCTCAGCATTCCCTCAGATCCGCAGTTTTAACTGCCTGTATTAATCTCTAGTCTAGGCGAGAGGTGAAACATCTGCCCTCTGATTTACGCAAAGGGCAAAGCCAAAGACTGTCTTCAGCTAGCATGCAGTTTTCAGTTTTTTACTTCAGAGCTAAACTAGGCCCGAGAGAGCCACTTCTCACACCAGCTTCTGGAGGCCTCATGAGCGACCGGTTTGAAACCCAAGAACGGCTGATTGCCGCCACTCGCGCCGTCATGGTCTCGCACGGAATCGAAGGCTGCACACTGGAAAGAATCTGCTCCGTAGCCGGGTACAGTCGAGGCGCATTCTACTCCAATTTCGGCAATAAAGAGGACTTATTCACCCTGGTAGCTCAAGATGAATATGACACCACCATTAGAAGACTTAATCGGGTTGCTGAACGTTGGGAATCTGAACTTTTAGCTGAGCATAATCAGCTTGAACGAGGAGAAAACTACCTCGATAAAATGACCGACCTGCTGAGCAAAGTACTTGCCGAGCTGAAACTCGATCGGGAGTATTTTATTATCCACAATGAAATGCTAGTGCGGGCCGCCCGCGTCCCCGCTTGGGGAATCCAGTTTCGCCACATCAACCAGGAATTCGTAGATTCGATGGCCCATGTGCTCCAACAAATCCTGCACGTAGTCGACAGAAAGATGGTTCAACGCCCCGAAGCTGTCGCTCAAGCAGTCATTGGTGTCGTCCTCCGAGCTACCGGATATGACGTCTGGAGACAACAAGGGGAAGATAGACCGAGTGCTGAAAACCGCCCTGATCTGCCCACCAGCGAAGAAATTAACCAGATGATTGTGATGCTCCTGGCAGCCTGCTCCGCCCCGTTAAACCCAAACCAAAACGTGTGACTCAATCCATATTTTAAGTTGCTGGCAGGTAATTTTCCGCAAAACTTAGGTCTTTTTGCGCTCCTTGATGCCATTCCTACGCGCCCATATACATTAATGTATTTCATTCTCTCGTTCTCTGTTTCTATCGTGAAAACAGTTCCTTTTTCACGAGTCAGAAAGCGACAGGATGACTTCCGAGACCCCTCGCTCCTATCACTACCAACTCATCGACAGCACCCAATCTGAGGCTGGCAGACTACTCGGGGAGTACACTGAGCACCGCGCCGGCCCACTCTTCACTGTGACCGCTCACGCCCAAACCAAAGGCCGAGGGCGCTTCAATCGCACATGGAATGCGGCGCCAGGAACCTGCTCATTGAGCACCATTGTGGTCCGTATTCCCGGCCCGTTCGCAGCCTCTGCCCCTTGGCTGACTGCCTTAGGGGCAATTGCGGCGGCACAGATTGTGCGGGAAGCTTTTCCTGCCTTAGCTGGCGAAGTCACTTTGAAATGGCCGAATGATTTACAGCTCTCCGGGAAAAAATTCGGAGGCGTGATAGCGACCGCACTAAATCAGATAACAGCGGATACTCCGTGGGTGGATGTGGCTTGCGGGATTGGGGTGAACACGACGATGACGGCGGCACAGTTACCGGTCAGTGCAGCAACCTCCCTGCAAGTCGAACTGGAGAAACGAGGGTTTACTGCCGAGCTCTCTACTGAGCAGCTGAGAGGACAGATTATCGAACGAGTGTTAGTCCTCGTGACGCGCTGGCAAGAGAAGCAATGGGATGCACATGCTAGTGGCCTAGCCGCACAATATCGGCAATCCCTTGACACCCTAGGAAAAACCGTGATCGCGACCGTACTGACCGAAGCCCAGCCGCGCCAGATTACTGGAATCTTGACAGATTTAACTGATTGCGGCCATGCCCTCATTGCCACCACTGCGGGCGAGGAACTGGTTTCCGCGGGTGACGTGACTTTGCGAACCCCACAAAAATTCGTGACTTTTCAGGAGGCGCTGTGAACTATCCGACTTCCGTACTAGTAGCTAATCGGGGAGAAATCGCGGCCCGGATTTTTCGTACCGCCCGCGAACTAGGGGTACGTTCAATCGCGGTCTACGCGGACCCTGACAGGGGCGCTACTTGGACAAAATTGGCTGACGAAGCATACTCGCTTCCCGGCACAACTGCCGCACAAACCTATCTCAACGCGGAGGCAATCTTAGCGCTGGCGCACACGGCTGAAGCCGCTGCCGTTCATCCTGGATACGGTTTCCTCTCCGAGGAACCAGACTTCGCCGATGCTATCCAAGCCGCCGGCATGATCTGGCTAGGCCCCTCTGCGGAAGCAATACGAGCACTTGGAAATAAAAGTGCTGCCCGTGCATTAGCGGAGCAGTTGGGGGTCGGCGTCATTCCCGGCACCACCCAACCCGTGCGAACCCAGGCGGAGCTGATCGAATTCGGAGAAGACGCAGGTTTTCCAATTCTGTTGAAGAACCCCGCCGGCGGGGGCGGCAGAGGAATCCTCGAACTAGCTGACGCTGCAGCGGTTGGCACACTTTGGCGCGACCACGGTTTAGATCCAGACGCCCAGATTCCTCCCACACATCCTTTGAGACAATATTTCGCTGAGAAACGACTAGTCGGTGCGCGACATTTGGAAACCCAATGCTTGCGCGACCAGCACGGCAACTTCTGGTTAGCATCCACCAGAGATTGCTCGGTGCAAAGACGGAATCAAAAACTGATTGAAGAAGCCCCTGCGCCAGCTTTAACCGCTGAAACGGAAGCTACCTTGGCGGAGTGGTCCGAGGCGTTATTCACCGCGGTTAACTACCAGGGGGCTGGGACCTGCGAATTCTTAATAGACGCAGACAACCGACCATACTTTCTAGAGGTGAACCCTCGTCTCCAAGTGGAGCACACGGTGACAGAAGAAGTCACCGGAACTGATCTGGTAGCTTTACAGCTAGCAATTGCCGGCGGTGGTGATCTTACTCAGCTGGCACCCCTTGCCGACACCCCACGGGGACACTCCTTGCAGATGCGAATCACCAGTGAAGACCCAGCCCGGCAGCTTCTGCCCACGGCCGGAACTCTGACTGAGATTGAATGGCCCAAAGGCCCCGGAATCCGTATCGATGCCGCCCTGGCCCCAAACGAGGAAATCCCGGTGGCTTTTGATTCAATGATTGCGAAAATTATTGTCACCGCACCGACCCGAGAGCAACTGATCGCGCGGGCCCGCAGAGCCCTCGGAGAGCTCCGAATTGGAGGTGTTCCCAGTTGTGCGCCCCTCTATGAGCAGGTCCTCAACAGCCCCGAGTTCACGGACCCGGAAGGCGGCAAAGTCCACACGCGCTGGTTGGAAGAACAACACCTCGTCCGCCTCGAGAGCCAAACTGTGGCAACTGCGCCAGTGCCGCCCTCAACCGGCTCCGGAGGTACCGGCGGCGCCCACCCAGAATGGGCAGCCGAGTTCGAAATAGAACTAGATGGCCAGCGACGACGGCTCCGCCTTCCCCAAGAATTACTCACACAGTTAGGTAATGGCAGCACAGAGCGCGCAGCCCCAGCGCAGCTACGAAGACGCCCCCGACGGGAAGGAGTAGCCGCAGCCACTACAAACAGTAACCAGGTGATGTCACCGATGCAGGCGACAGTGGTCCGGGTTGCCGTCACAGAAGGCGACCATGTATCCGCCGGAGAGCTAGTCATCGTGGTGGAAGCCATGAAAATGGAGCAACCCCTAGCTGCTCCCGTGAACGGCACCGTCACCACCATCACAGTAGGGGTGGGGGATTCCGTCTCACCCTATCAGCTCCTGGTCACAATCAACCCCGACACTGAAAAGGACCCCTCATGAGTCCCAAGATTCCAAATCTTTTAGACTTCGCTAAAGATACCGCGAAACGTCTGACTACGGGATTCTCTACCCGCCCCGCACAAACGCGGAGCACATATCTCAGTCATGTGGAAAGCCTCCACCGCAAAGCTGAAGAACGCGCCCAAGCTACTCAGCACAAAAAAGGCAAAAAAACCGCGCGCGAGCGCATCCATGCCCTAGTAGACGAGGGCTCCTTCCAAGAGATTCAGCGCTTCGCGGGTGGAAACATTGATGAAGATTACCTCGGCTCCGGCGTCATCACTGGGTTCGCAGAGATTTCCGGCCGAGCCGTCGCCATCATCGCGCAAGATTTTTCCGTGCAGGGAGGCACCCTCGGCGAGGTAGAAGGCAGCAAAATGCTTCACCTCATGGACCAGGCCATAGACTTACGGATCCCCATCATTTCCCTCCTCGATTCTGGGGGTGCCCGCATCCAAGAAGGAGTCGCAGCCTTAGCACAATATGGTCAAATCTTTAAGAAAACCAGCGAAGCCTCAGGTCTAATCCCCCAGATTTCCATCATCGTGGGCCCTTGCGCGGGAGGCGCCGTATACGGGCCCGCTCTCACCGACTTCGTGATTATGACCAAAGACTCCTCTTTCATGTTCGTTACCGGACCAGAAGTAGTCAAAGCTGTCACCGGTGAGCAAGTCACCTCCGCAGACCTCGGCGGGGCAGTATTACATTCTGCCACTACCGGAGTTGCCCACTATCTGGCAGAAGATGAAGAAGACGCCCTCGATTACGCGCGCAGCTTGCTCTCCTACCTGCCCAGTTCAGCGGAAGAAGATGCTCCTACCTTCGCCTATCAAACCAATCCCGAAGATGATTCGCGTGCCGCCCAAGTCGCTGACCTCGTCCCGGTCAATAGCAAACAGCCCTACGATATGGTTGAAGTGATTGAACACCTAGTTGACCACGGGGAATTCCTCCAAATTCAAGAACTTTTCGCGGCCAATGTGATTACCGGATTCGCCGCCTTTCAAGGACGAAGCGTGGGAATCGTCGCGAACCAATCTTTGGTTGACGCCGGCACCCTAGACGTGAATGCTTCCGAAAAAGCCTCCCGTTTCGTCCAATTTTGCAATGCTTTCAACATCCCCGTCGTAACCCTCGTGGATGTTCCCGGCTACCGTCCCGGCACTGAACAAGAACGTGCCGGGATTATCCGACGTGGTGCCAAAATGATTACCGCCTACGCGACCGCCACCGTGCCCCTAGTCACCATTATTGTACGCAAAGCCTACGGGGGAGCCTACATCGTGATGGGCTCCAAAGCTATGGGAGCTGACTTCAACTTTGCTTGGCCCGGCGCCGAAATCGCCGTAATGGGTTCCGAGGGGGCAGTAAATATCGTCTACCGGAAAGAGCTCAAACAACTCCAAGCAGACGGAGATGACGTCACTGCCGCCCGGCAAAGACTAGAAGAAATCTACTCCACACAGGCAGTTAACCCAAACCTTTCCCTACAGATTGGGGCTCTCGATGGACTCATCTCTCCAGAGCAAACCCGCCCCACCATTATCTCTGCCTTGAAACTTACCCAAGCGAAACGGCGGCCGCAAAAAATCTATCGACATAGCACCAACCCGCCGCTCTAAACAAAACCGATTTAAAAGGATTACCATGACTTCAGCTTTAACCTCCGCGCCCGTCACCCTCGTCTTCTCAGGTCAAGCTTCAGACTGGAAAGAAGAACTCCGCGAAAGCATCACAGACGGCACCAACCTACGTCTCAAAGCCTTACTACAGCAGGCAAAAGCACGAATAGCGGCAGTCGCCGCTCCAGTCACGATGGCAGTCCCAGCCGCCCCTGAACGGCTCCTTGCTCTGTTGTCTGAAGAGCCTGCCCCCAGCTCCGAATTGGATCGTACCGGGGCCGTGTCAGTGCCAGCTATCCTGCTCAGCCAGATTGCCGCCCTCTGGCAGTTAGAAGCAGCCGGATTACCAGTCTCCCTGCCGCCCACCCTCGGGCATTCACAGGGCCTGCTCGGGGCGCGGGCCGCCAGTCTGATAGATGATGAAGAAAAACTCGTGGACCTGCTGGCTTTTGCGCTCCTGCTCGGAGCAGCCGCCAGCGTCCAAGTTAGAGAACTGGGAGGTTCTCCCTTTGCTTCCCGCCTACTGTCAGTACGTGGACTATGTGACGACGCGATTAACGCCGCTTTGGAAAAGCTTCCTTCGGACAGCCAAGGAGTCGCACAGGTAGCACTAAAGAATGGCCCACAGGCCTTCGTTTTCTCCGGGCAGCCCCAATCACTCGCATTGCTGCGACAGCAGCTCACCCTCGGCGTGCAAGAACACAACGCGGCAATCGAAGCCAAATTGACAGGCGGGACGACCATTAACCCACGTTGGGATGAGCTTCCCGTAGCGGTTCCCTTCCATCATCCCGTTTTACAACCGGCAGTGGAGCTAACCATGGCTTGGGCGAAAGTTTGTGGGCTGACTGGAGTTAAGCTCAAAGAACTAGCAACCCAGATTCTAGTGACCCCTCAAGACTGGCCACAGGCTGTTCAGACCGCAACAAAGAAACACCCACATCTCCTCATGGTAGGGCCGGGCAGCAGTCTAGCGCGACTGACTCAGAAGCTGGTAGCCGGCACCCCAGCAGTCGTGATCGATGCCGGTAGCGTCAGGAAGCGCGATGAACTCGCAAGAATCGGCGCTAAGTTCCCCAAGGCTACCGACTGGTCACGGCACGTCCCCAAGCTGTTAACTCTTCCCAGCGGGGAAACCGTGGTGGAAACCGCTTTCACCCGGCTCACCGGCAACTCCCCCATCCTCTTAGCAGGGATGACACCCACAACCGTTGATCCTCAGATAGTGGCAGCGGCAGCCAACGCCGGATTCTGGGCAGAAATGGCAGGAGGCGGACAATACTCCGCAGAAGTATTTACCGCACACAAGAACGGTCTAGTAGAACAGTTGGAACCGGGTCGCGCAGCACAATTTAACTCCATGTATTTTGACCGTTTCATGTGGAACCTTCAGTTTGGAGTACAAAAAATTGTTTCAAAAGCTCGCTCCGCAGGCGCTCCCATCAACGGCGTGACCATCTCAGCAGGCATCCCCGAAGTTGCAGAAGCTAGCGACCTCATTGCCTCCTTAAAGGCAGAGGGATTCCCCTATATCTGCTTTAAACCAGGCACGGTCGAGCAGATCCGCTCGGTTCTACAAATCGCCGACGCGAATCCCCACACCCCCCTCGTCATGCAGGTAGAAGACGGGCACGCCGGCGGACACCATTCATGGGTGGACCTTGATGATCTTCTCAGCGACACCTATGCGGATATTCGCACCCGAGAAAACGTTATCCTCTGCGTGGGTGGTGGTATTGGCACGCCCGAGCGTGCCGCCGACTATATTTCCGGACAATGGTCGCTTCGGCACGGTCTACCGCTCATGCCAGTAGATGGAATCCTCGTCGGAACCGCTGCGATGACGGTAAAAGAAGCAAAAACTTCTCCGCAAGTCAAGCAGCTGCTCAAAGCTACTCCGGGCGTAAAACTCAACGATCAGGGAGGCTGGGTCGGACGTGGCAAATCGCGGGGAGGGGTCACCTCTGGACTCTCCCACCTGCACGCGGACATGTACGAGGTCGATAACGCTTCCGCAGCCTGTTCTCGGTTGCTCGCCGAAGTCGGCTCCGAGATGAGCACAATCAACGCCCGGAGAACAGAAATTATTGCCGCTCTAAACCGCACCGCTAAGCCCTTCTTCGGGGAAGTCAAAGAAATGACTTACCAGCAGTGGGCACAAAGAGTCCTCACCCTCTCCTTCCCCTGGGGCGACCCCACTTGGCAGGACCGATTCTGGGATCTACTACAACGAATTGAAGCGCGGCTCCATGAAGTCGACCACGGCCCGATCTCCACCCTTTTCCCCACCTTGGAAGCGGTAAGTGACGGTCCCGCCGCCTTGGCACTACTACTGGAAAATTATCCGCAGGCAGCCACTACCCCTGTCACTGCAACCGACGCTGCCTGGTTCGTAGGCTGGTGCCGTAAACACCACAAACCCATGCCTTTCGTTCCCGTGATTGACGCTGATCTCTCCCGGTGGTGGGGTTTAGACACACTTTGGCAGTCACAGGATGAACGCTACGATGCCGACACCGTCCGGGTTATTCCAGGACCGGTTTCGGTTGGCGGAATTGACCGCGTAGATGAGCCAGTCGCAGAACTCTTAGGCCGTTTTGAAGCGGCGTGCGTGGCGCGTCTAAAAGCCGAAGGAATAACCCCACAAAAGCGCTTCGCAAGGCTGGGTTCCACCACCGAAATTAGCGAATATTTGCGTACGGTACCACATTTAGTCTGGAATGGGCATCTCATCGATAATCCGGCCCGTACTCTTTCCGCAGAGGCCTGTCGACTTCGTGAGACCGAAGCTGGGTGGGAGCTGGCTATCATTGCCGACACCTACTGGGATGATCTGCCTGAACCACAGCCTTACACGGTTCGTGAAGTCACTATCCCACTCGACCTGCCTGCTTCAGTCTCCACCGGCGCGGTCCCCACTGTCAGTCACGATCGACTCCCCGTCGCAGTTTACGACTTATTGGCTGGCGTTGCAGGGATTGGCTCCGTCAATGTTGCTGGGGACAAACTCACTCAGCTACCCCAGGTTCATCCCGACCCCAAAACCCCTTTCGGGGTCGTGAAAGACCGAATCACCGTTACTAAAAATATCTGGGCTAGCCACCTATCCGCCACCGGAGCAGTACTGTCTGAAACAGAAGCTGGAGAAGAGTTAGAACTACCCGCAGCTTTAGCTGACGCCTTAGTTGGCCCCTGCTGGCCAGCCATTTATGCTGCCTTAGGCTCAGCTCATTTAGCTGATGGCTACCCCGTCATTGAAGGTCTTTTGAACGCGGTCCATTTGGATCACTGTATCGATTTAGAGGTCCCCTTAACGCAACTAGTACACCAGCATTTGTTGCTAGACGTGACCGCGCAAACGCAGCTTCTTGAAGAATCCGCTTCGGGACGGATTGTGACGGTAAACTTAGAACTCTTCGCCGATGGCACCCGAATCGCCCGCCTGATTGAAAGATTCGCAATTCGCGGCCGGATCACCACTACCGAAGCCGCCTCAACAGTTGCTGGTTTCGGCGGACAAGGCCGAAGGATTGAGATGACTCCACGCGCTTTTACCCGCCGTGTCACAGTTTCAGCACCTTCGGATATGACTCCGTTCGCAATAGCCTCTGGGGATTACAACCCGATCCACACCTCCACTAATGCGGCCGCACTGGTCGGCCTAGACGCGCCCCTAGTCCATGGAATGTGGCTGTCGGCAGTCGCTCAAACAGTACTGTGTGGCGGCACTGAGACAGGCGCTCCGCGACAGCTTCACGGCTGGACCTACTCTATGTACGGCATGGTACAGCTCAATGACGAAATCGAAATTCTAGTTGAGCGAATCGGTCGCACCACTGGTAGTGAGGACGCCTACGAGGTGACTTGCCGAATTGGAGAAAAAGTAGTTTCTCGGGGGCAAGCTGTCCTCGCTCCTCTACGCACCGCCTACGTCTACCCCGGACAGGGAATCCAGCAGGTCGGAATGGGGGCTAAGGACCGGCAAAAATCAGCCTCGGTACGGAATGTCTGGGAAAGAGCTGATCAGCACACCCGCCGCCAACACGGTTTCTCAATCATTCAAGTTGTGGACCAAAATCCCACCGAGTTGCGCGTCAATGGGCAACTGCTGCGCCACCCTGACGGGGTTATGAATCTGACACAGTTCACGCAGGTGGCTTTAGCGGTCGTCGCGTACGGGCAAACCATGCGCTTGCAAGAATCGCATGCCCTCGTGCCGAATTCTGTATATGCGGGGCACTCCCTCGGTGAATACACGGCATTGGCATCAGGAGCCGGAATTTTCGATCTCGAAGCAGTTATTGACGTGGTCTATTCACGCGGATCCGCCATGCACGCGCTGGTCGAACGCGACAGCGAAGGTCGTTCCAACTATCGCTTGGGGGCTCTGCGACCCAACCAGTGCGGAATCTCTGCCACTGAAGTGGAAAACTATGTTGAGACCCTCGCACAAGAAACCGGCGAGTTTCTCCAAATCGTGAACTTCAACCTAGAGGGTCAACAGTATGCGGTAGCCGGCACGGTAGCCGGCCTTGCGGCACTCGCTGAAGATGCTTCACGAAAAGCTCAAGCCCACGGCGGGAAGCGCCCCTTCATGCTGATTCCCGGCATCGATGTGCCTTTCCATTCACGTGCATTGCGTGCCGGAGTGCCCGCTTTCGCCCAAAAATTGGATGAGCTGCTGCCCTCTGAATTGGATTATCAAACCCTTGTTAATCGCTATATTCCAAACCTAGTCGCCCGCCCCTTTGAACTGAGTAGAGACTTCGCTGAGGCAATCTGCGCAGAAGTCCCCTCCTCAGTTTTGGAAGAGCTACTAGCCGACGGCAATCAGTTTGAACAGTTAGTAGCAAACTCTCCCGGAGCGGCCGCACGAATCCTGGTGATTGAGCTACTCTCATGGCAATTCGCTTCCCCGGTGCGCTGGATTGAAACCCAGGCACTACTCTTCACCGATAAATCACGAGGCGGATTAGGGATTGAGGAAGTAGTTGAAGTTGGTCTGGCCCAAGCTCCCACCTTAGCGAATCTGGCTGCGAAAACCCTCAAACTACCGCAATTTAGCCAAGCTCATATTCAAGTGAAGAATGTGGAACGTGACGAGGCCGCAGTTTATGCTACCGATACCACCCCGATTCCACCACGCGTTTCCACAGTTTTAGAGGAAACTCAAAACGAGGCTTCCGATCTAGATACCGAGCCAGCCTGGGAGACGCCCTCGGAGCCTCAATCGGAGCAAGCTAACCCCACCAATATTCCTAACACCCCGTCAAATAACGAGCCACTACCAGAACTGACCTTTGGCCCTAGCGAAGCACTGCTCACCCTATTTGCACTACAAACTAAACTCTTACCCGATCAGATCACCCCCATTGATACAACAGACAGTCTGACGAACGGGGTCTCTTCCCGACGTAACCAGCTGCTGATGGATATGAGCACAGAGCTAGGAGTCGCCAGTATTGACGGTGCTTCCGAAGCTGATCTAGCGACTTTGCAAACTCGAGTAGAGATTGCCGCCCCCGGATACGCCCCCTATGGCCCGGTGCTCGCTGACGTCATGAGAGCACGCTTGCGTACTATATTGGCTGGAGCTGGCCTGAAAGCTAACGAAGTCGCAGAACGAGTCACCGGCACTTGGGGCCTTCCCAGCTCTTGGATTGCCCCTGTCGAGGTGGCTCTGGTTCTGGGCACCCGTGAAGGTGAATCAGTGCGTGGCGGTAACCTCAACACTTTGGGGGCAGCCACGGCTAGTTCGCAAAAACAGGCACATGAACTCATTGATGCAGCCATCCAAGCCACCGCGCAAAGAGCCCAGGTTTCGGTAACTTTACCTCAAGCTGGAAGTAGCGGAGGGGGCGGCGTAGTAGATTCTGCGGCCCTGTCAGCCTACGCGGCATCCGTCACGGGCCCTTCCGGGGTACTAGCGCAAACCGCGCGTCTGATTCTCAGCCAGTTAGGTTTAACTAATGAGGCTGCACCAGCTTTAGCAGAAAACGACACTGATTTAGTTAATGCAGTGGAAGCTGAACTGGGACCGGACTGGCTAAAATCTGTCCAACCCGTATTTGATCCTCGCCAAGCCGTCCTCTTTGATGATCGTTGGGCCAGCGCTCGGGAAGAATTAGCCCGAGCAGCAACCCAATCCCAAGCAGTCAAGCCAGCTCGATTCACCGGCGCGGGAGAAACCGTTGCTCGGCAAGCTAGGTGGTGGGCCGAGCAGCTCACGGACGACGCTATCGCAAATTCTTTCCGCAAGGCAGCTGAAGCAGCTCTCACCAGTACAAACGGAATCTATCAAGATGAGATTGCCCTGGTCACGGGCGCGGCACCCGGTTCGATTGCTACCGCCCTAGTGGAGCGGCTCTTAGCTGGCGGCGCGCTGGTAATAATGACGGCCTCTCGCGTGAATCCGGCACGTATAGATTTTGCCCGTAAACTCTATGCGGAACATGCCGCAGCTGGGGCGGCTTTATGGTTGGTGCCCGCAAATCTTTCCTCCTATCGGGACGTGGATGACCTCATCGACTGGATTGCGTCCGCACAGGTCGAAACAAAAGGTGACGCCACCACAATTATTAAACCTGCACTGACCCCGACCCTAGCTTTCCCCTTTGCGGCTGGGCCAGTCTCAGGCTCGGTTGCCGATGCGGGAGGGAAAGCTGAAGCGCAGAGTCGTCTCTTGCTCTGGAGCGTGGAGCGGATGATTGCCCGCCTTTCCGAAACTGCGGAAGCTGCTTCTGCGGATGCCCGAGTCCATGTGGTTTTACCTGGCTCACCCAATCGTGGCACCTTCGGAGGTGACGGCGCCTACGGCGAGGTCAAGGCCGCTTTTGATGCGATTTGCAACAAGTGGTCAGTCGAAGCGGGCTGGCCTGAGACTATCACTTTAGCCCACCCGCAAATTGGTTGGGTTGCGGGAACGCACCTAATGGGCGGCAATGACGCCCTAGTGCCGGCAGCCCGCGCAGCCGGCATCGAAGTATTCACTCCGTCTGAGATTTCTACAAAACTCCTTTCTCTATGCTCCCCCGAGGCGCGCAAGCAGGCACAAGAGGGACCGCTGAAGCTAGATTTGAGCGGTGGACTGGCTACCTCTCAGATTTCACTTCCGAATCTGGCTGCCCAGGTGACGGCCGAGGGATCGCTGAGTTCTCCGACCTCTACGGTGGGGGAATCCGCACCGGTAGGTGCAGCGACTGGGGCGCTTGTTCCGCCAGCCACCATTGGGGCGCTACCTTCGCCACGACAGTGTGAGATCGCCACTGGCACAAGGTTGCGTGAAGTTACTGCCGACCTTTCTGAATTGGTCGTGATTGTTGGAACCGGCGAGGTTTCGGCATGGGGTTCAGGACGCACGCGAAGCGAAGCAGAATACGGCCTTAGCCGTGACGGAAGCGTCGATCTGACTGCTGCGGGCGTATTGGAACTGGCGTGGATGATGAATCTAGTCCACTGGTCTGAAGATCCTGCTCCAGGCTGGTACGATCAGTCCGGTACGCCAGTACCGGAAGCAGAGATCTTTGATCGCTATCGCGACGAGGTGGTAGCTCGCTGCGGGATCCGCACCCTCGTAGATGATTCAAATTTGGTAGAGCAGGGGTCAATTGACGTTGCCACCGTCTACCTTGACCGCGATATTGAGTTCTCTGTCGCCAGCGAAGCTGAGGCACGTGATTACCTGCTAGCTGACCCGGCCTCTACCAAAATTCGCGCTGGCGACGACGGTGAATGGCTAGTCACGAAAGCGGCCGGCGCAATCACCAGAGTACCTAAGAAAGCAACCTTGAGCAGGACTGTAGGTGGCCAGCTACCCACCGATTTTGATCCGGCACGCTGGGGAATTTCTGCCGCATTGCTGGATGGTTTGGACCGGATTGCGGTGTGGAATCTGGTCACTTCCGTGGATGCTTTCCTCTCCTCCGGTTTTACTCCTGCGGAACTCCTACAAGCGATTCACCCCACCGAGGTAGCCTGCACTCAAGGTACCGGGATTGGCGGAATGGAATCCTTGCGCAAGGTATTCTTGGACCGTTTCTTAGGTGAGGAGCGACCGCAAGATATTTTACAAGAAGCCCTCCCGAATGTAGTGGCAGCGCACGTTATGCAGTCCTATGTGGGCGGTTATGGGGCGATGATTCACCCGGTAGCTGCCTGTGCTACCGCTGCTGTGTCAGTGGAAGAAGGGGTAGATAAGATTCGAGTCGGGAAAGCACAATTTGTGGTGGCCGGCGGCATTGATGACTTGGGTGTTGAATCTCTGACCGGCTTCGGGGACATGAACGCAACCGCAAATTCTGCAGAAATGGCCGCTAAGGGAATTCCAGAACGCTTCTTCTCCCGCGCCAATGACCGGCGCAGGGGTGGCTTCGTGGAAGCTGCCGGTGGTGGCACTGTACTGTTGGCACGCGGTGATGTAGCGGCCCAGATGGGTCTGCCTGTCCTCGCAGTAGTCGCTCATGCGCAATCTTACGCGGATGGTTCTCACACTTCGATTCCAGCACCCGGGATTGGGGCTTTAGCGGCAGCTCGGGGTGGCCAGGCTTCGACTTTGGCACGTTCTTTGCAAGGTCTAGGTTTGACTGCAGACGACGTACGGGTGGTTTCAAAACATGACACTTCTACGAATGCAAATGATCCTAATGAAACTGAGCTGCATGCGCGCCTGTGGGGCGCGTTGGGACGCCAGCCGGGTAATCCTCTGTTTGTGGTTTCACAGAAGACTGTGACCGGTCACGCAAAGGGTGGTGCGGCACTATTCCAGATTGCTGGTTTAACTGAGATTATGCGCAATGGTAGGATTCCAGGGAACTTGGCGTTGGATTGTGTGGCCCCTGAGATTGCCGCCTCAGGCGGAGATTTCGTGTGGCTGCGCGAACCACTCGAGCTGGGTGCGGGGAAGATCAAAGCAGCTGTCCTTTCCTCCCTTGGATTCGGGCATGTTTCAGCAGTGATTGTGTTGGCGCACCCGGATTGTTTCGTGGCGGCGCTAGAGGCAGCGGGCGGCAGCGCGACCGAGTGGCGTGATCGTGCTAATCAGCGACTGCAGGCCGGGGTGCAACGTCTTGAGGGTGGCATGGTTGGTGCCGCAAAACTGTTTGAGCCAACCTCGCAGCGTCGTCTTCCTACGGAAGGCGCACATGAGTCTGAGATAGCCATGCTGCTGGATGATGAGGTTCGCTTGGGGGCGGAAGGGTTCTTTCCACGGGCAGATTCATGAGCAGCATCGCGATTGGCTCTAGGCCAAGATTTTCCAGCACCTTTGTTACGGCCCCACCTCTTCCGAAGGGTTACAGCCCGTGCGCAGTAGGCTTCGATTTGGTGGAAATACCCGGTTTTTCAACACAGTTAGAGGAACCGGGGAGCCATTTCAAAAACCTGTTTTCGTCTGCTGAGCGCCGCTATTGCGAGAGGAGCAGTAACCCCGCGGCTGCCTATGCAGCACGCTGGGCTGCCCGCGAAGCCTTCTTCAAGGCTTGGTCAAGTACCCAATTCGGCTGCCCCCCATCATTGGCGGACGATCCTCGGTTATTCGCGCAGGTTGAAGTGATCTCAGATGCTTGGTCACGTCCGAACTTACGTTTGCGGGACGAAGTTTCTGAAGTTTTCTCAGCCACTCTGCCCGGGGCGCATTCCTTTCTGTCACTCAGCCATGACGGAGACTATGCGGCTGCGGTGGTGATGCTGGCTTCACTTTAACCGCTCAACCAAGATTTGTTCAATATTTTTAAGGAGCTTTCATGTTTCAAACCTCTCGCCCGGAAACTTCCGTGGCAATTCCTCCTCTGTCTTCATTTGCGCCCCGGTTTCCCGTTCTCTTGGAGAAACTCTCCGACACCCGCTTGAATACTTTCTCACTGGCATTGGTGGGAGCGGCTCTGTTGGGGATTTCCGCTCAGTTAAGTTGGAATATTGGGGTGGTACCGATTACCGGCCAGACCTTCGTAGTGATGGTGTTGGGGGTGGCTCTGGGTGCTAAACGTGCAGCGGCTACCGTCCTGTTTTATCTTTTCGCGGGTTTAGCTGGAATGCCTTGGTTCGCTAACTTCGCCGGTGGACCGTTGATGGTGTTGCGCCCAAGCTTTGGCTACCTGCTGGGCTTTGTGGCGGCGGCAGCGTTAGTGGGTTGGTTTTCTGAACGAGGGTGGGATCGCTACAGTGGCAAGGCCTTATTAATGTACTGCTCAGCGTCTCTATTGATTTACGCTTTTGGAGTGCCCTATTTGGCGCTGGTGCTACATTTCTCTGGAGCTGATGTCTCCGCGGTCGCAATCTGGTGGATCGGAGCAGGAGTTTTTGTGCCGGGCGACGCTGTGAAATGTGTTTTGGCAGCTGTGCTTTCACCGGCGGCTTGGTCGCTGGTGGCCAGATTCTCTCGGTAATAGTTTTGGGCCCAGCGAAGTCGCTGGGCCCAAAACTATGAAACGCAAGTTTACTTGGAGTACATGCGAAGCATCCAAGCCTTCTTTTCCAGCTCACGTGCGGTTGCAATCAGCAGGTCAGCACTCAACGGGTCAGAGGCATCAATCTGCTTGATGTACTTCTTCATGGTGTCAGCGGTCTGTGCTAGGGCGGCCTCAATCAGCTTGTAGCCGTCGGGAACGTCAATGACACCCTCGGGCATCGGCTGCAAGGTGGTGGTACTAGACACGGTGGCGGAACGACCATCGGAGACCAACCCGATAGCGGCCAGGCGCTCTGCGAACTCGTCCAAATCGGTACGTGCCTCATCAACAACGCCGTCTAGGAACTCGTGTAGGGACTGGAAGCCAGCGCCCTGGATGTTCCAGTGAGCCTGCTTAGCCTGCAAGGATAGTTCGGTCAGGTCAACTAGACCCTGCTGCAATGCTTCTTTAACTAGATTCTCAGACATAATCTTCACCTCTTCTCCCCAATCTTTTTGGGGCTCTAAATATATGAACAATTTCATCCTAGACATATTCCCGACAGAATGAAAGGCGACACGGAAAGACCTCCCGCATAATTGGGACTTTTCCGCATCATAGCAACGATTCTGCCCAAAAAGAATTAGGGTTAACTTAGTGCTTTGCATAAGGTAAGCTAAAAGGCTAAGTTTTGCCTTACCCAGCCAGATTTTTGGCATCTAAACGAAGCTTTGTAAACTAGCAGACATGACTGCTACTCCCTCATCTTTCATTCCTATCAACTCTGCTGGTGGAGCCGGACGATATGCACCCTCGCCTACTGGGGATTTGCATCTGGGGAACCTGCGCACCGCAGTGATCGCCTGGTCTTTAGCCCATTTGAGCGGGCGAGACTTTAAGCTGCGGGTAGAGAATCTGGACCGCGTTCGGGCCGGCAGCGCAGATGGGCAGTTAGCTGATTTAGCGGCGCTGGGCCTGGCTTGGGACCAGCCGGTGGTCTATCAAGATTCAAGGATTGCCGTCTATGAGGATGCGATTGAGCAGCTATCACAGCAGGGGTTGGTCTATGAGTGTTACTGCTCCCGGAAGGATATTCGCGAGGCCACTTCGGCCCCTCATATTTTGCCGGGCACCTATCCGGGCACCTGTCGTAATTTAACCGATGAGGAACGGGCTACCCGACGTGTCGTGCTTTCCGAGCAGGGCCGCTCCCCTTCCTTACGCCTGCGCAGTGAAGTGAGTGAGTTTACTGTGCAGGACCAGTTCGCGGGTGCTTTCACCGGCCCGGTGGATGACGTGGTGATTCGCCGCGGGGATGGCGTCATAGCGTACAACCTAGCTGTGGTCATTGATGATGCCTTCCAAGGAATTGATCAGGTCTGCCGCGGTGATGATTTACTTTCCTCTTCTCCGCGTCAGGCTTATCTGGCTAGCCTTTTGGGGCTGCCACCGGTGACTTACGCGCATGTCCCCCTCGTCCTGAACCCTGCCGGAGAGCGCCTGGCGAAACGTGATGGCGCCGTCTCTATGCGTGACTTGGCAGGGCTGGGCTGGGGTGCAGACCAGGTTTTGGCGTGGATTGCGAGCAGTTTGGGTGTCGAGGGTGCCGAGGGCGCCACAGGCTTGACTCTCCCTGAGGTGGCCCGTCAGATTTCTTGGGAAACGGTTAATAACGGTCCCGTGATTTTTGATCCGCCCCAGTTAGCTCACGCATGATTGTAAAGTTGGTGTGACCGTGCCGAAGCAAAACAGCCATCAGAGCTTGGATTTAGTGTGGGAGGAAGCGGCGGTGGGCGGTGCGGATTCTTTCCGCCTACGTTCGGCGGCCCTACTCATTCATGCTCAACAGATCTTATTGGTTCATAATTTGGTGCACGATTTCTACTACACGGTGGGCGGCGCCGTCCGTCATGGGGAAAGTAGTTTGGAAGCGGTGGCGCGGGAGGTACGGGAAGAAACTGGGCTCACGCTTCGCCACTCTCGTTTAGTTTTCCTTTATGAAGTCTTTTATCAAGATCAGCTATCAGAGTCGGATTTGCGCTGCCATGAGATTAACTTGTTCTATTTGCATGAGTTGACCCAAGAGGAACGCACTCGAGTAGACGCGAAGATTCATGAAACCAAGTCTGGGTCTGAGCGTGGATTGGATTTACCTTCCGGTGAGACCTTAGAATGGCTGGATTTTGCTGCTCTCTCAGATAAGGTAGTCTTCCCTAGTTTTCTTCCTGATCGTCTGCTCCGGCCTCTTCCTGAACAGTTTGAACATGTGGTGGAAGGAGCGAACTAAAAGCAGCGCACAGATAAAACGCCGGCGGGAACACTGCTATGCATTCCCGCCGGCGTTTTATTTGGCGTCTGCTCAGAGACTATGAGCTAGCTCAGTCGCGAGCCTTTTCACGCATCTCCCAGGTCTCAATGATGTCGCCTTCCTTGATGTCCTTTGCGCCCAGACCGATACCACATTCGAAGCCCTCCCGGACCTCAGTGACATCGTCCTTTTCGCGACGCAAGGATTCTATCTTCAAGTTCTCCGCAACAACTACGCCATCGCGCACCAACCGAGCATGGCTGTTACGGCGAATGGTGCCACTACGAACAATCGAGCCGGCAATGTTGCCGAACTTGGAGGAGCGGAATACCTGACGGATTTCCGCGGTACCTAGAGCGACTTCCTCATAGATTGGCTTGAGCATACCCTTCATCGCGTTCTCTACGTCTTCAATCGCAGAGTAGATGACAGAGTAGTACTTGATTTCTACGCCTTCGCGGTCAGCCATTTCACCGACACGCTCAGCGGGCCTAACGTTGAAGCCCAAAATGATGGCGTTATCCACGGTAGCCAGGTTGACATCGTTTTGGGTAATCGCGCCAACACCGCGGTGAATGATTCGCAACTGAACTTCTTCGCCCACATCAATCTTATTGAGGGAGTCTTCCAAAGCTTCCACAGCACCGGAGACGTCACCCTTAATAATCAGGTTCAAGGTGTCAACCTTGCCCTGCTTGAGAGCCTCATCGAAGTCTTCCAAGCTGATACGCTTGCGACGCTTCGCCAGCTGGGCAGCACGCTCAGCTGCGGCACGCTTGTCAGCAATCTGACGTGCGGTGCGATCATCTGGTGCAATCAGGAAGGAATCGCCTGCGCGTGGCACTGAGGTCAGACCCAGTACCTGCACGGGACGGGCCGGTCCTGCCTCTGTGACGGACTTGCCGTGCTCATCGAACATGGCGCGGACGCGGCCGTAGGCTTGTCCTGCCACCATGGCGTCACCGACTCGCAAGGTACCGCGCTCCACGAGGGCGGTCACAACCGAGCCTCGCCCCTTATCGAGGTTGGCTTCAATCGCTACGCCGCGGGCGTCACTGTCGGGGTTAGCCTTCAGTTCTAGCTCCGCGTCAGCGGTCAATAGGACTGCTTCCAGTAGCTTGTCGATATTCATGCGTTCCTTAGCAGAAACGTCAACAAACATTACGTCGCCACCGTATTCTTCAGCCACCAAGTTGTATTCGGTTAGCTGTGCCCTGATCTTGTCAGGGTTCGAATCCGGCTTATCCACCTTGTTTACCGCAACCACAATCGGCACATTCGCCGACTGTGCGTGGTTGATAGCTTCCACGGTCTGGGGCATAACGCCGTCATCTGCCGCAACCACCAAAATGGCAATATCGGTGACCTTCGCACCACGGGCACGCATAGCTGTGAAGGCTTCGTGACCGGGCGTATCAATGAAGGTGATGGCGCGGGAGTCGCCCTCGTGGGCAACCCGCACCTGGTATGCACCAATATGCTGGGTGATACCACCGGATTCTCCGGCAACTACGTCGGTGTGACGGATTGCGTCCAGCAGTTTAGTTTTACCGTGGTCGACGTGACCCATGACGGTAACTACCGGAGGACGGCTCTGCAACTCAGAGTCATCGGTTTCGAGCTCTTCAGCTTCGAGGTCGATGTCGAAGGATTCGAGGAGTTCACGATCCTCATCCTCTGGGGAAACAATCTGCACATCGTAACCTAGTTCTATACCGAGGGCCTCGAAAGTTTCCTGGTCAAGGGACTGAGTGGCGGTAGCCATCTCACCGAGAGACATCAGTACGGTAACCAATGCTGCGGGGTTGACGTTAATCTTTTCCGCAAAATCAGCTAGCGAGGCACCAGAACGAATCCGCAACGGAGTGGATCCGTCGCCACGGGGAACCTTGACGCCGCCGATGAGCGGAGCATTTTGCTCTTCAAACTCTGCCTTGCGTGCGCGTTTCGACTTCTTGCCTCGACGCGGGCCACCACTGCGACCAAAAGCACCTTGCGTGGAGCCACGTCCACCGCGACCGGCAAAGCCGCCGCGAGGACCGCCACCGGGGCCGTTCTGTCCACCGCCGGGACCGCCACCGAAGCCACCACGACCACGGCCGCCTCCGGGGCGGCCCTTACCTGCGGGGGCGTCACCGGCGCGTGCCTGCGGGGACTGTCCAGGCATCATATTCGGATTCGGACGAGGTCCAGATCCACGACGCTCTTCTCCGGCTGCAGCAGGATTGCCACCGCGTGCACCAGCGGGACGAGCACTAGGTCGACCCTGGCCCTGTCCGGGCCGTCCACCGGGACGACCCTGGCCGGAACGGCCTCCGGGACGCGGCATACCCTGATTCTGGGCGAAAGGATTGTTGCCTGGGCGCGGGCCCGGACGGGGCCCGCCAGTGCCTCCGGGTCGAGGCATCCCCTGCGACTGCGCGAAGGGGTTATTACCTGGGCGAGGCGCAGCCTCACCGGGCGTGGGAGACTTCGGCTTTGACACTGGCTTAGGTGTTGCTTTAGGAGCCTTAGCAGGCTTCGGGGTCGCCGAAGGTGCGGCCGGAGCCGGCTTCTTCGGGGCGCTTTCAGCCTTATTTCCAGGCTTACTCTCGGGCTTCTTCTCAGCCTTAGCCGCAGGTTTGGGGGTCTGCGCACTCGGCTTAGGAGCGCGCTTAGGTTTGGGAGCGGCTTTCGGTACTTCACCGGTGCCGGCTTCGGCCTGCTTAGCTGAGCTGGCAGGGGCCGGTTTCTTTTCGCTCTTCTTTGCATCTGAGCTCTTAGCCCCTACAATATCGCGCATCCGGCGCGCTACTGGGGCTTCAATGCTTGAGGACGCAGACTTGACGAATTCGCCATTGTCTTTTAATACTTGAAGCAGTTCTTTACTGCTAATTCCGAGCTCTTTCGCGAGCTCGTGGACACGCAACTTGGCCACGTTTCTCCTGTTCTGGAATCCATCCCAAAACAGGATGGATGATTAATATTGCTGGCAGCTCATCGCTGGGTACTCATCGGGTGCCCATCAGCTTCCAACCCGCTTTCATCTGCTACGCAGCGGCCCGCACTTTGCGAACCGGAAGGAGTTCCTAAAATCTCTTCAAAAACTCCGGCCCGAACTTCCAACTGTGATAGTCGAAATGCTCTCAAGAAGGCTCTTTGCTTCTCGGCCTTGGCGACACATTCAAGGCGAGGATGTATCCACGCTCCCCGACCCGGTAGTGTCCGCTTTCGATCTACGATTAGTACACCATCATGGACAACCAGTCTAAGCAGTCGGCTAACGCCATCTGCCTGCCGACAGCCCACACACATCCGTGCGGGCATGCCACTAGCTAGGGCTATGTCACTACTCATACTACTGCCTTCACCTTGAAAATGCCTATTTTCGAGGGAAAACTCACGTCTTCAGATTCGGCGTTTCGGATCAGCGACGCCAGCTCAGTTGCTTTCGGACTCTTCTGCCGACTGATCATCTGCACCCAGATTCTCAGTATCGGCGTGGATATCGATCTTCCAGCCGGTCAGACGGGCCGCTAGGCGAGCATTCTGTCCTTCTTTACCGATCGCCAAAGAAAGCTGGAAATCCGGCACGACGACGCGGGCAATCTGCTCCTTCGCGTCAACGATTTCGATGGAAGATACCTTGGCAGGAGAAAGCGCATTGGGAATATAAACGGCGGGATCTGTGGAGAAATCCACAATATCAATCTTTTCACCGTTCAGTTCATTCATCACCGCACGCACACGCTGACCCATTGGGCCAATACATGAGCCCTTAGCGTTCACACCTTTCGTAGCGGAACGAACCGCAATCTTAGAGCGGTGTCCGGCCTCACGGGCGACGGATTCAATAATCACGTCACCGTTTTCAATCTCAGGAACTTCGCGAGCGAAGACGCCCTTGACCAAGCCAGGGTGGGTGCGAGACAGCAGAATACGCGGGCCACGTTCAGTGCGAGCCACTTCCACCACATAGGCGCGTACCCAATCCCCGTGGCGCAGTTTCTCTCCTGGCACCTGCTCAGATTCGGGGAGAACAGCTTCAAAATCACCGATGTCTACCTTCAACACGCGCGGGTCACGCCCCTGCTGGATGATGCCAGAGACGACTGTGCCTGCCTTGTCTTTGAAAGCACCGAGGACCTCATCATCCTCGGCCTCACGCAAACGCTGCACGATAACGGAGCGAGCCGTCGCGGTAGCGATCCGGCCGAAACCATTCGGGGTGTCGTCGAACTCGCCAATCACGGTGCCATCTTCATCAATTTCGCTTGCCATTACAGCGATTGCGCCGGTTTTTGGATCAATCTCCACACGCGCGTCACGGATAGCGCCAGGCATATTGTGGTAAGCCTTCAAGAGAGCTACCTTGATGGCGTCCAGCAGAGTGTCCATGGAAACACCCTTCTCGGATTCAACCATCCGCAAGGCCTGCATATCGATTTCCATAATCACTCCTCCGTTTGCGACAAATCGACCCGACTACGGGCCGACAGAATAGATTCTAACGGTATCTGCCGTTCCTTGCCTGAAGCTTCGACAGTAATCTGGGTATCTGTTACCTCAATTAGTCGACCGGATACTCTACCTTCGGTTTTTGTCTTTATTTTGACCAGTCGCCCAAGGGTTCTCCGGTAGTGCCGCGGAGTAATCAGTTCTCGTTCTGCTCCGGGTGTACCGACCTCCAGAGTGTAGGCGGTAGGAAGCGGATCTAATTCGTCCATCTCCTGAGAAATCAGGCGGCTGGCCGTCTCAACGAGAGTCCCAGGAACCGAGCCGGGTCCATCGATTTTATCGACATCAACAATCACTAGCGGGTTCTTACCCTTGGTAATGGTAAGTTTCTCCACCATCAGTTCAAGCTCAGCAAGAGACTGGTTTAGGTGCTGAGTGATATCCTCCACACTCTTTTTCAAAATTCCCTCCTCGGTTCTGTACCAAATATTGTACCCGTGAGATAATCAAAGGGTGTTATCAAACTTAGTGCCGTTCAATATTTTCCCCTCTCCGCGTTCAGATCAGCGGGAGAATGACCCCTTGCCACCTCAGGGACGGCGAGGACGAGGACGCCTCGCCACCCTGCCGTTAATGACGGGTCTGACGGTACTTGCATTGTCTTTATCCGGTTGCTCAACTCTTCGGTTTGAGACCAGTGGCGACCCGCTCACCCAGTTGGGACGCAATACGCAGATTCGTGAAGTAGTGGTGCGTACGGGCGTGCAATTGAATCAAAACTGTGCGGAGGTGACCTCTGCTTTGCCGCCAGAACAGGCCGGCCCAGCACAAAGGACCTGCGGGAATCTCTCTAGTGTGGTGCAGCAGCTGGGCGGAATCTGGGAAGGTAACTTGGAGAAGCCAGAGAATGAGCGGCTTCGTGACCCGCAACTGCCCAAGGACTCTCCAACGGCAGTAGCGATGAGCATGATGGAGGCGGCTGCAGCCGACCGTGATTTAGCTTTGGTGGCTTCGTATTCTCCGCTGGCAACGAACCTCAAGATTCAGCAGTGGCGCCTGCAGCTGATAGCCAGCCAGTTCGCTTCAGCAGCTGGCATCAACGCGGTTCCCCTCCCTGACTTGGGCAAAGGAAAGCCGGTTGATTACCAGACACTACTGCCGGTTCACGATAAGGCGCGCGAACTGACTGAAGCTCAGCTTCCCATCTCCTCCCCCTACGTAACTTCCCCAGAGACTTCACCTGAAAGCCCTGCTGCGGGCTATCTAACCTACCTGCAGGTACGCGATGACGCCCGGGAGCTTGCCCGAGATACCGACCCCAAGCCTGAGCTGGTCAGCGTTGATGAACAAATGCAGTTCCTGCATCAAAGCTGGTGGACGCTACAGACTTTGTTAGCCCGAAAAGATAAGCCGAGTGCTCAGGCTTTAGCTGCTTTAGATAAGCAGCTTAAACTGCTGGAAGAGCGGATTGACAAACTGGAAGCTGAGGGCGCTCAGATGGAGCTCACGCTCTCTTATCCGCTCCCTGAAGCGTTAGCAGGGACTGAAGGTACCGATGGGCAAATAGCCTATGTTCTGCGTTCCCTGGCAGCATTTGATCTCAAGCAGTTTGGGGCGACCCCAGTGAAGGAGATGGAACTGCGAACACAGAGAGCCGCAGATTTCGACCAAGCGATTGCGACTGCGGTAGCACTGGGGAAAGGAGCTGTGATTCTTGACTCACTAGCTCCAGCAGTCAAGTAACTCCCCCGCATAATCAGAAACACAAATAAAGCCTCGGGCAACTGCCCGAGGCTTTAATCTGCTCCCGCGGCAGGACTCGAACCTGCAACCGTCCGATTATCGGTCTAAAACGCGCGTTTTGCGTTTGGCGGCTTAGACTTGACCATGGTTAATACATGGAAAACTGTTCTTGGTCGGTACGTAGTTCACTTGCAATCTCTAGGACGGTCTAAGGGCACTATTCGCCTCCATGCTCATTACATCAAGCAGTTTGCCCGCCATGCTCCAGCTCCCGCGTTAATGACGGTGGAGGCCATCGAGCACACCCTCGCTAATCCTGAGTGGTCGCCTGAGACACGTAAAAGTGCTAGAAGCGTGGCAGTAGTGTTTTTCGGGTGGACGTTCAGACAAGGCATTACGAGAGATGTAGCGGGGCACTTAGATACTGTGAGGGTGCCTCAGGGTGTACCGCGTCCCGCGCCGGATAATATCACTGAGCGGGCTTTGAATCGTGCGCCGTTGCGTACTAGGCAGATGATTCTGTTAGCTAGGTACGGCGGCTTGCGCTGCTGTGAGATAGCGGTGGTGCACGGCGATGATTGGGACGGCCAAATGCTACTTGTCCATGGTAAGGGTGGTAAACGGCGGCTGGTGCCGATTTTGGACGAAAGACTCACTACTACGCTGGATTTACTGGAAGAGTTCCTATTTCCGGGAAAGATTGACGGCCATCTTTCCGCGGATCGAGTGAATCGGATTATCTCTAACGCTTTGCCGGGTAAATGGACGGCTCATACTCTCAGACACCGTTATGCGACGGCCGCTTATGCTGGGACTAGAGACTTATTAGCGGTTGGCAAGTTGCTAGGGCACTCAAGGCCGGAGACTACCCAAAGATATGTGTTAGAGCCTCAAGACGCGCTATTAAACGCGGCGAGAGCGGCGAGAGCGGCGAGCGCCTAGACTAACTGATACCTGATTGCCGCTTGACGCGCGGGCGGTTGGCTTGCCATTCGTCGATTGTTTCGGGCAGCCACACTGACATGTCACGACCTTTTTGCGCAGATATCACGGCGTCAGGGGGTGGGAGCATGCCTTTTTGGATATACCCTGAGATAGTATTTACGGACAAGCCGAGTCGTCGCGCTACTGCCGCTGCGGCTAGATATCTAGTTGGCATTCTTCTGTCCTACCACGAGGGCGGCAACCATAATCGCGGTCATGAGGGATAGCGTACCTGCCGCGAGGTATGAGTCTTGCCTATAGGCGATAGCTGCGGCGAGAGCGGCCCCTGTTGCTGAGAGTCCTAGTGCGAGTTTTTTCATGGCTAACTCCTGTTGAAAAGTGCGGAGAGGACCCCGACCCCTCGTGTGAGGGGTCGGGGCTTCCCGGCTTCAGCTACTTCTTTGACATTTTGTCTTTGATGTAGTCAACAAGCTGTAAGCTTGCTAGAATGGAGCCAGGAAGAGCAATGATGATCGACAGAATCAACATTATCTTTCCTTTCCGTTACCCCCCGGCCTACCCGGGGGGTTTTATTGTTTCCGGGTTTCCCCTTCAACAGTTACTATTATACCCACACTATAGATTGATAGCAACCTATAGAGTGAGTGGCGTGTCACATGCCCGCTTTGCGTAGCCTAGCGGCATGATCTTCATTTATTCCGCCTTGACTGCTGATGTGATTGGCTAGGTCGCGGCGAATTTCTCCGATTTGATGGCCTTGTGCTCGTTGCATGTCCTCAATCCGATTTAGCGAATCTTTCACACTTGAGCCGTGATTAGGCTCAATAGAAGCAGTTACAGTACCTAGCTGATTCACCGCCTTATTACTGTTATTCGCAGCACGGTTGGAAAGGACCACGGCCACGGCCGAGAGGAACATTCCGACGCCTGAGATTAATTCAGGGAGAGTACTAGACATCACCGGATAGATCACCATCCCTTGGTGTGTGAGCGGCGGCCGTAGCTGTACCAAGAACGGATGCGGCCAGCGCAATCCAGAGCGGCGCGGTCTGCTGATCTAGCACACCGTAGACGATCAGCAAAGGCACTACAGCAGTAATGACGGAATAGGCCCATCTACGAATGTTGGGGGTTAGCCAGGAGAGGGGCTGCGGTGATGGAGCGTGATTATGGCTCTGAGAGCGTTTTGGAAACTTCATAAGATCATCTCCTGTTAATGATTCGTTGGACTTCGTTGCGGCGATTCCCAAGAATGGCGCTGCGAGCGGGGTCGTTCCCGAATACTCCTAGCTTGGTCAGGCGCACTAGCTCACTTGTGGAAGAGTCGCGGGCAAGCCGGTAAAGGTAAGTGACTCGCGCTTGGACTGCGTCATATTGGGCTCCCAGCTTGGCGCGGCGCGTAGCGCCGTCCCCAAATTCCCCGGCCCACACCCGGAGAGCAAGGCTCTTCACATCTGCGGCAGGCGGTTTGAGTGCCGGCTTTGCGGCCGGCTTAACAGCTGGCTTAGGGTCTGGCAGCGAGATTTGATTCGAGCCATACCCTACAACGTAGCGCGGGGATCGGGTAGCGTATTTTACCTGGCCGCCAGATCTGCCGTTTACACTACCGGTGTTGCCATCTAAGGTGACGATTCGTCCGCGGTTCCAGCCTACGAAAATGCCGACGTGGTCAATGCGTTTGCCGCCAAAACTGAAGTAGACAGAATCGCCACGTTTAAGGCCACTCGCGCCATTATGCCATCGACCTTTTTGTTTATACCAGTTAGCGCCGCTTGGCGTATAGGCATGCTTAGGGACTACAGTTCCGAGGATACCCGCGACTGAGGCCCAGTAGCTAAGTGCCATCGCGCACCAGTATCCATTCATTCCATACCAGGTGTTGAATTTAGAATGGGTCGAGGATGAAGAATATCCAACGTCTGCTTTAGCGACGTTCAGCAGTTTATCTCCGGCGTTCATTCTGCAGTCTCCTTATCATCTAGTTCAGGAAGGATGTCACTTAGTTCCTGGTCTTCAGGAAATTCAGTTCCTGCGTCTGAGTCTTCATTAACCAGTTCATCCTGAGCGGTGGGATCTTCCACCGTGAGGTTTTCTTGTTCCATTACTTTCTTCTCCTTATTGATCGATAACAGTTGACGGGTCATAACAGATTGCGAAAATTTCGAGCGTCCCGGTGTAAGCTCGATGAGCTTTAACCTCAATCCGAGCCCCATTTGGTGTCACAGCGACAGGTGTAGCTGTGATATGAGAGCGGCCTACCGTATGGGTGGTGACAGAAATGATGGGGGTTGAGGTGAATCCGGCTTTTGTCAGGTTCAAATCCCAATAATCTTCTTGACCGGCACTGTAGTTCACTGTGACTGGGCGCTTGAGGATTATGGGTTTAGCGACTTTTTCCAGCTCAGCAAAGTTTCCGTTTAACTGTTCAGCTTTTAAAATCGCGCCTGGTGAGAATGTGTGCATATTATCTGATCCTTGTTAGTGTGAATGTCGTATGCCAAAAATCTGGACGAATAGTGTGAATGATTCCGGTGATGGTAGCGATTTGATTTTCGCCCCGAAATTCTGTGTCAATCCGTGTCATAAGCTCCGTTGAAGCCAGCTCAGGGTTATTCAGGCTATCGATAGTCACTTCGCGGAGCTGCATAGCGTCAGCTGCCTTCTGTGCTAGACGCTGCGCTAAAGCGGCAGCACCTGCATAGAGGTTCGTTGTGACTTCTGTAGTCTTCATCCCCCAAGCT
This sequence comes from Boudabousia marimammalium, assembly GCF_001936115.1. Classification (GTDB taxonomy): domain Bacteria; phylum Actinomycetota; class Actinomycetes; order Actinomycetales; family Actinomycetaceae; genus Boudabousia; species Boudabousia marimammalium. The sequence continues at coordinate 134,978 of NZ_MPDM01000004.1, forward strand.
TTCCAACGTCCCTTTGGATCTAACGCGGTGTAGGTTTCTTCGTAAGCGTTCCATTCGGCGTCTTCGTTAAGCAGCGCTTTGAGATTGGTTACTTTAATTGCCGTGGAAATTTCGCTTGACTGCCACGTGGCATCTGCTTCAATAAAGGATGGGTTCACACGGTCCGATAGCTTAAACAAAGGGTCGGTGGCGTTGGAATCCCCGGTGAAAATCACGGCATTATCCGCTCGAATATACCACGGGCTCGAAAGCGAGTTAGCTACTAAATCCAGGTGCTGAACTAAGCTGGATTCGTAGACGGTCCGCGTCAGGAACAGATTATTAGGGTTGAAGCTCTCTTCTAAAAGGTAAGGAATCTCGTGAGGAGCCAGTAGGCGTCTTATTCTATCTTCAGGCAGTTCCTTTTCGTCAGTAACGTTGCCATACCTGGCTATGCTGGCCAGCTCTGCGACTCTGTCATGGGCTGTGATAGTAACGGTGTTGTAGCCGGTTTCTTTAACCGGGGAAATCTGGACGGATTCTATTTTCCCTGTAAACAAAACCTTTCGGAGCTTAAAGTTGACTATTCTTACTTCTACGCCTTTAGTAATTCTCATGCTACGAGGGTCACGAGCTTTCGGAATAACGAAAGTGGCAGTTCCTATCTGCGCGGCGAGGGCAGCTCCTTCGACTTCAACTCCACGAGTGACTTTTACCTGACTCATGCCGTCCATTACCGGGACAAACTTCCATTCGGTCGCGCGATCTAGAAGCCGGTAGGTGTTGAGAATGGCGGATTCGCTGTCTAAGACGATGGTGTTAGCAGGGATTGGGGCTGCGTCTAAGGTCGCGTCATCAAGACGGCTGCTATTGAGAGCGAAGGCGTCGTATAGGTTGTAGATTTCCATTTCTACAGAGATTTGACTGGCCGGGGTACCTTCCTCAGCGGCGACGAAGCGCTTAACCTTGGAGGAAGGCGCGTGCCAATGCAGCGAATCAGCCCCTAATAACTCTATTGGGCTACCGTCGTAGTGAAGCGTGATGGTGTGTGAGCTATATCGTGGCAACTTAAATGTCATCTCGCCATGACGAAGCGTGATGGTCTTATTTGAGCTAGATGTTCCAACTCTCACTGTAAGCTCATAGAGAGTGTAAGGAGTGAAGCCGACAGGGTTAAGCAGAATGGGCTGATCGCCATGAGCCGTGAGGTGCCACCAATCTCCAGATACGGTGACTGCAGCGTCGAAGTCTTCTGTCCTGATAGATTCTACTTGCTGGAATGACATTACCTTCCACCTACTTTCTCGTAAGCCTTGATAGCTCGAACGATTTCTTGACCGGTCTGGGCGTCGGCTCTCCACGTGGTAACGGTGATGTTATAAGTGACGTTTTTTGGAGAGTTTAGACGTGAGTGAGCATTACGGTGAAGCGCCGTGGGTTCTAGCTGCAGCTGCGCTTTAAGCATCGGGCCGCTGTAATCTGCGATGTCTTGGGTTAGACGGTTCAGCGCCTGCTTAACTTGTGGGCTTGTTTTGGTAAAGCCAGCAACTAAAGACTTCATAATCATCTCGCCGGCAGGGGTGAGCAGGCGCTTGTCTTTATCGGCTGGCCCTTTCCAGCTAGGCAGCATGTCAGTGAGTTTGCCTAGAGTGCTCCTCACGTATCCAAACATGTTCTTGATACCATTGATGAAGCCTTGGATAACGCTTTTACCTACACCATAGAGAAGATTTCCAATATTGCCTATCCCTGACATGATTTTGCTGGGAAGCTGGCGAACTACCCCGACGATGCCTTGCAAGCCGGATGCTGCAGCGTATTTGAAGGCATTCCATGCAGCGGTGAGAATGCGGCCGACTTGGGCCCAGTCTCCATTCCAGACAGCTTTAATCATGTTGAGCACGGTTCGGATAACTACTAGAACAACGTTGATATAGGTGCTGACCACAGTCTTTATTCCGGCCCAGACTTTGCTCAGCACAGGCGCGACATACGTCTGATAAAAGTTGACTACGACTTCAGCAGCGGCTTTCATACCGGCCCACGCGGCTTGGACCCCGTTTCTGACTGTCTCACTGTTGTTGTAGAGCAGGACAAAGCCAGCGACTAGCGCGGCGATGGCAGCGATTACTAATCCGATAGGATTAGCTGTTAACGCTACGTTGAGCAGGTGTTGAGCTATGGCTGCGGCCTTTGTGACTCCGTTCCAGATAGTCATGAGAGTACTGGCTTTACCCATAATCAGCGCGTAACCTGCTTGGGCTACAGCGACGGCTGCTAACGCCGTCTTGTAGGCTTTCCAAGCAGCTACTATGGCAATCACTGGGATGGCGAGTTTCTTGATAGTCTCTCGGTTGTCTATTAGCAGTTTTGTAAAGTCTGCGACGGTTGGAACTACCGAGGTAGCTATAAAGGTGCCAAAGTCTTTCAAAGCGGGCAAGAGCGTTCCTTGAAGGAAGTCTGCTAGCTCTTTAACTACTGGAGAGAGATTAGTCTTAATCCATGCTCCTGCGGCCTGTAGTGCAGGTAGGCCGGTGCTGGTCATCCAGGTGCTGAAGCTTTCCCAAGCTGGCTGAAGTCTCAAGATGGCGTTGTCAATGAAAGCTTGGACTTTGGGGATTAGCTCTTCAAACTTAGGGCCCAAATAGTCAAGTAGTGGCATCGTCTTCAAGCCAAAGTATTCAACCATCTGGCTACCCATAACTTTTATACGATCAGTCCAGTTCGCGGTTGCTTTTGCTGTTCCCCCTACTTGCTTCTCAATCGCGGCTAATACGAGCGATTGTGCTTCTCCCATCTTGTTAGATTCGACTAGCGTTGCGATTCTCTGTTTCTCTTGCTCAGTGAAGGTCACGCCAGATTTTGAAAGGCTTGCTAGTCCTTTGACAGGGTCATTAAGTGCTTTACCTAACTGGACGGCGTTAGCTTCAGCTGTTCCAAAGCCTGCTGCAGCTAGATCAATGGCTGCTTGCGTGGCACGGTCGAAGTTGCCGCCTACCTTATCAGCAGTCTTAGCTAGCTCCCCGAAGGTAAGCAGCTTAGCTTGAGTTTGTTTAATAACGTTCTGGTCCACGCCGTAAGCTCTAGCTTGCGCGTCAGCGTATTTCACCAGGCGATTAGCTACAGCGTCTGTCCTGCCGGCGAATAAGTTCATAGACTCGGTGATGTTCTTAATCCGAGTATTTGACGTTCCTGCTTCTTCGCCGGCATGGATCAGAGCGGCTGTGGTTCCAGCTACTGCTGCGGCGACTACTGTAGCGCCTATCTTTAACTGGTGAGCGGCTTTTTTGCCGCGCGCGGCAAGACCTGACAGGCCAGATTGCTTACCAAGGTTTCCCATGGCGCGCTTAAACTGCTTCGTTTCAGCTAATACAGAGACGATGACTTTCTGGCCGGCCATGTCTTACTCCTCGTTAATCTCGTTTATTACAGTTAGGAAAGTGTCGTGCTCTCGCAGGGTTAATGCAGCGTATTCACCTGGCGGGATACCGGTAGCGAGAACAAATTCAGCTTTTGCCCGCGCGTGGCGGGTCCTTATTTTCCCAGGACTGATTTGTCCTCAATGGGGGGTAGAGACTCCATCAGTGCGGCTGCGGCTGCGGAACGCTTAGGTGCGGGGACTTTATCGGCGGCGGCAATGATTCGCTCGACGTCTTTCATTTGTAAAGTGCGCGCGTCCTCTACAGAGAGGGTGTGTCCTAGACGGCTTGCGGCAGTGATGGCAGTTAGCGCCATCTGCTGGGCAGTGTTGAGGTCTTCAGGGTCAAGGTCGCCTAGGAACTCGGCGATAGTCTCGACTTCACCGATGGTTATATTCGCTTCGAATTCGTCGAGAGCGGTAACTTCTTCGGTTTCTTGTGCTTTCTTGTTCATTTCAAATCTGCCTTTTCTAGTAGGTCGCTAATACCTTGATTCAGCTGGTCAAGGATTTGTGTCTGTGCTGCCTGCATAGCTGTTAGGTAGAACGGCTGCGGGCGAATGTGGTGCGCGGGCCAGCCATAGTGGATTACACCGGCGTAGGGCACTCTGGCGCCGCCTGCTCTGACTACAGCTTTTGTTTTGCCGCGGCCTGCGCGTAAGCTGCGGGCAAGTTTCCCGCTCTTTCCTCGGGGGACCGCGGGGCGGGCCCGCTCGATTACGCTTTCACCGATTTGGTGCATGAGGTCTTTCATGTCACCAGCGGCGGCTCCTGCTTGTTCGAGTTGTCTGAGGGTGCGGTTAAGACCGGTGACCTTCAGTCGAACCGCACCCTCAGTCAGTCTTTGCTCGGTCACTGAGTAACCTTTGCCGGCTTGCCAGTGAGTGCCATTTCCACTTCGAACTCGTAGGCTTTCTTGCCTGCCGCTCCACCGATTCGCGAAACGTCAGGTAGGGTGCCTGTGCCTTTGAAGTGAGGTTGGGTAGCCGTCGCTGTAGCGTTGCCGTGGGGTGCTACCTCGTAGGCCGCTTCTTCGCCGGCATGGTCGAAAAGGTACATCATTAGGCTTGACGGGTCAGTTGACTGTACGGCCTTGATTTTCAGCGCCCAGTCGTTAGAGCCGCCATTGGCCACGTCTGCGAATGTTTGTAGATCAGAATCTGCGGGTGAAGATTCCAGTGTCCACTCCACAGTGTTGTCGTAGAAGTCGGTGGTGCCGATTTTTAGTTTCAGACCGGTACCGAAAATGCGTTTAGGGGCTGCCATTATTGTTCTCCTTAAAAGTCAGTTATTCGGAATTTCCGAACAACTCGAGGTTGTAGGTGACGATGATGTCGATAGCGGGGTATGCCTGGTTATCGGAAATCACTAGTGTGTATGGGGCGCTAATGCCTTCGATTTCCGCGATTTCGTCCATTTCCGTGAGTTTTTCGAAACATTCCCATGCCAGCTTGTCAAGAGCGTTGTGGGCAGTTTCTGAAGCTCGGTGGATGATGCGGATGCGGAATCGCCAAGCGTAGGGGTGCGCGAAACTCTCTGGCTCTGATTCCATCCCGTCGGAATGGACGATTATCGCGGGCACATTAGGCCGGCGCGGGTCTGTCGTATAGACAGTGGCCGGTAGGTTGCTAAGTGCTGCCGCGATTGTTTCCCGCGCGGTAGTGATTGGGTTCATGCAATACCAGCTCCGATAAAGGGGGCTAAAGTCGCATAGACCGGGGTGAGCGGATCACGAGCGAGCCGTACTGTTGCTCCCATGTCAGACATTGGTGCAAGCACTCCACCGGGTGCGTCTTTTCTGTGATAGAGGTCGGATGCCACGGTGAGTACAGCGTGCTTGTAAACAGGAGCAGGGATGTCTGATTCTCCAATGTGCTTTTTCAAAAGCTCGGTAGCGGTTTGGAGCGCGTCTTGGACTCCGGGGGACGATTCCCCCGGAGCGCCAATCCACGCAGCGAACTCTGCTGCTTGAATATCTTCCATGATTACTGGGTAATCTTGATGGCTTTGAACGCGGCTGGCACTGGCACGTAGTGAGCGGCATAACCGTAGACGGAGAATACGCCGGTAAGGTCGGCCACGTTCTCGTCTTGGAGACGCCACGGGGCTCCAGCGGATTCCTTTACTCGGATAGCAGAGCGAGATACGGCGGCTGCCTTCTTGCCGGTTAGCGATGGAGTCCAGATAACGGGCACGCCCGCTAGCTCAGCTTTCGGTACTGAGATAGTCAGGGTGCCTAGCTTGTCAGTAGGTGATTCCGTGATCTGGAGTGCTGACTTGTGCTCCTTCAATGCGAACAGGCTCATAAAGACTTCGCGTGATACCAGCAGTGCGTCCAGGTTGTAGGGAGTATCGTCGAAAGACTCAACTGCGGTGAGCATGGTGTCAACCCAGGTAACGGGCGTAGCCTGGGCAAGGTTATCGATGGTAGCCATCGGGTTCGTGACAGCGGTAGTGTAAGTGGATGCGACTAGTGCCTTTGTCGCCTTCTCGATTGCTAGAGCGTAGCGGCGTGCCATACGCTCGAAGTTGTCAGAGACGAGTGATTCGCTGGCACGCTGGATGGCCTGCTTGCTCATCGTGGTGTAACCGCCATAGGTTTCAACAGAGACTGATTTGATGGTGTCTTTGACTAGCTTGCCGTGAGGGAGGGTGTCGCCTTCTTTGGTCTGCTTAGCCACTGCCAGCTCGTCTTCGTGTTCCTGGACGTATTCGAAGGTCATTCCGGTAGCTGGTAGATCAGCAGAATGGGTGAACAGGTTTGTAAGCTTCTGTTTCTTTTCCATGTCTGCCTGTAGACGTTCTACCCAGATGGGCCGGGCGATAGAGATTTCCGAGGTTGTACCCTCGAAATCTCGGAGCGCTTCAGTGGCTCGTTCTTCACCTGCTGCGACTGCTCGCACGTAGGCGCCGAAAGAGCGGAATTGTGAGAGCGGGTGCTTCTCTTCCTGCCCGGAAGCAGAATTGGCGGCAAGCTGTTCCATCTGCAGCGCCAGCTTGTCAAGAGCAGAGCGCTGTGTCTCTAGCTCTTTTTGAATCTTTGGATCATCCATGGGGGCATTCCTTTCATTGGGTTCTTTTGCCTTGGAGCGGATATTGGTAACAGTTGTGTCTGGATAAGCGGGTACTGGCACCAGAGAGACTTCACGAACTATCACGTCAGACATGTGTGTGATGTGAAGGTTGTCGTCTTCGTCGTATTCTTCGGTGTATTTGCCAGCCTCGAAGCCGATTGAACACTTGGAGAGCACTTCATCTTTGAGTAGCGTTAGTGTTTCGGCTGCGCGCTGGGTGGTCGAGAGTTTCCCGGTAATCCATAGGCCATCTTCTCGTGATTCCCATGAGGTGATACGCCCAATAGGTTCGTCATGGCAGTAAAGAATCGGGGCTGAGTCTGCGACAGTCACAGAACCCGGCGCAAATCGCTCGTATAACCATGGGTAAAGTCGTGTCTCAGAATCGAAAGGGACAGCTAGCGCGTCAAACTCTCGTGATTCGTCTTTAGGGGCTGCCGTTGCTGCAGCGCGGTATTCAAGACTCATTGGGTGTGTCTCCTAGTGCTGGTAGTTTTTCGATTTCGCGAACTTCTGCAACGGTGAGAAACTGAGCTCGCAGGCCAATCTCGTGCGCTTCATACCTGGTCTTGGTATCAGTTCGTAAAAAGCCATCAATGTTTGCTCTGGCCACCGTGCCACGCGGCAGCAGACTCGTGTAGGCGTCTTCAATCTCGGTGAGGTATGCCATGAGGGTGAATCTCACGAAAGCAATGTCTTGCTGTTCCTGGTTGGAGTAGGTGCCGCCTTGATCTAGGGCAATCATCATGAGGTGGGCTGGGATACCAAACATCCGGGCGATTTCTACCGTGTTAGCGTTCTGCGCTTCTATCCACTGCATTTCTTCAGGAGTGAGCAGTACCGGCGTGTACTTCATTCCTGCACCGAGTACTAGCGGGCCACGGTTATATCCTGCTGCCTTAGTGATTCGTTCTTTGTATTCTTTCGCCTGGTCTGGGTTCAACACTTGGTCAGTTGAGAAGATAGCGGGAGGAATACTACCTTTGTCCAGCCAGTTATCAGCGTATTCACGAAGTTCCAACGCTCCTTGCACCGTGTTAGAACATGCCTGTAATGGGCCGATTCCTCGCTGTTGACCAGGCTGGCTGGCTAGTTTTAGATGGCGAATGTCAAACTTGGTTAGCTTCTGGCCGCGCCATGAGTAGCCTGTTACTTCACCGGCTTTATCGGTCAAGATTCCCACTTCTAGGGGGTTTAACACGTCTAAGGCTGTGGGCACGTTGTCGGAGCGGCGGCGTGTAATCAGCCAGAAAGCTTCACCGCGCTGGGCTAGAGAGTTTGCGGTCAGCTTGTTAAATCGGCTACGGCTCACGCCTGCCCGGGGTTCGTCGATAAGTGCGAATGTAGGAATAGTTTCCCCATTACGCCAACAATCAAAGTCGATTTGTCCGACAGCGGTTTGTAAGAGCATGATTGCTCGAAAGACTGAGGATAGAGAGAGTGGTTGGTCGATGCTGCGGCTGCGGCGGGCAGGAAAGATTGGGGCTGGGCTGTGGCCGTCAGCGTCGTATGCTGCACGCTGCTCTACGAGTCCTAACCTCGTTGCTAAAGTCGCTAATCTGCTCATGGCTCAAGGGTGTGGCAGCCCTTGGACGATTCGAAGTCATTAAGGTCTGCGGCGGCGTGTCACGCGCTGTCTCCAAGCATCTCTGACTGCGTAAACGCCTGGATGTCTTTCTGCTTCGTGCCTGGCTAACTCTTTCATGGCTTCGTTGCTTTTCCGATACGGTAGTGAGCGCCATTCACAGCGGTAGCAGATAGCTATCGTGGTTGCTCCTTCGTCGAGCGCGTACCCTTTCGGGTGGGTGGGCTCTGGCCTGCGGCTTACCATGCTTGCACACCTATTTCTTTCTTTGTAGCGGCGGCCCACATAGCGATAGCTAGAGCACGTAGAGACTGAATCGGGCCATCTGATTTCTCGATGCTGAAGGCCATAGTCCCGCCTATGGATCTAATAGCGACGGCTTGGAGGTCACGCACGACGCTATCGCTACCGTTGTGCATGATGTTGCCTTTTTTGGCTTTGTCGAAAATCATCTGGCAGGCTGTAGCGTAATCGCGGCTGGTGAGAGTTTCAAAAGAGATTCCTGCATCACTTACGGCCTGGTTAAGTGTGCGGTTGGGTCCTGAATCATCAGAGTAGAATCTTGTGGATCCAGATGCATGCAGCTTGGCCAGTGCCGGGATGACCCAGTTTGTTCCTGGTGTTACTTTCATGATTTCGCCGTAGATCACCGTGCCATCAGGGGTGGTTACTGGCCATGCTGCAGCTAGGCTAGCTGCGCCGCCATCGGCAGCGACATCCCACGCGAAGGTTACCTTATCGAAGGCGGGCATTTCTGGCCGTGGATCAGCCGTAAGGCCAGCCCAGATTCCTAGGTCGATAAGGCTGTCGCGTTCATTCATTGCCGGCAGATTCAGATAGGAGCGCCGCCAGCTTCCAAGATTTTCTGATTGACCTAGAGCCAGAATCTTCTCATAAGTCTGCGTGTGCCCAATGGCTGGATGAAAAGCAAGAGTCTCGCGCCCGTATGGGTCTTTGTCTGCTGCTACTTCGTCAGCGCTCCATTCGAAGTATGCTATTCGAGAGTTAGGATCATCCACTGATGCGCGGCCCTCGTCAATGAGTTTATTCAAGTATGCTGACCTGCCTGTCCCGCGCGTTGAGACAATCCAAAGCTGCGAATCCAGCACAGTGAGCTGGGTAGGGTTGATAGCAACTTTCAGGGCCTCACCTGCTATCTCGTCAAATGCCCACGCTTCATCAATATGTGCCAGGTGAACGGTGTCGCCGTGAACGCTTTTAGGGGTTGGGGCGAATGGGGAAACTGTGGACTCTCTGGGCAGGTATTCCAGCACTTCGGAGCCCTGACCTTGGAGTGCGTGGAAATAGCTTTCATTCTCTTTGCGGTCTGCTCCTAGGGCTTTAACCATCTTCTTCCACGATTTACGAGCGTCTTTACCAGTCTGAGCCGTCATTACGATGGTGTGGTCGTTATAAGAGAGCAGCCTATCAATCATGACAGCGCGTGAGAGGTGGGACTTACCTGCCTGCCGTGGCACCGTGACCACCACCGTCTGATACTGGTATGCGCCGGGGTTATTGACATCTAGCTCCATAGCCACGTCAGCTACGTAACGCTGCCATGGCATCAACGCTCCACCGAGCAAAGCGCGGGCCACCGCATCGACACATTCCCCGCGCGTTGGTCGTGAGAAGTTACGCTTGGTTGCGTATTTAGCTCCTGCTGCTTCACTGCTGGGCATTTGTCATGACCTGTTGGAAAGCAGCGTGGGATAGGTTCTCTAAGGTGATAGCTAGAGCATCTAAAGTCTTATTGCCCTGGGCTAGCGGTTGCGGCATGTCAGCTAGCATGTCATTGAGCTGCTTAGCAAGGTTGGTTGTAGCGATAGTTTTCTTGCCCTGGGCTAGTCCCTCTCCTACCGCGCGTGATAGCTCGACGATCATAGCGCAACGTAGCTCATGATGGGCCTGAATCAGTCCTTGACCACGTAGAGTCTCAAGATAGTTACGCGCGTGCTTCTCCATGGGGGTGGCATCAGGCTTAGCCGCTTCTAACTCAAATAGTTCTAACTGTTCCATAGCGTTTCACTTCTTTTTTTTATTGGTATCGTGCCGTTTCCGGCCCGTTTTATATGGGTTCGGGGGGATAAAAAGACGGGGGGCGGGGTCATCTGTTGATTGTCTATGAGAAAAAACCAGCCCAGTTGCCATTTGTCTCGGCCGGTCTAATCACAGAGGGCGGGCGATTCTGCCGGCGACTATTACATTCGTTGTGTGCTGGTCGTAGGTTTGTTAAGGCGTCACTGCCGCCATCAGACCTAGCTATCACGTGATCTATTGTTAGACCGTATCGGCTGCGTCTTGACAGCGCGGGGTCGATGCGGTCCCCACAGAGCCAGCATGTCCAGCCGTAAGTGGCTGTGACTAGCTCCGCTAGTTTCTTGATAGTTGCTGCGTTAGCCCAGCTAGCTGATTTAGAAGGCAAGTGCGAGTTCCTTTCTCCTTTCTTCTTCAGCTTTAGCGCGGGCTTTAGCGCGGGCTTTAGCGGCTGCTGATTGTTCGCTCATCCAAGCTAGAGCCCTTTCCTTTGAAGTAGCTAGATGCGGATAGCGGGCTTTGAGCATGGCTGCATGGTCTTGCAGTGATTGTTCTTCTTCTGCTTTCTGGCGTGCCAGGCGTTCTTCTAGCTCTCGTTTACGTTCTTCTTCTTGTTTGCGTTTGAGTTCTTCTCTGTGTTCTTGGCTCTTTCTCCAGTAAGAGCAGGTGGTGCAGTCACAGTTGCTGCGATAACGATGTTCCATCATGGTAAATAGCTCCTTTAGTGGTATTTCTTCAGCGGAATCTTCAATCACGGTACGGTCGACTACCCCGCTAAGGCGGGTAGTCCCTTTACCTTGGTAAGGAAGGCTAGAATCTAGTTCCGCATGGGAATGACCGACGTATTTGTAGTCTTGTTTTTTGATTCCCACGGTCGGTTCAACCGCGTTAGTGGTCTTCCGGACGCCTGCAAGTCTCATAGCGAATCTGGCTCTGCGTAGCGCTATGGCAGCGTCGTGCTGGATAGTCGCAAAGTTGATTAACTCAACTATCTTGGATTTCACTATCTGAATGAACGAAGTAGATGGTTTACCTCGAAGAATGCCGCCCCTGCGCCATGCTATGAGTCCTAGCTGTTCCATCTCCTGAAGCAGGCGGCGCACCCATCTCTCTGATAGGCCAGCCTTATCAGCAATCTGGGTGGCTGTGATTCTGCCTTCTGCTCTACCGTAGGGGAACGAGTTAGCCAGGACTGTGAGCACGGTTCTTTGGCCCTGCCACTTCCCGCCTGCTAGTTCTCCCCAGCCACGCTTAGACAGCTGATTCAGTAGCGCGTCACAACGCCATGCAGCCGTAGGCTTTCTACGATTTGCCATGACGATTCTCCCTAATCAGGTCATTGAGAGCACTGGTAGAAGCGACATAGGCAGCGCCATTAATGGCTAGCCAGACTAACTCACCAAATGCCGCTGCCACGATCAGACCGATAAATGACAGCAAAGCACAGAGCCAGATGATGATTCCAGTAACGTTTGGGCGCATTATTCTGTGTTCCCTTCATTCAAGACTTTCCAATCCAGCAGCAGATTCTTCAGCTCGGTATTCAAACGAGTAATCTCGTTACCGAGAAGTACTGCTTTGTCTTTCAACAGTGGATTAAAGTAAGTTCCTTGAGCTATAAACCGAGCCAGTTCATGGCGGGCATGGCGCGTTTCTAAAGAGCAGACTCATAGTATCTGACAAAGGTCATCCACTTCTTTAGCAAGTGCTAACTCAGATGCGTAAGGCCGGCGCTGACGCTCATTCATTTCTGCGTTTCCATCCTGCGCACGTTGTCAGGGCCCGTAATAAAGAGCTCTCCCTGCCGTGGATCATGGTCAAATAGCTCACCAGCTGCGTTCGTGAACATGAGTTTTGATTCACTGTTCAAAGCAGGAAGCTTCACGCTGATTTTGTCTTGGAACAAAAGAGTGCCAGAAACATCACCGGGTTTAACTTTCAACTGGTAAGTAATAACACCTTCGTTACCCGTCTCCACCACGCGGGCAGTAACGTTAGCTAGTTCCTCAGTCAGTTTCTCGTGACTAGCTCCCTCACCAATCTGGCAAAGCAGGGCAATAAACTCAGTTTCAGTGGTCATTTTGTTAAACATTCCTTTTAGATAGTTGGGACACATAGTTAAGAAAGCCCTCTGCACGTTTACGATTCTGAGGGTGCCGCAACTTAGCTAATGCTTTTGATTCAACCTGCCTGACGCGCTCCTTTGTGACTCCGAAAACTTCACCAATGAACTTCAGAGTTTGCGGCGGGTACCCAAGCAGTCCGTAACGCATAGCAAGCACCATGGCCTCACGCTCAGTCAGACAATCAATAAACCCTCTAATCTCAGGATCTAAAATCTTAGGGCACGTGATTGCCAGACGATTCTCCAAGCCGTCAACGGCATAGCGCAGACCTTTAATCAGACCAAGCGCCAAATCAGGACGCTCAGCTTGCACCCGCTTTTCAACAAGGTTAATCTTCCGTCTAATCGCGGAAAACTGATTAGATTCAAAAGTTACTCCTGGCATCAGTAAGCACCCACAATCGCGTTGCCGAGTTCAGCGAACACAAAGCCAGTCAACAGGCCAAGCAAAGCCATAGCGGCGATAAAAGTTAAAGTCTCAAAGATTCTCATTTTGATGTCCTTGAATCACCAAGGGCGGTACAATCACCGCATGGGCACTTTTGTAGATTTGCATTCAAAGATGTACGCATTATGGTTTCCACGAAACGAAGTAAAAGACGTGTATTACGCGCTGATGTACGGCCGTGGCATTTTTGCTTTTGACATTCCCCGTGGTGCTGGCGGCCATTACGGGATTGATATTTTGAATCTGAAAGCGATTCGCCGGTGGACGCTGTGGGACTTTGATACTTGGCCCTCGACGCCAGAGCAGAGATTACTTGTTGTGGAGCTCGTATGGAATGACCATGACGGCTCTCTGGAGATTCAGATGATTGAAGATGTTGAAGCGGCAAAAGCTGAATTCCTGTATGAGGATTAGCAGATTCTAAAACCTGAACGCTTACAACATTAGGCTCACCGCAAGCTTCACAAGTTGCAGTTATTACTAATTTTTTGCTCATTCATCGTCTCCTTCGTCGATTAGCGGAGTGCTGAGCGCTCCGAGTTCAGCAAGTTTTTCTACGTCGCCTAATGTCCACGAAATTTGTCCTTTTAAGCGGCGCGAGATTTGGGGCTGAGAAATGCCCAAAGACTGGCCAAGTGCCACCTGACGCACGCCAGTTGATTCAAGCCAGTCATTAACTCGGCTTGTAACGAGAGTGTTAATTTTGCCCATGCGCTCAATATATGCGTTTTGCGCAAGTTTTATGCGGGCGACACGCGGCGTGTCACGCTTCACTTGCCTAAGTTATGCGCGTGGCGCATACTGTAGGCATGACTACATTAACTATTGCAAACACTGAAACGCCTACAATTTCAAGCATTGTTGCCGCCAATATCCGCGCCGAAGCTGCACGGGCTGGAATAAATCAGGTCAAACTAGGCAGAATGTTAAATATGACACAATCGCAAGTTAGTAGGCGTTGGAACGGGTCATTAGTGTGGACTTTAGATGAGATGGGGGCAGTCGCACAGTTGTTAGGCGTTAGCGTGGCAGATTTAGTAACTCCACCGCGTGGAAATAGCGGCAGATACACTAATCCCCCGGCACCTTACGGCACCGGGGGTGATTGGCTCCCGCGGCAGGACTCGAACCTGCAACCGTCCGATTAACAGTCGGATGCTCTACCATTGAGCTACGCGGGATTACGAGAAGAAACTTTAGCATGATAATTCACGCCTGCACAACTCGAAAAAACACCCGCTCATTCAGCGTCTTGAATCCCCGCCAAATCGCGCAATTCTCGCTCAAAATCATCCAGCACAGAGTCCTCTACCCTAACTTTTTCACTAGAGGTAGATATCACAATAAAGAGTTCTCCAGCTTCATCGCGGCGGATTGTGCCAGTAATCGAACCACCCTCGACCTGACGCTGACGAACCATCACTAGAGAGTGCTCCAGATGATCCTGTGCCGTGTCCATGAACTCACGAGGGTCCCTATCCAACAGTTGTAATGCGACTGGTTCAACCGAGCGGTTAGTCCACCACAGCTTCAGTTCTCGCTGCTTACCCGCGAAGGTCATGCGTTCAATCATGTACCAGGGCACAGATTCTTCCAAAACCTCACCCACCAGATGTACGCCGGCAGAGTTCACGACTACCCATTTCCCAGCTGCCGTCGTTTGGGCGGATTGCGCCTGTCCTTCGGGCACTAGCGCAGCTAAAGCCGCTGGCATTTGACTGTTTTTGGGCTCGCTTCCAGCTACATTTTTCGATGATGAGCGACCAAACCAGCCCATAGCGCCTCCTTAAGATAGCAAAAGTGCCCCGACTGGGGCTTGAACCCAGGACCGACGGATTATGAGTCCGCTGCTCTGACCGACTGAGCTATCGGGGCGACGCGTATAGAGTAACGAATTTTCTTCCGCAAAGCGAACTATCAGTTACCTAGTTGTCGTCGGACCTGTTCCAGTTCCATCAGATGAGTGAAGAGTTTGCGTCCTTCCTCGTCATCTCCGGAAGCCCGCTGCAAGGCGCCCCGCAGATCCGCAATCTGGCGGGTCAACCACATCCGGTAAATGCTCTTAATCACACTAACCGCGAAGCGTTTCTCCCCCTCAACCGAGTCCGAAGGCAGCGACTTCACCATTAGGCTAGTTAAAGCTCCATCCAAGGTCCCGCCTGAGGCCTCACGAATCTCTTCATTCCAGCGTTTCACCGCATGGGATTCATCGCTTTCAATCAGGAGTTCTTGGAAACGGCGTACTCCCCCGACGGAGCGAATCAAGTCGTGGACCGCCCGCAAAGTGGGCACCGTGAAAACATCGCTAGCGTAGCTATCGAAATCTGCTTCCACCGCGGCGGCCGGCCTTTGCAAGATGGCCGCCATGGCTTCCCCCTCGGCACGGATTACAGGATCTTGCAAGGTCTTGCCACGACGCGGGGAGGGACGGGCCGAGGGCGTCTGCGGTGAGCCGCCAGCGAACTGCTGGGGGCTGCTGCCCTGCCTTGAACGTGAACGGTAGGAGCGGACAGCTTTGAGTACCTCATCTTCCGGTAAGGAAACCCAGCCGGCCAGCTCACGGGCATAACCAGAACGCAAGGCTGCGTCACGTATGCCCGCCACGATCTGAGCTGCGGCCCGCATGCCGGTGGCGCGCCCTTCCACAGTGTTCAAATCTAGGCCGCTCAAGGCGGTCCGAATCACGAAAGCAAATAGCGGCTCACGCTGGTTAACTAGATTAACGACCGCCTGATTGCCCTGTTGGAGGCGCAGATCGCAAGGATCTAGGCCGCTCTTTTCGATTGCCACATAGGTTTGCGCGGCAAAGTTCTGGTCTTCCGCGAAAGCCCGCAGGGCGGCCTTTTGTCCGGCGGCGTCACCGTCGAAAGTGAAGATTACTTCACCGCCACGCACCTGCCCGTCAGAAAGGACCACGCCGGAAGCTGAGTCCATGCTTTCACCAATCAGCCGGCGCAAAATCTTGGCGTGCTCAGACCCGAATGCCGTGCCACAGGTAGCTACCGCGGTGGGAACGCCAGCGAGGTGGGCTGCCATCACGTCGGTGTAGCCTTCCACCACCACGACCTGTTTCAGTTTTGAAATATCTCCTTTAGCTAGGTCAAGCCCGTACAGTACCTTCGATTTTTTGTAGATCGCTGTCTCTGGAGTGTTTAAGTATTTAGGCTGGTCTTTCGCGTCGGTTAAGATGCGGGCACCAAATCCCACTGTCGCGCCTGTGATATCGCGGATTGGCCACATCAGACGCCCTCGGAAACGGTCATAGGTGCCGCGTGAGCCCTGCGAAACTAAACCAGATGCCACCAGTTCAGCTTCTGTGAAGCCCCGCCCCCGCAGATGCCGAGACAGCGCATCCCAACTATCGGGAGAGTAACCGATTCCAAATCTGGCTGCCGCGTCCCGGTCAAAACCGCGACTGGCAAGGAACTCACGACCGGCCCGTGCCTGCGGGGTGGCCAGCTGCTCTTGGAAGAACTGCTCCGCCAGACGATGAGCCTCAATCAGGCGTTGCCGACGTCCCGGCTCTTCGGTACGGCGCGGCCCCTGACCTTCTTCATAGTGCAAAGTAATGCCGGTCTTATCAGCTAAATACTCTACTGCTTCAGTGAAAGAAAGATGATGCAGCTTTTGCACGAAAGAGATTACGTCTCCGCCTTCGCCGCAACCAAAACAATGCCACACATTCAGTTCGGTCCGAACATGGAAAGATGGGGTCTTCTCATCATGGAAAGGGCAAAGGCCCTTCTCGGAGTTCATACCGGCAGGACGCAAGGAAACATGTTCACCCACAATATCGCGGATACTAGCGGCCTCACGGACCGCCGCAATATCTTCGCGCTTTATCAAACCTGCCATGACAATAGTTTATCTGGTGAGTCAAGCCGACTATTGGCTTGACAGCATTCCGCAAAGGCTGGCGTGCCATTGATTAGCGGAGTTATCCGTCATGGAAGCAATCTGGTCAACTACCACACGCATCCGCTGTGCATCGTTTTCAGCCATCCGCCAACGGGCGGCAAAGAGCGGCTCCATCCGGTCCGGACCCGCCTCCCAGAAGGCATCCGCTAAATCATAGATGAGGGTACGCTGCTGCAGGTAGATAGGCTCAGTTTCCCTTGGCATCATGACGAAATGTGTGGCCAGGCCCTTCAGCACGGTAATCTCCGCCTGCGTCTGCGCGGGGACCTCAATCCGACCGGCGTAGCGACCCAGCGGATCCGTGCCATGAATCTCTTGGGTAAGCTCTACTGCGGCAGTCACGAAACGTCCAATCAGCTGAGAGCTCATATCTTTCAGCCGTGCGAGAGCACCATAAGTGCCGTCAAAATCATGCACCCACCAAGGCTCCCCGGTAAGACGACGCAAGGCGGCATCGAGATCGTCAGCAGAGAAACGCGCACCGTACCAAGCTTGTGTAGAAGCAAAAATATCAGCGCGGAGATTTTCCCAAGCTGATGGATTCGGGTTCAAATAGCCGGTCTGGACAGCGTCCTCAACGTCATGGACGGAGTATCCAATGTCATCGGAGAGATCCATAATCTGGGCTTCAATAGATTTTACCCCGGGGATCGCACCTTCTCTTGCCCATTCGAAGACATCCCGAATATCGTCATAGTAGCCGAACTTATGGCTACCCTTTGGGCATTCTCCTGCAGCCCAAGGATACTTAATGGTGGCATCCAGACCGGCCCTGGTCAGATTCAAACCGGCGGGGCTACCATCTGCTGCGACAGCTTTCGGTTCGAGGAGCACCAAAAGCCGTAGGGTTTGCGCGTTTCCTTCAAAGCCGCCGCAGTCTTTAGCCACCTCAGCTAGGGCACGCTCCCCATTGTGACCAAATGGCGGATGCCCTAAATCGTGGCTCAAGCAGGCGGCATCAACAATATCGGGGTCACAGCCAAGCATTTTCCCCAGTCCCCTACCCACCTGCGAGACTTCCAAGGAGTGCGTCAAACGAGTGCGAATATAGTCATCAGAAGAGGGACCCAGCACCTGCGTTTTCGCCCCCAAACGACGCAATGCCGCCGAATGTAAGACGCGTGCCCGGTCTCTTTCAAAAGCTGAACGCAGCGGCGATTTGGGCAACTCAAAATGTGCTCTCATCTGATCGGCTTCAGAATATTCGTAGCGCCGCATTAATCTCCTCCAAGGACCTGCAAACTAGCTAGCTGTCTGAGATAGCCTTAACAGATCAAAATCCGTAAAACAACTAGCTCCAATTATGGCATCTTTGTAGAAAATTAGGGACAATAGAACACGTGAATGAGACAATCCGTTCGACAGAACCGCCACCAATCACTTCCACCTTGGTGCATGCGCCCCTCAGGCACTCCGCGGCATGGTGGAAAAGTGGCATAATTGCGGATATTCCTGGCCATATGGGAGCTGCAGAACTGGATTGGCTGAGCGGCAGCCTCCGCGACTATGCGAAAGTTGGTTGCACCGCCATTTTGGTGCGCCCCTCACAGCTTGATTTTGATGCAGATTCGACTCCTTTAACCAATCTGATTGAAAAAGCTAAAAACACCGGGATGCGTACCATTGTCCGGGTTTCCGGTGGCGGAGAGTTCATCAACGGGGTTTTCACTGAGTCCCCCTCGGCCTTCCGGTATTTCGAAAAGGGTCCCGAAAAAACCTTGGAACGCGCTAGATTTGCCCTCCAACATGGCGCTGACGGCATCGACCTAGGCTTCCTGATTGCCCCCGAAATGGATCCTTCCCATGAGTCATCCCTGAATCAGCTTGACTCTCTAGTGAAGGCGATTCACAAGTTCGCCTATAATCATCACCCTGGCTCGATTGTTGGCGGCTTTGCACTGATTCAGCCGGAGAGCACTTACCAGCACTACTTAGATTCCTATCTGTTCCATCATCTGCGGGACAACCGATTGCTGGACGTAGCATGGGATGCGAAGTCGATTCGTGACCGGATTACGCGCACTTTGGACAGCCGAAACGAGTTGGGACAGGTCAGTGTGTGGCGCACCTCCTCCACCTTCACCGACACTGTTCCGCAGGAGATGACTAAAGCCTGGTACCAGCATGATTCGGGCCGGCGCCGCCGCGCGTTGACGATGCTGGCAATGGCGTTACCCGGCGTGGTTTACTTCCGCGGCAACCGCATTCTTGATTTGCCGTGGCTTCTCGCTGAGCCCAGTGTCAAAGCCATGACTGCCGACGATATCGCCCATTACCGCACCATGATGACCGCGGCCGCGCGTTTGCGTCTAGCTCGCGGACTGGGGGTTGGTTCCCTAGCTTGGGTCGAGGGCGCACCTTGGGCTAACCGTGACGTAATGGTGCAAGTTGGTACCCACACTCTGACCGTATTGAACACTTCAGATGAGGTGATTACGGTCCCCAGTGGGATGCGTCCCCTGCTCTCTTCTGAACATCTCGTCTTGGATCATACGGATCCTGATTCGCAGCTGGTACGTCCGGGCGAATGCGCTTGGTTTGACGCCCCTTAGCCTCCTGAGGCATCAATTTCAGCGTCAGCTAATTGCAGTTTTTGTGTTTCGTTAAGTTCCGGGGAGTCCAGCCATCCTTCGGGCAGATGGGGACGTTTCTCTCCGCCGGCGCGGCCGCGCTTACCTTGGGCCGCCTCCGGATAGGCTTGGGTGAGGTCGAGGGCGTCCAAGCGGTCTTGTAGTTCCTGCTTGGTCGACACCAAATGGAGAGCATGGCGTTGTGGCCCACCGATTGCGTAGCCACGCAGATACCAACTGATATGTTTACGCATTTCCCGCATCGCCCGGTTCTCTGAACCGAACTCTGCGATCATCAGATCCGCGTGCTCCAAAATCATCTCTGCGACTGTCTGCAAATCCGGTTTAACCCGCTGCTTAGAGCCTGCCAAAGCCGCAGTTAGGTCGGTGAAAATCCAGGGCCTGCCCTGGCATCCTCGACCCACTACGATGCCTGCGCAGCCGGTATCTTCCATCATGTTGACAGCATCATCTGCCTCAAAGACGTCACCGTTGCCCAGTACCGGAATGTCCAGCATTTCCACGAGGCGACCAATCTGATCCCAGTGTGCCTGCCCTGAATAGTGTTGCGCGGCAGTACGGGCGTGCAAAGCGACCGCGTCAATTCCAGCATCTTGCGCAAGCAGCGCAGCGCGTTCAAAAGTCATATGGTCATCATCAATGCCGGTGCGCATCTTCACCGTCACCGGCACCCCGTAGGGTTTCGCGGCGGCCACAACTTCTTGCACGATAGCAGCGAAAAGTTCATGCTTCCAAGGGAGCGCAGCGCCTCCACCCTTGCGAGTGACTTTGGGTACCGGACAGCCGAAGTTCATGTCAATATGGTCAGCTAGATCCCGTTCGCAAAGCATTTGAGCGGCCTGACGCATAGTGGCGGGGTCCACGCCATAAAGCTGGATGGAGCGCACCCGTTCAGTCGGGTCAGGCGTAATCATCCGCATGGTCTCAGGGGTTTCTTCCACTAGAGCACGCGAAGTAATCATCTCGGAGACATAAAGACCGGCAGGCGCGTCGATTCCCTTCTGTGCCTTCGGCAAGTCAGCGGCCAGCTCAGCGCTCAGGCCGGCTTCGCCAGCTTCCCGGCAGAGACGACGGAAAGGCGCGTTAGTTACTCCCGCCATGGGAGCTAAAATCACTGGCACCCACAGTTGTAAACGACCAATTGAAAGTGGCGACAAAATAGACACTGAACCTTTCTCAGCTTGATTATCCCAGCACGGGGAGGAAACTGCCCGCTAATTGTCTGTATCTGAAGCAGAATACGCAACTGGAGCCAAAGCCGCACCCAAGAGGGTGGTAAGCGGAATCGCCAGCACCAAACCAATCGAGGCGACCAGGGTGCGAGCAAGTTCCTCTGCGACCTGGCCGGAACTCAGAATCCCCCACCAGGGGCGGTCCACTAACATGACCAGCATCAGTAGTGGCAATGCGGTACCTGCATAGGCGAAAGCAAGGGTGTAAACGGTGGAAGCAATATGGTCACGGCCAATACGCATCGCCGACAGGAATACCGACCAGACGCTGGCCTCCGGATTTGACTGGTGTAACTCCCATACGGCAGAAGCTTGAGTAATGGTGACATCATTGAGCGCACCGATGCCCGCAATCATAATGCCGCAGGTCATGAGTGCAGAAAGGGAAACTTGCGGGAGCGCAGCAGAGAGGTTTTGAATATCGTCTCCACTGCCTATCAGTACCAGAGCGCTGGTTGCCCAAAGCGCCCCCAGAGTTGTCACTGCCAAACCAAAATAGGTGCCCAGTAAGGCGGTCGTCGTTTTAATGGAAACCCCGTGCGCAATATAGACCGAGGCGAGAATCATCGCTGAAACCCCCACCAAGGTCACCAACAGTGGGGATTGTCCAGACATCAAAGCGGGAACCATAAACAATACGATTGTGGCTACGGAAACTGCCAATCCAATCATTGCCAGCAAGCCACGCTTCAGGGCTACCGCTAGAACCAGCACCAGATAGATGATTATCAAAGCTATCAAAGGGGTGCTTCTTTCCCCATCAAGGTACACGTAGAAGTCTTTCTGGCCCAGATTGATACTCTGATCCGTACCGGTGCCCGGTAGCACGTTCTCTGTCTTAATAACTTTGACGCGGTGGCCTATTTGCAGACCGGAGCTAACTTCCGGAGGGATATGCACCCAGACAGCCTTTTGTTCCTTCTCTGTCCTAGTGCAAACCAGATTCTCTGCTTGCGCTTGTTCCAGCTGCCTGGTGGCACAAGCTGAGCTATCTACGACTTGGACAATCTCAACCTGCTGGCCGGCCTCAATGAATGGCTGCGAACCAATCTGTGGCACATTCGAGGGCCACAGCCAAACCAGACCAAAGAGGGTTACCAGAATCAAGGGCACCACAACTGCGGTAAGCAGAACTCTAATCCGCCTGCGCCCCTGCGGGCTTAAGACCAGGGGCTGATTATGGTCATGTGAATGCGAGCTGTCCTTCCGGCCGGAGTTAGCACTAGGGGAATCCCCCTCGGCCTGACTGGAAAGCGATAGTTTTCGGCGACTAGGCATTCCGGGGCCGAGGGCGGGTTGTGTCCCCTCGCCCTCGGCCCCGGAATCTAGACGCGCGTTCATAGTTTCACTGGGTGAATAATCAAGCGCCAAGCAAGCGGGTTGCCAGCCAGTTCTGCACCTCGGCGAGAGGCACCCGGACCTGCTCCATGGTGTCACGGTCACGGATGGTGACAGCCTGATCTTCCAGGGAGTCGAAATCGTAGGTGATGCAGTACGGGGTGCCAATCTCGTCTTGCCGACGGTAACGACGACCAACTGCGCCGGCATCGTCATAGTCGACGTTCCAGAACTGACGCAGCTGCTGCGCTAGTTCCTTCGCTGGCTCAGTCAGTTCAGCCTTGCGGGAAAGCGGCAAAACCGCGACCTTCACCGGGGACAGGCGCGGGTCCAGTTTCAGCACGATGCGCTTATCCACACCGCCCTTGGTGTTGGGGGCCTCATCTTCAGTGTAGGCTTCCACCAAGAAAGCCATCAGGGAGCGGGTAAGACCAGCGGAAGGCTCAATCACGTAGGGCACAAAACGCTCGCCTTGCGCCTGATCGAAGTATTCCAGCTTCGAGCCCGAGTGTTCCGCGTGAGTGGAAAGATCGAAGTCGGTACGGTTTGCGATGCCTTCCAGTTCACCCCATTCAGAGCCTTGGAAACCGAAAGTGTATTCAATGTCAACGGTGCGTTTTGAGTAGTGTGAGAGCTTCTCCTGCGGATGCTCATAGATGCGCAGGTGCTCCGGGTCGATGCCCAGGTCGGTGTACCATGCCATCCTTTGATCAATCCAGTACTGGTGCCATTCCTCATCGGTGCCGGGCTTGACGAAGAATTCCATCTCCATCTGCTCAAACTCACGGGTGCGGAAAATAAAGTTACCGGGGGTAATCTCATTACGGAAGGACTTACCAATCTGGCCAATTCCGAAAGGTACCTTCATACGAGCAGTGGTCTGCACGTTCGCGTAGTTCACGAAAATGCCCTGGGCAGTTTCGGGACGTAGGAAGTGCAGTCCGGACTCGTCATCGACCGGACCTAGGTAGGTCTTAAGGAGGCCGGAGAATGCCCGCGGCTCAGTCCATTGACCGCGCGTACCACAGTTCGGGCAGGCCACATTTTCCATCTCAACAGTGTCGGGGTTGTCAATATTGTGCTTTGCCGCATAGGCTTCTTGCAGGGTATCTTGCCGTTGCCGCTTGTGGCAGCTTAGGCACTCGATCAAAGGATCCGTGAAGGCTTTGAGGTGGCCGGAAGCCTCCCACACCTGCGGGGGCAAAATTACGGAAGAATCAAGACCGACAACATTATCGCGTGAGCGGACCATGTATGCCCACCACTGTCGCTTAATGTTTTCTTTCAGTTCAGCGCCCAAAGGACCGTAATCCCAGGCAGAGCGTGTGCCTCCATAAATTTCGCCCGAAGGGTAGACGAAGCCACGGCGTTTTGCCAAGCTAATGACGCTATCTAGACGCGAGCTGCTCTGTGCCACTCTCGTTCTCCTTAATATTCTGGTTGAAAACACATCTGGCTGACGTGTCGATTGCTAGTTTATCCTGTCTTGTCTACTAGTCCCACTCTGGCACGGTATCTGTTCGTGCTTCGTGAGGATTGCCATGATTTGAGGTAAAATCTAGGGAACAATAAAGCCATCAGTAAAGGATTGGTTGCCATGCAAAGAATGACTCGCCAGCGCGCCGCCATTGAGCAACTGCTATCAGAGCTCGATGAGTTCCGTTCCGCACAGCAGCTTCATGACGACTTGCGCAAGTCAGGAAACACGATTGGTTTGGCCACGGTTTACCGGACCCTGCAGCAAATGGCTGAGGCTAAGGAAGTAGATGTTGTCCGGGGAGCTGACGGCGAAGCTCTCTACCGCCGGTGCACCGGCTGGGAGCATCATCATCATTTGATTTGCCGTGAATGCAATAAGGCCGTGGAGATTTCTTCCAAGATCGTGGAACGCTGGGTACATGAGGTCGCCAATCAGCATGATTTCACTGAAGTGCAGCACGCCGCTGACATGATTGGCCTATGCAAGGAATGCGCGGCTAAGAAGAAAGCCTAGCTGCCTTCCAAGTTTTGCACCTGATCTACTGCGCCCCCAAAGCGTCTCTCCCGGTGCGTGTAATCATCAAGGACCCGCCAGAGGTTTTCCCGTCCGAAATCTGGCCAGGCTTCGGGAACGAAAACACATTCCGCGTAGGCAATCTGCCACAGCATATAGTTGGAGATTCTTTGCTCTCCAGAAGTGCGAATAAGTAGATCCACTTCGGGCAAGTCAGGCAGGTAAAGATACTTGGCGAGGGTCTTTTCCGTAATCCGATCGGGGTTGATTTCTCCGCGCACGGCAGCTTGAGCGAGGCCCCGAGCCGCGTCAACTAGTTCAGCTTGTCCCCCGTAGTTCAGGTTCATGACGAGGGTGAGTCCAGTGTTGTCTTTCGTCAGGGCTGCAGCCCGCTCCAGCTCACTAATAACCGATTTCCACAAGCGTTGGCGACGCCCGCTCCAGCGCACCCGAACATTCCAAGCATCCAGTTCATCACAGCGGCTCCGGAGCACCCGCCGGGAGTATCCCATCAAGAATTTCACTTCCGCGGGAGATCGCTTCCAGTTCTCAGTGGAGAAGGCGTAAACCGAAAGGACTTTGACACCAGCTTCAATAGCGCCAGCGATTGTGTCCATCAGGGCGTCCTCACCGGCTTCATGTCCGGCAGTGCGAGGAAGCCCCCGCTGGTTAGCCCACCGGCCATTACCATCCATAATGATGGCAATATGCTGAGGAATACTGAGCCTGTCCCCCTCGCCAATTTCAGGAAGCGAAATATTCTCTCTCGGGTCTGGAACTCGCTTGGACATTTCAGCCCCTCTCTCTCACTGCAACGGAACGGATTTTACGTTCCACATGCCACTGCGTGTATTTGGTCGCCAGAAGCGCCAGATCATGTGCGATGGCTGGAGGGGCAAGGTCTGCTTCCTCCCAGTTACCTTTGGTTAGTTGAGCCCCCAGTTTAATCACTTCGCTACCCGGATTGAAAGCATTAGGGCTGAGACAATCTTCGCAGACGACGCCGCCAGATTCGACGCTAAAAAACGGTTCCGTAATCATGTTTGAACAAACCGCGCAAACTGTCCAACTAGGTGACCAACCTGCAATCGTCATCAGTCGTAACAGATATGAGGCAACCACCAGATCGGGGGCGTGCCGCCGTCTGGAGAGAGCATTCAATGCCCCCACTAGGAGCTCATAGATGCGCGGATTTGGTTCATCATCTTCCGCCACCTTTTCAGTGGTTTCCACCATTACCGCGCCCGCCGTGTAGAGATCATAATCGCGGGTAATAAGCTGATGATACGGGTAAATCACGCTGACTTGC
Source organism: Boudabousia marimammalium (assembly GCF_001936115.1). Taxonomy (GTDB): domain Bacteria; phylum Actinomycetota; class Actinomycetes; order Actinomycetales; family Actinomycetaceae; genus Boudabousia; species Boudabousia marimammalium. The sequence goes on from NZ_MPDM01000004.1 coordinate 160,025, forward strand.
GTTACTGTGTCTAGGCTCCGTCCCTCATAACACTGCAGATCAACCACGCTGAATGGTTCCAGCCGTGAGCCAAAGCGCGAACTGGTCCGTCGCACTCCTTTCGCGACGGCACGAATTACGCCTTTCTCTGGACTGAGCATAGTAATAATCCGGTCTGCTTCGCCAATCGGATGGGTCCGCAGGACAACCGCATGCGCACGATAGAGCCGCATGAGAGCTCCTAGAAGCCTAAGCGACCCAGCATTTTCGGGTCGCGCTGCCAGTCTTTTGCGGTGCGCACATGCATGTCAAGGAAGACTCGGCGTCCCAGCAGTTCTGAAATCTGCTTGCGGGCTGCTTCCCCGACGCTTCGCAGACGCTTGCCTCCAGCCCCAATAATGATGCCTTTTTGACTATCACGTTCCACGAAAAGGTTCACATGAATATCAACCATCACGGGTTCTTTCCCTGCCCGCTGCGCAGCATTATGGGGTTCGCGTTCAATGATTTCTTCGACCTGCACAGCGAGAGAGTGCGGTAGTTCCTCACGCACGCCTTCCAGGGCGGCTTCACGGATCAGCTCCGCAATCATGACGCGCTCTGGCTCGTCAGTGATTTCGTTTTCCGGGTAGAGCGGCGGAGACACCGGCAGATGCGACATGACGATGTCTGCTAGCCTGTCGACCTGATGTCCGGTCAGGCCAGAAACCGGCACAATCTCAGCCCAATCACCCAGCTGGTCAATATCCAGCAGATGCTTCATCAGTCTTTCAGGGGAGACTTTATCCGTTTTGGTAGCAATCGCAATGACGGGAGCGCGTGCCTCTTTCAGCTCGGCCGCAATGTATTCATCGCCCGGGCCAATCTTTTGGTCTGATGGCAAGCAGAACATGATGACATCCACGTCCGCTAGGTTCTCTCTCACCATATCGTTCAGACGCTTACCGAGGAGGGTGCGGGGGCGATGGTATCCGGGAGTATCAACTAGCACGATTTGGCCTTGCGGACGGTGAACAATACCGCGCACCGCATGTCTGGTTGTCTCTGGACGGTCAGACATGATCGCGATCTTTTGCCCCACCATGGCGTTAGTGAGGGTGGATTTTCCCACATTGGGTCGTCCCACAATGCAGGCGAAACCGGCCCGATAATTCTCTGGGACGTCGCTACGGATGAGACCGGAAAGGCTCTCAGAGTGGTTTTCTTCGGTCATTAAATATATCTCCTCGTCATTGGTTGACAGTGCCCCGACCTAGCGGGCACCTGTTCACAGCCTACTCTGATTCGGCAGGCAATGCGCGGACATGATAGTACGCGACTTGTTTTCTGCGTCCCATGGCTTCTTGGGCGATAAACTCTAGGTTCTTCACCACGACCTTCGCACCAGGCAAAGGCACCTTGTTCAAAACTTTTGCGACCAGGCCGCCGACTGAGTCGACGTCCTCGTCCTCGAGCTCAATCTCGAAAATCTCCCCCAGGTCGTCAATCGGATAACGGGAAGGGACCTGCCAGACGCCCTCGGCTACCTGGGCGGGCTCTTCCTCAATCTCACGATCATGTTCGTCAGTGAGCTCCCCCACCACCTCTTCAAGGAGGTCTTCCAAAGTCACCAAGCCCGCAATCCCGCCCCATTCATCCACCAAGATGGCCATATGGAAAGAATCTCGCTGCATGAGACGAAGCACGTCATCGGCATATAGGATTTCAGGCAGGAAATGGGCCTGACGCATCACCTTCGTGACCGGGAGGGTAGCGGTTTCTGGATGCGCCATCAGGTTCCGGGTAACGTCCTTGAAATAGACTAGGCCCCGAATATCATCTGAATCCTCACCGATCACCGGCAAGCGGGAGAAACCAGAGCGGACAAAAAGCTTCATGGCGTCACGAAGATTAGCCGTTGCATCAATCACAATCATGTCGGGACGCGGTAACATTACCTCCCGTACCAAGGTTTGCCCCAGCTCAAAAACAGAGCGAAGCATCTTCCGGTCTTCATCTTCAAACAGTTCAGCTTCGCCGACCTGATCGACCATTTCACGCAGGTCATCAGCCATCTCACGGCGAGCTTCCGCTTCTGTCTGAGTTGAAGCAGGACGCAGGCGTCGCAGTGAACGGGTCACCGGTTCAAATAGACTATTCAGCTTCACCGCGAAAGCAGTCAGTGAACGCAAGAACAGCATGACGCCGCCCGGCCACCGGTAGGAGAACTGCCGCGGCACAACAGAAACCGCAACCGAAAGCAACAGCCAGTTACCCAGCAGCGCAATCAGAGCAATCAGCCACCAGACCCAGCCGCTTTGCACCAGTACTAGGGTCAAGAACACGGTTGCCACAGACTGCATAGCTAAACGAAGCGAACGCACCGACCGGTCGGTGCGGGCGCGATCAGAAACCTGCGCCAGAACCAGCTTAGCTCCTTCACGTTCATCGTCCACCAAGTCCTCAGCACTGGCTTTAGACAAATGCTCCAAGGCGGTTTCCACAGCATTTAACAGGCCTGCCACTAAGAAGGCAAGCAGGGAAACAACGGTCAGAATGATGACCGGGATATTCTGTTCAGAAGCAACCGGGGCAGCCTGTAAAAGCAAAGGCAAAACAGTCATTAACTGTTCCTTGAAGCTAAGAACTCAAGCAACAGACGACGCTGCAGACCAAACATCTCTTTCTGTTCCTCCGGTTCCGCATGATCATAACCCAGTAAATGCAAAATCCCATGAACCGTTAGCAGGAGCATTTCTTCGACCGCAGCGTGGCCAGCCTCCAAGGCTTGCTGCCGAGCAACCTGCGGGCAAATCACCAAGTCCCCCAAAATACCTTCAGAAACTGGAGCAGCTTGCGTGCCGGGACGTAGTTCATCCATCGGGAAGCTCATCACGTCGGTCGGGCCGGGCAAGTCAAGCCAACGAATATGCAGCTCTTCCATCGGGTCAGGATCAATAAACATGATAGACAGTTCCACCTGGCTGGAAACATGCATCTGATCTAGCACGTAGCGGGCACACTCAACGAACTCAGTCTCGTCGATCTGCTCCTCAGTCTCATTCGACACTTCAATGCTCATCAGTTTCTTCTCCTTCGTGAGCTCCGATTGGCGGAATGCTCTTGATTGTATCCGCGGGCCGCATCCCAGCGCTCATAGGCGTCAATGATTTTGGAGACCAGCTCATGCCTGACCACATCTTGGCTGGTCAGGTGGACAAACTCAACATCCTCGACCCCCTGCAAAATACCTTCGATTACACGCAAACCTGACTGTACGCCGCCGGGTAAATCAACCTGGGACACGTCACCAGTCACCACCGCAGTGGAGTTAAAGCCCAGGCGGGTGAGGAACATCTTCATCTGCTGCGGGGTCGTATTTTGAGCTTCATCCAAGATAATGAAAGCATCATTGAGGGTGCGTCCACGCATGTACGCCAAAGGCGCCACTTCAATCGTGCCCGCCGCCATCAGTTTCGGGAGCGCCTCTTCATCCAGCATGTCATGAAGAGCGTCGTAGAGGGGACGCAGATACGGGTCAATCTTGTCCGTCAAAGTACCTGGGAGGAAGCCCAAAGACTCCCCTGCTTCCACAGCGGGACGGGTCAAAACAATCCGCCTAACCGAACCCGACAAGAGGGCGCGAACAGCTTTCGCCATGGCCAAATAGGTTTTACCGGTACCGGCTGGCCCAATGCCGAAAACCACAGTGTTGTCGTCAATAGCATCCACATAGCGTTTTTGGCCATCAGATTTTGGGCGAATCTTTTTGCCCCGGACACTGAGCACATCCAGGTCGGTAGCTTGAGCTGCAGTACTGGCCGCCGCCCTAGTGAGCAAAGAAACCGCATGGGAAACCGACTGGGCATCTAGTGGCGAACCCGTCGCCGCAACCGCGATCAGCTCCTCAATCAGGTCGACAACCATTTCCACTTGATGGACCGGTCCAGAGATTGAAATCTCGCCGCCGCGGGTTACGATCCTCAGCTGCGGGAAGCCGCGTTCGATGACCCGCATGACATTATCATTGACCCCATACACTAGGACCGGATCAACCTGCTGCGGAATCGTCAGATTCCTGGTCGATAGTAGCGATGTGGTTACTGGGGTTGAGTCCAGCTCAACCGAATCATTGTCGTTCATTCAATCTTTCTTAAATACCGTGGGTGTTGCGATCAGTTACCCCTGCCTCTAGTTTAACGTGTCCTGGAGTCCGATGGGGCTCAGCGACGGAAGTCGCCCTGCCGACTGAGGATTAATCCCACAGGCCGAGCTGCTGGGTAATCACCGAGAGCGCAACCACGCCGGCGGTACCAGAACGCAAGACGGTCGGCCCCAAACGCACGGCGATTGCACCAGCTTGAGTCAGTTCCTCATATTCGGCCGGGCTAATCCCGCCCTCGGGGCCAACCAGAATCCAGATTTCACCGGCCTGTGAAAGCTCACGCAAATGGCTACTAAAGCGTGCCTCATCAGCCTCATGCAAAAGCCAGACTTGACCGCCGCGACTAGACGCCTCGGCAACCAGTTTCGCCAGTTGCTTCGTGGTAGCTACCGACTGAACGGCAGGTACCTGGGCGCGCCGCGACTGCTTGGCGGCCGCCCTCACTGCGTCTTGCCATTTGCTAACGCCCTTTTCTGCTTTCGGCCCTAGCCAGCGCACAATGCTACGGTCTGACTGCCAGGGCACTACCTGATTGACCCCAATTTCGGTGGCCTGAGCAATAGCTGACTCATCCCTTCCGCCTTTCGCTAAGGCTTGCACTAGGACGAGGGCGGGCTCAGTAACATCTCGACTGGCTGGACCAGTAATCTGCACGGTAACAGTCTTAGAGTCCACCGATTTCACTTCGGCGGGAGCTCTCCAGCCCTGCCCATCGACCAGATCAAGGGCCTCCCCCGCCTGCAGCCGCATTACCTGAATATGCTTCGCTTCGCCACCGCTGACCGTGAGGGAATCCCCCTCGGCCAGTTGCTCTACCGAAGTCTCAGGATCTGCAATGAAAACCGGATTAGTCATTAGTTCCCTGTCAGCTTGTCCCGGAGCTTATCAAAAACTCCACCAGAAGAAGCCTGCTCTGAGTAGGCTTCGTCGCGTAGCTGCGCCAGCTGTTCCATCAGTTCACGCTGCTCACGGTTTAGCTTCTTCGGGATTTCCACATCTATGCGCACGTGCATATCGCCGCGACCACGCCGACGCAAATGGGTGACCCCCAAACCTTCCAAGGTGATTTCATCACCTGGCTGAGTGCCAGCTTCCACCGTGATTTCTTTCTCCCCATCCAGAGTTGAGATGGGAAGCGCAGTGCCGAGGGCGGCAGTGGTCATCGGCACCGTAATCTTCGTGAAAACATCATCACCTTGGCGGCTCAGAGTCGGATGCGGAATCTCATGGAATTCGATGTAGAGATCTCCGTTAGGACCGCCGGCCGGCCCTGCCTCGCCCTCGCCCGTCATCCGGAAACGGGTGCCGTGGTCAACGCCGGGAGGAACCTCCACGGGGATAGTGCGGCGCGCTCGCACCCGGCCATCCCCCGCACACTCAGTGCACGGGGTAGGAATGATAGTGCCATACCCGGAGCAGCGCGGACAGGAAACATTCGTCATGACTGCACCCAGCAAGGACCGCGTCATCCGCTGCACGTAACCATTGCCGTGACATTCCGGGCAGGTTTCTAGGCTGGTACCAGGCTCACAGCAGGAACCGTCACAGCGCGAACACCGCACCGCGGTGTCAAGGGAAACTTCCTTCTGCGCCCCGAAAGTTACCTCTTCCAAAGTCACATCCATGACCGTCAGAGTGTCTTGTCCCCGCCGTGCTCGCGGAACGGGACCACGCATGGACCCGCCACCGGTGGCGGCAGAGAAGAAAGTCTCAAAGAGGTCTTCGAAGCCGAAGCCTCCGCCACCGTTGCCGCTACCGCCCAAGTCGTATTGTTGACGTTTTTGCGGGTCAGAAAGCACCTCATAGGCGACGGTTACTTTCTTGAACTCCTCTTCAGATTCTGGACCTGCCACATCTGGATGCAATTTTCGCGCAAGCTTACGGTAGGCGCGCTTGATTTCTTCTGCAGAGGCCTCCTTGGAGACACCCAGAATTTCATAGTAATCAGACAAAATAATCCTTATCGTACGGTTGGTTCAAGAATCTTCGATAGATAGCTGGCCACGGTTCGCACCGCAGACATTGAACGAGCATAGTCCATCCGGGTCGGGCCAATCACACCCAGTTGCGCACGCGACTGAGCACCGCCATAAGAGGATGCAATCACCGCCACCTCGCGAAGCGCCTCATGATGGTTCTCCGACCCGATAGTGACATGGATACCTTCCGGCGCATGCTGCGACTCCTCAAAGAGACGCAAAAGCGCAACTTGCTCTTCCAGGGCTTCAATAATCGGGCTCAGCTCCCCCCGAAAATCCGGACCGGAACGGGCCAGGTGAGACATTCCCGAAACTACCAGTTTCTGCGTATAAACCGGTTGCAGGGTTTGCGCCAGGGCGTCAATAATTGCGGAGACCACACCCACCTGCTCCGTCGGGGTTGCCCGCACCAAATCCTCCAAAGAGGCGGCGAAAGCACCAGATTCCAAACCCACACACAAAGCGTTGAGTTTAATCCGGAGCGTCTCCAGCACGTAGCTATCGAAGGGCTCAGCAATATCAATCGTGTGCTGCTCCACCATGCCAGAATCGGCGATCACCACAATCAGGATACGCATGGGAGAAAGCGGCACCAACTCAATATGCCGCAAGGTCGCGCGAGCCACCGAAGGTACCTGCGCCACCGCAGTATGGTGAGTAATCTGCGACAGCAACTGCACGGACCGACGCATCACGTCCCCCACACTGAGCGGCTCAGTGAGGAAGGTTTGAATCGCATTGCGTTGCGCCTCACTGAGCGGCTGCAAGGTCGCAATATGGTTCACGAACTCCCGGTAGCCTTTCTCCGTGGGGACACGCCCCGCTGAAGTATGCGGCTGATAGATATAACCCTCTTTTTCCAGATCAGCCATATCATTTCGCACAGTGGCAGGCGAAACCCCTAAACGGTGTTTTTCTACTAGGGCTTTCGACCCGACCGGCTCATGCGTGGCAATATAGTCCGCGACCAGTGCGCACAGCACGTTATGGCGTCTCGGCGCTAACGCTTTTCCTTCAGCCATCACACACCTCCTGCGAGTCGTCTGGGGAACTCTAGAGTCACTATTCCTCTCATAAACTTAGCACTCTCACCCCCAGAGTGCTTGCTGTGTAATCCTCAAGTGAACACGGCGGGAATCAGGTCACATTTGCCCAGCCCCGACGCCCTCGTCCCCCCTCGGCACGCCGAGGATGAACCTCGCCTCATCGACGCCAACACATTAGCCTTATACGCATGGACAGATACGGAAAAGATGTGCTGGCCAGCAACCCGCATGTGCATGGGGAATTTGCTACCGAGAAGCGATCTCGCCCCATCCCCGTGACACGTGGAATGGTCCTAGAAGAAGTCGAGACAGGCTGGTGCGGCGCCGCTATTCGAGTGGAAAAATCCGGCGGAATGCAGATTGTTTCTCTGGAGGACCGCCGTGGCCGGGTACGTTCCTTTGAACTGGGTCCAGGTTTCCTCTTGGAGGGCGAACCCGTGATTTTGCTGCCTCCGCAGCGCCAAGCCAAACCCCCGCAGAAAGTTAATGCGGCAGGCAACAAACGCACAAACTCAGGTTCCGTCGCCGTCCCACTCGGGCCAGCTAAAGTGGCTCGTCCCTCCAGGATCTGGGTAGAGGGCCGCCACGATGCAGAGCTGGTTGAGCATGTCTGGGGTGATGACCTTCGGGTCGAGGGCGTAGTCGTGGAACTACTGGACGGCGCCGATAATTTGGCGGATATTTTAGAAAAGTTCCAACCCAACGCCCAGCAACGCGCCGGAATTCTTCTTGATCATCTCGTTTCCGGTTCAAAAGAAACCAAAATCGCGCAAGACATTATGCGCCGGTGGGGTGAGGATGCTGTCATGATTAGCGGTCACCCCTATATTGATGTTTGGCACGCGATTAAGCCCAGCCGGCTGGGGTTAAGCGCATGGCCGCAGATTCCCCGGGGCACCGATTTCAAGGTCGGTACGCTGGCTGCTCTAGGCTGGCCTCACGAGGACTACTCTGATGTGGCCCACGCCTGGCAGCGAATGCTACGGCAGGTGCGTGATTTTTGGGATTTGGAGCCGGCCTTCCTAGGGCGCGTTGAAGAACTCATCGATTTTGTTGCCCCACCCCCGCAAGATACTTGATTTTTAGGTAATCCCAGCTAACTTTCTGGAGGAAATCATCATGATGTTTCAGTTCTCTATCGCACCCACAATGACCCCTAATGTGGAGGCGGAAATGGCCGAAATTATTGCTGACGCTGTTGCGGTCATTCGCGCCTCTGGCCTGCCGAATGAAACTAACGCTATGTCCACCACCATTGAGGGCGAATGGGATGAATGTATGGCGGTAATCAAGGAGGCCTGCGAAGCGGTCGCTAAGCATTCACCGCGCGTCAGCCTGTTCTTGAAGGCTGATATTCGCGAAGGCATGACCAATGGTTTAGAAACCAAGATGGTTGCCTTGGAGGCAGCCCTGAAAGCAAAAGGCTAAACGCCAAGCCACCTAGAGGCGGGCGCTGAAGTCCTCCCAGTCCCGGTCAGCTTGCGGCGTCCAAGCCACTTCAGCAATCGCCGCCAGGCGCGGGTACATCAGATAGAAAGCGTCATCTAGGCCGCGTACCGTCTCACCCCAAAGGGGAGCTTCTACGCCCTGCAGGTGGGCTTGAACTGCTGGTGGGAAATCCTCATCGGGATTCCAGTTGTAGCTAGTTTCGGTTGGCAAACCTTCCGGACAGGCCCAGGTAAGCCCGCGCGGATCATCTAGGCTCAGTTTTTGATCTAGGTAGGCGTGGTGAGCATTGGAGTTAATCAGACTACAACCGGTTTCGAGGACGCGCTGATTCAGTTTCTCGAGCAGTTCCTCCCCGTACTGAGTGGTCCAGAACTGTACGGTATCGCTGGGACCAAGATCCATCAATGCTCCCTCTTCCCAGAGGATTACCTGACTGAAACCAGTTTCTCGAGCAATCTGCAAAACCCGATTCATGGCCTTCAGGTAGCCTTCCATCCCTAGTTTTACAATCATGTGCATCGCTTCATCTCCGCCTAAATGCAAGGGAGTGTCCCCCACTAGGCGATACATTTGGCGGAACAGATGGCGGGCGAAGGCCCAGGTAGCTTCGTTGTTGAAATCAAGGTAGGAGTGCCCCACCTGCCAGCTAGTCCAAGCAGGAACAGTACTCTCCCCTACCTCATTCACCTGCGCTTGGACGGAGGCGCCGGCGGTTGCCAGCTGCGGTAGAGCATGCATGACAACATGGTTATGCCCGGGGAACTCAACCTCTGGGATGATTTCAATATGGCGCCGACGCGCATAATCACGCAGCTCCAAGAACTCTGCTTGCGTATAGTAGCCGGTGTGCCCCTGCGCTACCCCGCTAAAGTCGTTATGGTAGTCAACCACCACCCCTAGAGCCTCTTCAGGCTTATCAAATCCGGGGTCCTCTCCGGACTGGCAGGCGGTCGTACTGCCAATCCTGTGCAAAGCCGTGTAGTCGGTGTCGTCTCCGTCTTCACGTCCTTCATTGGTGATTTCAATCCGCCAGCCCTGGTCGTCGATAATGTGCAGGTGCAAAATATTGAGTTTGTGGGCGGCTCCCGCGTCGATAATGTCACGAATTTGCGCGACCGTTAAAAAGCTACGGGCCACGTCCACCATCTGACCGCGGTAGGAATAGCGCGGCTGATCAATAACCTTGAGCAAAGGAATTTCTGCCCGGTATTGCAACGCCAGCTGTAGCAAGCTAATCACTGCATAGAAGGCCCCGGCGGCGTCACCGGCTACAACCTGCACCGAGTCCGGAGTGATTTCCAGCCGGTAGGCTTCTGCTGGCAGAGAGCCATCTGTTGAGGTGTTAACCGTGGTTTCACGTTCGGGAATGCAGAATAAGGGAATAACCTCTAAGGCTGAGAGAACTTCAGCGGCGTATTCTCCCTCGGGAACTAGCGTGCCAAGGCTCAAAGTAGCGCCCTCGTCCATAATCTCAAAATGCGCGGGCTTGGGCACTAAACCGCGATGGTTAATCACTGAAAAATAAGGAACCGCACTGTCACTCATCTTTCCATTATGGCACAAGGCTGCAGGTTCTTCGCGGGCTCAGATAACGCCGGGTTAAAGCAGCTGACCGGTCACGTAGTCGGCCATCAAACGCCCTCGTAGAGTTAAAACCAGCCGCCCCACCCTGACTGCTTTCGCATCCAAGAAGCCAGCTTCCACCAGCTCTTGTACTCGCTGATTCAGAGCTACCCCATCCTCGGTTCGTTCCGGAAGCGAAGCCAGCAAAAGACCTTCCCGAGTGCGAATCGCTAGCATCACCTGCTCCAGGTGGCGTGCGTCGGCGTCAATAACTTCCGAACCCGCACTGGGAGAGATCCCGCCTTCCACTCTTTGCGCGTAGGCTGCCGGATGTTTCAGATTCCACCAGCGGGTGCCGCGCATGTGCCCGTGCGCTCCGGGCCCGAAACCCCACCAGTCGTGATCACGCCAGTAGGCTAGATTGTGTTGGGAAGCATGCCGGAAAAGTCCCTGCCCTGGGTCGTCGCCGTTTTCAATCCGTGCCCAGTTGGAGATTTCATACCATCCGTATCCGGCCTCCGTTAAAAGCTGATTAACCATCTCATATTTGGTGGCCTGATCGTCGTCGCTGGGATTCGGTAGCTCTCCGCGTTTGACCTGCGCATGCATTTTAGTTCCCGGCTCAATGATCAGAGAGTAGGCGCTGATATGGTCGGGCTGATAAGTGATTGCCGCCTTGACGCTGGCTTCCCAGTCGGCAAGACTCTCCCCTGGGGTGCCGTAGATGAGGTCCACGGATACGTCTAGTCCGGCTTCACGCGCCCATTCCACGACCTGCGGGACCCGGGCGGGGTCATGGCTCCGATCTAGGGTTTTCAGCACGCTGGGCACTACCGATTGCATGCCGAAAGAAACCCGGGTGAAACCCGCCTCAGCTAGGCTGTGCAGGTAGGTTTCGTCGACCGAGTCGGGGTTTGCTTCAGTCGTTACTTCCGCCCCGGCTTCCAGCCCGTAGTTTTCTTTCAAGGTGCCGAGGACGTGGCCGAGGGCGCTGGCCAACAGTAGGGTTGGGGTGCCGCCACCAAAGAAAACGCTACGCAGTTTCCGATCCGGATAGCTGCTGCGCTGCAGAACCTGACGAGACCAGATGATTTCCTGCTGCAATGTCTGCGCGTAGGTGGCTCGGTCTGCGCCCGGCCCGAACTGTGCAGTGTAGGTGTTGAAATCGCAGTAGCCGCAACGAATCGTACAAAACGGCACATGCAGGTAGGCGCTGAGCGGGGGTAGCTCCTGCCCCGGGGCGGGGGCGGGCAGGCGCCCATCTGGCGGGAGGGGCAGACCAGCCGGTTGAGCTGGGCTCATGGCAACCTGATAGCGGTCAGGTCGCGGACGCGTCTTCCTGCGTCCAGTCCGCGCTGTTCAAAGCGGGTCATGACGCGGCCGGAGAAACGCGGAGCGAATCCGCCCAGGTCCCCTTCCGGGTCGAGCGGGTCGGGGCGCTCACCTTCATGCGGATTAGCGCAAAGCGTCATCGAGTTGACCACGTCTCGCATATGCCAAGCGTAGTCATCCCAGTCGGTCGCTAGCCGCCAGACGCCTCCTTCAACCAGTCGGCTGGCCACGGTTTGGGCAAACTTGGGTTGCACTAGGCGGCGTTTGTGGTGCCGGGATTTGCGCCACGGGTCAGGGAAAAAAGTCCAGACTTCCGCTAGGCTGCCTTCCCCAATTAGATAGTCGAAAACCTGCACTGCATCGGCTTCAATCAGACGCAGATTGGTGACGTTTTCCTCTACTGCCTTCGAGATGGTTTTCGCAATGCCGGGACGCCAAACTTCCAGGCCGATAAAGTCACGTTCGGGCCAGCGGGCAGCGGCCGCGACAATCTGGTCACCGGACCCACAACCGATCTCCACGGTGACAGGAGCGGTCCTCCCGAAAAGATCCGTGTAGTCAAGGCTGGGGCCTTCCTGCACGGAGGTGTGCCCAACCGCACGCTCCACATCCACCATATATTGCGCGGAGTGAGTTTCCCAAGTGTTCTCAAGGGATTTAGCCATGCGGGTGCCACGGCGCACGAAGGATTTAGTGCGGGAGCGGTAGCGCCCGTCAGGCAGGGTTTCCGGTTTTGCGCCAGGCAGGTCAACATCTGAAACAACGCCTTGGGAGCGTGCTCCGCGTTTACTCATGCCTTTTCCTTTCCGGTGGGAGCATCGGAGGTAAGTGCCGCAATGAAGGCCTCTTGCGGCACGTCAACCCGACCGATTGCCTTCATCCGTTTCTTACCTTCCTTCTGCTTTTCAAGTAGCTTGCGTTTACGGCTGATGTCGCCGCCGTAGCATTTCGCCAGCATGTCTTTACGCAGAGCACGGATGGTTTCGCGGGCGATAATGCGTGAGCCAATCGCTGCCTGGATTGGCACTTCAAACTGCTGCCTGGGGATGAGCTCTTTCAAACGGGAGCACATGCGCAGGCCATAAGCGTACGCGGCATCCTTATGCACAATCGCGCTGAAAGCGTCGACGCCTTCACCGTTGAGCAGGATATCCACCTTAACTAGGTCAGCGCTTTGCTCGCCCTCGGGCTCGTAATCCATAGAGGCGTAGCCTCGGGTCTTGGATTTGAGCTGGTCGAAGAAGTCAAAAACGATTTCGGCCAGCGGCAGGGTGTACTGCATCTCCACCCGATCGGTTGTAATATAGTCCATGCCCAGCATGTTTCCGCGCCGCTCTTGGCATAGCTCCATGACTTGGCCGACGTATTCCGAGGGCGTCAAAATGGTGCAGTGAACCATCGGTTCGCGGATTTCTTTGACCTTGCCGGAGGGGAACTCTGACGGGTTCGTAACCGTGACTTCACTGCGGTCTTCCATGGTGACCTGGTAGATTACCGAGGGTGCCGTAGCAATCAGATCAAGGTTGAATTCGCGCTCTAGGCGTTCTCTCACAATTTCTAGGTGAAGCAAACCGAGGAAGCCGCAACGGAAACCAAAGCCCAGCGCGGCGGAAGTCTCCGGCTCATAGGTCAAAGCGGCATCGTTGAGCTTTAGCTTGTCTAGGGCTTCGCGCAGGACCGGGAAATCAGAGCCATCAATCGGATAGATTCCAGAGAACACCATGGGCTTCGGATCTTGATATCCTGCAAGCGCTTCGGTGGCTGGCTTCATCGCCGAAGTGACGGTATCGCCTACCTTTGACTGGCGAACATCTTTCACGCCGGTAATCAGGTAGCCTACTTCACCTACGCCTAAGCCCTGAGAAGGCTTGGGTTCGGGTGAGCTGACCCCGATTTCGAGGAGCTCATGCACCGCTTCAGTGGAGAGCATTTCAATGCGTTCACGCGGCTTCAACATGCCGTCAACTACACGCACATAGGTGACAACACCGCGGTAGGTGTCATAGACCGAGTCAAAAATCATGGCTCGCGCGGGAGCATCCGGATCTCCCACCGGGGAGGGTATCTCCCGCACTAGGCGGTCCAGCAACTCCGGCACGCCCTCGCCGGTTTTTCCGGAAACCCGCAAGCAGTCATCCGGTTCTCCCCCAATCAAGCTGGCGACTTCTTCCGCATACTTTTCGGGCTGCGCGGCCGGCAAGTCGATCTTGTTGAGGACCGGGATAATCACCATGTCGTTTTCCATGGCCATGTAGAGGTTCGCTAGGGTCTGGGCCTCAATTCCTTGAGCTGCATCCACCAGCAGTAGAGCACCTTCACAGGCGGCCAGCGAGCGGGAAACCTCATAGGAGAAATCGACGTGTCCGGGGGTGTCGATCATGTTGAGCGCATAGGCTTTCCCGTCCACTTCCCAAGGCATTCGAACAGCCTGGGATTTAATGGTGATGCCGCGTTCGCGTTCAATGTCCATCCGGTCCAGGTACTGGGCGCGCATATCGCGGGCCTGCACCACACCGGTTGCCTGCAGCATTCGGTCAGCAAGCGTGGATTTACCGTGATCAATATGGGCGATAATTGAGAAATTGCGGATTAGCTCCGGCGGCGTAGCTGCCGGCTGAATACTTTGGAGCATTTTGTCGCTGGGGATAGGTGCCAACGTAACCTCTTCTCAAATTGTGACTGTCATTGAACAGGATTCGTCATATTATCTCATGTTCCCCGCCTGCTTGCGCCTTACGCGTCGCTTCGAGGCTAGTTTTGGGGCTGGTTGTGCCCAAGTCCATATTGTTTATTGGGGTTTGACAGCTTTAGACATAAAAACTGCCTCGCCGCAAGGAGAGATTCCCCGCGGCGAGGCAGTTTTGAGGAGAAAACTATCAGACGACTAGGTCGTCAGCGTCTAGTTCAGCTTCATGCTCCAGCTTGACGCCGGCTTCGAGACGACCAGCAGCGATCTTGTTTACAATCATGGCAATAGCGCCATCACCGGTCACATTGGTTGCGGTACCGACGGAGTCCAGTGCAATGTAGGTGGCGAACATGAGACCGACCTGCACATCGTTGAAGCCCAGCATAGTGGTGAGCAGTCCAGCTGCGGCGGCGATAGCACCACCGGGAACACCCGGAGCCGCAATCATGAAAACACCCAGCATCAGGATGAAACCAATGTAGCCAGACAAGGACATGTCACTGCCGGTAATCCACAGGATTGCCATTGAGAAGCCGGTAATCTTAATCATCGAACCGGAGAGGTGAATGGTGGCACACAAAGGCACCACGAAGGAGGCAATGGAGTCACTAACGCGGTTGCGCTTCACACAGCCGAGGGTGACTGGGATGGTTGCCGCCGAGGATGACGTACCCAGCGCCGTGAAGTAGGCATCACGCATATTCCAGAGCGCCTTAAAGGGGTTGCGAGCGGTAAATGCGCCAGCAATTCCGTATTGTACGATTAGCATGACGAAGGTCAAGGTCATGGTCCAGACCACTACGGCCAGGAAGGTCTTAATAACAACCCACGCCTCACCGGAATAGGTCAGGTTCATGAAGATACCCATGACGTGCAGAGGTAGCAGAGGAATGATGATGGTTTCGATCATCCGAATCACAATGGTACGGAACTCGTTGAGACCGCGCGCCACCGACTGTGTTTTCACCAAAGTCACGCCGATGCCGAGCAGGAAAGCCAGCAGCAGCGCAGTCATCACGCCAAAGACTGGAGGCATTTCGATTTCAAAGTACGGGGCCAAGGCAACATCGTCAGGGTTCTTCACGGAACCCAAACCGCTACCGCTGGAGAGCATGAAGGGGAACAATGCAGAGCCTGTCAGGTAGGTAAGCAGACCCGCCGCAAATGTAGATGTGTAGGCGATACCGGCAGTGATTACTAACCACTTACCTGCGCCTTTACCCAGCTCACCGATTGCTGGTGCAACCAGTCCAACAATAATTAACGGAATTGCGAATCCTAGGAATTGCCCGAACAGCTTCGAGAACGTAACGAAAATACGTACGAACCAGTCTGGCATCACTAGGCCAAGTAGAACGCCGGCGACGATGGCTAGGAATACCCATACCACCAGCGAAATCTTTGGCATCTTCATAAGTCAGCCCTACCTTGTAGAATAAATTACCCGATGCGCTCTTCACATCGGTAATAATACTGTAATGCACATTAAAGACTTTTTAATACCATGTCACCAAATCGTGACATTACAGCATAAAGAACAGAGATGAGACTCACGCATTTCAGTTACTACTCACACTGACTTACCTCCTCGTATCTGGTAAAGTAACGGCTTGGACCTTTCTCAGGTCGGGAGAGGTCCGGTCGTTTATCTACCACGAGTGTCCCCACGCTCCAGTCCCGATAGCGACACTGCCCTCAACCGACCCTGTAAGAACGAACGCACGAAAGAGTGTGACTAGTGGCTAACATTAAGTCTCAGAAGAAACGAATCAAGACGAACGAGAAGCGCCGTCAGCGCAACCAGTCCGTCCGTTCGGAGTTGCGTACCTTGGTACGTCGTACTCGCGAAGCAATTGAAGCTGGCGATAAGGAAGCAGCAGAGTCCGCTCTGCAGGTTGCCTGCCGCAAGCTCGACAAGGCTGCGTCTAAAGGCGTGATCCACAAGAATCAGGCTGCTAACCGCAAGTCCAAGCTAGCATCCAAGGTGGCGGCTCTCTGAGCCACCCACTTTTCTAAAGCTGAGTAAAAGGCCCCGTCAATGACGGGGTCTTTTCTTGTCTTCGCTCAAACGCTATGCCATGATTACCTCATGCTATTTAACCTCTTCAAACGCCGACCTCAGGGCCCCGATTTCTCCGATATCAAATCTCTCGAGGATGCCCGCACAGCTGCTAAATCTGGCCGGCTTCGCGCCATCTTTATTGTGCCGCAGCTACTGGGAGGGGTAGAGAATCCAGCAAATGTACTCTATGTGCCAGATTCGGTCGCCGGTTTGAAGGACCGCGCCGACGATGCTGTATTTGCAGCCGCCCAAGCAGGGAAAGTAGCACGTTATGAGTGTACCCCGCAGTATGAGGGGGACTCTTTCGTGCCGGTGGCTTTACAGATTGAGGCCTTAGACTCCGCGGGGAATGCTGTTGTCTCTCACCGGATTGGCATCTGGGGCACAGGCAGGGAAGAGTAGTTAAAGACTACCGGCACGGTATCTGCAACAGCTGATGACGCATTTTTCTACCGCGTGCATGGGATCTTTGGCGGCACCTTTTACTTCCGCGTCTGCTTGTGCTACCGCTAAGATCGCTCCCGCGAGGGCATGGTCGTTCCAGTAGCGTAGTTGGGGCCGAATAAACTTAAGTGCCCAAGGGTTGAATCCTAGCTCTTGCGCACTATGAGTGTTAGCATCAACCAGTTTTGCTAGCGCAATCTGCCGGAATTTAGTGGCCAGGGCGGCCACAATCACCACCGGGTTGATGCCGCTTTCTTGCGCGTGACGCAGCGATACCAAGGCTTTACCCATTTGCCCTGCAACCACCGCATCGGCAACATCAAAACCTGTGGTTTCAACGCGTCCTTGATAATACTGCTTCACTACTGCTTCAGTGATTTCTCCAGTGGTATCAGAAAGTAACTGATCGGTAGCTGCGGCAAGTCCGCGCAGATCCTCACCCAAAGCACGCACTAGGGCGGCAGCAGCAGCGGGAGCGATGCTACGCTTGTGCCGCTTCAGATCAGCTACCACCAGATTCATTCTGGCTTCATCTGATTTAACCGCATCGCAGTGAACGACCGGGAATTTGGCGTTACCAATCAGTTTCCAAGTATTTTTCCCTCTTTGGCCGCTACCAACAATAATGGCAATGGTGACGTCCTCGGCCGGATTATGCAAATACTGCTCCAGGTCTTTAAATAGAGAATGATCTGCGACGCCAGCATTCTCGATCTTGATGAGTTTTGGCTCTGCAAACAAAGAAGGTGAAGCTAGGGTGTGAAGCTGACCAGCTGTATAGGTGGTGCCGTCTACCGTTTCAATCTCGATAGAGGATGCGCTTTTCCGGACCTGGTCACGAACCCTTTCCCAAGCACGGTCTTGGAACAGTCCTTCAGTGCCAAGGATCAACACAATTGGGGCAGGCTTTACCCGGTCCCAAGTGGTGGAACCAGGGTAAGTATTCTTCGCTTTGCTTGCTTTCGCCATAGGACAAGATTGCCATGTTCGCGGGACATTGTAAAAATTGGCTCCGCAGATGCCGAAGTTTTAGGCCGCGAATCTTCCCAAGAATAAGGCGATATGTGGGCGTTGGAGGGCAACAATCGCCACTAGGCTGCCAGCTAGAATCAAACCAGTTCTGCCCTCTGGCCAAGGAAGATTAGCTCCCGGAAGCGAAGAAATAATCTCAGCTACCGTCAGCACGTAATCCCCCATTACCCGAAGCACTATTACAAGCGCAGGTACGGCTACGGGAAAGAAAAGTTGTAAAGCTGCTAGTACCAGCCCTCCAGTGACAATCGGGGCGACCGCAGGCGCGACCAATAGATTCGCGATTGGCCCCCACACATTCAGCTTTCCCACTGCGGAACTTAGGAGGGGAAACACCGCTGTTGCCGCCACCAAAGCCACCGCTAGATTAGCCGTCGCCCATTCGCAGATAGCTTTCAGCCACGGAATTGGAACCCGCCCCACCGCAAGCTCAGATAGTAGCTGCTGAAGCCCCCTAGCATAAAGAGAAATCCCGATAGTCGCCGACACCGAAAGTTGAAAACCTAGAGAAGTAGCTAGCTCAGGATGCAGCAAGAGCACACATATCACAGTCAACGCCATTAGCGTCACCACGTTACGGCCCCGCCCTAGGGAGATCCCAAGGAAGGTCAAGCTTGCCATCACGGTGGCCCGAATTACGGAAGGCGCAGGGCCGACAGCAAAAGCATAGAAAACCACTAGACAGAGAGTCGCCATCGTTCTTCTCCGTCTAGCCTGCACTATGTCACGGCCAGAGAAGGCCACTAGCAGTGTGCCAAAGAAGATTGTCACGCACATTATATGGGTGCCCGAGACCGCGGTGAGATGGGAAAGATTCGCAGCCTGTAGGTGGCGCTCGGCAAGTGGGCTGAAGCCTCCCCTATCCCCTATGGTCATCCCAAGGATGATAGCTTCCGCCGAAGATGTTCCTGACTTTCCCCTAGGCAAGGCGTCGGACAGCGCAGAGCGTAGGAAGCTGGGGCCTCTCGCCCACCAAGCCGGGTTTTGAGTGCTTTCGACTCGCGCGAATGAAAATAGGAGCCGAGGGCGCCCCGGCCGGGACACCGGCGAGACAGTCACAGGTCCGGAGACTAAATCACCGAAACGGATTTCACAATCATCGCATTTTAGATTTACTAAGATGCGGCCAGCAGGCTGCGGGTTATGCCTGCCACTAGTGGATTGGACGACGCCCTCGGCCTCGAAACCCCCACTGGAGAAAGCTGCCGGTTGTGGATGCGAAATAATTCGCACCACTGCCTCCTGGGGAGGATCCTCCAGCATCTGCTGGGCTACTCTCTCAACCGTTCCCCGCACGAAAGCGCCGCTGAGGAAAGCTAGGGCTACCAGGACAACCACCAGAAGTACCCCAAAACCTGTCTTCCCCAGGAGGGAGATGCTTCTCCCCGAAACTGCGAGCGTAAACCTGAAAGCGCCTAATCCGAAGAGCAGCCCTATCCCCGGTAAGAGGCCATATCTGAAAAGGGCGCTAGGGTCTGCGCTGGTGAGGCACCCACCCCAAACCGCCAGCGCGATAGCGGCCTGCATCCAGACTGCCCTAGAGCTGCCCTGCCAGAACTCGTCCACTTTATAACGTCACCCGCCCCTCCAGTTGAGAAAGTAATGAGGCACCAATCCCTGACACTTTCGCTAGGTCGGAGACCTCCCGGAAAGGGCCGTGCTGCTCCCTGTACTCCACAATCCGTTGCGCCAGTACCGGGCCAATCCGCGGCAGCGTCTGAAGCTGAGCGGCAGTAGCAGAGTTCAAGCGGACCACTTCTCCCGCTGCATTTCCGAGCCCGTTTCCCAAGCCATCCCCGGGGCCAGAAACCCCACTGGAAACCGGCGGATTACTCTCCCCTTGCGCGGGCACATGTAGGTGTGCTTCGTCGCTCAACTTAGCCGCTAAGTTTACGGCGTTCCCATCAGCCTGCGCGCTCAAACCGCCGGCTGCAGCTATCGCCTGATGAACCCGTGCAGATTCGGGCAGCTGATAGACCCCCGGCTGGTTCACCGCACCGGAAACATAGACTTCAATCTGGATTATCTCCACTGTTGCAGGTTCAAGGGAACTTTGCTCCAAAACTCCCGGCTGCACCCCACTGCCCTCAGTTTGCAGCTGGTAGCTCCCCTCAACGACCGCGGATTCAACTGCTTGCGGCCAGAAGCTCCCACCGACTTGCGAGACCTTGAAAACTGCTATCAGGCCTAAGATGAACACGGTAACCAACGCTGTACGCGGAGACCACAGGGCATCAGCTAGCCATGCGGGAACGCGATCTTTGAAGCGCTTTGATTCGGGTCCGGCTGCTAGCTCCAGTGGGCTGGTCTGATAGACCGCTTGAGTGAGTTTCTCTTGGCGGCGCTTTTGCTGGGCAGTTTGCTTAGACACCCTCGTACTGTAAAAGAACCGGAGCCCTAGATGGAGCCCGGGACTGCCAGGTTGTGGATATCTATCCTGTGGAAAACTGGGATTCCTTACATCACTTTGGCTACGGCTATGATTAAGACAGTAGTCGCACAAGTTTGGGGAGAAAACATGATCAGTGCTGCAAATCGCTTCGAATATGGTTTTATTGGCGCAGGCAATATGGTTTCGGCCATTGTGCAGGGAATGAGCGCCGCCGGGGTGGAAGGCGAATCCCTCGCCATCACCGATCACTCTGGCAAGCGCGCTCCGGTCCTCGCCAAAGCCGTGGATGCAACCTATCTACCTGATACGGCAGAGTTAATCCGGCGTTCAAAAACTGTGATTTTGGGGATGAAACCACACCAGCAGAATCAGCTACTGAGGACCTATCGGGAAGAGATAGCGCAAAGCCAGCCTCTAGTCATTTCAATTGCGGCTGGCCGAAGCATCGCCCAGCTTGAAGCGCAGCTCCCGGAAGGGACAGCTGTGGTTCGTGTGATGCCGAATGTGGCAGCTCAAGTGGGACTGTCTACGACCGCTCTTTGTGGGGGCACGCATACCAGCGCAGAGCAGATTCGCACGGCCACCGCCTTGTGTGAGGCCATCGGCAGCGCCCAGGTTGTTGCGGAAGAGCTTTTTCCGGTATTTACAGCTTTAGCTGGCTGTTCACCGGCCTGGTTCGCGGCCACAGTAGATGCGCTAGCGCAAGCTGGCGTCGCCGAGGGGCTCACCAAGACCGCCGCCTTGACAGCGGCTGCGAGCGCTATGGAGGGAACTGGAAAACTTATCCAAGCAGCTTTAGCTGGGGGCAACACCGCGGCAGATATCGTTGATCAAGTATGCTCTCCACGAGGAACTACCGTGGCTGGTTTACTAGCGGCCGAGGATGCCGGATTGAGACGCGTTTGGCACTCAGCAGTGCGCGCGGCAGTGGCGCGGGATGCCCATTTGTCGGCGAACTAGCTTAGAATAATATGTTAGGCGCCAATCGGTGCGAATAGAATTTAATGATGACTACCTTTGGGGAGTTTTAGAACATGCCAACTGAGCGTATCCAACCATTGCCTAGCTCTTCCGTCACCGCAAATGCCCCCGACCGGGTATCCACTGACGGTTTAGAGGCAAAATGGGGTGAGTATTGGACTGAGCAGGGCACTTACAGCTTTGAACGGGACGCAGAAAAGACCGAAATCTTCTCGATTGACACTCCGCCGCCGACTGTTTCTGGTTCACTCCACGTAGGTCACGTATTCTCTTACACTCATACTGACGTTTTGGCCCGTTTCCAGCGAATGAACGGCAAATCTGTGTTCTACCCGATGGGTTGGGACGACAATGGTTTGCCGACTGAGCGCCGCGTCCAAAACTACTACGGCGTACGCTGTGATCCTTCGCTCCCCTATGAGCCTGATTTTGAGCCTCCCCATGTCGGTGGTGAAGGCAAGTCCATTAAGGCAGCCGACCAGAAGCCGATTTCACGTAAGAACTTCATTGAGCTCTGTCAGCGTTTGACCGCCGAGGATGAGCAGCAGTTCGAAGCCCTGTGGCGACATTTAGGTTTGTCCGTGGACTGGTCACACACCTATCAGACCATTGGCCAGCGCGCACAGAAGATTGCTCAGGCCGCTTTCTTACGTAACCTAGCTCGCGGCGAAGCCTATCAGGCAGCCGCTCCGGGATTGTGGGATGTCACTTTCCAGACGGCGGTTGCGCAGGCTGAGCTGGAGGCGCGCGAATATCCGGGCCACTACCATGCTTTGGCTTTCCACACTCCGGAAGGCGAAGACGTAGTGATTGAAACTACCCGCCCTGAACTGTTGCCGGCGTGTGTAGCTTTGATCGCGCACCCTGATGATGAGCGCTACCAGCATCTATTCAACACCACGGTCACCTCCCCCGGTTTCGGCGTTGAGGTTCCAGTCTTGGCTCACCCTGCAGCGGAAATCGACAAGGGCGCAGGTATCGCCATGTGCTGTACTTTCGGTGACTTGACTGACGTGCAGTGGTGGCGTGAGCTGGCTTTGCCGATGCGTTCTGTGCTACGTAAAGATGGCCGCCTAGTTAACGACACCCCGGATTGGATTGAGTCCGAGGATGGCCGCACCCTCTACGCCGAATGCGCCGGCAAGACCGCCTTCTCTGCCCGTAAAGCCATCGTGGAAAAGCTTCAGGAAACCGGTGAAATGCACGGCGACCCGAAGCCTACGCAGCGGATGACTAACTTCTTCGAGAAGGGCGATAAGCCCCTCGAGATTGTCACCTCCCGCCAGTGGTATATCCGCAATGGGGGCCGAGAGTTTACCCGCAATGGTTCCTCCACTGATTTGCGTGAAGAACTAATTGGTCGTGGTAAGGATTTGGAGTTCCACCCTGATTTCATGCGTGTTCGTTATGAGAACTGGGTTCGTGGTCTGAACACCGACTGGCTGGTGAGCCGCCAGCGTTTCTTCGGCGTGGCACTGCCGGTCTGGTACCGCATCAGCGATTCGGGTGAGGTGAACTACGAGGACGTCTTGGTCCCGACTGAGGATATGCTGCCGATTGACCCGACCGTTGATTGCCCTCCCGGATTCACTGAAGAGCAGCGGAACCAGCCGGGCGGTTTTGCTCCGGAAGTTGACATTATGGACACTTGGGCGACTTCTTCTTTGACCCCGCAGATTGCTGCCGGCTGGTTGCATGATGATGAAATGTTCAACAAGCTTTACCCAATGTCGATTCGGCCGCAGGGTCAGGATATTATTCGTACCTGGCTGTTCTCCACCGCCGTGCGTGCGCATCTTGAGTTCGGCGGCTTGCCGTGGTCTCATGCCGCTATTTCTGGCTGGATTTTGGACCCCGACCGGAAGAAGATGTCGAAGTCTAAGGGAAATGTTGTAACCCCGATGGGTCTGTTAGAAAAGCATGGCTCTGACGCGGTTCGCTACTGGGCTGCTTCCGCCCGTCTCGGCACCGATGCTGCTTTCGATGAGTCGCAGATGAAGATTGGCCGTCGCCTCGCTATTAAGCTGTTGAATGCTTCCAAGTTCGCTTTAACAATGGCGGGTGAGGGGGATCTCCTCCTCGACACTGCATCGGTGACCGAGGCGGTTGACCGTGCCATGCTGTGCCGTTTGCGTGGGGTGATTACGCAAGCCACTGATGCTTTCGAGAAGTTCGATCACACTCGCGCCCTCGAAGTCACTGAAACCTTCTTCTGGCACTTTACCGATGATTATTTGGAGCTAGTTAAGGAGCGCGCCTACAACCGTGACGGTTCCCGTCCGCAGGGCGCGGTTGATTCCGCCCGCGCCACCTTGAACCTTGTGGTTAACGCCGTGGTCCGTTTGTTGGCTCCTTTCCTCCCCTACTCCGCCGAGGAAGTCTGGTCTTGGTACCGTGAGGGCTCCGTGCATTTAGCACAGTGGCCTACCGTCGCTGAGTTCTCTCAAGTCGAGGGAGATGAGCACCTGCTGGAAGTCGCCAGCCAGACTTTGAGCGCTCTGCGTAAGATCAAGTCCGAAGCCAAGGTCTCCCCGAAGACCCCGATTCTGGCTGCAAACCTTGAAGTGCCCACCGGTTTCGCTGATAAGGTGGAGACCGTACGTGACGACTTGGAAAAGTCGGCCGTAGTTACCGGAGAGCTGACCGTCACTGAGACTGAGGTTGAGTCTGTGGTAACAGTATCCAGCGAACTGGGAGAACCCCCGGTCCGACGAAAGTGAAGCCCTATGTTCAAACTCAATGAGACCGACGACCCGATTGCTGAACCAGAGGATGCGCTTAGCACAGATGGTGAAGCATCGAACGCTACCCCAGGCACTGAGGTAGTTGAATGGCATGGTCCCGTCATGGTGAAGACCGATGGAACCGCTACCATTCCTACTCTCCTTGCGCAGCGTGTGGAGAGGGATCCTGATGGCACCTTGATTGAGGTTAAGAACTCAATCGGTCGCGGTTGGAGAAAGATTTCCGCTAAGGAGTTCGCACAAGATGTCATGTCCACGGCCCGCGGTCTTGTCGGTCTGGGCATGCAGGCAGGTGAGAGCATCGCTATCATGGCGCACACCTCTTATGAGTGGACCTTGCTGGATTTCGCTTCATGGGCTGCCGGTCTGGTAGTTGTCCCGATTTATGAGACCTCCTCCGCGGAACAGATTAAGTACATTGTGGAGAACACTGAGGTGAAGCTGGTAATCACTGAGAACTCCACTATGCGCCGCCTCGTGAAAGCTTCCGTACCGGAGGGGACGTTAAGGCATATTTATTGCCTTGAGGACTCCGCGATTGTGCGAATTAAGGAAGCCGGCCTGAAGGTTGCAGAAGCAGTTATTGAGGAGCGCACCTCAGCTCTGACTGGCGACACATTAGCTACCGTCATTTATACTTCTGGCACAACGGGCCGTCCTAAGGGCGCTGAACTAACGCATGGGAACTTCTCAGTCCTCGCTCTCAATGGTCACGAGTGGATGCCAGAAATCGCGAAGACGAAAGATTCACGACTGTTAATCTTCCTTCCTCTCGCTCACGTTTATGCCCGCTTCTTGACTATCTTCCAGATCAGCGGTGGCGGCGTTTTGGCGCATACTCCAAACGTCAAGAACCTGCTGGATGATTTAGCTTCGTTCAAACCGACATATTTGCTGGTGGTTCCGCGTGTCCTGGAGAAAATCTATAACTCTGCGGACCAGAAAGCCGGTCAGGGTTCTAAGCAGAAGATTTTCCGCTGGGCTGCCAAAGTAGCTATCGAGTATTCTCAGGCTATTGACACGGAGGAAGGTCCTTCCAAGCAGTTGAAGGCTAAGCGTCTGTTAGCTGATCGTCTAGTTTTCTCCACTTTACGTGACTTGGTTGGGGGAAACGTCAAGTACGTGGTTTCCGGTGGCGGCCCCTTGGGCTTTAGACTGGGCCATTTCTATCGTGGCGTCGGCTTCACCATTTTGGAAGGATACGGCCTGACCGAGTGCCTTATCGCTTCCGTTAACACTGTCAGGCTTTCTAAGATTGGTACGATTGGCCCGCCGATTTCCACTCTCGGTTTCCGTATTAGTGACGAGGGCGAGATTCAGATTTCTGGACCGTCTGTCACTAAGCGCTATCATAATAATCCTGAAGCTACAGCAGAGGCTTTCACTGAGGATGGCTGGTTCCGCACCGGCGATATCGGTAGTGTTGACTTCGATGGCTATGTCCGAATTACTGGGCGGGCCAAGGAAATCATTGTTACCGCTGGCGGGAAGAACGTCTCCCCTGCACCACTTGAGGACGCACTTCGCGGTCATCCTCTGATCAGCCAAGTAGTGGTGGTGGGCGATAAGCGTCCATTCATTGCTGCGCTGATTACATTGGACGCGGAAATGTTGCCAGGCTGGTTGCGCAACCACAACCTCCCCAACTTAGATCCGGGCCGGGCGGCACGTCACCCTGATGTGCTAGCCGCTTTGGATCGAGCTGTGGCGCGCGCCAACACTCAAGTCTCAAGGGCTGAGTCGATTCGTAAGATTCGAGTTCTGACTACTGATTTCACTGAGGACAACGGTTTACTTACCCCTTCTTTGAAAGTGAAGCGTGAGCGCGTCCTAGCCACCTTCAAACAGGAGATTGATGATCTCTATGGAGGGCCCGTTACTCGCGGTCACTAGTTAGCAGCTATTTGTCTTCCATCTTGCCGTCGTCTCAGGATGTTGAGGTGGCGGCAAACTTATTGGTAGAGAGTGGGCACTGGCTCCTTTTCAAAACCAGTTTTGGTTAACTGGGAGACAGCAATTTAGCTACTGTCCGCGAATCTCAAGATGGTGGCGGATTACTTCAGCAATGATGAAGGCAAGGAACTTTTCCGCAAATTCGGGATCTAGGCCAGCTTCATCAGCGAGTCCGCGCAGACGAGCAATCTGTCTTTCTTCACGGGCTGGATCTGAGGGTGGCAGGTTGTATTCTGCTTTGATTCTGCCCACCTGCTGAGTGCACCGAAATCTTTCAGCTAGGGTGTGCACTAAAACCGCATCTAGGTTATCGATGGTCTGACGGGCAGTAGTTAGCTCTTCCGGAGTGGACTGTTCATCCGCTGGAGTATTCACTGGAACTCACGCACTCTTTTTGGCTGCAACCGGAAGCTCTGACAGAGGAATCAGCTCCGGATCTGCGCCTTGAGTGACTACCTCTTTGGTGATGATTACCTGGCCGATATGGTTGAGCGAAGGTAGTTCAAACATGGTTTCTGAGAGGGTCTCCTCCAATACGGAAGAGAGTGCCCGCGCCCCGGTCTTTTGCTCTGTAGCCTTGCGGGCAAGAGCCAAAATGGCTTCGTCAGTAAACTTCAACTCGACCCCATCGAGGGCAAAGAGGTGCTGATACTGCCTGACCAGAGCGTTCTTCGGCTCTGTCAGGACCTTTGCAAGGTCCTCCTCGGAGAGAGCCTCAACCGTGGCAACCACGGGAAGGCGCCCAATAAACTCAGGAATCATTCCGAACTTGTGAAGGTCTTCGGTGGTTACTTGAGAGAACAGATCACCGTGCTCAGCGGTAGATTTCAAATCGGAGCCGAAACCTGTGGAACGCTGCCCTAGGCGCGCCTTAACGATTGCGTCAATACCAGCAAAAGCACCGGCAGCAATGAAAAGAATCCCGGCAGTATTAATCTCAATGAACTCTTGGTGCGGGTGTTTACGCCCTGGCTGCGGCGGCACCGACGCAGTGGTGCCTTCAATAATCTTCAACAGGGCCTGTTGAACACCTTCACCAGAGACATCACGGGTAATCGATGCGTTCTCAGCTTTTCGGGCAATCTTATCGATTTCATCAATGTAGATGATTCCGCGTTCAGCTTTCTTGACGTCACCATCAGCAGCTTGAATCAGTTTAAGCAGGATATTTTCAACATCCTCGCCCACGTATCCGGCTTCTGTCAAAGCAGTAGCATCAACAATAACGAAGGGGACCTCCATATGTCTAGCTAAGGTTCGTGCCAGATGGGTCTTGCCCACACCCGTAGGACCAAGCATCAAAATATTGGACTTGGTTAGCTCCATATCGGTATCTTTGCCCAGATCGGCGGCACCGACACGCTTGTAGTGGTTGTAGACCGCGATGGCGAGCGCTTTCTTGGCCCGCGATTGGCCAATCACGTAGTTATCTAGGAAACTATAGATTTCCTTCGGCTTAGGTAGCTCACGTAAATTGACAGGTGCTTCAGAGTTTGAGGATTCTTCCGCAATGATCTCATTGCAAAGCTCAACGCATTCGTTACAGATGTAAACGCCCGGTCCACCAATCAGCTTACGGACCTGCTTCTGGGTTTTGCCACAGAATGAGCACTTTAACAGCTCAGACGTTTCGGTAAACCGTGTCATCGAGTCTCCTGACGTTGATAAGCACCAAAGCGTGCTTGTCCTGCGCTTCTAGACTACGCGGCCAATCGCGGTTGGTCCACACGAAACACTGGAACTACTGCTATTGTGCCACCTTACGGGACTCCAGCACTTGGTCAATCAGACCGTATTCGAGAGCCTGCTGCGCGGTAAGAATCTTGTCGCGATCAATGTCCCGACGAACCTGCTCCACTGGCCGCTTCGAATGGAAGGCCAAAGTATCTTCCAGCCATGCACGCATACGATCCATCTCGTCTGCGACAATTTCAATATCCGAGGCCTGTCCTTGCATACCTTCCATGGCCGGCTGATGAATCAGCATACGCGCGTTAGGCAAAGCCAAGCGCTTACCCGGCGAACCAGCAGCGAGGAGCACTGCTGCCGCTGAAGCAGCCTGACCCAAGCAGACAGTTTGGATCTCTGGACGAATATACTGCATCGTGTCATAGATGGCTGTAAGAGCAGTAAAAGAGCCGCCAGGGCTGTTAATGTACATGGTAATCATGGCGTCTGGGTCCTGGGATTCCAGAACTAAGAGCTGCGCCATAACGTCATCGGCGGAGGCGTCGTCGACCTGCACGCCCAAGAAGACAATCCGGTCTTCGAAGAGCTTCGCATAGGGGTCTTGGCGCTTAATGCCGTAGGCGGTGCGTTCTTCGAACTGCGGGAGGACGTAACGTGCCTGCATGTCTAGTTGAGTACGACTTTGAGGGGATGTAATAGTCATTGTTTTCCTTTTCACTTCACACTAACCAGACGTCTCAGGAGACGCCGCCGCCGCCAGATACGGACTGCGCATTTGAAACTACGTGATCAATAAAGCCGTACTCTAGGGCTTCCTCAGCGGTAAACCAGCGGTCGCGGTCACTATCAGCAATAATTTGCTCAACCGACTTGCCGGTACGCTCGGCGGTAATTTCTGCCAGACGACGCTTCATCTGGATGATTAGGTCTGCATTAATTCGTATATCAGATGCGGTACCACCGGCACCGCCGGAAGGCTGATGCATCAAAATCCTAGTATTCGGGGTGGCATAGCGCTTACCTGGTGCGCCAGAAGTCAGCAGGTGCTGCCCCATCGAGGCGGCCATACCCATCGCTACCGTGGCCACATCCGGCTTAATGAACTGCATGGTGTCATAGATAGCCATTCCTGCAGTCACGGAGCCTCCCGGGCTGTTGATGTACAGGTAAATGTCTTTTTCTGGATCCTCAGCAGCTAAGAGCATCATCTGGGCACAAATTAGATTCGCGTTTTCATCACGCACCGCATCGCCTAGCCAGATAATGCGCTCTTTCATAAGTCGGGAGTACACATGCTGACCGATAGACAAATCATGCGCAGGGCTACCTTCGCCCATCGTTATTTGGTGATCCACGAAAACTCCTTAGTTGGTGGGAGGGCATATCCGATATCGGTACACCACTGTTCAGAACTCTAAACTAACGCGCTCGCACGGGTTATGCTCGCACTGACTCGGTCTTTTCGCCATTGGCGCAGGAGAACCCTATTTCACGCCCAGATTATCCGTGTTTTGAGTCTAAATTGCGTGATGGACAACCGATAGTATCGATTGTCCATCACGGCTTAAGAAAGGAGTTAGCGCTTAGGCTTCTTCCTTCTTAGTGGTTTTCTTAGCGGCAGCCTTCTTCACCGGCTTCTTCTCACCATCTTCAGACTTAGCAGCCTTCTTAGCAGCAGCCTTCTTCACCGGCTTCTTCTCAGCTTTCGGCTCTTCATCGGCATCGTCAGCGGAATCAACGAACTCTGACATATCTACGGCGTTGCCGTCAGCGTCGACCACCTTCACGGAGGCGAGTGCCTTAGCTACCGCCTTAGTGCGAGCTAGTTCGCCATGCATAGCAGCAATCTGCTCTTGGTCACCCAGTAGCTGAGTGGGCTCAATGCCGTACTGCTGGGAGGCAGAGAAGATGAATTCCAGCAGATCCTGCTGGCTTACCTCAACTTCGGTTTCCTCAACAAGGCGTTCCATCAAAAGCTCACCGCGCATAGACTTTTCGAGGTCTGTCCGCAGTTCCTTAGCCTGTTCTTCATCCAGGCCTTCACCGCGAGTCGCCATTTCTTCCTCGATCAAGGATTCAGGCAATGGAATCTCGGTGAGCTCAATGAGCTTTTCTACCAGCTTGCCACGAGCGGCTACTGCCTGTTCGGCGCGCTTACGATCACTTACCTGCTTCTTCAGATCTTCGTTGAGTTCTTCCACAGTGTCGAACTCGGAAGCCATCTGTACGAAGTCTTCATCCAGTGCAGGAAGCTCACGAATCTTAATGGAGCGGACGGTAACATTGATTTCGCCCTCGGATCCAGCGTGCTCTCCTCCGGGGAGAACCGCACTGAAGGTAGCATCCTCGTCGACCTGCAAGCCCAGAAGCGCCTCATCAATGCCATCAATCATGGTGCCAGAGCCAAGCTCGTATGAAACGCCTGCCATGGAGTCAATTTCTTCGTCCCCCAAGCGAGCAACTAGGTCAATGGAGACGAAGTCACCATTTTCCACCGCGCGATCAACGGTCTTCAAAGTGCCGAAGCGGCCGCGAAGTTCGTTCTGTTCAGTGACGAGGTCCTCATCGGTGACTTCCACGGGAGCTACCTCAATCTCCAGCTGAGAAAGCTCAGGAAGCTCAAATTCTGGAACGCAGATTACCTCAGCGGTAAACTCCAGTTTGCCGGTGAACTTACCGGTAGCGGCGGGAATCCCTTCGACGGAAATCTCCGGCTGAGCCAAGGGCTTAATCTGGTGCTCGACTAGGGCCTGACGGTAGAAATCGCCGAGAGAGTTATTGATGGCGTGCTCAATCACCTGAATACGGCCAATCCGCTGGTCGATAATGCGTGCAGGCACTTTACCCCGACGGAAACCAGGAATATTGACCTGGCTTGCAATGTCTTTGTAGGCGGCCTTCATCGGCTGGTCTAGTTCTTCAGCTGGAACCTCAACAGTCAGCTTAACCTTTGTCGGTTCCAGGGTTTCAACAGTGCTCTTCACAAAAGCTCCAATTTTCTTCGGCTCAGGGCGCAATACGCCAAACTAAATTTTGATACTTGCCTATAGTACGCCACATGCGAACAGGTTTACACTCAAACCATCGTGCGTTCACACACAGCGCATCAGCAGGTTGCGATTACCGAGCTCAATTAAGCGCATCCGCTAAGAGTAAATCCATTCGACTACAGCCTCGAAAGATAATTCTGGATCATCAATCCAACGAGCCGGATTCGAAATCAACTCACGTAAAACCCGATGAGCGATTCCACGAGCAGCCATCCCATGAGTATCTTCACTGATTTCAATCTTGAACTCAGCAGGCTTAATATATAACAAACGTTGTACCAGCTCCTGATGCACGAATGGAGCAATTCCCTCCCAAATCTCCGTCAAATGGCCAGCAATCACCGTATCAGAAATATCCATCATATTGGCGATCCCAGCCAAGAAGACTCCAAGTATCCGCCCTGCATGTTCCAGTGTCTGTTTGGCTGGTTCTGAGCCAGTGGCAGCACTGGAAAGAATCTCCTTCAATTGACTGTCGGGAGGCAGCTGAGCCTCGGACAACAAGGCATCCATTCCTAGCCGGGATTCCAAACAGCCAATTGAGCCACATTTGCAGGTGGGGCCCTCAAGGGCCCCACAGAGATGACCAAGCTCGCTTGCCCGCCCGTGTTGGCCATCGAAAATCTCATGGTCAATCACAATCCCACCGCTGATTCCTTCATTTCCTGAGAAGTAAATTAGGGACTCTGGCCCAGCAGGGACACCTGGGAAAGGGTAAGCCAGTGCGTATGCGGCCATAGCACCATCATTACCAGCCAGCACCGGCCCTAAATCGTGTACTTCTTTCAGTATCTTTTCATAGTCAACCTCGTCCCAACCCAAAATGATTGAGGTGACTTTAGAATCCTCAATCAACACCCCTGGAACAGAAATACCTAGGCCAATGAATCGACTTTCCCTAGCTTCTACCTGAGTTTTCAGACCGTGCGCCATGCGGGAGAGGCAACGCATAATTTCTGCTGGGGATTTTACAATGCTATTTTGGTACACGTAATCTCGGGCCAGAATCTCCCCGGTGAGATCAACCGCATAACCGACAAGACAGTAGGGATTAACTTCAATCCCAATCGCGTAATGCGTATATGCAGCTGGAACCAATCGAGTTGCGGGACGCCCTCTCCGGGATGAAACATAGGGCTCACGTTCATTAACCAACCCGGCGTGAATCAGCTCATCTACCAGCCGTGAGACCGTAGCTCGAGTAATCCCAGTATGCGCAGCGACATCCGCACGTGACCACTTTCCCTGACCGAGCAGAATATAACGCAATACCAGTGCTAGGTTATGATCACGTAAATCATGTGGGGTAAACCCCGACTTGGTCGCGAATGTCGGGAGTGCTGACCTCTCCTTCGAAAAGGATTCAGTCACCACTTGCGAATGAGACTCTACGGGCATATTCACCTCATAAATCGATAATACAATAAGGCATTCAACTTAAATGTAGCAGGACATGATGGAGAATATCTGGTTTTAAAGCTGAAATAGTAGATTCAAAAAATATCCCCCATCAGGATGCTGATGGGGGATACTGCGAAGCTTAATTTCAGTCTTCGATGTCAACCAGGCCGGTTGTGTAAGCCTTAGCCAGGCGACGCGGGATCGCTACCTCGCGGCCACCGATGCGAACCTTTACCAGCGCAGTCGGCTGGTAGTTCCACTGGGACCGGCGAGAACGGGTGTTGCTGCGAGACATCTTGCGCTTGGGAACTGCCATGAGCTCTGCCGCTCCTTCCATAAATTACAGACGAACTGTTTCCGTCAACGAAGACATTTTAGCCTTAAAATCCAAGGTAAAGCACCTTGAAGCTATGTGATATCTATCGCCCGACGGCAACCGTGCTAGCCTACCACGTTTTTTCTAACAGCCCAACTCATCCTTGAGTTACCTTTACAAAGCTACCGATATGCGAGAATATCGACATGAACACAATCCCCAGAAACCACCGCTCCCGCAGTGAAATCGCGATAAAAAGATCCCGTTTCATCACCAGTATTGCTCGCACCGATAGCGAGCAGCAGGCGCGTGATTTCATCGCTGAGATTCGCGCAGAGTTTCCTGATGCTCGACATCATTGCTCCGCGTATATTGTTCCACAAGAAGACGCAAACGACATCCTCCGCTCTTCCGACGACGGGGAGCCTTCTGGGACTGCCGGAATCCCGATGCTGGACGTACTAAAAGGAGAAAACCTCACCCGAATAACTGCCGTTGCGACCCGATACTTCGGGGGCACCCTGCTCGGCGCAGGCGGCCTAGTGCACGCTT
The DNA here is from genome assembly GCF_001936115.1 of Boudabousia marimammalium. Lineage (GTDB taxonomy): Bacteria > Actinomycetota > Actinomycetes > Actinomycetales > Actinomycetaceae > Boudabousia > Boudabousia marimammalium. The sequence goes on from NZ_MPDM01000004.1 coordinate 192,822, forward strand.
ACTCACATTCCGTTAGCAAAGCAATCGACACCATTCCGCGCCTTGCCTTAAGTACCGGTCATCTCTATCATCTGACCGTTCCCCATACCGACGCAGGAAAAGTTGAAGCAGGCTTGAGGTCGGCCGGCTGGGAAGTAACACAAACGACCTATGGCAAAGAAGCAACCATAGAGCTGGCTTGCGCTCCTGACGAACACGAACAGCTATTTACTATCTGCGCTAGCCTCACTAAAGGCGCACGAAGCCCAGAATTTCAAGGAACTTTCACTCGAGAAGTGCCAATGTAAAGGAGCTCACAACCGTATTGGTCGGCTTGTCATAACAAAACCATCACTCTATATTGAAAGAGCAACATCACCGAGATCGTCTAATGCGGTCATACACGAAGGAGGAAATCATGAATCCCATGTTTCGTCTCCGTCCGTGTCTATGTCTCTAGGGCAGCGTACCCAGTTCTCCCAGAACCAGTGCTGTACGCCTGTCTTCTTATTCTGATTTCTCACGCCAAATTCTGGGAATTCCTCTATATCCCTAACTTCATTCATTAAGAAAGAGACTAGATAAACAATGTCTGCTATTGCTAATAACGTTTCAGAACTAATCGGACACACTCCCCTAGTTACCATCAATCGAATCACTGCGGGAAGCCCTGCAAGAGTGATCGCCAAAGTTGAATCATTCAACCCTGGTTCCGCAGTTAAAGACAGGATTGCTGCCGCCATCATTGATGCGGCGGAGGAGTCCGGTAGTCTCAAGCCAGGCGGAACTATCGTAGAAGCGACCAGTGGTAACACTGGTGTAGCCCTTGCCATGGTGGGAGCTTCCCGCGGATACCATGTGGTGATTGCAATGCCGTCGTCAATGTCAGCTGAACGCCGCGCCCTGATGCGCATGTTTGGGGCGGAGATCATCTCCACTGACCCGAAGGATGGTATGCGCGGAGCTGTCGAGGCGGCCGACCAGTTGGTTGCCGAACGGGATAATGCTGTCTTGGCTAAACAGTTCGCTAACCCTGCTAACCCCGCTATTCACCGTGCCACCACCGCCGTCGAAATCTGGGAAGACACTGACGGTGCAGTGGACATCTTCGTGGCGGGTATTGGAACCGGCGGAACCGTCAGCGGCGTGGGAGAACGTCTGAAGGAACTCAAACCTGAAGTGAAGGTTGTCGGCGTAGAGCCGGCCTCTTCTCCTCTACTAACCGAAGAGAAAGCCGGACCGCATAAGATTCAGGGCATCGGAGCTAACTTCGTACCGGAGAACCTTAACCGTGACATCCTCGACGAGGTCATCGCGGTCGCTGATGAAGATGCCTTCGAATACGCTCGCCGGGCAGCCCGTGAAGAAGGTCTTTTGGTCGGCATCTCCGCCGGCGCGGCCCTGAAGGCAGCCGACGAGATTGCCCGCCGCCCTGAAAACAGCGGGAAAAACATTGTAGTATTGCTACCCGATACCGGTGAACGATACCTCTCAACTGCACTTTTTGAAGGCCTACGTGACTAATGCATAACTCCGCGACTCCCCTGACCACTATTTTGCGAGAAGATCTCGACACGGCTATCGCCCGAGATCCCGCAGCCCGCTCCCGGCTGGAGGTGGCACTCACCTACCCTGGGGTGCATGCTCTCTGGGGGCATCGCTTAGCACACGCACTCTGGTTCAGCCCCTTCGCCTATATGGGGGCGAGGCTTTTGGCCCGGATGGTTTCACACGTCACGCGAACCATAACACTGGTGGACATCCATCCGGCAGCCGAACTGGGACGCAGGCTCTTTATCGATCACGCTACCGGCGTGGTGATTGGTGAAACCGCTGTTGTCGGTGAGGACTGCGTGATTTTCCACGGCGTCACCCTCGGCGGTGTCTCCATGAGCAAAGGCAAGCGTCACCCAACCGTGGGAAACCGCGTCCTAATTGGTGCGGGAGCCAAAGTGCTGGGGCCCATCCGCATTGGGGATGACGCCAAAGTGGGAGCTAATGCCGTAGTGGTTAAGGAAGTCCCGGAAGGCGCTGCCGTAGTTGGAGTGCCGGCCCGAATCGTGAAACTTAAATCGGATGCACAGAAGGTCGCTTTCGTGGACGATCCCACCTTGTATATCTGATTCAGCAAAGAAATCAGCCCCGGAAGCTAACTAGTCTCCGGGGCTGATTTATGCGTGAAATCGAATGGTTACTTAGCTTCGTAATCGGAAAGCTGATTGATGCGACGGATGTGACGCTCATCATTGCTGAAGGGGGTACCCACGAAAGCGTCCACAATTTCCAAGGCTTCCGCCTCAGAGTGCATCCGCCCGCCAATCCCCATCAGGTTGGCATTATTATGTTCGCGTCCCAGCTGCGCAGTCTCCACGGACCAGGCCAAGGCGCAACGCGCACCAGCAACCTTATTCGCAGCGATCTGCTCGCCGTTACCGGATCCGCCAATCACAATGCCGAGGCTACCCGGGTCTGCCACGGTAGCTTCCGCAGCAGCGATGCAGTAGGCGGGATAGTCGTCTAGCGGATCGTATTCCAACGCACCATGGTCCACTACTTCATGGCCGTCGGCCTGGAGGTGTTCCTTAATGGTGTTTTTTAGTTCGAAACCTGCATGATCTGTGCCTAAATGAATTCTCATATCTACGATTGTGCCCCATTTTCTTCGCCAATGTAATATCAATACATGAGTACACATATGATTAATCCCAATTCACCCCTCTTAGATGGGCGTGATGAAACTGTCCGACCACAAGATGATCTGTACCGCGCCGTCAATGGCGGCTGGATTAACAGCTTCACGATTCCTTCTGACCGTCCTTGGCATGGGTCTTTCCTGGAGCTGCGCGACAACGCCGAAGAGGCCACTAGGGAGATTATTGAAGATTGCGCTGACGGTAAGATTACAGGTCCTGACGCGCAGCGGATTGCGCACCTTTACAACGCTTTCATGGATGAGGCGAAGGTTGAGGCCGAGGGCGTAGGGCCGTTGGTTCCTTGGTTTGAAAGAGTCCGCTCGGCCAACAGCCATGAAGCTTTGGCACGGCTCATGGGCGATGAGATGGCTCAGGGTACTTCTGGTCTTTTCTCTATCTATGTCACGATTGACCCAAATGATCCTTCCCGTTATGTGGTGGCATGGGGGCAAGGCGGCATTAGCTTGCCGGATCGCTCGTACTATCTGGAAGATAACTATGCTGAGTTGCGCGAAGCCTATGTTGCACACATGGAGCGCCTGCTGACCTTGGCTACCGCCGTGCCAGCGGTTGAAGCTGCTGAGGCTGCAGTGACCTTAATGAAGCTGGAAACTGAGCTGGCAAAGTTACATTGGGATCGGGTGGAGTCTCGGGATGCCGATAAGACTAACAATCCGATGACTTGGGAGCAGTTGCAGGCTTTGGCCCCTGAATTCCAGTGGAACGCATGGCTTGAGGGGATGGCTCCGGCGGCTGATAGTTTCGCTAACCTGATTATTTCGCAGCCTTCTTTTGCTGAAGGCGCAGCGCGTCTGTGGCAGGAAACCGATGTTCATACCTGGCAGTTGTGGTTGTTGTGGAAGATCACTCAAGCTGGCGCCTCGAAGGTAAATGCTGAGGTAGTTGAGGAGAATTTCTCTTTCTGGGGTCGAATCTTGACGGGCACCCAGGAACTGCGGGCGCGTTGGAAACGCGGCGTCTCCCTAGTGGAAGATGCCTTGGGTGAGGCCGTCGGTCGCATCTACGTCGATCGCCATTTCCCGGCAGAGAATAAAGCTCAGGTGCAGAAGCTGGTCGATAATCTGATTGCCGCTTACCGTTCATCGATTCAGAATCTGGATTGGATGACGGAGGAAACCAAACTGCGGGCTTTGGAAAAACTGGATGCTTTCGTTCCTAAGATTGGCTACCCAACTCAGTGGAAAGACTATTCCAGCATGGAACTGAGCGGGACGGATTTGGTTTCGCTTGATCGTCAGACTGCTCGTTTTGAGGCTGCCACAGAACTGGGGAAGATTGGTGGCCCGATTTTGACCTATGAATGGCATATGACGCCACAAACGGTGAATGCCTACTACAATCCGGTCGCGAATGAGATTGTTTTCCCGGCCGCAATCTTGCAGCCTCCATTCTTCTCTGCTGATGCTCCCGACGCAGTCAACTATGCGGGAATCGGAGCGGTGATTGGCCACGAGATTGGTCATGGCTTCGACGACCAAGGCTCAAAGTTCGATGGTACTGGCGCAATGAATGATTGGTGGACTGCAGCTGACCGGGCTGAGTTTGAGAAGCGAACCGCGCAGCTAATTGCCCAGTACAATGAGTTTTCTCCCCTCCAGCTGGGGGACTCTGAGAAGTACCGCGTGAACGGGGCTTTAACTATCGGTGAGAATATTGGCGACCTAGGTGGTTTGAGTATTGCTTGGAAGGCCTGGCTGCTGGCTTTGCAGGAGCAAGGTGTCTCAAGTGTCGAGGAAGCCCCCGCGGTTGATGGGATTCCAGCAGCTCAAGCATTTTTCTATTCTTGGGCTAGGATTTGGCGTTCAAAAGCTCATAATGAGTTCGCTATCCAGTTGCTGCAGATTGATCCTCACTCTCCTAACGAGTTCCGTGCGAACGGGATTGTTCGCAATCTGGATGCTTTCATGTCAGCATTCGAGGTTAAAGCAGGGGATGGCCTCTGGTTAGCCCCCGCTGAGCGAGTGACCATCTGGTAATCAGTCTAGATAGAGTTGTGGCCCGGAAACTTTTGGTTTCCGGGCCACAACTTTAGTTATTGGTACTGAATCAGTTTCTAGACTGTTTCAGATTCACCCCTACTTGGCTTCAGCAGCAGCGGCTTCGGCAGCAGCCTTACCGGTGCGAGCAGCAGCAGTTTCCTGTGCGGCAGCGAATGCGTCAGTTTCGTCATCTTCGCGACCGGGGGTCTTGAAGTCGAACTTGACAATCATGAAGCGGAATACGAAGTAGTAGATGACCGCGTAGACCAAGCCGATGATAATCAGCAAGATCGGGCCGTTGAACCAGCCACCGGACTTGTCAGCGGACTTGCCGAGGTTCAGCAGGAAGTCGATAGCGCCAGCGGAGAATGCGAAGGAGTCCTTCGCGCCGAGGGCGTTGGTAACAGCCAGAGCGGAACCAGTCAGGACCGCGTGAACAGCGTACAGCGGGAAGGCGACGTAAGCGAAGGCGAACTCGAGGGGTTCGGTAACACCGGTCAAGAAAGCGGTGAAAGCAACCGAAACCATGAGGGCCTTGGTAGCAGCCTTCTTCTGGTTGTAAGCAACGTGAGCCATTGCCAGAGCAGCAGCCGGCAAAGCGAACATCATGATCGGGAAGAAGCCGGTGGTGAAGTTACCGGTCCAAGCTGAAGTCTCAGGGGTGCCGGAGAAGAAGCAGGTGAGGTCACCGTGCAGTTCTTTCCCGTCCTTATCGACACAGCTACCGAGCTGGAACCACGGGATGGAGTTCCACAGGTGGTGCAGGCCGAAGGGAATCAGCAGGCGGTTGATAATGCCGTAGATAAAGCCCACGAATGCGCGAGAGCCAGCGGAAGCATCAGGTGAACCTGCGCTCATCAACCACGCGCCGAGCTGCTTGTTGATCAACCAGTCGAAAGGCCAGTACAGCAAGGACATGGCCACACCGAGGACCAGGGTGTAAACCGAGGTGATAATCGGAACGAAGCGGCGACCACCGAAGAAGGCCAACCAATCCGGCAGCTTAATGCGGTAGTACTTCTGCCATAGCATAGCGGCTAGGATACCAACGACGATACCGCCCAAGACACCAAAGTTAACCGTGTCAGCAGGCTTTCCATCGACCACTTCGAAGACGTAAGAGCTCATAGCTTCAGTGACCTTGGTGTAAACCAAGAAACCGAAGACGGCTGCCACACCGGTAGAGCCATCAGACTTCTTTGCGAAGCCGACGGCAACACCGACGGCGAACAGCATCGGCAGGTTACCGAAGACAGCACCACCAGCGGCGTTAAACATGTCAGCGATGAACTGTACGGGGCTGCCACCCCACTTTGCTAGACCGTCAGCACCCAGCACGTCTGCCTGTCCCAAACGCAGAAGCAAACCTGCGGCGGGAAGGGTAGCGATTGGTAGCATCAGAGAACGACCCAAGCGCTGTGCCAGCGCAAAGGCCTTTGAATTCTTCTTAGCCATTCTTAAACTCCTGAATAGTAATGTTGCGATGGCTACTTCGCCATCCCAATTCGGGCTCATGTTATGAATCCGAACAGCCCACAGCTTGACCGCAGACTATTGATTACAGTTTTGACGACTTACGCGCAAATGTCAACCTAATTGTGCAGATAAAATCGCTATCGTTATTTTTTCGTTTCATTTTCCCCCAGCGACAATTCATCGTCTAGCGGTGCGCGAAATTGCTCAATATAGGTGAAACAGAACATGGAATCTGCTACTTTTAGTATTGTCGTACTACTACACGGTAGTAATGCGCACACCTTAATTGGTATATATCCGCGCATTATCAATGCACGATTTCAAAGGAGAAAATTATGAGCCAGGCTGAACAGCTGTTAGCAGCATTGGGCGGTTGGGACAACATTGAGGACCTAGAGCCCTGCATCACCCGACTGCGGGTTGAACTCACCGATGATTCAGTAGTCGATGAAGCCGCCTTGAAGCAGGCCGGCGCATTCGGTGTAGTTCGCGTTGGCAACGCCGTCCAGGTTGTTGTTGGCCCCGCCGCTGACAACATTGCGGAGGACATGGAGGACCTACGGTGAGTCTCACCTTTAACGCTCCCCTGTCCGGCAAGGTCGTTGCATTGGAAGACGTCCCGGATCCGGTATTCTCTGGCGAAATTGTGGGCCCCGGTGTAGCTATCATTCCTGATGCTACCGAGGATGTCACAGTAGTCTCACCGGTCGCTGGCAAGATTATCAAGATTCACCCGCATGCTTTCGTGATTTTAACGGACGAAAAAGTGGGCGCCTTGGTGCACTTGGGGCTAGACACTGTTGAGCTGGATGGCGAAGGCTTCCAGGTCCATCGTGAGAACAAGGCCGAAGTTACTGTCGGAGAGGAAATGGTAACTTGGAACCCCGTGGAGATTGAAAAGGGCGGTCGTAATCCGATTGTTCCGGTTATCGCCATGGAAACCAAGAAGGAACAGCTCAGTGTCGTACCCGAGATTGGATCGGTCGTTAAGGCTGGAGATCCACTGTTGAAAGTCGAAATCTGATTCCAAACTAGCTGAATCTTAAAATTTTGGTCCCACCCGACCGGGTGGGACCAAACTTTTTATGCCTGATACTTGTTCATTGCTTCACGCATCAAACCCATAATCCGCAAGAAGCCTTCGTGTGTCGGTAACTCTTCGGCTCTTACTGCCGCGCCACTGCAATCTCCTAGCGGAACACACCAGTTCGGATATTCACGGAACGTGCCGGGCTGGTTTTGGGCTCGGCGCTCCCCCACCACGTCAACTAGCGACACCGCAGTCAGCAGGGAAGGGGTACGGGCAACGTACTCATAGAGCGCAGCAATGATCTCCTGTGAGGACGCTTCTGCTTCCCTATCCAAGATCCCCAGTTCGTGCATACGCTGACGCATATCGTGGAGTTCTTGCGCGTCCTCGGCCCTGACTTTTTCAACGTCCTCAACCAAGAGGCCTAACTCGTAACGAAGATCGGTGTGAACTCCCTCTAGGTAACCTGAGGTCGGGGGAAGGTCGTGGGTGTTGATAGTCGATAGGGCGTTTCTCCGGTATTGATCAGGGTAAGCCAAGCTACCATCTTGGCAACGCTCAAACCAGAAGATACTGGTACCTAGAATGCCTCTGGAGGACAGGTATTCAAGCACCCAGGGCTCAACCGTACCCAGGTCTTCACCCACTACCACAACGCCAGCGCGGTGCGCTTCCAGGAGCAAAATACCGACCATCGCCTCATGGTTGTAGTACACGTAGGTGCCATCCGCGGCTGCCGCGTCTTGGGGGATCCACCAAAGCCGGAACAGGCCCAAAATATGGTCGATACGCACGCCACCCGCATGGGAGAGAACAGCCTGCAGCATTTCCCGTAGTGGCCGGTAGCCAGTCTGCTCCAACATGCGTGGATTCCACGGCGGCTGGGACCAGTTCTGCCCCTGCTGGTTGTACATGTCCGGGGGCGCCCCCACTTGCATACCAGGGGCGAAATACTCCGGATGGGACCACTTCTCTGAGCCCGAGGGGTGCACACCGACAGCCAGATCATGCATGATGCCCATCTTCATGCCGGCCGCACAAGACAGCTCTTGCGCTTGGGCGAGTTGCTCGTCAATAATCCACTGTAACCAGACGAAGAACTCAACCCGGTCCTTCAGCTCCTCAGCTATTTCTTCGACGTTTTCATCATGGCGATAAGAGACACCGACTAGCTCTCGGGTCGTCTTGGCTTCCTCAATCGCACACCAGAGCGCAAAGTCTTCCAAAGACTGACCGCACTCATTGCGGTAGCGTTCGAATGCCTGTTGACGCGCATAGGTCCGGGGCGCCTCATAGATGAGTTGCAAGCCCTCCATCTTTAGCGTCCAGGAACGATCACGATGGATGAGGGAATCACGTTTCATCATGTCTTTACGAGCCGACTTCGCCAGCTTACGTAACTTATGAATCTGCGATTCGGTAAGCGCAGCAACCTCGGTAATCCATTCGGGGCGAATGTACTGTGGGTTTACGAACCGCCTAGTTACCGGCAAATACGGCGAGTCAGAAACGGGGGCTACCGGTTCAGCCGCATGGAGAGGATTGATGAGCAGGAAATCAGCGCCCTGCTCGGCGCAGACCGTGCCCAAATCAGCCAAGTCTGCAGCGTCACCAAATCCCCAGCCCCATTGCGACAAAACAGAGTACAGCTGCGCAGCTACACCCCACAACCGGCCATGCTCAAAGGCTTTCGGATGCAAAGTATTAGGCACCACAAAAAGATGGGCTTCATGCCGCTTACCATCCTCATGCTCCGATACCGCAGTGTGGTATCCCAGAGGCAGATGCGAAGGCAAAATGAAGGTGGCCCTCCCCGTCAGAACACCGTCCACTTCCTGTGGCGGCACATATATGTCGGCCTGAGACAAATCCCAGCGGCTTCCATCCTCTAACACCAGATGTACCCACACTTTTTGCCCGTCCGGGACGTGAACAATCAGGTGAGACTCTTGCCCCTCACGAATCACTGTGGTCGGCGGTAGGACCTGGCGCCATTGCCGCAGTTTAGCCGACTCAATCATCTGGTAGATTCGATCAGCCGACATAGACTGCTCAATCTCTACCCCTAAAGCCAATAGAACCTTAATGATGGTATCTGTGGAAACGAATCTATGGGTACCTTGGAAGTCCCAGAAGTCCGTCGCGATACCGTACTGATCTGCTAGCTGCCTCAACGCAGCAAGTCGATCGTCATCCCAATCATGCTCAGCCATGATTCCCTCTCTAAATAGGTTTACCACCTAATAGTACTCAAAACTACACGCATATACAGTTCGACAAGCCAAGTATCAAGGCCACCCAACCTGATGAAGAGAATCTAACTCTTTTGAGATTACATTCACAAGGTTTTTGCTGTAAAACCCATTATGCGACAATGGGAGACGTGAGCATCTTACCTACCTTAAGTCCCATCCCAGTTAAAGCTGCTGAGAACACTCCTGCGTCAAATACGCTTAAGTGCCTTTCACTTACCAAGGGGTCCGAATCAACGCTGGTCGGGCAGTCGCTGCCGCAGCTATTCGCACACGTATATGGAGGTCAGCTGATTAGTCAAGCACTGATGGCTGCTGCCGCCGCAGTGGATGATGAACGCCAGGACTATCCCCATTCGGTACACGCCAATTTTTTGCGCGCTGGCAGCACCGATGAAGAAATTGTTTACACGCCCTCGGCGCTAACGAATGGGCGAAGTTTCGCTGCCAGACTGGTGCAGGCCCACCAGGGGCATCGGCGCCTGTTAGAGTTGACTGCTTCTTTCCAGCGTCCCCAGTCCGGAGTCACCCATGGACTGGCTACCCCACTGGTGAAGAAACCAGAGGCTTTCGAGTCTTCGCTAGACTTTTTTGCTTCCCAGAAGGGGCCCTTAGCCGAGTTCTTAGCTGAAACCAGCGCTTTTGACCTGCGCCACGTGGATGGTCGGGTTTACACTCATCCGGCTGCTGAAAGAAGTGGCCCCCACCGTGTCTGGTTGCGTCCTCGTTGTGAAGTTCCCAGCAATCCTCAGATTGTGCATCGGGCTTTATTGGCCTACGTATTGGACCAGCTGTTGATGGAACCTCTGTTGAAGCGACAGGGGTTGTGCTGGACTACGCCGGGCTTGGCTTTGGCTTCCTTGGATTACAGTATCTGGTTCCACCATAATATTGATATCAATGACTGGTACTTATTCGTTGGGGATTCTCCGGTAGCTTCTGGCTCTCGCGGGCTCATCCAGGCCAGCATTTTTGATAGCTCTTTCCGTTTGGTAGCCACTATCGCTCAGGAGGCCATGATTCGGTTGCCGCAGGAGGGCGAGGACGCCGGGCGTTGGGCTTTTGATGGCCGAGGGTTAAAAACCGCCAACAAATAATCATTCGCGCCGCTCTAAAGCGCTGAAAGGGCTGGCGGAAACAATGTTTGGTTCCACCAGCCCTCTCGATTAGCTTCTGCCTGCGCGATCAGTCGCGAGTCAGCTTGCGGTGCGTAACGCGATGCGGGCGAGCCGCTTCTTCACCAAGACGCTCCACTTTGTTCTTCTCATAGGCTTCAAAGTTACCTTCGAACCAGTACCATGCTGCTGGGTCCTCATCGGTGCCCTCGTAGGCAAGGATGTGAGTAGCGACGCGGTCTAGGAACCAACGATCGTGGGTAATCACAACGGCGCAACCAGGGAAGTCCAGCAGAGCATTTTCTAGCGAACCGAGGGTTTCAACATCAAGGTCGTTAGTGGGCTCATCCAGCAGGAGCAGGTTTCCACCCTGCTTCAGGGTGAGTGCCAAATTCAGACGGTTACGCTCACCACCGGAGAGAACTCCGGCAGGTTTTTGTTGGTCTGCACCTTTGAAACCGAAAGCTGATACGTAGGCGCGTGAAGGCATTTCCACCTGCCCGACCTGAATGTAGTCGAGTCCATCGGAGACAACCTCCCAGAGTGTCTTATTCGGGTCGATACCGGCGCGGTTCTGGTCAACGTAGCTGACCTTCACCGTGTCACCAATGAGGAGTTCCCCATCATCGAGCGGCTCCAAGCCGACCAGCGTCTTGAACAGCGTGGTCTTACCGACACCGTTCGGACCAATGATGCCCACAATGCCGTTACGGGGCAGAGTGAATGATAGTCCGTCGATGAGGACGCGCTCTCCGAAGCCTTTCTTCAGGTTCTTCGCTTCAATTACCCTAGTGCCCAGACGCGGGCCCGGGGGAATCTGGATTTCTTCAAAATCTAGTTTCCTAGTGCGCTCAGCTTCCGCAGCCATCTCTTCATACTTGGCCAGACGAGCTTTGGACTTTGCCTGACGACCCTTAGCGTTGGAGCGCACCCATTCCAGTTCTTCCTTTAGACGCTTGGCCAGCTTGGCGTCCTTCTTACCCTGAACCTGCAGACGGGCTTCTTTCTTCTCCAGGTAGGTGGAGTAGTTACCTTCATACGGGTAAAGCCGACCGCGATCGACCTCGGCAATCCACTCTGCCACGTGGTCAAGGAAGTAACGATCGTGAGTTACGGCAATGACTGCCCCAGGATAGGAGGCAAGGTGTTGCTCCAGCCACAAAACTGATTCAGCATCAAGGTGGTTGGTAGGCTCATCTAGCAACAACAGGTCAGGCTGTTCTAGCAACAGCTTACAAAGCGCTACGCGGCGACGCTCACCACCAGAAAGGACGGAGACATCAGCGTCAGGCGGAGGACAACGCAGGGCATCCATCGCTTGTTCTAGCTGAGAGTCAAGATCCCACGCGTCCGCGGCATCAATCTGCTCTTGCAGCTTGCCCATTTCTTCCATTAAGGCATCAAAATCAGCGTCAGGATTAGTCATCTCTTCAGAGATTTCATTGTAGCGGTCCAGTTTGGCCTTGATTTCAGCGACGCCTTCTTCAACGTTACCAAGTACCGTCTTCTCCTCATTTAGGGGCGGCTCCTGCATAAGAATACCGACACTGTAACCGGGAGTTAAACGAGCTTCCCCATTAGAGGGCTCATCCAGACCGGCCATGATTTTCAGGATTGAAGACTTGCCGGCACCGTTTGGACCGACCATACCAATCTTTGCGCCAGGCAAAAAGGCCATTGTCACATCGTCCAAGATGACTTTGTCTCCGTGAGCTTTGCGAGCTCGGACCATGGAGTAAATATATTCAGCCACTGTTCTCCCAATTGTAGATATATCGGCATTCAGCTCCCATTCTACTGGTTGTTATATGGTTTGACCGTCTCTGACACTGTGGGATTTGTCCACAGCGTCAGAGACGGCGACCAGCTTTTCTGGTCAACGCGACGCGTGGGGTCATATTAGACGCCGCGTGGTCTTGGAAACCTTGATAGTGCGCCTACCTAAAAGACCGGTTCGCTTTCCCTTGAGGCGGTTACAGTGCTCTCTGTAGCTATTTCCTCATCTGCCTCCGGAGCCATTTCGTAGGGGCTACTACTGGAGCTCTTTACGGAGTCACCATTATCAGTGTCTTGCATTCTGCGCTTCTCCTGCTGTACCGAGGGACGACGCATCACGGTGCACAGATTAAGGTCGTGTCCGACCGCAGAGGCAGTTAATACCATGGCACATCGCTCTGCCCCTTCAGCTGTTGTCCAAGTTTCCATGCGAAGCTTGCCTGACGCAATAATTGGATCCCCCTTATGTAGAGAATAGAGCGCGTTTTCAGCTAGGTTGCCCCAGGTTTTCACCGTGAACCAATCTGTTCCCCCATCTACCCAGTTTCCGTTCGCGTCACGGTAACGATCTGTGGTTGCCACTCGGAAGCTCAGACCAACTAGCTCGTTAGTTTCCTTAGAACGGATTGCTTCGGGATTCGCTCCCAAATATCCACGATATCGTAGTGTGTGTGCTTGCCATGTTTTCTCCTTTGAGTTTGTGTTGTTATTTTCATGGGTCTAGTTGAACTAATATTTGCGTTGCAGTTGCTTGAGACTGATCCCCGTAGCTGCAAGTAAAAGTGAGAGCGCAAGGTAGCCAGTAGTTTGGGTGCCCGTCCTTGCTAGGCCGGGCCTTCTGGAAACTTCGGGGGACGGCTCCGGCGATGGCTCGGGAGACGGCTCCGGCGATGGCTCGGGAGACGGCTCCGGCGATGGCTCGGGGGACGGCTCGGGGGACGGCTCGGGGGATGGCTCCGGTGCTCGTTCAATCAGAACTGTCTGCTGAGGAATCCCGATGTCCTCTCGCAAACTGTCAGCCAGTCGCTCTTTCACAGTATCAGAAAGCTGGTGTTCTTTGTTCAGCTCCCATACCCAGGAGTAGTACCCAGGTTCATTGACATTGATTGGGGCCACCGCAATAGCTTTGCTATTATCCTTGGCTGAGAAAAGCAACTCCCTAGTCGCTATAGCTCTGGCATGACTGGGAATGATTTCTGAACGGGCAGGCTGCTCGTCCCCCAGCCAATATAGAGTTCCTTGTAACTTAACTTTCACTGCTTCACCGCCCGCCTCATTTGGCCACTGTCCTTGGGGCGCAGAGAGAATCACCGCGTCGCTCACAAAATAGGAATCAGAGCCATTTCCCACTGTGGACACTGAGGCATAGGTTTCAATCTGAGGTAAGAACGGAGTGCGCTCGTCCCGCGCCTGGACAATCGCTTCAGCTTTGCTTTCCCCTATTCCGGGCACAACCATGTCTTGGTGTTTGGGATGCTCAAAAACTCGGAAAGACGTGGGAGGTAACCCACTCACCTGGACTCGAACCTCTACCTGCGCTCCCATCTCGACCCTTAGTTCTTCAGTCAAAGCCTGCGATTTCGAGACCAGTTCCTTCACGGTACTGCCATCAGTAAACTCAGCTCCGGTCAAAGTCACAGTAATTGGCAACCCCGCCAAATAGGTTCCTTTTCTCCCTTTCACGCCAATCTCAGACACCCGAGAATCCGCACCCAACGAAACCAAAGGGGACAGCTGGTATGGTCCCGCCCATTTATCAGCCACCTCGAGCATTTCTTTGCCTAGCTTCCCTCCGTCGCCAGGCGTGCCCATTCCGGGGAAATGTCCAGAAGATAAAAGCGAAGCGACCGCCCATGCGTATGATTCGGCGTGCAGTTTGCTGTGCGATACATCCTTCGCATACTTGGCTAACAACGCCGCCAGTTGCCATGAGTTACTGGCAGGAACAACAGTGATGCGGTTGCTCGAAGACTTGTGGGTAGCAAAGTTTCTGGCGGCTGCCATTCCTGCCGGTACAGTAACTTCAGTAAAATCTACCGACTTTTCACCACTATCTCCGATACCGCGTTGGCGATCGCCGGCACATACTCCGGCCGTACCATCAGCTGCCAGCTGCACATTCAGATAGATTCCTGAGCTACCGACAGATTTCTGCCAAGTTGTATTATGGGCATTCGCTTGACTGATTTGAGTGAGATAAAGGACAAATGGTAGCGCTATGGCGAAGACCAGCACTGCTAGGAGGTATTTACTAGCAGGACGATTCCTTGTTTTCATTGCCGACTCCTTGAATAATTGCTTAACAACTATCCAAAGCTTGACGGAGCGCGGACGGAATTAATACCGGGAAATTCCTAAGTTGTGGATATCATTCCTGTGGATAACTCTGCCTGAAAACCCTTGGCAGCAATGCCTAATAAAAGAAAATCCCCCGACATATGCGCACATATGTCGGGAGACATCACATCGCGCCCCCAGTAGGATTCGAACCTACGACACACGGATTAGAAGTCCGATGCTCTATCCACTGAGCTATGGAGGCCTTATCGAGAAAATATCATATCTCACCAGAGCAAAAAACTCAGTTTTACAGCCACATTTCACCACAGATTAAGTATTTAAGCGACTCAACTCACACCGAACTGGTTCAGGGCGGTAAAACGTCTATTCTTAGAGTATGACTGAATCTACTTACGTTAAAGACGCCCTCGTTTGGATCGACTGCGAAATGACTGGACTCGATCTCACGAAAGATGCCCTCATTGAAGTTGCAGTGATTGTGACAGATGCAGATTTGAACCCCCTTGATAAGGGAATCGACATTCTCATTAAACCCAGCGAAGAATCCCTCGCCGGAATGGATGATTTCGTTCGCAAAATGCATACCAGCTCCGGACTGCTTGAAGAACTAGCTGAGTGCACGACCACCATGGAAGAAGCAGAGCAGCAGGTTCTGGACTACGTCTCGCAGTTCACCCCTGCCCGTAAAGCACTGCTCGCCGGAAACTCCATTGGCACAGATAAGAGCTTCCTAGCTCGCGATATGCCCAAGCTGATTGATTACCTACACTACCGCGTGGTGGACGTGTCCAGCCTCAAGGAGATGGCTCGCCGCTGGTTCCCGCGGACTTTCTACCAGTCTCCTGACAAACACGGCGGACACCGCGCCCTTGCCGATATCCAAGAATCACTTATTGAGCTTTACTATTACCGTTCAGTGCTATTCCCCGAGGGAGACGGCCCCTCGACCGCGGAATGCCAGCAGAAAGCAAGGCAAGCAAAAAAATGGTTCGCAACTATTACGAAAACAGAAGCGACTGAATGACAAACCGAAAGGCCAGGAAAAAACTCCTGGCCTTTCGTCATGGGGTGGCTGACGGGGCTTGAACCCGCGACCTTCTGGACCACAACCAGATGCTCTACCAACTGAGCTACAGCCACCATGTCGTTACTTTCGCAACGAACTAGAACTATACCGGATAATCCCCGCTTTAGCTAAATCCAAATGCCCCGGAAAATAAGGTTAGTGAATAACGTCACTTATCGCTTTACCAGAATGCTCGTTGAGCAATCGCATCAGCAAAGTTATCTACTGCAAGTTGAGATTCAGACAAGTACAGTGAAGCATCCACCAAAGAAATCTCCATCACGTAGAAACCACCATCGTTTTTACGTACTAGGTCAATCCGGTTGAACAGGAAAAGGGAATCGCGTCCCAAAGTCTCCTTCACATAACCATGTACAATCCGACGGATCTCCTCACCCCACTGCCACTCCTCAGCGCTCGGCTGTCTCACCTTAGTGATT
Organism: Boudabousia marimammalium; assembly: GCF_001936115.1. Lineage (GTDB taxonomy): Bacteria > Actinomycetota > Actinomycetes > Actinomycetales > Actinomycetaceae > Boudabousia > Boudabousia marimammalium. The sequence continues at coordinate 208,950 of NZ_MPDM01000004.1, forward strand.
TCCTCCGTGGGAACTTCCTGCTCCGGCAAGGAAGCCAAGGATGGGTGCAGCATTGGTTTCTTCTCCACTACGTGAGAAATCAGCCCGTTTAGGTAGATCAGGGAGAGCTCACCGTGCTTGTCAATTTCAGTCAAATACCGTTGCACCATAACGCTGCGTCCCTGCTTCAGCAGATCCACTGCATGCAAAATAGCTTCCTGCCGCGATCCCGCCAAATTAGCGGTATAGCGACCCGCATCTCTACCACCAGAAGATACTGCCGGCTTCACCACAAAGTCACCATGGGCGGGGAAACGGCTGTGAATCTGCTGCTTATCAAGATTTTGCTGCGGCTCCAGCCAAGTAGTGTCAATAGTGGACAGGCCACGCTCGCCTAAGACCTGCAAATAGTGCTTATCTGTGTTCCACTCGAGGACTGATGCTGGGTTGAGCAACCGCGGCACGGTACGTGCCCACTCTAAAAACTCAGCTCGACGATTCGCGTAGTCATCGACGCTACGCACTACAGAGACTGCGGCATTCTCCCAATCTACGCTCGGATCATCCCAACGGACTACTCGAACTTCCATGCCTCGAGTTTCCAAAGCGGGAATTAAATGACGGCTGTCCTCGTCCAGATCAGGCTGATTTGCCGAGGTTACTAAATTCACAACAGTTTTCTTCACTCTATTACCGTACCGCATTATGCCAACTGATGACAGTGGATAGCAGACAAAATCATGGATTCTGGCCACTCACAAATCTGGTACTACTTACAAATATTCAAGCTTCTTGTAAGATTGACCCTAGGTTTTCAGGAGGATACGCAATGAGTGAAAAACACATCCATAACCCGCTCGGTAACAAGACATACCGCCGGAAGTACTACACATTGATTGCTTTCTACTACATCCTGGCGATGATTATCATCGCTTTTGCTGGCGGAGCCGCACAGATTTATATCAACCGCACCTTTGGTCTGGTTGTTACTATCGGTCTAGTGATCGCCGCTTGGGTTGGTTACAAACGTATCTCCCGAGCCTATGAGAGCAACCGGCTGTTCACCGCAGATGGGCGTTTGCGTAATCTCTCCAAAGAGGACGACAGCAAAAACTTTGTCGAGCTAAAAGATAACGCAGCTACTCCGGATCTAAGCCACCTGTCCGCAAAGGATCGGGCCCGAATCGAGGAAGTAGAACGGCAACGTCGCGCCGCGCAAAAGAAGAAGAACTCCTGAACTAGCGCAATCCCATCGGACGTTCCAGAGCCATCGTAATTAGCTCTGTAATCATGTCCCGATAGGACAAGCCCGCCTTACTCCACATTAGCGGGAATAAGGAGAACGGGGTCAGCCCCGGCATGGTATTAACTTCATTGATGATGATTTGACCAGTTTGATCATCATAGAAGAAGTCGACACGCGCCAGTCCTTCACACTCCAGCGTTTCGAAAGCATCAATCGCGCACTCTTGGATGCGCGCAACCGCGTTCTCTGGAAGGGGCGCAGGGCAGACCAGATTCGCATCGTTACCAACATACTTGGTGCGGTAATCATAAAAACCATCATTGGCTGGGAGCACGATTTCTCCCAGCGGAGCTACCCGCGGTTCGGAGCCATTTCGCCCCGCTAAGACGGCACATTCGATTTCTCGGCCAGACGCCATTGCCTCAACGATCACCCGTGGGTCATGTTGGCGGGCAGCATCGATAGCAGCACCCAGCTGCGCGAAACTCTCCACCTTGGTGATACCGAGGGAGGAACCAGCCCGAGATGGCTTGACAAACAAGGGGAGACCGAGAGCCTCACATTGTTCCAGTACTCCTTCACGGTTCTCCACCCATTCCCGAGGGGAAATGAACTTCCACTGGCCAACCGGCAAACCTCGACCAGCTAACAGTGCTTTAGTCATGTGTTTAGCCATACAGACAGCAGATGAAGTCACGCCGCATCCCACGTAGCGAAAATCTGACATCTCTAGCATGCCCTGCAGGGTGCCGTCCTCACCAAAAGGACCATGTAGAAGCGGCAGCATCACATCAATCATTCCGATGTCACGCGCAGAAATCTCACCGATAGCCAGAGCATCAAATTCGAAAGCAGCTCCATCGCCAGCCACTAGAGTCAACTGCTGCGGTCCCGGCTCGATAGTTGCCCCAGTATCTCCCTCTAGACGGTACAAATCCGGATCATCAGGCACCCGTAACCAACGACCATCCGGAGTTACCCCCACCGGGATAACGTCGAATATTTCACGGTCGATATGCTCAAGTACCCCCGCCGCGGTGGAGCAAGAAATCTGGTGCTCACCGCTGCGACCACCGAAAACCACCATGACCCGCAATTTACGTTCTCCGCCTTGGGAAACTGCTGTATTCGAAGCTGCAATATTCATAGGTTTAAGCGTACTACTGGACTCCCCGCCAAGCTCGCTAACGCGCCGCCTGAACGGCCATTCTAGTCGACAATTTGGAGGCTCACGCCGTCCATTTTGCGAGGGCGTCCCAGCAGCCGCTCCCCCATTTGCCGGGCGCTATGACCGTGATGAATCACATCCACTACTGCCTCAGTAATCGGCATTTCCACACCGAGAGAGTTAGCCAAATCAAGAACGTCCTGACAACACTGCGCCCCCTCGGCCACCCCCTTAGAGGCAACTTTGGCTTGGCTCACGCTCAAACCCTTACCTAGGTTGGAGCCAAAAGTGAAATTACGCGACAACTCGGAAGAACAGGTCGTAACCAGGTCACCAATCCCGGCAAGGCCAAGGAAAGTCTCCTGCTGAGCCCCCATTGCCATACCGAGGCGGGTCATTTCGGCCAGCCCGCGCGTGATCAAAGCTGAACGCGTATTCGTGCCCAAACCCATCCCCGCTGAGGCACCAACCGCCAAAGCGATTACGTTTTTGACGATACCGCCAATCTCGCAGCCCCTCACATCAGTGGAAAGGTAGGGACGGAAATACGCATTCGCGCAGACATCAGCCCATCCTTTAGCCCGCTCCAGATCAGGATTGGCAATCACTGTGTTAGCTGGCTGACGTGCCGCAATCTCGATTGCTAGGTTCGGACCAGAAAGAACTGAAAGCTGATGCTCCGCCAAGCCGAGGGTGCGGGAAATAATCGTGGACATGAACTCTCCGCCACGCACACCCTTCACCAGCGAAAGCACCTCACGATCGCCGATCTGCCCGAACAAAGGAGAAAGTGCGCTCTCTACCGCATGCGAAGGCACGGCCACTACAATCCGTTTCGCACCTTCCACGCATTCTTGCAGGTTCCCTGTCGCGCTGATTTGTGCAGGCAAAGTCACCGCAGGCACATAGCGAGAAGTGTGGTAACCATTAATCGAATCCACGACGTCTGGTTCGGGTGTGAACAGGATGACCTGAGAGCCAGCATCCGCCAGAACCTGAGCAAATACTGTGCCCCACGCTCCGGCACCGATGATTCCAACTGTTCGAGAGTTATTCTGAGAAGTCATATTTACAGTTTAGCCGTGATGCATATTACTGTCACTAACACGCTAAGATAGATAAAAGCGAAAGGATGACTGAGAAATGAGATGTTTGTTTTTACCCAGAGTGCTTGTTTCACTGCTGGCAGTGTTTAGTCTTTCCGCTTGCACAAGTGCGGCGACGAATCCCCCAGCTGCTCAAGTGGCGATGGTGGACACGCAGACCTCCAGCACTCCAGAGCTCTCACTTGGGCCTGCCCCTGCCGCGACCCAAGAAACTGCAGAGACTCCCGAGTTCCACAATTCCAATCTGCGAGTGGAAACATACTCCGGGAAAGCCTGGGTTGCTTCTGGTTTGAGGCTAACTGACGAGGGAAGTTTTGTTCGTATCGCCATTGATTTTGTTGGGGGCGAGGGAGATTTGGGTTACCGAGTTGACCGAAACGACTCTCCTAGTGAAATGGGACGTGGGGAAGAAATCACCACCAGTTCAGATGTGCCAGAAATTGACTTGTACATCACCAACACCACTATTCCTACCACTGATGAGCAGTTTGATGCGCATTTCACCATCCCGGAAAAAGCTAGGATGGGAGGGGTCGAGTTCAGGTTTGATGGCGTATTCGAGGGAGAAACACATCTCGTGGTGGGAACTCCAAACTTGAACGGCTACCGAATCAGTCAAACATCCAACCCGAAACAGCTGATTCTGGACGTCAAAAAGTAATCTTTTTACCCCTTGCCGTCAACGACGGTGGCGGGCTTTTCTTTCTTCTCCAGATTGCTTTCGGAAGGCGGCCTTGCCTGGGTCGCCGTCCTCACGCATATCGTAGCGGGTAGCGGGGGCGGCTTCGCCGCGAATATCAGCCAGCATTTCTGTGATTGCATCCATCACCCGGTCAGTAGCTATCCGAGCAGCTCGGTGCGTATCCTCCATCGTTTTCAGATCAGAGACATCCACCGCTTCACCAAAGCGAACCGTCACGGTTTTTCTGCCGCGCAGATCAGGGAATTTCTCATAGCGCCCCAGCACGTGCTGAGCTCCCCATTGAGCGACCGGAATGACAGGGCTGTCCCCCGCCAGAGCCAAACGACCCACACCAGTCTTTGCGGTCATCGGCCAGTACTGCGGGTCTCTAGTGAGGGTTCCTTCGGGGAAGATCGCGATTACTTCACCATCGGCAAGTGCCTGCTTAGCGGCTTTGAGAGCATCCCCCGCCTGACCTGAGTCACGGTAAACAGGAACCTGTCCAGCTTGCTTCATCAGCCATCCCAAAACCGGCACTTTAAATAGCGAAGCCTTGGAGAGAACCCGCACCGGAATCCCTAGCTTAATCAGCGGATGCATCAAAGTGAGACCATCTAGCTCACTCATATGGTTCGCCGCGACCACGTAACCACCCTCGGCCGGGAGGTTTTCCAACCCTTCCCAGCGGGTCCTCACCGCGCAGCGTAAAACCCACGCTACCGCACTAGATGATGCCCGGTAAACCGGAGAAAACTTTCTCATTTTAGATCCTTCACGTGGTTTTTCGCTTTCAAAGCAGCCTGATTCGCACGACGGTGATGCCGGTCCCGTTTCTTCGTATTGCGGATGATTTTCCGGTCAATGCGACGGATTTGTCGATGTGGCTCACTCTCCCAAGGGCTACCTTGTAAACGCATGTCATAAACCAGCGGAGGCGGTGTCTCTCCTCTGAGTTCCCCTACTCCAGCGCGAATAGTGGCCATAATTCTGTCAGTTAAAGCCACTACATTATCATGACTGTATTCCGTTAAATCATCATAGTTGACAGGGTCTAAAACTCTGAGCTGGAGACGAGGATTACTAAATATTCTTGGCACATAAGAGTAGCGCGGAAGAAAGTACTGGTTTCCCCATTGGGCTATCGGAATAATCGGGCAGCGGGTCCGTAATGCCACCTTCGCCACCCCGGTTTTACCAGTCATCGGCCAGTAGTCAGGATCAGCGGTAGTAGTTCCTTCAGGGAAGACAACTAATATTCCGCCGTCCTCAATCGCTTCACAAAAGGCATCTACTACCTGCTCTCCCTTGCCGGCCCCACGCTGAACTGGGATATGCCGCATATAGCGCATTGCCCACCCTAAAAGCGGCACATTCCAGAGCGTGTGACGGGCAGCGATTCGCGGAATAATCCCGTTGCGCAAAGTTAAATCTAAGAGCGTTACAGCATCGAAAGAACACAGATGGTTCGCCACCAAAATATATCCGCCCTGCCGAGGCAGTTTGGAAACATTCCTGTATTCACGTCTGGTGAGGAGGGCTAGCAGAGCGTGAACCACCGCAGAAAAAGTTCTCAGTGGCCAAGGCAGTGAACCCGCGCCACGCATCTTTAATCAATCTCCTCAAAATCAGCGTGTAACTGACGCAGTTTCTGCTTGAAATGTTCATATCCGCGAGAAATCGTGTCCACCCCGGAAACCGTAGAGGTTCCTTCTGCAGCAAGAGCAGCAATCAAATGACTGAAACCACCGCGCAAGTCCGGGATGACGATATCTGCCCCATGCAAAGGAGTGGGACCGAAAATAACTGCCGAATGTTCATAGTTCTTCTGCGCGAAACGGCACTGCAAAGAACCCAAGCACTCACGGTACAGCTGAATATTAGTTCCCATTTTGCGTAGCGCCTCGGTGAAGCCAAAACGATTCTCATAGACGGTTTCGTGGACAATCGAAAGGCCATGCGCCTGTGTCAAAGCAACCACTAGGGGTTGCTGCCAGTCGGTCATCAAACCAGGATGCACATTGGTTTCCATCATGATGGCTTTCAAGTCGCCACCGGGATGCCAGAAGCGGATACCGTCATCAAAGACATCGAATGCGCCACCGATCTTACGGTAAACATTCAAGAAGGTGGTCATATCCGGCTGATGCGCACCCGCAACGAAAATATCGCCCTTGGTAGCTAGTGCGGCAGAGGCCCAGGAGGCTGCCTCAATCCGATCAGAAAGAGCCGTATGGCGGTACCCATAGAGCTCATCCACGCCTTCAATGCGGATCGTACGGTCAGTGTCGACTGAGATGATTGCGCCCATCTTCTGCAGCACTGAAACCAGATCCATAATCTCTGGCTCCACTGCGGCTCCGCGCAGTTCGGTCAGGCCCCGCGCGTTCACGGCCGCTAGCAGAGTCTGTTCAGTTGCCCCCACCGAAGGGTAGGGAAGTTCAATCTGGGTTCCCACCAGTCCGTTAGGAGCGGTAATCCGGATGCCGCTAGATAGCTTCTCAATGGTTGCCCCAAAAGCTCGCAGAGAGTTCAGATGGAAATCAATCGGACGGCCACCAATATTGCAGCCACCTAGGTCGGGGATAAAGGCCTCACCCAGACGGTGTAGGAGAGGGCCACACAGCAAAATCGGGATGCGCGAAGAACCCGCGAGTGCGTCGATCTCTGAGACTTGACCCGATTCCACATTGGTCGGGTCCATAGTCAGAGTGCCGGCCTCATGATCAAAATCAACCTTAACCCCGTGGAGACGCAACAGGTTTGAAACCACATCCACATCACGAATCAGTGGAACATTGCGTAGCACTGAAGGGCCGTTACCCAGCAGTGCAGCCACCATGGCTTTAGGCACGAAGTTCTTAGCTCCACGAACCTTAATTCGGCCATGTAGGGGGCGACCACCGTGTACCCGTAAGACGTCGCTCATTAAGTTCCCTTCACCTGGTGCTTCACCAGCACTAAATCAATTCTCTGCACACTATGTTATCGTGCCCGCGCCTAGTACGCGGAGACAAATCACTCTCAACAAACAAAAATCAGCAACACTGCTGTGTTGCTGATTATGTATTCAATGCCGGCGTATCTGCCACGCAATATGAAGTTTTGTACTCCCAACGGGATTTGAACCCGTGTTACCGCCTTGAGAGGGCGGCGTCCTAGGCCACTAGACGATGGGAGCCTATCAGTTCCACTGAGAATGGAAAATGGTTATTCTCGGCAGAATCGCTGGGGTACCAGGACTCGAACCTAGAACGGCTGAACCAGAATCAGCTGTGTTACCATTACACCATACCCCATGGGTAACCGCTCCAGCCATTGCTGTGCGACTCGCAAAACTATACCGGTTTTACACAAGTCAAACAAATTGGCGCGGGGTGACCTCATTCACACTGCTACTCTGACAGCAATTTCTCCCGCAGAAGAGCGAAACGACGCAATGATGCGTCCTTGCCCAAAATCTCCATAGACTCAAACAACGGCGGGGAAACCTGGCGCCCAGTAACGGCCACACGCAAAGGCGTAAATGCCAAACGCGGCTTCAACTCCATACCTTCCACAATGCGCTCACGTAGGACTGCTTCAAGATGCTCCGCAGTAAAGTTACCCTCACCCTCCAAAGTCTCCAGAGCTGCTTCCAGCACCTCCACAGCTTCCGGCTTGAGCTTACGCAGGGCCTTCTCATCGTAACTAAGATCCCCACTATCGGTGAAGAAGAAGCCAAGCATATCGCGGGCTTCACCCAACATCTGAATGCGGGTCTGAATCAGCGGCGCCGCCTCTGCCAAGATGCGCTGTTCATCCGCAGTCAGATCCTCATACACGGTCGCACTAACCAGTGGGCGCCCCTCCCCCTCGGCGGCGTAAATGTCAGCCAAGTAGGGAACCAGACGGTTACGGAAGTCATCCTCTTCCAGCATCCGGATATGGTCAGCGTTAATCGCAATGCACTTCTTCAAGTCGAAGCGAGCCGGATTCGGATTCACATCATGCACGTCGAAGGCCTGAACCATTTCCTCAGCAGAGAAAATGTCATTCGTCGGGCTAATTGACCAGCCCAGCAACGCCAAATAATTCAACAGACCCTCAGGGAGCATGCCGTTAGCACGGTGCAGCAACAGGTTAGATTCCGGATCACGCTTGGACAGCTTCTTGTTCCCTTCACCCATTACGTAAGGCAGGTGACCGAACTCCGGGATGAAACTGGTGATACCAAGTTCCATCAACGCACGGTACAGCACGATTTGACGCGGCGTCGAAGACAACAGGTCTTCTCCGCGGAGCACGTGGGTAATCCCCATCAACGCGTCATCTACCGGATTCACCAACGTGTAAAGAGGGTGGCCGTTACCACGCACAATCACATAGTCGGGCACAGAACCAGCCTTGAAAGTAATCTCTCCACGCACCACGTCGGTGAAAGTAATATCCTCATCAGGCATACGCATACGCAAGACCGGCTGGCGTCCCTCAGCGCGGAAAGCAGCCTTCTGCTCTTCCGTGAGATTGCGGTCATAACCGTCATAGCCCAGCTTCGGATCACGGCCAGCAGCGCGGTGACGGGCCTCAATCTCCTCCGCAGTGGAGAAAGACTCATATGCGTAACCGCCCTCAACCAGCTGCTTCACCACATCGGCGTAGATGTGCATCCGCTCAGATTGCCGGTACGGCTCATGCGGGCCAGGCTGACCCACGCCCTCGTCCCAGTCCATTCCCAGCCAACGCAAGGAGTCGAGAATCAAGTCGAAGGATTCTTGAGAGTCACGGGCCGCGTCGGTGTCTTCGATTCGGAAAACGAAGGTGCCGCCGGTGTGACGGGCATAAGCCCAGTTAAAGAGGCAGGTGCGAACCATACCTACGTGCGGCATCCCAGTCGGAGACGGGCAGAAACGTACTCTAATATCAGAACTAGCCATATTTCCAATCAATCTGTGTGTATTAATAATTCTTAGTCTTAGCGGGAAAGCACCATATTTGACAGGGTTCCCAGGCCCTCAATGGTGCATTCCATTCGGTCTTGAGCACGCACATTCACCGGGTTGGACAGGCAGCCAGACACCACCACATCACCGGGGAGCAAGGTAGTAAGTTGTGAGGCAGCAGCGACCACTGCTCGCGGGGAGAAGGGAAGCACCGAGTGACGCGGCGTGGACACTACTTCCTCATTGACGCTTTCACTGTAGTGTAGGTTATCTAGCTCTAGCTCCGGGTTGACCACAATCCACGGTCCTATCGGACAGGCAGTGTCGAAGCCGTGCGCAGCGAGATTATGCTGGCGCCCATCAGCGGTGAAAGCCTCCACATCATTCACAATTGTCCAACCGAATACCGCGTCATCTACTTGATCTTCAGTCAGGTCCTTGCACATGGTTTTAATCACTGCGGCAAGGCGAACGCGGCCCGCTACGGACTCTGCCCAGGTCGGAATCACAATCGGATCGTCAGGACCGATTACGGCGGTGTTGGGCTTGAGGTAGAAGTCAAGGGAGACACCCGGGTCGAAAGCATTCGCCGGGGGCGCTGCACAAATCACTTTAGACCGAGGAATCACCGGCGACAGCAAGCGGATGTCATCGAAGTCAAGGATCTGTCCGGAAGGTTCGATCGCCGAATACATCGGGTCGCCTTTCAGGATTATTACCTGATGGGAGCCGTCTTCCATCACGCCGTAATGGATGTCATTGCCCACTCTGAATCTAAGAACTCGCATACCACCAGTATAGGCTTAACGCGGTTTGACCGCTGTAAAGCTAATGGGGATACGGGTCACTACGCCCAGGCATGGTCCTTAATTGGAGCGGGCAGGTGAGCATTGTTCTCAGCGTGGAAGTCCGCTGCTGGGTTTTCCCGCCAGTCAGCTAGTAGTGCCTTAACCCAGGGGGCGAGACGAATCACAGCGTACAGGTTGAAGAGAGCGCCGAGGCCGAGGAGGACATCAGAGATAGCCCAAACTAGGGAAAGAGCTTGAACGCTGGCCCAGCCACACGCCAAGATAACCACTACGCGGTACACGAAGGAGACGGCTCGATTCTGAGTCAGGAAGTCCAGAGCCACTTGACCGTAGCTGTAGGCACCGAAAGCGGAAGTATAGGCGAAAATGAAGATGATAAGAGAAACCACTGGCAGAGCCCAAGACCCGTAGTGGAAGATGAGAGCATCTCCGGTCAAAGTACCTGCCGCATTGGTTTCCAATCCGCCTACGAAAACCGAAGGGGCAGAGGTGAGAATCAGGATTGCGGTGGCGGTACAGATCAAAATCGTGTCAATGAATACGCCCAAGGCCTGCACCCAGCCCTGTTTGACCGGGTGGGAGGCTGCGGCGGAACCGGCGACGTTAGGGGCAGTACCTAGCCCAGCCTCATTGGAGAACAGACCACGCCTCGCCCCGTTGAGTAGGGCAGCAAAAATGCCTCCGGTGACCCCAGCGATGCCGCTTTGCAGGCCGAGGGCGCCACGGAAGATTTCCATGATGGCGGACCCCGCTGCAGGCAGGTTCATGAAGATGACTACAATCGTTAAAGCTAAATACACGAAAGCCATGATGGGTGCCAGGTACTCTGCGGCCCGGGCGACGCTACGCAAGCCGCCGATGATAACTGGGGCTAGTAGCAGCATCATGATTAGAGCGGTCCCCCACTTGGGGACACCGTGATTAGCATCTAGGGTTGCGGCAACAGCGTTCACCTGCACCATGGGCACAGCAATGCCTGAAGCAAGCACAGTGATAGCAGCGAAGATGATTCCCATCCAGCGGGCGGAAAGTCCGCGAGTCATGTAGTAGGAGGGGCCGCCGCGGAAACTTCCGTCGCGGTTCTTGACTTTGAATAGCTGCGCCAGAGTGGATTCACAAAAAGCGGTAGTCATCCCCAGTAGCGCCACCACCCACATCCAGAATATGGCACCTGGGCCACCGAGGATTAGGGCCAGTGCGACGCCACCGATATTGCCGATTCCAACGCGAGTTCCTACTCCTACCGCGAATGCTTGGAAGGATGACACCTCATGTTTTTCGCCGTCTCTTGAGCCGCTGAGGGAACGAATGATTGCCGGAAAATGCTTGAACTGCGGAAACCCCAGATAGATAGTAAGAAACAGTCCTGCCGCTACCAGCACATAGACTAGGAGGTAACCGTAGAGGATGTCGTTTACCGCTATTACAGTCTCATTCAGCCAAGCAATCATAATGCATTCGTTTCGTGTCTAGAGATGGGTTGGTTAGGTCCAGGCATCTCCTTCGAGGGGGCCCGGGAGGAATTTATTGTCGGTGGCAACGAACTGTGGCTCTTTGCCAGCCTTGATTTGGGATTCGTAGTCCTTCAGTGCCCCCATACCCCAACGAACCAAAAGCAGTAGTCCCACCAGGTTGAAGGCTGTCATTAGAGCCATCGCGATATCCACTGTATTCCAGACGATGTCGAGGGGGAACAGTGCACCGAGGGCGACCGACACCACGGAGATTACGCGCACAGTCCAGGTGGCTACAGAGCTGTCAGTGAAGAAGCGCAGGTTCACTTCGGAGTACACGTAGGCGGCAATGATGGAAGAGTACGCAAGTACGAAAATCATTAAGGCCATGGGGACGACGGTCCAGCTTCCGAGGCTGGCAGCTACCGATGAAGTAGTGAGCGTACCAGGGTTGCTGCTGGGGTCGATCCAGACCTCTTTCCCAGCTAATAGGATGACGAAGGCGGTCGCAGTACAAACAATGATGGTGTCCACGAAAACGCCGAGGGACTGGATGAGGCCCTGCTGTACCGGGTGTGCGGCGGTTGCTGTTGCGGCCGCGTTCGGGGCGGTACCTTGACCGGCTTCATTGGAGAAGAGCCCGCGTTTAACACCGTTGATGAGGGCGGCGAGGATGCCTCCCCCGAGGCCGCCGACCAAAGGTTCAGGGCTGAATGCGGAAGCAAAAATCATGCCGAATAGGCGCGGCACTTCGGTGATGTTAATCAATACGATGACGAAAGCCAAGATCACGTAGATGGTGGCCATCAGCGGGGCTAGGATTTCGGTGACTCGAGCCACGCGGCGGATTCCACCGATTACTACGACGCCGGTGAAAACCACCAGTGCAGTAGCAGTGAGCGCGGGGGTCGCAACCCCGTAGCCTTCCATGGTGGCGCTAATCGCGTTGGATTGCACCATAGTGATAGAGAAGGCGCAGGTGATAACGGTAATAAGTGCGAAGACAATACCCAGCCAGCGTTTCTTGAGGCCGCGGCTAAGGTAATAGGCAGGACCGCCCACAAAAGCACCGTCGGAGGTGCGAACCTTAAAGATCTGCGCGGTGGTGGCTTCGAAGAAAGCGGTTGACATGCCGAGGAGGGCTACAATCCACATCCAGAAGATGGCGCCAGGTCCGCCTGCCATGAGGGCGTAGGCGACACCGAAGACGTTACCAATACCAACCCGAGCAGCCAGTGAAATCGTGAAAGCCTGGAAGGAAGAAATGCCTCCCTTAGCGCCTTGACGGGAGCCAAGGACGGCCTTAACCATTCTACCGAAGTGACGGAACTGCACCCCGCGGGTAGAAATTGTAAATACTACGCCTGCTAGAGTGAGGATGATAACTGTGACGTGAATGGTCAGCCAGTCACCAATGACAAGGAATTGGTCAGCCAATTGGGAAATAATGTCATTCACAGGTTTTCCTCACTCTTAAAATAATTAGTGTTGTTAGTCAGAATAGTCCAAAAGGCTACACCGCTGCATCTTTAATAACCCTTTACACTAGCTTTGTGTTTCTTTCGTAATATTGTTGCCGCACCCTACTCTGTTGCTTCTTCCTGCTTAGCTTGGGATAATTAAACAATGACGACTGAACCTGCATTGAACCTGCTCCTTGACGAATTAGAAGATCAAGGCAAGCTAGATGATGCCACAGCCGTCTATGACGCATTCGAGAACTGGGCTGCACAAACCGGTCGGCCTCTCTATCCGCATCAGGCAGAAGCAGCCCTAGAGATCTTCTCTTCCCAGCATGTCATTGCGGCGACGCCCACAGGCTCTGGCAAATCAATGATTGCTCTGGCCGCGCACCTACACGCTCTCGCGCAGGGGGAACGCAGCTATTACACTGCCCCGCTGAAGGCCTTGGTTTCAGAAAAGTTCTTCGACCTAGTCACCCTGTTTGGGGCCAGCAATGTGGGGATGATTACCGGCGATATTTCCCTTAACTCTGAGGCACCCATCATTTGCTGTACCGCAGAGATTCTAGCGAACCAATCGCTACGGGAAGGCAAAGACCTTGACGTGGGTAATGTGGTGATGGATGAGTTCCACTACTATTCCGACCCGCAAAGAGGCTGGGCTTGGCAGGTTCCTCTGCTGGAGATCCCGCATGCACAAATGATTCTGATGTCCGCCACTTTAGGTGACGTCACATTCTTCGTAAAAGATCTTGAAGCGCGTTCAGGCCGCAAAGTTGCGGTGATTACTGGCGCGCAGCGGCCCGTCCCTTTGGAAATGGAATACTCCACTGAAGCCACAGACGCACTGCTGGAACGGCTGATTGGGCAAGGCAAGTATCCGGTGTACCTGGTTCACTTTTCACAAAAAGATGCGGTGTCGGCGGCCCGCGCCCTCGTCTCCGCGAACCTAATTGATAAGGCAGCCCGCGAACGCGTCGCAGAAGAACTCAAAGACGTCAAGTTCGGTCCCGGCTTCGGCAAGATTCTCTCGACGTTATTGCGCCACGGCATTGGCGTGCATCACGCGGGAATGCTTCCGCGTTACCGCAGGCTGGTGGAGCGCCTAGCACAGGCTGGGGTGCTGGCGGTTATCTCTGGCACCGACACCCTCGGCGTCGGCATTAACGTTCCCATCCGGACCGTCGTGATGACCGCGCTCACCAAGTTTGATGGTTCCGCTGAGCGACACCTGTCAGCCCGCGAGTTCCATCAGATTGCGGGCCGCGCCGGGCGTGCTGGCTTCGACACGATTGGCTACGTAGAGGTGCAGGCCCCGCCCCACGTGATTGAAAACGCGAAAGCGCTGGCGAAAGCCCAAGGGGACGCGAAGAAAATTAAGAAGATTACCCGCAAGGCCGCGCCTGAGGGGCGGGTCAACTGGACTGAGTCTACTTTCGACCGTCTTCGTGAAGCTCAGCCTGAACCTTTGGCCTCCAATTTTTCTTTCACGCACTCTATGTTTCTTTCCGTATTGGAGCGGGCCGGAGACCCAGAGGAGCATCTGCTCTGGTTGGCGCGCAACAATCACGACCCGGAAACTTCCCGCAATCTGCATTTGCGCCGCTTGGGCCAGATTTATCAGTCGCTGCTAACGGGTGAGGTAATCGAGTATGTTTCTGTTGCGCAGGCCGAGGACGAGGGGACGCCGAGGTTGCGAATGCGCGGAGAGATGCAGGCACAGTTCGCTTTGAACCAGTCACTCTCACCGTTCGCGCTGGCCGCTTTGGACCTCCTCAATCCAGAGGACCCGGACTATGCGCTGGATGTCATTTCGATTATTGAAGCTACCTTGGATGATCCGCGTCCTTTGCTGTATGCGCAGCAGCGTAAGGAAAAGGACCGTGCGGTGGCCTCCATGAAGGCGGAGGGCCTAGACTACGAGGCCCGGATGGAAGCTTTGGAGGACGTCACCTGGCCACAACCACTGGCGGACCTGTTGGAGCCGGCCTTTGAGATGTTCGCACAAACCAACCCTTGGGTGCAGGATTTGCGGCCCTCCCCGAAATCTGTGGTCCGCTTCATGGTAGAAAACGCCATGACTTTCACAGAGTTGATTTCCCGTTTCGACATTGCGATGGCCGAGGGCGTGCTGCTGCGTTATCTGACGGACGCATACCGGGCCTTACGCCAGGTACTCCCTCCAGAGGTGAAAACAGAAGAGATAGAGAGCATTATCGACTGGCTAGGTAAGCTGGTCCGGGCAGTGGACGCGTCCTTGCTGGATGAATGGGAACAACTCAACGCTGTTAGCGGGAATGCCTCTGGAAACGAAGAGTCAGCTGCACGCAACCGGATTGAGTCAGCGGTTGAGCTCCCCTTCGGCGCAGATGAGAATGGGCAGATTCCGTTCTCTCGCAATCCTCATGCAGCTCGCACGGCGGTACGCAACAGGGTATTTCAGATTGTTGAGCTGATGGCCCAAGACAATGTGGAAAGACTAGCCCGGCTTGGTTTGACTGGCTGGGATGAGGATCGCTGGGACCATGTCTTGGAGCGCTATTGGGCTGAGTATGATTCCATCGCAACTGATCAGGCAGCCCGGGCGGGTGAATTAATTAGTTTCAATCTTTCTCCCACTGAGGAAGATCTGGATCTCATCCCGGAAGCACCTTCGCAGATTGATCTGCCCAAACGTGCGATGCTGGTCGAACAGGTGATTGACGATCCTGCGGAGGAACACGCTTGGGCGCTGTGGGCGCTAGTTGACTTGGACGCTTCTGATGAAGCGAATGCACCGCGCTTTAACCTGCTCTCGGTTGCACCCAGATAGCAGGTTAAAGCCAAGCGGATTAAGCTAGGCGGTACATCCAGTTATGGGTGTCTTCGATTGTGCCGTACTGGATTCCGGTCAAGTGGTCATAAACCTGTTCAGTGAGCGCGGAGTTATCAAGTGTGACATCAAAGTTCTCGCCGGCCAGATGCCCAATCGGGGTGACTACCGCGGCAGTACCACAGACGAACATCTCTACTACTTCCCCGCTCTTGATATCAGAAACCAACTGGTTAATGGAAATATCTGTTTCGATAACTTCGCGGCCCTGGTCGCGCAGCAGCTGAATAATGGACAGGCGGGTGCCGCCCTCGAGAATCGTGCCGGTGAGACGCGGCGTCCGCACGGAACCATCCTTGCTGACTGCGAAAACGTTCATGCCTCCCAGTTCTTCTAAGAACTCACCCTGCACGGAATCGAGGAAGCAGACCTGCTGGAAACCCCGTTCCTTCGCATCTTGTTGCGCAATCAGGCCAGCCGCATAGTTCCCGCCGGTCTTTGCGGCTCCGGTCCCGCCGGGCATGGCACGATGGTACTGCTTGGTAACCCAAATGCTGACCGGCTGGAAGCCGCTCTTAAAGTAGGGGCCAACCGGGGAGGTAATGCACAAGTAGGTGTACTCTACTGCGGGCCTCACCCCAAGGAAACCTTCTGAAGCGAACATGAAGGGGCGCAGGTAAAGTGCGGACCCTTTCAAGTCGGGCACCCAGCGGGTGTCAGCGCGAACCACATCAATCAAGGAAGCAACGAATAGTTCAGTGGGCATCTCCGGCATCACTAGGCGGCGGGCGCTAGCTTGGAAACGGGCCGCATTGTAGTTGGGGCGGAAAGCCCAAATGGAGTTATCCGCATGCCGGTATGCTTTCAGTCCTTCGAAGATTTCTTGCGAGTAATGCAAGACAGCGGCGGCAGGGTCGAGGGAGAGAGGGCCGTAAGGAATTGTGCCCTGACGGTGCCAGCCTTCATCTTCGGTGTAGGTAGCGGCAGACATAAAATCACCGAAAGCAGTACCAAATTGGAGCTTTTTCAGAACCTGCGCAACTTCCTGATCGCTAGAAGGCGAGGGGTGGGCATAAAGCGGGAAACGACCCGCCAGCTTACCGGAGGACGGCAGGGGCTTAGCGGCTGCTTGTTCGAGGGCGGAGAGCGAACTTTCAGACATAGTCTTCCTTTCCAGAAAATGACCTGCCTGAAAACCCTTCAGTCAGATACATTAGTAAAGTGCTGGATATATTTTAGTCTATCGAGGAAGATTAAGAAAACCCGCCGGTAGCCTAGGCCTATCGTCCGATTTTTTACAGGTTTCGATATCAAAAGCAACTCTGGCTTGTCTAACGAGATTATCCAGACGAATAAAAAATGTGTTTCATGAGACAATTGTTCAGACGTTTTGCTGTATAGTCCTGAGGTTCAAATAATGAGCGCTTTGTTCAACTTCCTAGCGGCTGGCCCGGTCCTAGTCCTTTTCCTGCTTATCGGAATTGGCATGGCATTCGGACACATCAAGGTGAAGGGGGTGAACCTTGGTGCTGCCGCGGTGCTGTTCATCGCTATCGCCCTCTCCGCATGGGGTGAAGTCTATGGTATTCATATTCGTGTGCCGCACGAAATCGGCATCTTCGGTCTAGCTATCTTTACCTTCGCAATCGGTATCTATTCTGGCCCGAACTTCTTCAACACTCTGCGCACCTCCGGCGGCCCTATCCTGGTCATGGTAGTGGCCTTAGGCACCGGTGCCGCCATTGCTTTTGGGGTGGGTCGTTATATTTTCGATTTGAGCGCCGCTGAGTTTGCTGGCGTCTTCGCCGGCGCCACAAATAACACCCCGGCTTTAGCCGCGGCTGGAAAGTCTTCGGGGGATCCTGCTAATGCGACAGTGGGTTACTCGATCAGCTACCTGTGGGGCGTTATCGGTATGCTGATTTATGTCTCCTTAGCGCTACGTTTAGCTAAGGGAGATAAGGATAAGCCCACCCCGATTGTGAACCGCACTATCCGGATTGAACGCACGGATGAGCCAGTCTTGGAGCAATACCATGAGCTGGTCTCCGGCAGGGTTTCTTTCTCCCGTTTGCGTCGCGGCGAAACTGGACCAATTTTCCGCCCTGGAATGTTCGACAAACTTCGCCACAATGATCTACTCACGATTGTCGGCCCGGAGGCCGACATTGATTTGATTACTGAGCGTTTGGGCCATGACTCTTCTCTTTCTTTGACGATTGATCGTCAGTGGCTGGATTTCCGCCGCATCACGGTTTCTAACCCGAAGCTGGCCGGACGCAAACTAGGTGAGCTGAACTTGAATGACGAGTTCGGCGCTATGGTCTCACGTGTTCGCCGTGGCGATATTGATGTGGTAGCGAATTCACGTCTGCGCTTGCAGCTGGGCGACCGTGTTCGCGTGGTTGCGCCGCGCGCCAAGATGGATGCTTTGAGTGCGTACTTTGGTGATTCTTCTCGCGGGTTGACTTCTTTGAACCCGGTGGCTCTTGGTATCGGCATGGCCGTTGGTATTTTGATTGGCGAACTACCTATCTTCACTCCGACGGGAGCTACCTTCTCCATTGGTTCCGCTGCAGGCACTTTGATTGTGGGCTTGATTTTTGGCCGACTTGGCCGGGTTGGCCCCATGGTTACAGCTCTCCCTTACACGACCTGCATGGTGCTTTCTGAGTTTGGTCTGCTGATTTTCTTGGCGCAAGCTGGCACTAACGCAGGCGGCCAAATCGCGAACGCTTTCGAGGGTGGCGTCTGGTGGAAGATGGCAATCTTGGGCTTCTTGATTACTACCGCTGTGGGCGGCATCCTGTTTGCCGGCATGCGTATGGTCTTCAAAATGGGTGGCACTCGCCTATCTGGCGCGATTGGCGGTACTCAAACTCAGCCCGCAGTCTTGGCTTTTGCCAACGAACGCACCGGCGCGGACCCGCGTGTGGCTTTAGGTTACGCCATGGTTTATCCGGTAGCTATGGTGCTGAAGATTTTGACTGCACAGCTGCTGGGTGCTCTCTAGTTAGGAGCCTGAAAATAAGTTAGCCGCCAGAAGGACAGTCCTTCTGGCGGCTAACTTATTTGTTTGGAGATTTACCGTCGGCGCTTTGAGACGCCCTCGACCCTCTTCCCGCCTCAGCGGATGTAGTGACGTGAAGGGTTGAGCTCAGGAACGCGAGAAGTCGGCTGGTCAACAATCCAGCGGGTGTCAGTAACCATGCGGGCGACCGCTAAGCCGAAACCAATCGCGGTAATCACAAAGAGGACCTGAACAACGTGGCTCATGGCTTCCAGGACCAGCCCGTTGTTCATGTTGGTGACCGCCTGGTAGAAGGGGACGCCAGGAATCATGATGACAACTGCGGGAACAGAAAGTGAAACACGCGAATAGTAGGTGCGGGCTGCCACGGCAGCGGCCAGCAAACCAATGGTGAAGGCAGCTAGACCCACGGCCGCGTGCCAGGGGAACCCGCTATCAACCGCAATGGTGCGAAGAGTGTTAACGCTGGCACCGATGGTAGCGGCAACCGCACAGACCTTCCAGGGCGTGTTGAAGAGGATTGCGAAGCCCCATGCGGCGATGAAGGAGCAGAGGAAACGCAGGGTAATCAATAGGGGCCACGGTAGGTGGTAAGGAAGCATCATGTGAACGTTCCAGCCGAAGGCGTAGGTTACCGCCCACACCGCAACACCAGCTGAAGCCATGACGGCTACTACGTAACTGGTACGCGTTAGCGTGGAGGGGAAGTCCATCCGCACGAGGTCGAGGATGGCTGTAACCATCGGGAAACCGGGGATCAGGAAAAGGATTGCGGAGATAATACCTGCCTGGTGGATGTCAGCAGTGGTCAACCCTACCAGTTCGAGCATCTCGACTACACCGATGTACAGGCTGGAGGCGAGGATGCCACAGAGCAACCAAACCGCAAAATGGTTGAAATGACGGTGCAGCACCAGACGCCGTAGGGCCTGACCCATCGTGGCAGCGAAGAGTACAGCACCGCACTCAACGAAGCCACCTTGGTTGAGGAAGCAGAATCCGGCGCAGGCGATACCGGAGGCGAGGGCGTTAGCTACGGGCCCGTAGAGGGGGCCTTCGTTTTCAATCTCGTCCAAGCGCTGGTTGAGCTCCTCGACGCTTTGATCAACGCGGAGTTCATGAGAGAGCTGCTTAAGCTTATCAATCCGGTTGGCATTAACACCGAATACCCGGTTTTCGTACAGTTCGGTGCGGAAAGTGCCATTGGCGTAAGCAGAGGTCGCGATGTCTGAGAAGCTTACAGATGCGCGGTGTTCTTCAATGCCGACAGCGCGAGCCATCCGGGCCATTGAGCTTTTCACGCGGTAAGAGCTAGCGCCTGCAGAGAGCAACAGACGCCCGAAGCGCAGGACAACTCCGGATTGCTCGGCTAGACGCTCATGCGGGTTCATTTGAGCGATATCGGGATGCTCAGCTAAAAACGGATGTTCCTCGGGATTTAGTATCTCTTTATTCACAATGGCTTAGTTTGTCATGTCTGAAACCGAGATGCCAAAGCTATCATGCGCTTTGCAGTGTTTACCACATTCAGAAAATGCTGGAATCTGTAGGGAAAGGGTGTTTGTGGGACTAAGAGCACCTGCTGTGGTGAATGAACTGGAGTGTCTTGCGACAATAATTAGCGAGGGTTACGCTAAACAAAAATTGCTTGGGCGAGTACGTTATCGAGGGAGTAGCGTCCCCCTTTAATCACCACAATGCACGACTTCTTCTTTTTCGACATTAGGGTAACTGTTTCACCCACATAACAGCCGAGCCGCATCAAAAAACTATCCATTGCTGCGTCACCAGTAGAAATTTCTTTTACCGTATAAGGTCGGCCGACTTCCGCTTCAAGGAGAGCCAGTTTATCGCCTTGACGCTGATCTGGAGAGACCGGTGTCGTAGATTCCTTTTTTACTGAGGAGAAAAACATCATAGCTTCACTGGTGTTTCTGAGGTGGAACTGGCGTGATAGGAAGATAGATTCGACCATCTGGGGTGGTCGTGGAGGTCTCACACAGATCGACTTTTGAGCAGCTTCCTGCCACCGGGCACCCGATACATACGGTCCCCTTACGCTTTTCTTTGACGACATACCAGATCGCCCATCCGACCAGTGAGATAACAGCTATGAGTGCGATAAGCGTTGAAAAAGTCATCGGTTCCTCGTATTCTTTAACATATTTTAACGACGGCTGTTCACACCGCGGGAGCGACCGCGAGTTCATATTGACGGGTAAAGTTTGCCCGAGTGCGTTGCCCTAGAGCAACGGATACCGCCACTAAACTGAGAATGACAATTAGCCCGGGAATGAACCCGTCCCCCAGCTGTCCCTCGATAAGCAATGAGCCAAGTTGATATGTTGTAAAGGCAACGATATAGCCAGTACTTACTTGTAGACCAACCGCGCTCAAGAGCCATCCTTTATGACGTATTTCAGAGTTCATTGCTCCGATTGCAGCAAAGCATGGTGGAGTATACAGATTGAAGAAAAGATAGGACAAAGCGCTCACAGAGGTCAGCCCCATCACGTTGGCAACATCGTTTGCACCTCCGACCATCGCTAATTCATCAGTGTCAATAAAAGCTGTTAGTCCATAGACCACGGCAATAGTCCCGACCACGTTTTCTTTGGCAATAAAACCAGTTACTGCGGCGGCAGCTAGTTGCCAAGTACCAAATCCAAGCGGAATAAAGAGGAAAGCGATGGGAGAGGCAATTGAAGCCAGAATTGAAGTGTCTTGCATCTCTTCAGCGACCAGTTCGAACTGCCAATTAAACGATTGCATGACGTGAACGACCAAGTTGCATAGTAAAATAATTGTTGCAGCTTTGATGATATATGCTTTTGCACGTTCAAACATCGAGGTGGTTGCGTGGGTGAGACTGGGGGCTCGAAAGCGGGGAAATTCCATGATGAAGAACGACTGCCGATATTGGAATCCAGTAACCATTTTGACCACGAAGGCACCGGAGAAGATAAGGAACAGTCCGAGGAAATAGCTGACCCAACTCACCCAGGCTGCGCCGCCGAAGAAAGCACCAGAAAAGAGTGCAATGACGGGAATTTTTGCCCCACACGGAACGAAGGAAGCAAGCATAGCTGTTGCCCGCCGTTCGCGATCGTCACGAATCGTTCTAGCGCTCATAATTCCTGGTACTGCACACCCGGTGGAGATAACAATCGGGATAACTGATTTTCCAGATAGTCCCACCCGTTTGAAGAGTGGGTCGAGAACTGCACTCACGCGGGCCATATAACCTGATTCTTCGAGTAGGGCAATGAGAAAATACATCACCATCACTAGCGGCAAGAATCCGATGACAGCGCCCACTCCGCCGATAATGCCATCAGCAATGACTGTGGAGAGTAGTGGCGGGCTGTCTTGTAGTTGTCCGCTGACCCATTCTTGGAATGATTCGATCCACCCAACCAGCCAATCTGCAATATAGGGACCAAGATAGGTTTGAGATATGGAAAAGACGCCAAACATAATGGCCGCGAAGACGCTGATACCAATAAATCTATTCGTCAGTATCTCATCGACACTGTCTTGGAAAGTTTTTTCGTTAGCGCGCACCTCACGTAGTTCGACATCGTTAACAACATCGTTGACGAATTTGTAGCGCTGATGGTCCGCGCGGTCCACTGCGTCCTTGTTTGTTAAATCCACTGCGCCTTGCCGATAGGGTGGAATCTGATGACCGCCAGCTAGAGAGACTGCGGTTTGAATAACTTGAGCTAAACCCGAACTTTGGTTTTCCGTAGATACTGTCGCGATTACCGGGCAACCTAGGCGTTGAGAAAGTAATCCTTTGTCGATCCGGATCTGTTCGTTTTCAGCCATGTCGCTTTTGTTGAGGGCGACTACAACGGGCACTCCCAGTTCGAGCAGTTGGCTGGTAAAAAATAGGCTACGGGCAATGCTGGTGGAGTCAATGATATTGATTATGACATCCGAGTGCGTATTGCGGATATGTTCAGAGGTGACCGACTCTTCGGGAGAGAATGGGGACATTGAGTAGGCGCCGGGCAAATCAACGAGACTGATATCGCGACCGGAGGAGTAGGATTCTTTGACTGGAGCTTGGAACTCACCAACAGTGACTCCACCCCAGTTTCCAACCTTGGCGTGCTGCCCAGTCAAAGCGTTGAACATGGTTGTTTTCCCGCTATTGGGATTCCCAGCTAATAAAATTCTCATAATGTGCTTTCGCTAGCAGAAAACGAATGTATCTACTATACATCACACTTAGGAAACCCTGCCCTAATTAGGCAACGTTGCCCTAATCAAACAAATTTTCGTTGGTGGGGGGGGGCTCGAGGGTTGTCGGTGTTGCTGTCACCGTCTGTGTTCAAGGAATTAACGGCAGGAGAGTTTGCTGATTTAACCGCTTGAGTACTCACCTTATCTGTGGCGGTGGGTGGGGAATTGTTTTAGGGGATAAACACGGTGTTGTTCGTGTTTATCCCCTAAAAACTGTTTTCTTATGTTTAATGTGGCGGCGTCTTACTCTCCCACACCCTAGCGAGTGCAGTACCA
>NZ_MPDM01000005.1 GCF_001936115.1 Boudabousia marimammalium
GTGGTTGGGTTAGTTGAATTTGTCTTTGTTTACCCAGTCATATAGCCACTGTAGGTTAATCAAAGGCCCATACTGCGCGTCAATCACCGGCTGAACAGTACGGTAAATCTCGCGTTTAACCTCTTCCACATCAACAGTTTCCGGATCTAGCTTTCCTAGTTCTTTGTCTCTAGCTCCGGAAAGACGAAAGTGCTCATCAAAGCTATAAAACACAAGATTCTCACTGCCGTACTTGTATCGTTGGTTAGAAAAGTATGCAAGCCAAGGTGTTGTTTTTTTCTGATAGTTGTAGTTGTAGATTGCGTTTCCGCCGTCGAAGTCGTATTCGATTCCGTCTATGTCTGGTGTGTATATCCAAAATAGGTTCTCTGTTAGTTCCATGAGGACGGGTTCTATTCCGGGTTTGTGTGGGGTGTGTTGGGCGTAGTAGACGGAGTAGGACTTGAGATTGAAGAATGTATGCCCTAATACAATAGCCCCGAAGACTGCTGTGGAGGCAAGAACAGCAATAACTGCTAGCGTGATTCTCTTTAACACGAGTATCCTCCTTAGCCTCAGGGTTGAGAACGTAAGTTCAGGGTTGGGAAGTTGATTCAGGGTGGTTTGTGTGGTTGGGTTAGTTGAATTTGTCTTTGTTTACCCAATCATAGAGCCACTGTAGGTTAATCCAAGGCGCATACTGGGCGTCAATCACCGGCTGAACAGTACGATAAATCTCGCGCTTAAGCTCTTCCACATCAACAGTGCTAAGGTCAACTACTTTGTCATTGCGATCCATTGCAAAGTTCAACTGAAAATTTTTGTCGAAAGTATAAAATACATATTTGCTACTTAGATAGGCGTACTCGTTATATCGAAAAGACGTGAAGTACGGCGTGTCGGGTATGTTGTAGTTGTAGTTGTAGATGGTGTTTCCACCGTCGAAGTCGTAGTCGATTCCGTCTATGTCTGGTGTGTTTACCCAAAATAGGTTGTCTGCTAGTTCCATGAGGACTGGTTCTGTTCCGGGTTTGTGTGGGGTGTGTTGGGCGTAGTAGACGGAGTACGACTTGAGATTGTCGAATGTGTACGCAAATGTTGCCACTGAAACCTGAAACGCGACTATTAGCACCAGGATCAGTGTAAGCGTGATTTTCTTTAGCATTAGTGTCCTCCTCGTAGCCTTAATGCCGAGGAGGTGTATCCAAGGCGTTTTGTGTGGGTGGGTTAGTTGAATTTGTCTTTGTTTACCCAGTCATATAGCCACTGTAGGTTAATCAAAGGCCCATACTGGGCGTCAATCACCGGCTGCACAGTACGATAAATCTCACGCTTAAGCTCTTCCACATCAACAGTGCTAAGGTCGATTGTGCGCCCTCTGTTACCCGCGACGATTAGTTGAAAGTTTTTGTCGAAAAGATATGAAGTTGAATCGCCGCGCGCGTAGTAATATCTTTTCCCAGCCGTATTCGCAAAGACCGGTGTGGTGGTTTTCTTGTAGTTGCTGTTGTAGATTGCGTTTCCGCCGTCGTAGTCGTATTCGATTCCGTCTATGTCTGGTGTGTTTACCCAAAATAGATTCTGCGTCAGTTCCATGAGGACTGGTTCTGTTCCGGGTTTGTGTGGGGTGTGTTGGGCGTAGTAGACGGAGTAGGACTTGAGATTGAAGAATGTATGCCCTAATACAATAGCCCCGAAGACTGCTGTGGAGGCAAGAACAGCAATAACTGTCAGCGTGATTCTCTTTAACATGAGTATCCTTTCTTAGCCCCAGGGTTGAGAACGTAGGTCCAAGGTTGGGTTAGTTGATTCAGGGCGTTTTGTGTGGTTGGGTTA
Organism: Boudabousia marimammalium; assembly: GCF_001936115.1. Lineage (GTDB taxonomy): Bacteria > Actinomycetota > Actinomycetes > Actinomycetales > Actinomycetaceae > Boudabousia > Boudabousia marimammalium. Next base: position 1,816 of record NZ_MPDM01000005.1, read on the forward strand.
GTTGAATTTGTCTTTGTTTACCCAGTCATATAGCCACTGTAGGTTAATCAAAGGCCCATACTGCGCGTCAATCACCGGCTGAACAGTACGGTAAATCTCGCGTTTAAGCTCTTCTATATCAACAGTGTCAAGGTCTATTCTATCGGTTCTGTTACTCGCGGAGATTAGTTGAAAGTTTTTGTCGAAATGATAGGATGCAAAACCGCCATTACCGTAGGAATAGCTATTGTCATTAAAATATGCAAGGTATGGGGTTCCGGTTTTCTTGTAGTTGCTGTTGTAGATTGCGTTTCCGCCGTCGTAGTCGTAGTCGATTCCGTCTATGTCTGGTGTGTTTACCCAAAATAGATTCTGCGTCAGTTCCATGAGGACTGGTTCTGTTCCGGGTTTGTGTGGGGTGTGTTGGGCGTAGTAGACGGAGTACGACTTGAGATTGTCGAATGTGTACGCAAATGTTGCCACTGAAACCTGAAACGCGACTATTAGCACCAGGATCAGTGTAAGCGTGATTTTCTTTAGCATTAGTGTCCTCCTCGTAGCTTTAAAGCCGAGGAGGTGTATCCAAGGCGTTTTGTGTGGGTGGGTTAGTTGAATTTGTCTTTGTTTACCCAGTCATATAGCCACTGTAGGTTAATCAAAGGCGCATACTGCGCGTCAATCACCGGCTGCACAGTACGATAAATCTCACGCTTAAGCTCTTCCACATCAACAGTGCTAAGGTCGATTGTGCGCCCTCTGTTACCCGCGACGATTAGTTGAAAGTTTTTGTCGAAAAGATATGAAGTTGAATCGCCGCGCGCGTAGTAATATCTTTTCCCAGCCGTATTCGCAAAGACCGGTGTGGTGGTTTTCTTGTAGTTGCTGTTGTAGATTGCGTTTCCGCCGTCGTAGTCGTATTCGATTCCGTCTATGTCTGGTGTGTTTACCCAAAATAGATTCTGCGTCAGTTCCATGAGGACTGGTTCTGTTCCGGGTTTGTGTGGGGTGTGTTGGGCGTAGTAGACGGAGTAGGACTTGAGATTGAAGAATGTATGCCCTAATACAATAGCCCCGAAGACTGCTGTGGAGGCAAGAACAGCAATAACTGTCAGCGTGATTCTCTTTAACATGAGTATCCTTTCTTAGCCCCAGGGTTGAGAACGTAGGTCCAAGGTTGGGTTAGTTGATTCAGGGCGTTTTGTGTGGTTGGGTTAGTTGAATTTGTCTTTGTTTACCCAGTCATATAGCCACTGTAGGTTAATCAAAGGCCCATACTGCGCGTCAATCACCGGCTGAACAGTACGGTAAATCTCGCGTTTAAGCTCTTCTATATCAACAGTGTCAAGGTCTATTCTATCGGTTCTGTTACTCGCGGAGATTAGTTGAAAGTTTTTGTCGAAATGATAGGATGCAAAACCGCCATTACCGTAGGAATAGCTATTGTCATTAAAATATGCAAGGTATGGGGTTCCGGTTTTCTTGTAGTTGCTGTTGTAGATTGCGTTTCCGCCGTCGTAGTCGTATTCGATTCCGTCTATGTCTGGTGTGTTTACCCAAAATAGATTCTGCGTCAGTTCCATGAGGACTGGTTCTGTTCCGGGTTTGTGTGGGGTGTGTTGGGCGTAGTAGACGGAGTACGATTTGAGATTGTCGAATGTGTATCCGAATACCACAGCCCCAAAGACTATAGTTGAGGCGAGAACAGCAATAATTGCTAGCGTGATTTTCTTTAACATAAGTATCCTTCCTTAGCCCCAAAGCCTCTTAATAAATCTACCAATTGGCTTTGCAATCTTGTTCTTCACAAAACGCGAGACGGGCTTAAATATTTTATTCTTTACAAAACGTCCTATGGGACGTATAACTTTACGGTATATGGGTTTAACAACCGGTCTAATTAGTTTTTTATAGACTGGCTTGATGATACGGCGATATACCGGTTTGATAACACGTCTATAGACTGGCTTCACAATCCGGTTACGGACGAACCTAGAAACTGGTCTTATAATCTTCTTCCTGACATATTTTGCAACCGGTACGACACGCCTGATAATTGGCCGTACAATATTTTTGTGAACAAACTTGGCGACAGGCTTGATCACTTTTCGTACCACAGGTTTAAGTAGCTTATTTTCCGTAAAAGATAACACCGGTTTAATAACATGTTTATAAACTGGCTTAACTACATATTTATTAAGTGGCTGGACTACTAGCTTATTAACGACATGCGCCACCGGTTTAATAACGTGATCATAAATAATGCCCCCAGCTTTCTTAGCGATAATAGCGCCAAGAACCAGTGAGTCTGCTACCAAATTAGCAACCGGCCCTAAAACCTTAGATCCGATAAACTCAAGTGGATCTTTGAAAAACGATATAAAACCAGCCCCTATCTTTTGTGCAACACTCTTTATGTACTTACTAGGAGATTCCCGAAAAGCTTTCCATTGCTCTTTCAGTCTTCTATATGCGGTCAATGCCATCAGGCCTAGACCGCCAAGTGTGGCCGAAGCAAAGAAAACATTAAGAGCCTGCTGTTCTTCAACAGTTAGATACTGGCCAGCTTGAGCTTTAAGCACCTCAAGGTAAAGGCGCTCCCTTTCCAAATCAAGGTTTTCGGTGTGGTAATACTTAATAATCGCCTCATCCAAACTCAAATCTTTATAGTCAGGATGATAATGAAAGATAATCGCATCTAGATCAGTTCGGCGGTCCTTATCATCAATTCGGGTGAGCAAGTCCCCAGTTAAAGAATTCTGTTGAAAAAAGTTATCCTGAGAGCCCATACCCAAAAGAACACTGGGAGATAGTCCAGCAAGCCACTTTCCAGCCTCTTTAATCAAACCACTATCCTCAACAGACGCAAGCGTGGTAGCAAAATGAGGAAAATCAATCGCAGGAGGCTCTTCTCGGTGCGAATCTTTCAACTTATCAGAAATCTGACTATAGTTTCCGACATTAGGTTCATCCCCAAAATCGTTTACCAGTGATTGTAACTTATCGTTACTGTAGACCGGGTAGGCGATTGCGTTAGCAATGGCATGGTTAATCTGATGCTTGTCATTGCCGTATTTTTCCCGCGCCTGCCTACCTACTTCTTTAACGTAGTCAAGAAATAGTTTCTTCTCATCTTTCGTCATCTTCGTATTTACCAAAAACGGATCATGAGGACTATTTGCAGGGGCGGGAGCCACAGCTTTGCCCGGTTTCGGGGCTGGTTTACTATTCGGCCTCGTGTCTTTAGGCTGTGAAATACCCGGTTTAACGTGCTTTGTTGAGGGCGGTTGAGGTTTCCGCGCGTGAGGTATCTGCTTTTGGCGTCCGGTGTGACCAGTAGAAGGAACAGGGGTAAAGCCTGAAGCCGACTTTGGTGACGCTGGTGACTGCGGGGCTGGCAGTGGTCTCACAGTCTTGGTGTAAACAAAACTGTACTCAGTATCTTGGGTAATCTTTCCTGCAAATTCGCTCGGAAGGTCATAACCTCCAATGGCTATAGGTCTATATGAGAGGTCTTTACCGTCAAGCACGGTGTAATTCTTATCTGTAGCCAGTTTGCGTCCGGCTTCATCAACGAAGTGAAACCGTACCGTGTGTAGAGGTGAGTAAACAAAAGTTATCGTCGGATGGTTTAGGTCAGTGTTGTCCCTTTTAATATCTACTAGTTGATGTTTAGCAATCGTGAGAGAGCTAAAACTATAGCTTTTATCTCTAAAACCCTGATAGTGTTCTTCCGGTTTGAGCTCATGTCCGCTAGTGTCTACGTATCGAACAGAGATATGCTGCTGCAACCTTGTTAAAAGCTTAGCTTGCAAACTAGAACCGAAAATATCGTATCGAACTGCTTTAGGGTAATGATAGGAGTTATTAACACGCTCAGGTGCGGGAGAGTAAAAAATATAGTTAAACTTTGATGAAAAACTAGCCCCTAGATAGCCGCCACGGGGAAGATCCTTCGAGCCGTTAAGATTAACTGCACCTGTTGTTGTGTCATAGATGATGCCATCTTTTTTCACAAGATGGGAATCGCCGGGAATAACCTCGACAATATTAGCTAAGTCAGTTTCCACGCCCTGAGCTGAATCAATATCTGTAGAAATAAAACTGACAATAACTGGCTGCTCAACCGCGGTTCCGTGTTTAACAATCTTGTACTGTAAACCAAGATTACTCGCATTGTTATACAGTACGGCAATAGAATTTCCTTTAGCTTCCGGAAAAAACTGCTCCCCAGTAAAGCTCAGCCCTTTAACTTTATTATTCGCGTACCCTGAATTTGCCGCCCAGTCCTCTTTGTCTGAGCCTGTCACGGTCCAAATCAAATCAAGGTCGATTCCGGACTTAGTCGTGCCAACATGAGTAATTCTGCCTGAATCACCATTATTGATACTAAAAGCCTTTATTGATTTACTTGGCACATCAAAAGGCAAAGTTGAAAAGTCAAAATCACCTAGCTCTTGTCCACGAATCAGCTCAACCTCGGTCTTATCTGACCAATGCAGCCCTTTCGGTGTTAAAAAATGGTCATCTGTAAGATTGTCACCAATCAAAGAAATCGTGATGTTCTTAAAATAGTCGACGCCCTGAGCGCCTTTATTAAAATCTCCAAGAACTACCGCTTCAAGAATAGCAGGAGTCTTATCAACCACACCGGTATCACTGTCTTTTTCAGGGGTTGAAACAGTTCCCGAATCTCCAACCGTGACATCATCTTTTAGGCGTGAAAAAAGATCTGCCCTGCTGCGTTCCTGCATGCTCTTGAAACCGGCCCCTGACGGTCTCCCAGACAAATCCAGGGCCGCAGCAGAGCCTACGGGTATGCTCAATCCTGAAAGAAGAAAAATCAGCATGACCACCATGCGGGTAAACATATTTTTTCTCAAAGCAACCCCAATTCCACACCCATCACAAGTTAGTTAATAGACGCCACCCTACCCTAAAGAACACTCTCTTTTGGACTTTCTGAAAGAATGCAGCCCAAATATCCGATAATGTGACTAATCCAGCAGTCAAAATTAGGGACCATTAGCAAACCAGTTAGCTGCCCGGCACGGCAGATAAGCAAAAAGTTACCCCCTCGACCCGTATCAAGAAAAGAGGGCCGAGGGGGTAACTGTCAATCAAATATCCGCAAGGAGTAAAGCCTTATCAGCTTGAAAGCCTAATCAGGAAACACCCAGAATGGCTTTAGCAGTATTACGGGCCTGCTCCGCGTCGAAAGCGGAAACCACAGCGCGGGCGGCTGCCTGGCATTCTTCCAAAGTAACTTCCGCCAAAGCGGCACCCACAGCGGCAATCGCGCCCGAGGCCATGGACAGGCTATTCATGCCCATACCGACCAGCACGCAAGCCAGCAGCGGGTCAGCGGCGGCCTCGCCACAAACGCCGACCGGCTTATCAAAATGCTCACCAGACTTCGCAACCTTCGCCATCAGCGCCAGCACAGCGGGCTGCCACGGGGTGGTGAAGCTGGCCAGCTCAGCGGAAAGCCGATCAGCGGCCATCACATACTGGGTGAGGTCGTTCGTGCCGATGGAAACGAAATCGACCTCCTCCATGAACTGGTCAATCAGCAGGGCAGTGGAGGGAACCTCCACCATGATGCCGGCCCGCAAGCCGCGCGCATGAATCTGCTGGGTGACCTCACGGGCCTCCGGCAGAGTCGAAATCATTGGACACATCACCCAGGCGTCAGCATTAGTAGCGTCAGCCGCCTGCTTGATAGCGTCCAACTGGTGCCCGAACAGGTACGGGTTAATCATCTGCGTGCGAATGCCGCGCACACCCAGTGACGGGTTCGGCTCATCCTTCAACGTGGCGAACGGTACCGGCTTATCAGAGCCAGAATCCAAAGTCCGCACCACAACCTTCTTACCCTCGAAAGCCGCTAGCACCTGACCGTATTCTTCCGCCTGCGTGTCAATGCTGGGTTCTTGCTGCGTGCCGAGGAAGCACAGCTCCGTCCGGAACAACCCGACCCCCTCAGCGGCAGTGGCGGCAGCCCGCTTCGCGGCCTCACCATCTTGCACATTCGCCAGCAACTGCACATGATGCCCGTCTTTAGTATGGGCGGGGCCAGTCCAAGCATCAATCTTTTCCCGCCGCTTCAAATCCGCAGCCACCAACTCTAGGGCGGCATTCTCATCAACATTCCAGCGCAGTGAGCCTTCACCACCATCAATCAACACCATGTCCCCCTCATCCAAGTTAGACATGGAACCGACCGCCACCACGCAAGGAATCCCCAACTGGCGGGCAATAATCGCGGTATGGCTGGTGGGGCCACCCAGTTCAGTCGCTAAAGCAACAAAAATCTTCGGATCCAAACCGGCGGTATCCACCGGAGCCAGATCGTCAGCCAACAAAATCACCGGCGAATCAGGGTTCGGCAAGCCCGGCTCTGGGCGGCCCTCCAGATGCGCACACACCCGGTCGCGAATATCGCGCAGGTCGGTGACACGCTCCGCCATCAAACCGCCCGCCTTCAAAAACAGGGCGACAAAATCCTCGGTCGCTTTAGCAGTCGCATTAACCGGGTACGCGCCACCCTTAATTAGACGAATCACAGATTTCCGCCAAGCCTTATCGCGGGCCAGCCCGGCAGTCATCGTGAGAACGTCGGCGGCTTCGCCCTCAGCCTTCTTGGCGCGCGCCAACAAGCCCTCGACGACGGCTTCGGAGGCAGCCTTGAACTGTTCCACGGCGGCCTCACGATCTGCAGCGGGCAACTCCGGGCCGGTCAAGCTGGGCGGTTCAGGCCGGCGCACCCAGGCGACCGGCGCGTAAGCCAAGCCTGCGACCACGCCCGTACCGCGCATCAGCTGCTGCTTAGCCTTCTTCGGGCTAGTGAGGGCGTCGGTGGGGGACTGAACGCCACTGTTCATCTCTGTCACGATAACTCCTTAAGTTTTGGGGTGTTACCAGTCTAATCGAAGGCCGGGACATTAGTGCACGTTTGTGTCTAAAGATACGCGCAGGGTGAGAAAAAATGAAGGGACTCTACTTACTACCACAAATCTGCGTTACTATTGGGGGGATAGCATTAGCGCGATGGGGCCGAGGGTGGCTTACGGTCACCTCCTATCGAATATAAAGGAGTGCTTTTATGGCATCGAAAACAGTTAAGGTTGGCTCGAAGGTTGGTCTGCATGCTCGTCCCGCAGCCCTAGTGGCGGAAGCTGCTGGAGATTTCGACGACGATATCGTCTTGATTAAGGGTGACGAGGAAGTTGACGCCGACTCAGCCATGATGATTATGACTTTGGGCGCCGGCTTCGGTGATGAGGTCACGGTTTCTTCCGACAACGAAGAAGCTGTAAACAAGATTGCGGAAATGATTGCCTCTGATTTGGACGGCTGATTCCTAGAATCTTAATAGTTCGCGCCGGGGTGGTTGATTCTACCCCAGCGCGAACTATTTGTATTCGGACAATTAAACTGTGTCAGCCTAGCTGATTATTCTTCCACGTAGGGCTTCGCCGTGTAGGCGGAAACAGCAGCAATAATCCAGCAGGTGGCCGCGAAGATGACGGGCGGAACCCATCCGTAAGTGCCGGCGCCCTGGAGGCTGCGGTAGATGACCGGTGACATTCCCACGATTACCAGTCCCAGTTGGGTGCCGACGCTGACGCCGGTAAAGCGGACGGACGCGGGGAAAAGCTCCGGGTAGAAGGATGCCTGCACGACGTTGCCGGCCATCACTACCAGGTAGAATGCGATGAACACGATGGTAATGATGAAGGTGTCGCGGGTGTTTAGCGACAGCATTAGTAGCGGCAGTCCGGCAGCCAGACCCAGGCAGGAGGCAATGAATACTGGTTTGCGGCCAATCTTGTCGGAGATCCAAGCGAAGAAAGGCTGAGTGAAGGCGGTGCTGAGCCCAGCGATGGAGAGAGCACCCAAGATGGCTGACTTTTCTAGGCCCATGGTGTTGGCGGCGTAGCCAACCACGAAGACGCTCATGGTGACGCCGACCAGCATGTGGAGGGAGGCGCCAATGACGCGGAAGAAGTTGGCCGGGTGTTCGCGCAGCAGCACCAACAGTGGGGTCCGTTCCTTCTTGGCCTGCTGTGCTTTGGCGGCGTCCTTTTGGCTGGGTTTCTTGGTTTCGGTGACCTGCCAGCGGATCGCGAGGGCAATCAGGGCGAGGGGGAATGCCAGCAGGAAGGGGATCCGCCAGTAGCCGGAAGTGATCAGGTCATGGCTGGCGGACAGGCGGGAGAGAACCGCGGGGCCGGCGAACCAGCCGAGTGCCACCCCAATCATGGTCCATGAGGTGTAGACGCCGCGCTTATGTTTGGGGGCGGCTTCGCTGGAGAGCGTGGTGGAGCCGGATTGTTCCACACCGGCGGCTAGACCTTGGGTGATGCGCAGCAGTACTAGGAGTACCGCAGCTAGCCATCCGGCGGTTGCGTAGGTGGGGAGTAAGCCGATGAGGGTGGTTGCGGTACCCATTAGGGCGAGGGAGAACAGCAGTGCCGGCCGGCGGCCAATCCGATCCCCGACGCTACCGAAGATAACGGCGCCAAGGGGACGCGCTAAATAGGCTACACCGAAGGAGGCTAAGGATGCCAGCACCGCCCCTTTTTGCCCAAGTGGGGCGAAGAATAGTGGCCCGAAGAAGAGCGCTGCAGCAGGCCCATAGAGTGCAAAATCATAGTATTCGGCAATTGCGCCAAAAAAACCGGACGCAGCAGCCCAGCGGGCAGCTTTAGTGTTAGTGTGCGAATCAGCAACGTTGCGCTGATTGTCTCGTGTTTTACTCATGGGAATATGCTATCTCAAGCCTTTCGCGGGCGAATTGCGAAAACTGAAGCCTTCGCCACATTTTTGGAGGTTTAATGGTTGGATTTAATTTTGGATGCAATCCTGTATTGTTTTCAGTCAGTCACCCTGTTACAATTATGTTTGCGCACGCAACCATACTTATGATTGGATAAAATATGAAAATAAATGTCAACTTGGGATCAGCAAAAGGGTCTAAAACTTTTGCGCGACCTCTTATCTTGGCTGTGGCCGCTTCCCTTTTGGTGCTTTCTCCGAGTTTTGGCATTTCGTCAGCTTTCGGTGCCGAGGGTGACGCGGAGCTTCCCGCCAATGTTGTCAGCAATGGCGGCGGAGTTGATGTAACTCCCCTCGGTGCAGAAGAAGTGGGGGAAGACAAGGTTAAATACTCTTTCCAAGTTTCTTTGCAGTCCATGCAGTCAAGTGACCACATTCAGACCGGAAATACTTTCACGATTGCTATGCCCCAGTTTGTTAATGATGTGAAGTTCACTCAGCTTGGCACCTATGATGTCGGGTTCGACCGTGACTTAGCCAACTTTGCTGCTGACGCTCAGACGCGGAAGGATGTTGAGGTTCCTCTAGGGATTGTCTATTCCACCGCAGATGTTCGCTGGAGTGAACTAGAGACATTGGCGAGAGGGCAGCGTGGGCAATATGTAGATGACTCTAACGGTAGAGTTGGCGAAACCTTCGATGGAATATACTACCCTACGAGCGAGTCAACAGACATAGTTGATGTGTTCGGGTCACTCGTGAACGCACAGGAGCAAGAGGCTTTCAAAGAGTCTGGGCTTAAAGACGTTCCCGGCGCGGTTATTTACGCAGGAGTCAGCGAACAGGGATTATCCTCTGTTATACAAGCCTTCCAGCCGGATTCGGAAACTCGGGAAGGACCAAAATCCTATACAGTATATGGGGAATTTGCTGGACTTCCGATGGGTTTGAGGGTTGAATATACTATTTCCAAAGAACAAGCTAAGAAGACCCCAATTATGCCGCTCTGGGCAGCCTTGTCGTGGAGGAGCTTCAGCGAAGGTGGCCTTTCCAGTGCCGAAAGTGGATCGCAACACCTTTATGAATATGGTGATTTGAGCGAAGCGTATGAGTTGCTTAAGCATCCTGAATCGATTAAAGCTGACCAGTTTGACAGCAATGGTCTACAGGTTGCCAATGTGGGTGTCACCGCCTACACAGGTAAATGGTATGAGATTGGTGAGGATCTTAATCCGGGCGTTTTCAACTGGGTTAAACAATTCGGGTTGGCACAAAATTCGGCAGTCACGTACTATGTTGCGGCAAACGAAGATTACCGTGACATTGCGGCCGTAGCATACCTGCCTACCCCTAAAAAGAGTCCTGAAGGTACGGTTGAGGATTCTCCCGAGGGAACTGTGGAAGATGACCAAACCGATTCTTCTAAGGATGATTCAGAGATTGAGTTGAAGCCGGCGATTCCACTCGGCCCCAGCACTTCTGCCGACACGGATGCTACCGATGTTGCTAACCCTGACAAGGCGACTGGTGGAGACAAACCCAACGGCGCAAATCAGACAGGACAGGTCGATAAAACCTCCCAGTCGCAAGCAGCGGATACTAGCCTTGCGCGCACTGGCGTCAGTGTCGCCCTCACTGCTTTAGCTTCAGCCCTGTTGCTGGCGGGCGGTGCGCTCCTAGTACGTAGCCGTCGGTTTCTTCAGGCCTAAATGGTGATTCAGCCGAGGGTTCAGCGATAGCTAAACTCGTGGTGTGAAACTAAATTGTCTGGCCCATCTCGAAAGAGATGGGCCAGACACTTTTAAGTTTTAGAAGAGCAGCGCCTCGGCAGGCCCGTAGAGTGAAAAATTATAACATTCGGTGATTGCGTAAAAGTTGGAGGTAGCAGCCCGGCGGGCGAACTTAATGGTAGTGGGAGATTCTTGTTTAGCCAGAATCAGCTGAAAAGTTTTGGTCTGATCTGTGAGATATATGCTATCCCAATGGGGTGTCCGTCTTTTGTGCAAAAGGTGGTTTTGGAAAAAGTTTTATGCAATACTGGGGCCGGAAATAGAATCAATGTTTTGAGTAAATCTCAGTGAATTTGTGAGCCAAAATCCAGCACTGGTGAGCAACTCTAATAATTTCAATCATCTTTTACATAATTATTCGTGAGTTCTGAGACAATTGTTTAATTTTGGCGGATTTTCCTTAAAAGTTTGGTAAATTTACGTAAGTAGTCGGTATCTTATGAACGGAAGTATTCTATGAAACTTGGTGGCTCCAGAAAACGGATGATGAGCTCCATCTTTGCAAAGTCTTTAATTGCAGCAGTGGCCTGTTCTTTTTTGATAACAGCTCCCAGCGCGGCCACACCCTCGGCTTCAGCCGCGGAGCAGACTCCCGGAAAATGCTTCGCGCTGAACGGGCTAGGTTATTCAGACAACGTGCATTCGACCAGCGCGGGTGGTGTCGATGTCACCCCGCTGGCAACGGTGACTCAAAAGAATGGCGATGTGACCTATAGATTCCAGGTCGCTTATAACGGAGTGCAGAGCTCTGATCATCGTGAGACGGCATCAACGCTGCAGATTGCTTTGCCACCCATGGTGGAAGACGTTAAGTTTAAGCAGATTGGCTCCTTTAATGTTGGCAATGAGACTATATCTGACGAGACCATCGCGCAAACAATGGGCCGCCGCGTAAAGTTTGATACTCCGGTGCTACTGGAGACCATTAAATCAACTGCTACTGATGACTATCGGCAGCAGTTTGAGCGGGCTTCCCAGCTACGCAGGGCTGCTTTGATGGCTTATTTTGAGAAGCAGATTGTAGGTCAGGGAGAGACTGCTACCGCCGCGCAGCAGGCAAAAGTAAAAGAACTGGTGGACCGGAACGCCACTGCTTTCGGACAGCCCGCTACCGCAGCTGAAGTAACTGCCCTCAGGGAAGCTGGACATGACTCGATCCCTGGCGGTATCGTCGATGCTGGTTATGATTACGGAAAATTTGAAGCAACCGTAAAGACTGATGAGCAGATTGCTGCTTTGGAGACTACTCAGGGTTCCACCCCGAAGGTTAAGTCTTATCTAATGCACGCTGAAACTGGGAAACATCCGGTAGCTTTGGAAGTTGAGTACACGATTTCGAAAGCTCAGGCTAAGCAGACACCAGTTATGCCGTTGTGGGCAGCCTCCGCGTGGCGTGCTCAGAAAGAACAGTATTTCTTTGATGCCACTTTCCCGGCTGGGGTAGGGTCGCTTTATGGATTTGGTAAGACCGCTAAGGACTTTGCGGCGGTTGCTAATCCGGCAAGTATCCAAGGAAACAAGTTCGACATCAATGGTCTCTATGGGACTGACTCCGGCGTAACTGACTTCACCGGCAGCTGGTACACCATCGGTTCAGATATCACCCCCGCCACCTTTAACTACGTGCGCGAGTTTAATCTACAGGCCAATCCGGCTGTAACCTTCCTAGCCTCCTACACTGAGGACTACCGCGATATTGCGGCTTTGAAGGCGAATGAGGAAGCCCCGCAGTCCACCCGCACGCCGGAGCCGCGCTCTAACCCGATGTATCCTGATGATTGCGTTATTCCTGCAAACGTCACCAGCACAGGTGGATCTGTGGACGTAACTCCTTTGGGCTATGAGAAGCTAGACAACGGAAAAGTTAAATACTCTTTCCAAGTTTCTGTACAGGCAATGCTTTCTTCAGATTACATTCAAAATGCTTCCACTTTTGATTTGGCAATGCCAAGTTTTGTGGAGGACGTGAACTTCACTCAGATTGGCACCTACGATATTCCGCAAGGCTTCAAACGTGGTGACTACGAAAACAATGTTAAGCACGCCCATGCCGTAGAAGTTCCGATGGAGATTCTGATTCCCACCGATGAGAACTATGATGGCGGGCTTGATCAAGCGTATGAGCAGCGCGAAAAGTATATGCGTGACTACCTGGCTGCTAAAAACGATGAGGCAGGTGTGACAGTAGAAGCTGACGCTCTGGAAGATTTGGCTAGAGACAAGGTGCGTGAATTTGGTATGCTCGCTAACGGTGAGGAGCTGAAGGCTCTGGAGGCTGCAGGAATTAAGCACCTCCCCGGTGGTGTCATCTATGAAGGCGTCACTTATGGGAGTTTCTCCGGCATGATACAACGGCCTGAGCGTCAGCAGGAGTTGGATGAACAGTATGCGGACACCGTCGTACATCCTGAAGCGACCGACAAGATAAAGTCTTATTTGTTCCACACTGAGAACGCCGGCGCCCCGCTATCAGTTCGGGTCGAGTACACCATTTCGGGTGAGCAGTTCACTAAGACTCCGCATATGCCTCTGTGGGCAGCCTCCGCGTGGAGGTCATTCCATGAGGGGACCTATGGCTCTCAGGAAGTTGGCTCTCAGAACCTGTACGAGTACGCATCCTGGGAACAGGATTTGATGTTTATTGCCCATCCAGAGTTGATAAATGCAGAGCAGTATGACCGTAATGGTTTACGTGGTACTGGCACTGGCCTGACCCAGTACACAGGTAAATGGTATGAAATTGGTGATGATGTGACGGCCACAGCATTCAACTATGTCACCAATTTTAACTTGGCTACTAATCCCGATGTGCAGTACTATGCTGCCGCCCGTGAAGACTTCCGTGACATCGCGGCTGCGGGACCGCCTCCGCCGCCGAGGCCGAAGCCTACCCCTGAGCCTAGCCCGGAGTCCTCAGCTGAGGAGGCTCCCGATGCGGCGCCGATTGTCGATACTGACGCAAGCCCGGATGCGGCCCCTGCAGATGCGAACGCTAAGGGCGGTAAGCTCCCGGTTACCGGTGTGGACGCCACTTGGGTGACTGTGCTGGCTGCTGCGCTGATGCTTGGTGGTCTTGCCTTGGTGGGTAGCCGCCGCAAGCTGAAAGCCTAAGCTTTAGCAAAACTGGCCTGTGCCCCCTGCTTCTTTAGAAGTAGGGGGTACAGCTATATCTACCTTTAGAATGCCGCTACAGCCCCACTTACGGGCTGGGAGGCATACTAGCGCATTGCTGTGCACTTGCTGGCTCCCACAGCACTTCTCACCGCAGATAAAAATGTGGTCCACCCGAAGGTGAACCACATTTCGTAGTTAGTTGTAGCTGGGGGACTTAACGGTCCCCGTACTCCCAGTCGTCCTCATCGGCTTCGTCAGAGTCGCCGTATTGCGCGTCATACATTTTAGCGATGCGTGCGTACTCGTCCTCTTCCGAAGACGTCGACTGTCCAGCCAGTTCGCGTTGCAAAGCCTCATAATCCGTTTCCGGAGTATAGTACTTCAGCTTGCGTGCGACTTTCTTTTCTTTAGCCCTTTGACGGCCGCGCCCCATGACGTGACCCCCTTTAACTCAAGTTGGCGGGGCGTGCGGTCAACAGCCCCTGCTTGCTCATCTATCAACTATCCTAGTATAGCGTACTATCCTAGTGCACTAAAAATCAGTGCTCAGCGTAATACCCGCCAGATAACTAGGGCGGCTACCGCGACAGTTACGCCGCCGGCAATCGCCAAGGTCTTAATCGCTTGTGGATCACCCTGCTGGGCATCCTCCACCAGCTTCTGAGCACCATACTGGGCTTTCTTCGCACCCTCGGCCAAACTAGCCTTCGCGTCAGCCAGCAAGTTTGCGGGCTTGACGCGGTCAGTTAGTTCATCAACCGTCTGGGTGAGCTCCGCGCGCAGTTCCGCCAGGCGCATCTCAATTTCCTCAGGGGTGCGGGTGTCAATCTCTTTCGGGTTGCTGTTTTCGCTAATCTGCACTGAGCTCACTGGTCCAGTCCCTTCTTTACTGCGGCGATGCCTTTATCAATATTAGTTTTCGGGTCAGGAACCTGGGTCTTGCCCTTATCAATGGACATCTTCGCAATCAGCAATAGGATCAGCACGATAACCAGCAGGATGCCGCCCACAATCAACGTCGCTGCCCACATCGGCAGCACGGTCGCCAAACCGTACTCTGCGGCACGGAAGAAACGCTCCAACATGTACAGTGCCAGAACGAGAGCCAAGACCAGCATTCCAGCTGCCGCTCCGAACTGCTTGCCAGCCAAAGCTGCCTTAGCTTTGACGAGGGAGATTTCACCGTGAATGAGCTCAGAAAGCTGCTTTGATAGAACCCCCACCAAAGTTCCAATAGTGGGCCGTTCCTGACGGGACGAAGCTGCAGCTGCCTTAGCGCGCTCCGTCAAAGACGGATTCTCAGGATTGCTCATCGCGTTCTCCTTTTTGAAGACTAGGTATTACCTAATAATTGCACGTTTTTCCGGATTTCGTCCAACTTATGAGGATTTCTGCACTAAAACAGCCCCAATGCTGTCCCCAGATGCAAAAATGCTCGCCTCAAATCTGAGACGAGCAATCTTGTGGCCCCGACCGGCGTCGATCCGGTGACCTTTCGATTTTCAGTCGAACGCTCTGCCAACTGAGCTACAGGGCCAAGTGACAAATAAGGCCAACCATTCCTGATTGGCCTCAATGTCGGCGACCCCGACGGGACTTGAACCCGCGACCTCCGGCGTGACAGGCCGGCGCGCTAACCAACTGCGCTACGGGGCCTCGTGTTTAAGGCACGAAGCCTTTAAATTGTACTTCACATTTCAGCGAAGTTCGTACCCCCAACGGGATTCGAACCCGTGCCGCCGCCGTGAAAGGGCGGTGTCCTAGGCCGCTAGACGATGGGGGCCTGTTCCGAACCGTGGCTCGTTTTGCGAACTCGTATAGTCTATAGGGGTGTTTCGGCACTGCGCAACGCGAACCTTGGTGACCATGGTCACACGCCGATTTTTTTGTTCCCCCAACTACCGCAACTATCAGCCTTTAGCGCAAAGTAGTTGCCTGTAGGTGAGGGCGTGTAGCCCAAAAAGCTAAAGCATCCTAGTCTGGTTGTATGAACCTATTATCAGCCGTATGCGGCCAAGCTCACGCCACGCCCTCGTCCCTTAGTCATCTAGCGGTGCTCCCCCAAGATACCGCTGAGAATGCCGTAGGCGGAGCTGTTGATTTTATGACCTACATTATTTCTGCGGCAATCGGGGTTGCTCTTGGCCTCGCGATAGCTGTCGTTTTTGTAGTAATTCTAAAAGTTTCTCTCCGCAGGACAGCGCCGGGACGGACTTTAGCTGCGCGCGTTCGACTACCCCTAATTGTCACGCTAGCGCTATTGGGCTCCGCCATCGGACTGGAAATGGCTGCGAACGGCGTCGATGAAGGGGCAGTCGTATACTGGTTCGTCCCCATCCAACATGGACTCTGGATTGCCATTATTCTGGGCATCACCTGGATCTTGACACAAGTCGTCCACATCATTGAGGACGTCGCTGAATACCGGTACGGTGACTCCGAAGCTGGCAGAGCTCGGCGGGTAACAACCCAAATGCAAGTGCTGCGCCGCGTTCTCCAAGCCATCATCGTGGTGATTGGTATTGTGGTGGCTCTCCTGACTTTCCCAGCGATGCGAACCGCAATGACCGCTTTGCTTTCTTCCGCCGGCGTGGTTTCCCTAGTCGCCGGCATTGCCGCACAGAACGTGCTGGGTAACATGTTTGCCGGCCTGCAAATCGCTTTCACAGACTCGATTCGCGTGGGAGATATCCTCGACTATGAAGGACAGTACGGCACCGTTGAGGAGATTACGCTGACCTACATGGTGCTGCGCCTGTGGGATGAGAAACGGCTGATCGTGCCGTCCAAGAAACTGACCGAGGAATCAATCCAGAACTGGACCCGTCGCCACACCCAGGTGCTAGGCGTCGTGGAGCTCCCCATGGACTGGAGTGCGCCCGTATCTGCGGCTCGTAAGGAGATGCACCGGCTGCTGCGGCAAACTGACCTGTGGGATGGGCAGACCGCCAGCATTCAGGTCACTGACTCTGAACCCGACTACATGACTGTGCGCCTGTGTGTCTCCGCGGCGGATCCGTCGAAGCTTTGGGACTTGCGTTGCTACCTGCGTGAGCACATGGTCCGTTGGGCGGTCGGGCAGACCCCCAGCGCTTTGGCTCGCCACCGCATCGAAGAGCAGACACGCAATCACAACGCCGCATTACTGGGCGAAGAATACGGGGAGCTGGTCCGCGCTTACACCTCTCCGAACCTTCCCTCTGTTAAGGTTGCTGGGCCCGAGGATGAAACGATTCTCCTGACGCCAGAGCAGGCGCGTGCTGAAATCCAGCGCATTCAAGCGGAGGCTGGTGTCGCCCGGGGTGGCGTCCGTAAGCAGGCCGAGGAAGCCGCCGAGCAAAACCGGCAGGGCATCTTTGATCGCATCCTGGGGATAGTGATGCCCGACGAGGACGAGAACTCCGGCGGGGCAGCATCTGATGCTGTTGACCCGGATGCGACCGTGGTTTTGAGTGCCGATGAGATTCTGGCGCTGGCGGCTGCTTCCACTGCTGTCCCCGCTGACTCTGCCACGGCTTCTGGGTCATCCGGTGCGGCTGGTTCTGCTGGTTCTGCCCAGTCTTCCGGAGCTTCGGTTTCTGACTCCACCGTGACCTCTACTTCCTTACCGGATGCCACTTCAGTCGACGAAGATCCTGCCTCATCCCGCTTATATTCGGGTTCGCCGCAGGCGGAAGAACGCGCGCAAGCATTCCAAGGTCCCGGTGAAGAAGTCTTCAAGGAAAGAGAAAAAGAAGCCGAACGCCAGGCCGCCACCGCACGGGACACTGCAGCTGCTTCCGAAGCCGACGAATCCACTGCCACCGGCGAGTTTGCGGAAACCCCCTCGGCCCCAGCAGGGGTGACGGAGGGAGCGCCCTCGGCCAATGGCGTAAATTCGGTTACGGCCTCAGACGCAGGCGTAAACTCAGATACCACCTCGACGGATAAGCACCCGGAAGAGACCGTCGAGGGCTTGCCGTTGGACGACACGTTCTATGATGATGACGGTGAACTCGATATGACCCATGGAAGGGGAGAATGACATGACTAACGAAGCAAACGTGGACAACCCGTCGGAGATTTCCGAGGAGTGCTGGCGTCAGATTCTCAGCCCCATTGAGTACCATGTGCTGCGCGAGGCCGGCACGGAAAGGCCCGGCACCGGTGAACTGCTAGACGAAGACCGCTTGGGTTGGTACTTCTGTCGCGCTTGCGGCAATCGCCTGTTTAAGTCTGGCGCGAAGTTTGATTCCGGATGTGGCTGGCCTTCATTTTTTGAGGCCGAGGAAGGTTCTACCACCGAAATCGTGGACTATTCCCACGGTATGATCCGCACCGAAGTTCGCTGCGCCAAATGCAACTCGCATTTGGGGCATGTGTTCCCGGATGCTCCGCATACCCCGACCGGTAACCGCTACTGCATGAACTCGGTCAGCTTGCGTTTCGAGCCGGACGAAGCCTAGTCTGCGGCGGGGATTGCCCTGCGGCGGCGGCGGCCGGTGTTTTCGTCGAGTGTGCACCTTACTGTTAATTGTGCACCTTACAAGGTGCACAATTGTGGTTAAGGTGCACAGTCGCTGTTGGGGTTACTGTCCAAGCTGTTCGGCCCTGCTGTGGTGATTTCCCCGCTGTGGAATTCAGCCCATGAATGTTGCATTAGAGTGAAACTGTGTGCAAAAGTGCAGGTGAACCTTTTGTGTGGGGCAGAATGCCACACAATTTCGATACTGTGTGGAAAAACTCCATTTTCAGGATAAATTTGGCCGAAATTTGGTTTTTCCCACACAGTTCTGAGTCAAGCGCGTGTTTTTAGAGTCCAAGGCAGCGGGTGAGGCCGGTCAATCCGAAAGTCCAAGGCAGTGCGAAAGTCAGGGCGACCCGAAAGACTGGCTGAATGTAAACGAAACCCTCTCTGGAATTATCCCAGAGAGGGTTTCAACACGGTAGGCCCCGCGGGGCTCGAACCCGCCACCCACGGATTAAAAGTCCGTTGCTCTACCAGATGAGCTAGAGGCCCGTGTGCTCCACTATTATATCTGTCTAAGCCACTTATGCCACGCCAGAACGAGATTGCGGCAAAACTCACCTTTCTGAACCCGGAAAATGTTGGGTATAGAGTCGACGAATGTTGAAGTTCAATTTGTGTCGGCGGAGTGTGCGCGCAGGTTTTTTGCGGCCGGCTGGAGTGACAGCGTGTGGTATGGCCAGAATCAGGCGCTGCCCAGAATCAGTGGCCGCGCCCAGATGCCTAAACACCCGCCTAAGTCAATGCGTAATCTGCGTCACTAAGTCATAATAGAGAGATAAGAATATCGGTTGAGGAGGTTGCTATGTCTGCATCAATGAACCACCCCCGTCGACCAGCGATGCTCGACCCGGAAGTGGCTGAAAGTATCCCCGGCGATGAGGACCCCGCCGTCACCACGGCGGTCGCGCTGACTTCGGCGCGTGCCCTACTGGGCTTGGGTGATGATGAGTTCACCGCCGATCAAGTCGAGAAACTCGCACACCTAATTAAGACCGAGGGGGTGGACGCTGTTTCAACCCTCTGGGCGCGCTCATCCAAACTGACTTTACCCGGTCAAATGTGGCGGCTTTACTTGGTTCGTGAATGGTTCCGTCGCGATACTGACACGGTTCGCTCCCGTTACGAAGAAGGTGAGAGGGCGATTCATCAACGTCCCGGCGCGGAAGACCTAGTGCTTCCGGAGCTAGAGTCCACCATGGCGAAGATCGAGCAGCTGATGACCGGTGGCGGGGTGGATTCCATGGTGGAGTTGCTGAAAGCAACTTCCGGTGTGATGCGTGTTCTGGCCGCTGGTGTTTCAGCCGGCCCAGAATGGATTACCAGTGACGATGATGAACTGGCTGATGTGGTGACCCGGCGAGCAGGAGCCTTGCAAAAGACCGCGGAGGAGCTGGCGGAAGCCGCAAAATTGGGGGACCGTGAATAGGTGCTGACAGCTTGCGGGCGGGGCAGTTGTCCCGTTCTCTGAGGGGGATAGTTGCCCTGCCCGCTGGACTTGTCTCCGGGGCGCGTCGATAATGTAGCTATGAAACCCGTGCCCGCTCCGCTTCCCTCCCGCATTGTTAGAGCGGGAGGAGCTTTGGTGTGGCGGTGGGCTGTGCCGGTTCCGAAACCGCAACCGCGCCCGCTGATAACCCCGAAGTCGTTGGCGCAAGGCAAGATAGCGCCGAAGCTGGTGGCCACGCCGGGGACTGATCCAGGGTGGGCCGAGGAATCCGCTGCGGAGGCGGATAATCCAGAGGGCATTGAGGTGCTGCTGGTGCATCGTCCGCAATATCATGACTGGTCATGGCCGAAAGGCAAACTGGAACTGGGGGAGCACCTAATCTCCGCTGCCGTTCGTGAGGTCGAGGAAGAGACCGGTGTCGCCGTGAACCTGCACGCTCCCATGCTGACGCAAAGGTACCGGCTGGGTATTGGCATCACTAAAGAGGTCTATTACTGGGTTGGAACGGTCGCCGAAGATGACGCGAAACTGGCGGCCCGACCGGTCGTGCAGCAGGCCCCTGCCGCGGAGATCGACAAGACCGCCTGGGTTTCCCCGGCGAAGGCACGGCGGATGCTGACCCGTCGCGGGGACCGTCGCCTCCTCGACGATTTGTTGGCTAAAGCGCAGGCGCAACTGTTGGCGACTTTCCCGCTCATCTTGGTTGCCCCCGCTGAAACGATTCCCGCACGCAACGATCATGACTTGGGGTTGTCTTTGAGCCGAGGGGGAGTCACCCAGTCGCTTGAAATCTTGAAACTATTGTCTGCCTATGGGGTGTCTAGCCTCTGGTCAGCTCCCTGCCCGTCGGCGCAGCAGACTTTGCGGCCTTTCGCTGATGTGGCTGGGTTGCAGATTCGTCCGCTGGATGATCCGCGCCGGCTACTGCATGAGCTGATTGTGCAGGCTGGGGAAACCATATCGCCCTCGTCCCCGCAAACCCGAAACCTAGGTTATAACCCAAATCCGGCGGGAGCGATGCCTTCACATGCCGCGGCAATCTGTATTGCTCCGCAAACGCTTAGTGAATGGGTGAAAGTCCTGCAAAATAGTGTCGCCCTGCTGCCTGGACAGGCTACGGAAGTGATTGCCACCTCGATGGAGAGCGGTGAAGCTATGGTGTTGCATTTGCGTCGCCCACAGCAGGGTGAACTGCCCGGACTGGTGGCTATGGAGCGCCATCGCGTGACCATCTGATTAGCCTATCTGCTGCGCTGAATCCAAGTGAAGGCGCTAGTTCGACTGGAAAACACCTCAGCCCGACACCCCACCACAACACCGATTCGTGTGACGTATGCAACTTAGTTTTGGCTATTGTTAACCTGAAGTTAACCAAGTTTACCTTCGGTTGTAACGTCCGTCCCGTAGTCTGCAAAGCGTAAGAGACGCTAACGCGTCGTTGCGAGGTGCACTTCCTGATTGCACCATGAACGAAAGACAGACTACTGTGAATATTATTTCTTCCCGCGTGGGCGTAGTTGGCCTTGCGGCCTCACTGGCTCTCTTCCTCAGCGCTTGCGGTTCCGATAATCCGACGGCCGCCACCGACAATGGCACTACTGAAACTTCTCAGGCTGAAAGCCTGACCGGCACTCTGGCTGGCGCGGGAGCTTCCTCCCAGAAGGCCGCCATCCAGGCTTGGAAGGCCGGATTTGTTGCGAAGAACCCCAGCGCCCAGGTCGAATACGATCCGGTTGGCTCCGGCTCTGGCGTGAAAAAGTTCCTAGCTAAAGAGGTTTCCTTCGCCGGCTCAGATGAGGTCCTAAAAGATGAGGACCGTGAAGCCGCTAAAGCCCGCTGTGAAGCTGACGTAATGCACCTGCCGGTCTATATTTCCCCCATCGCGGTGGTCTTCAACCTGGACGGCGTTGACACCCTGAACTTCTCCGCAGAAACCGTCGCCAAGATTTTCGCCGGCCAGATCACTAACTGGAACGACCCGGCAATTGCCGCTGAGAACGAGGGAGTATCCCTCCCTGACCTCGCTATCACGCCGGTCCACCGCGCTGATGGTTCAGGTACAACATACAACTTCACTGAATGGTTGCATGCCGCAGCCCCCTCGGTCTGGACCCATGAAGCTAATAAGAAGTGGCCGCTGGCCGGCACCAACGGGGAAAAAACTCAGGGCGTAGTCAGCCTAGTGCAGTCCGGTCAGGGCTCCATCGGCTACGTTGATGACTCTGCCGCCGCCGGTATGGGTATCGCCAAGATTAAGGGCGCCGGCGGCGACTATGTTGCGGTCAGCGGTGAAGCCGCAGCGAAGACCCTAGATGAATCTGAACTGTCCGGCGCCTCCGGCATGGACTTGGCTTTCACCATTAACCGTACCCCCAGTGACCCGGCCGCATACCCGATCATCTTGGTGTCCTACGATGTGGTCTGCTCCGCTTACAGTGACGCGAACGAAGGCAACCTGGTGAAAGCATTTGTCGGCTACGAAGTATCTGAAGAAGGCCAGGCCCAGGCTGCTGCCGCAGCAAAGTCCGCGCCGCTGTCGCAAGCCCTGCGCACCAAGATTAACGCTTCGCTCGACTCCATTAAGGTGGGCTGATCATTAATGGCGCAAAGCCAAGAAACTGCCACTTCCTCGAGTATCTGGGGTCCCTCAGGTGCTCGAGGCAGTGCGCGTAGCACCGGGAGAACCGGCAACCTAATTTCCAAGTACATTTCCACGGGCGCAGCAATCACCATTATGTTGACACTGGCGGCGGTGGCGGCCTTCCTGATTATTCAGGCCTGGCCGGTCCTCAGCGACTCCAGCGCCCGCTTCTCCGCGCCCGGCTATTTTGCGGGTGCCACTTTCTTGCAGATTGTGGGTCCGCTGATTTTCGGTACCGTGTTGGCCTCCGCGATTGCAATGGTCATTGCAGTGCCTATCTCCATTGGTATCGCACTGTTTATCAGCCATTACGCACCCCGCCGGTTAGCTTCATTCTTAGGCTACCTGGTTGATCTTTTAGCCGCTATTCCCTCGGTCGTTTTTGGTCTCTGGGGTGGGCAGTGGCTGATTCCGAAGCTGGTGCCCATCTACTTGTGGCTGGGCGACAATCTGGGTTTCATCCCGCTATTTGAGGGTCCTGCTTCCCGTAATGGTCGCGTCCTCATGTCTGCCTCACTGATCCTCGCCATCATGGTGCTTCCCATCATGACCGCTATCAGCCGGGAAGTTTTCTTGCAGACGCCGCGCCTCCATGAGGAGGCTGCCCTAGCTCTGGGATGCACCCGTTGGGAAATGATTCGCACCGCAGTGCTGCCGTTTGGGCGCTCTGGCGTTATTTCCGCTGGAATGCTGGGTTTGGGACGCGCCCTCGGCGAAACCATGGCTGTTGTGATGGTCCTTTCCACCGGTAACACGTTCAGCTGGGCAATCTTGCAGGACGCGAAGCATTCCACGATTGCCGCCAATATTGCCTCCCAATTCGGTGAGGCTTTCGGCAATGAGCGTTCCATGCTGATTGCGACCGGCCTGGTCCTGTTCATCATCACTTTGCTGGTGAACTCCGGGGCCCGCTGGGTAATTAGCCGCCGCAGCAAGTTCTCAGGAGCTAACTAATGAAGAAAACTCTTTCCGCCGCGGAAGCCGCGGATCTTGAATCCGCGCTACCGGCACAGAAAAAACCTCCTTTCGCTCCTGAAGATCCGGCTTTTGAATCCCGCCGGGTGTGGAAGAATCGCGTCGCCTACACGCTAGTTACGGTCGCTTTCTTGCTGGCGATGTTGCCGCTGATTTCCATGCTGTTGTCAGCGATTATCAGAGGCAGCAAGATTCTGAGCCTAGATTTCTTCAGCTACTCCATGAACGGGGTCTTCGGTCAGTCCACTTTGGGCGGCGCCTACCATGCGATTTTGGGTACTCTGCTGGTGACTTTGGGGGCGACAGTTATTTCTGTCCCAATTGGTTTAGCAACCGCCGTCTACTTGACTGAGTACGCGGATGAGAATGGCCGCCTCGCGACAATCACTCGCGCTCTGGTTGATGTGATGACTGGTATTCCGTCGATTGTGGCGGGCCTTTTTGCTCTGGCTTTCTTCACCTTGGTGATGGGGCCGGCCTATATTTCTGGTTTCAGAGGCTCCGTGGCGCTCTCCATTTTGATGATTCCGACGGTGGTTCGTTCCTGTGAGGAGATGCTCCGCCTGGTGCCGCATGAGCTGCGGGAGGCGTCATACTCCCTCGGCGTGCCCAAATGGTTAACCATCGTGAAGGTGGTTTTGCGGACCGCGGCGGCGGGTATCACCACTTCCGTAATGCTGGCGATTGCCCGCGTAATTGGTGAAACGGCGCCCCTGCTGGTGACGGTAGGTGCGACTGATCGCATCAACGGCAATCTTTTCGATGGCCGCATGTCGACCTTGCCGGTGTACATCTATAACTCTTATACCGCGGTCGATATGCCTTGCGCCGAGGGGGCGTTGAACTGTTCCCCCACTATTCACGCCGATCGAGCATGGGCGGCAGCCTTGACTTTGATTGCGATTGTCATGATTTTGAACCTGGTGGCCCGCTGGATTGCTGTGAAGCTGGCGCCGAAGGGGCAGAACTGATGAGCCATAAAGTCCTGCCCCATTATGAACTTGAAAAATAATGTCCTTGAAGGAGAACCCCACCAGTGCTGATTGAAGTTGAAAACGAGAACATTTTCTACGGTGATTTCCTTGCCGTAAAGGGTGTCAATATGCAGATTCGGGCGAATACGATTACCGCCCTGATTGGCCCGTCCGGTTGCGGCAAGTCTACTTTCTTGCGCACCCTGAACCGGATGCATGAGGTAATCCCGGGGGCTCGCGTTGAGGGTGAGGTCAAGGTCGAGGGCGTAAATATCTACGACCGCGGAATTGATCCGGTGCAGGTGCGTCGTAAGATTGGCATGGTTTTCCAGCGTCCTAACCCGTTCCCCACTATGTCGATTGCGGACAATGTGCTGGCTGGCGTGAAGTTGAACCGTCGGCGCATGTCTAAGTCCGATCAGGAAGCCTTGGTGGAAGAGTCCCTGCGGGGCGCTAACTTGTGGAATGAAGTGAAGGATCGTTTGGATGTTCCCGGTTCTGCGCTTTCAGGTGGGCAGCAGCAGCGCCTGTGTATTGCCCGCACCATTGCGGTGAAGCCGGAAATCATTTTGATGGATGAGCCTTGCTCAGCTTTGGATCCGATCTCCACTTTGGCGATCGAGGATTTGATGGCCACTTTGAAGAGCGACTACACGATCGTGATTGTGACCCATAATATGCAGCAGGCCGCCCGGGTTTCAGATATGACTGGCTTCTTTAACCTAGAGGCGCAGGGTCAGCCGGGACAGTTGGTAGAGATGAATGAGACTGCGAAGATCTTTGAGAATCCCGATCAGAAAGCGACGGAAGATTACATTTCTGGTCGTTTCGGCTAAATAGGGTGTCACATGTGACACCGGCTGGTTCCGCACGCATTTGACTGATGAACTAGACTGGTGAATACGGCACATATTTATAAGGCAGCCCGCACTTCGGTGTGGGTTGTTTGCCTTAGGAGGTGAAGGTTGACAGCGGTAAATTCGGTACGTCAAGCCCGCTTGTGGACTGCTGAGCGTTTTGCTCGGCGATCGAAGCTCATAGCGTTTTTGGCGATAGTGCTACTTTGCATGGTTTGGGGGTCAACCTTCCCCATGACGAAGGGATTACTGGACCGGATTACCCCAGTCAACTATCTAGCTGTCCGTTTCACTTTGGCGTTCATTGTGGGTGCCTTAATCTTCTGGAAACGGCTGGTAGCTATGAGTGGCCGCCAGTGGTTCTATGGTTTCAGTTTGGGATTCATGTTCAGCCTCGGTCAGGCTCTGAACACGGTCGGTTTGCAGTATGTGGATGCTTCCGTGTCTGGTTTTATCACCGTCATGTACATCGTTTTCACGCCCATTTTGGTGTGGATACTGTTCCGTCTCAAAATTGATCCTTTCGACTGGGTGGCTGTGGTCTTAGCGGTTGTTGGTTTAGGGATTTTGTCCCTCACGGGCGGCAACCTAGAGTTCGGCCTTGGTGAGCTATTAACTTTGGGCTCCGCTTTAGCTTTCGCTTTCCATATTGTGATGATGTCGCGCTGGGCAGTCCGGGCTGATCCGGTCAGTTTGAGTATTGTTCAGATGGGTGTGCTGGGGGCCGTATTTAGTGTCATTAGCGCCGGACAAGGCTTTCAGCTACCTGTTTTGGTGACTGACTGGATGGCTTTGTTTTACATGGCTGTGGTCGCTGGCTTGATGGCTATGATTATTCAAACTTGGGCGCAGCAGCGGCTGTCTGCCACCTCGGTGGCTTTGACTTTCTCTTTGGAGCCGGTCTTTGCTTCGGTTTTCGCCATTATGATTTGGGGAGAGCCTTTGACATCCAGCCTAATCTGGGGAGGCTTGCTGATTTTGCTGGCCATGCAGGTTTCTGCGCTGGGGAGCAAGTACTTGGAGCGTCGTCGCGCTATGACTTACGCGGAGAGTGTCCTGCCGGAGACTTCCGCGGGCCTGTCTCAGGCTTTCCAGGATGTTTTCGAGGGCGGTTTGCCGACTGCTGTGATTGAGGACGAAGACCTACTAGAAGGCGACGCGATTGCTCAGTCGATGGAAGGTATGGACAATCCTGCGCCGGACCGTTCCATCATGTCGCCACCTTCCGCTTAACGCTCCGATCGACCGGTTAGGAGCTGGTTCCCGTGTTGAACCGTCTTCTCTTTTCTGCGCAGATTCCTTGATACGTCTGGCCGCTGATACGTCCGCCACCTAATTGTTCTCAATCTGCAGCTAGGCTCCACTCTCGGCTTTTCCCAGCCAGAGTGGAGCCTAGGTTTATATTGGGCTGCTTCGAATTAGATTCTAGCGAGGCCGCGACGCGTTTTAATCCAGGAGATCCCAGCCGGCAACAGATACCCGATAGCGCTCAAGATGGCGATCATGCCGCCGGTGGAGAGGTTCATGACGACACCCAACATCAGGCCGATGAGGGCGCAGATGATGGCCCAAATGGGGGCAACCCACAGCAGCGTGCGAGCTTCTGGAATTAGCCGTGCCATACCGGCAGCCGGGCCGGCAATCAGGCCGATCGCTAGGACGGAACCGACGGCTGGGAGACAAACTACCACGGTAACGCCGATGAGTAGGTAGATGGCGGCGTCGACCAGCCACAGGTTTCCCCCTCGGGCCTGGAAACCCACCTCGTCAAAGCAGGCAGCTACGATTTGGCGGCCCATGGTGAAGGCAACTAAAGCTGCTACCACGAGGGCGGAACCGGACCAGATGATGTCCATCCCGTTTACGTTCAGCAGCTTGCCGGTCAGGAAGGATGCTACTTTCAGTGGCAGCGGAGCGAACCATTTCGCGAGGAAGTATCCCAGCGCAAACCCGAAAGTCAGGAGGACGCCGGAGACAGCCTCGGGGGATTGCCCGGGAACTTTCTGCAGGCGACCCATGCCCCAAGCCATGGGGATACAGGCGAGGGTGGCGCCAATGAAAATGGCGAGGGTGAGGGCTCGCGGATTGTTAGCCAGCTCTGCACCGAAAACGCCTGCGCCGACAAGCACGACGCCGATGATGGCGCCGGGGAAGGTGGCGTGGGTGAGTGCCTGAGTGAAGAAGACACGGCGACGGAGAATCGCTAGTACGCCCACCACTCCGCAAAGACCTGCGACCAGAATGGTTTCCACCAGGGGAAGCTCTAGCAGCATGAGTTTGCTGACTAGGCTTGCTGAATCCATGTATCTCATCGGGCAACCTCAATCTTCACGGCGGAGTTGTCGACGGTTTCTTCCTCGTGGGCGGCTACCGCATGCTCACGTACTTCTGGGCGAATCTTGTACAGGATGGGACGCACAGCGACCAGAATCAGGTAGATGGCAACCAGGGTAAGGATGGAGCCAGCCTGCGGTGAGATCGGCTGGTCCACGGCTACGGCAATCACTGCCATGCCAATGTATCCGCCGATTATCGCAACCACTGTAGCGATAATCGTCATGGAGCGCACGGAACGGCCAATCAGACGGCCGGAGGCGCCGGGGATAATCAGGTAGCCGATAACTAGCAGCGCGCCGACCGCGGTAGCGGCAGCGACAACCACTAGGCCAACGGCCAGGTTCAGGGCGATATCCAGCCAGAAAATGGAGACGCCTTGGGCGGCCACCCCAACCGGGTCAAAAGCGCGGGCCACCTGGCGACGCCACGTGGTGGCGGCCAGGAGGATGGCCAGCAGACAGACCGCGAAAGCGGGGGCAAGGTCGGCGTCAGTTACCGCTAGAAGACGCCCGAAGAGGAGAGATTCCAGCTGTCCGGACATGTCTCGGTGGTAGGTCACCATGACAATACCAATCCCGAAAAAGGCGGTGAGGACGACCGCGGTGGCGGTTTCCATGCTGGCGACCGATTGCCCCAGCAGGGTGAGGCCGAGGGTGACTAGGAGTGCCACAAAGAGCGCTCCCGGGATGATGCCTTCGATGCCGCCAAGGTACACGAAGCCGCCCACAATGCCGGGGAAGACGGAGTGAACCATGGCTTCAGCGGAGAACTCTAGGGAGCGCAGGTTGACTAGGGTGCCGACCACGCCGGCCACAATGCCCAGCATCATGAGCAGCACGAAGGGCCGGAAGAGGAAGGGCATGTCCGCGATTTTGAACATCAGGGGATTGCCCACCAGTAAAAGGCGGAGAAATTCCACGCCGTTCGCGAAGGAATCAGTAACGGAAGTGAAGAATTCAGTCACAAGATCACTCCGACTTTGCAATCAGGTTGGCGCCCTGGTCGGGCAGGCCACCGAAAGCTTTGCGTAGGTTAGGTTCGGTTAGGGTTTTGTCGCGCGGCCCGAAAGCAATCTGTTCACCGGCGACCAGCAGGACTTTTTCACAAACCGCGTGGGCGAGGTCCATGTCGTGGGTGGAGACGATAATGGCGACGCCGGCTGCTTTCAGGTTTTCGATTGCCTCTAGCAGGGCTTGCCGGTTGGGCTGGTCAAGGCCGTTGAAAGGCTCATCGAGCAGTAGGATGTGGGGGTTTCCGACGGTGGCGCGGGCGAGGAGGACGCGCTGTTGCTGGCCACCGGAGAGGGTGCCGAAGCGTAGTCCGGCACGGTCTGCCATGCCGACGCGCTCTAGTGCTTCCATCACTTTCTGACGCTTGGTGCGGGCTGACTGCCACCAGCGCAGCTGATTGTAGATACCCATTTCCACTACGGTGCGAACAGTCACCGGGAAGGTGGGGTCAATATCAGCTAGCTGGGGGACATAACCGATTAGTTGGCGGGCGGTTTTCAAGTCATCGGAGCCCAGTAGTTTTAGGTTTCCTTCGGAGACTGTGATGAGACTGAGGATGCCGCGCAGTAGGGTGGTCTTGCCGGAGCCGTTGGGGCCAATTAGTGCTAGGGCTTCGCCGGGCATGACGGCACCGGTGATGTGGCTGAGAGCGGGAGGTCCACCGTAGGTGAAGGCTGCATCTTGGAACTCAAGTGCGGGACCGTACTGGTTTTCGCCGCGGTGGTCGGTTAAAGGGGCGTTACTGTCCGCGGTGATATTCATTAGGTCTCCTTAAAGGATGTTGGAAATCATTGTAGTTAAGCTGAAAATTTCACTAGCTCCGTTCTGCCTATCTGACAGAACGGAGCTAGCTGTGGTTAAACCGTTGATAGGTGTGCAAATCTTGAACTAGATTTCGCGTTTACCCTATCAGTCGGATCAGTTACGGTCGAAGCTCTTGATGGACTCGGGGAGGTCAGCAATCTTGCCTTCCCAAGCGGTGGTCAATGACTTCACGTTATGAATGATGGAACCGATGTAGGTTTCGCCAGCGGAGCCTACCGGGCCGAGGGAGTCACCGTAAAGGGCGTCATCGGCGTTGACCAGCTTCACGTTAGCTTCCTTAGCCAGCTTCTGTACGTTCTTGTCAGAGTTGGAGTTCTCAGCGAAGACTGCGATAGCGCCGGAGTCCTTAATCTTCTGAACGGTCTCAGCCAAGTGGTCAGCGGAAGCTTCGCCAAGGTCGGAGAAGTCCGGAATAGCGGAACCCATAAACTTGATGTCGTAACGGTTAGAGAAGTAACCGAAAGCGTCGTGTGAGGTGAACAGAACGCGCTTTTCGGCGGGGACTGAATCCAAGGTGGCTTTAGCCCAAGCGTCGAGGTCGTCAACGCGCTTGCCAAAGATTTCCACAGCCTGATCGTAAGCGTCTTTATGCTCCGGGTCGGCGGCAGCGAAAGCGGCGCCGATGTTCACGACCTGAATCTTGGCGTTAGCGGGGGAGGTCCATACGTGCGGATCAAAGGTGAACTCGGGGTCTTCGCCGTCTTCACCGGGGAAGGGCCACTTCTCAACTTTCACCTTTTCGGGGCCGTCCACAACCTCTAGCTTGTCGCCGGCTGCGCCGAAACCGGCACCCTTGTCGCCGGAGGTAACAATAATCTTGCCGGAGAAGCCAGAGGCGTCAATGGCCTTGTCGAGGAAGTGCTCCAAGTCAACACCGGACACTAGCATTAGCTTGGAAGCTGCCAAGTCCTGCATCTGCTGGTTGGTCATTTCGTGCTCGTGAGCGGAAGCGTTGGGGGCCAAGAGGCAGCTCAACTTAATGAGGGCCTTGTTCTTGGGGTCAACGGTCTTGACGGTCTTGCCGTCAGCGCCGGTCTTTTCGAGTCCGACGATGCCGTCGGAGCCTTCAGCGATCTGGGTGACGTAGTCACAAATCTGGGTAGTAGTAGCGGTGACTGCTAGGGGAGCCATCTCCATTGCGGGGGACTCGGTGGTGCCACCGGTTTTGTTGTTAGTGTCTGCGGAGCATGCGGCCATGCTGAGTGACAGTGCCACGCAGCCAGCGATTGCAACAATCTTCTTCAATTTATTTCCTACTTTCTCTCAACCAAGCTTCAGCTAGGTAAGCATTACCTAACTAAGGTTGCTAGAACTGTTATATCAAAACTCATTCTCAGTTGAGAAACCGAAAGTCGAATCTGTTAGTGAATCTTTATACTGTGATGTGACCTTGTTCGCTATTAGGGTGTTGACCACGGACTTTGTAACTATAAAATTCCGGTTCCTGCCCGTTAGAATAGGAACGTTGACCAATATTTAGAAAGGGATCAAATGACCTACACGCTAGTACTGCTCCGCCATGGGCAGAGTGAGTGGAATGCCAAGAACCTGTTCACCGGATGGGTGGATGTTCCGCTCTCTGACCAGGGCCGCGAAGAAGCTTCTCACGGTGGCGAACTGCTGAAGGAAGCCGGGGTGCTACCCGATAAGCTCTACACCTCGCTACTGCGTCGCGCCATTATGACTGCGAACCTTGCTCTGGACGCTGCTGACCGCCACTGGATTCCGGTGGAGCGCAACTGGCGTCTGAATGAGCGTCACTACGGCGCTTTGCAGGGCAAGAACAAGAAGGAAATCCGTGACGAGTATGGTGAAGAGAAATTCATGGAATGGCGTCGCTCCTACGACGTGCCGCCGCCCGCTATTGAGGCCGGTTCCGAATTCTCTCAAGATTCTGACCCGCGCTACGCTGGTGAGCCGATTCCTGCCACCGAATGCTTGAAGGACGTGCTGGAGCGTCTGCTGCCTTACTGGAACGAAGTTATCGTCCCCGATATTAAGACCGGCAAGACCATTATGATTGCTGCGCACGGCAACTCCCTGCGTGCCATCGTCAAGCACCTCGACGGCATCTCTGATGATGAGATTGCCGGCCTCAACATCCCCACCGGCATTCCGTTGGTGTATGAGCTGGACGAAGATCTCAAGCCCATCACCAAGGGTGGCCGCTACCTGGATCCGGCAGCTGCTGAAGCCGCCATCAAGGCTGTCGCCTCACAGGGCAAGTAGGGTCTGAGCCTCAACTGAGGTTGCCTCCCATAATTGTTAATGTGGGCGGGTTCCCCAACTGGAACCCGCCCACATTCTTGTCTGTTCAGGACAGAATTTAGATTTCAATATCCTCATTGTGATGAGTAATCAGGTCGCCGCGCACAATATAGAGCATCCGGCCAGCCGCCTTCGCCGCGTGATCACCCAAGCGCTCAAGGAAGCGGGCCAGCAAGGTAGCGTTCACAATCTGCTGACGGGTCATCTCCACCTCAGGGTCTGCCACTAGGCGACGGACCCGCTGATTGTATTCATCAATCTCATCATCGCCATCTATAATCGCTGCGACCAGGCTCATGTCCTGTTCGTTCAGCAATTTCTCCAATAGCTCCACAGAATCACAAACCTTATCGGCCATCTCATTCAACACTGACTGGATCGGTTCAGGTGTTGGTGGCTCCGGATAGGAACTGCGGGCCACCTGAGCCACATGGGTTGCTAGATCGCCCATCCGTTCCAGTGCTTGAGAAAACTTCATCGCGCCGGTAATCAGGCGCAAATCAGAAGCAACCGGTGCCTGCAGAGCGAGCATGGACAGGGTGGTTGACTCCACCATGTCGGCGAGGTCGTCAATCCGATCATCTGCATCAATGGTCTGCTCAGCTAACATTAGGTCAGTTTCCTTCATGGCTGAGCGTGCCCTCTTGGTCGCCCTCGAAACGTAGCGAATCATCCGGTCCAGGTTATCCCTGAGATGATCAAGATCTTGTTTGTATGCATCGCGCATAAGCCAGAACGCGCCTTTCAATAGTGGTGAAAACGATACTGCAAAATCGACTTGCAGATTCCTTTACAGACAACAGTTAAACAAAGTTGTTTGAACGACAATACACCGTTAAATGAACGGCAGGTTAACATTTACGCCAATTCCGAAGATAAACGCATCTGGGCGCTACAAAGTCCCGGATCATTAGTACGCTAGGACCGTGGACACTACTGTTTGGATTCCCGTTGTGAGCGCCCTCCTCGGTCTCGTCGTAGGAGCGAGCGGCGTTTGGGGTGCCTGGATTAGTGAACGTAGTCGCCATCGTGAAGAGCTACTGGCCGAGGGTGCCCCCGCGCTCCCCCTAGAACCGGGAGTGCTTTCCATCCTAGCTGCTGTTCCCTACACCGCGATTGTCCTAAATTGTCGCGACCGGGTGGTTCGGGCCGACGCGAACGCTTACGCTTATGGTCTGGTAAAAGAAGAATCTTTAGCGAATCTGGAGCTGGCGGAGATTGTGGAGAATCTTCGGGCAACCGGCACTGTCGTAGAGCAAGAGCTAGAAGTAATCCGCGGTCCCTTCCCCTCCGGTCAGACGATCCCGGTGATGGTCCGGGTGGCGCCCTTACGGGACGGATACGTACTGATTCTGGCGGAGAATCTGTCTGCTTCGCGTCGTCTGGAGCAAACCCGGCGCGACTTCACTGCGAACGTCTCCCATGAGTTGAAAACCCCGGTGGGAGCAATCCAGCTACTGTCGGAGACTATTGAGAATAACGCGGACGATCCCGAATACGTGCAGCAGTTCGCGCGTTCACTGCGGAAAGAATCAAAGCGCCTAGCCAACCTAGTGTCGGACATTATTGACCTTTCCCGTTTGGAAGTGCCAGATGCTTTGCATGAACCTGAGCTAGTTGACGTTGATGAGCTGATCCAGAACGTCACAGAGATGCAAAGCGTTTTGGCGGCGGAGAAACAAATCTCCCTCGTCGCCTCTAGCAAGAATACGGGCGCTGCCGTTTGGGGTGACGCGGACCTGCTGACTACCGCGGTGCGTAATCTGGTTGATAATGCGATTCGCTACTCTGAGTCGGGCGGCAGTGTTTCCATGGGTGTGACGGTGGAGGATGAGCTGGTTAGAATCGCCGTAGTCGATCAGGGGCCCGGCATCCCCGCTGCTGAGCAGGACCGGATTTTTGAACGCTTCTACCGGGTTGATCCGGGGCGCTCACGGGCGACCGGGGGTACGGGGTTGGGGCTTTCCATTGTTAAGCACGTCGCGATGGATCATGGTGGTACGGTCTCCGTTTGGTCCAGTCCGGGCCGCGGGTCCACTTTTACGCTGGTGCTACCGCAGGCGCGTATAGAGGATGACTTCGATAGGATGGACGAAAAGGAGGACTAAGAATGACCACGATTTTAGTTGTCGAGGATGAAGAGTCCTTCCGTGAGCCTTTAACTTTTTCGCTGCGCCGGGACGGATATCAAGTGATTGCTGCGGCGGATGGGGAATCTGCCCTGCGGCAGTTTGAGAAAAACAAGATCGATTTGGTGCTATTGGATCTGATGCTACCGGGAATCTCTGGCACTGATGTGTGTAAGCAGATTCGGGCGAAATCCCAACTCCCCATCATTATGGTGACGGCCAAGGATGATGTGGTGGACCGAATTATTGGACTTGAGCTAGGTGCCGACGACTATGTCTCTAAACCGTATTCGTACCGTGAACTTTTAGCTCGAATTCGCGCAGTTTTGCGCCGCAACTCCCAGGGGGAAAGCACTGGTTCTATCCTGGAGGTTGCGGGGCTTCGTATGGATGTGGAACGTCACGTAGTGACCCTGGAAGGGGAGGAACTTAACCTGCCGCTGCGGGAGTTTGAACTGCTTGAATTTTTGTTGCGTAACGCTGGGCGCGTGCTGACCCGCGGACAAATTATTGACCGGGTTTGGGGTTCCAACTATGTGGGGGACACGAAGACCCTGGATGTGCACGTTAAGCGTTTGCGTAGCAAGATCGAGGAAGACCCCGCCCATCCTCAGCGCATCGTGACTTTCCGAGGTTTAGGCTACAAACTGGTTCCGCAAGAAGACTAGGGAGAGGACGAGGAAGACACGACAGATTGGCCCAGTAGCTAGGTGGCTAGTGGTAGAATGGTGAGACACGAGCTATTTCAAGGAGACCTTCATGTCTTTCAAAGTCGGTGAGACGGTAGTTTACCCTCATCACGGAGCCGCCACTATTGAGGCTATCAACAAGCGGACCATGCGCGGTGAAGAGAAAATCTTCTTAACCCTTCGGGTCGCGCAGGGAGATTTGACCATTCAGGTTCCCGCGGAGAACGTGGAAATGGTCGGCGTTCGCGACGTAGTTGACGCTGACGGTTTGAAAGAAGTCAGCGATGTACTCCGCGCGGACAATATTGATGAGCCTTCCAACTGGTCCCGCCGTTACAAGGCAAATGTGGAAAAAATTGCGACCGGCGATATCGTGAAAGTCTCCGAAGTGGTCCGTGATTTGACCCGCCGCGACTGGGATCGTGGTCTTTCCGCCGGGGAGAAGCGAATGCTGGCGAAGGCTCGGCAGATTCTGATTTCTGAGCTGGCTTTGGCCCGCGACACTAATGAGGAAACTGCGGAAACTCGCCTAGATAAGATTCTGGCGGAGGCAGCCCCTGAGCCTGCCCCCGAGGAAGAACCACAACCGTGATGCCCTCCGCGGGAGTTAACGCCCCGGTTTGGGTGGTAGTGACTGCCGCTGGTTCCGGTAACCGTTTAGGTGCTAAGCAGCCGAAAGCTTTGGTTTCCTTAGCTGGGCGTACCCTCCTTGAACACGCCCTGCAACGGGTCAGCCTAGTGCAGAATCTGGCGGGTGTAGTGGTGACGATTCCAGCTGTTTCTCTCCCTGACTTTGCGCCGACAAAACCGGCTTGCTCGATTCCAGTATTTTTTGTCGAGGGTGGGGCCAGCCGCCAAGCATCAGTATTTGCTGGACTTCAGGCCGTGGCACAGTACGCCCCTTTGGACGCCCTCGTCCTTGTCCATGATGCGGCCCGCTGCCTCATGCCAACTGAAGTTTTTGATCGGGTAGCTAGCCGCGTTGCTGAAACAGGGCATGCCACGATTGCGGCGCTGCCGGTAGTTGACACCATTAAGCAAGTCTCGCAGCAAAACCCCCAGCAGGTAGCAGGCACGGTGGACCGCAATCAGCTGCGCATCGTGCAAACCCCGCAAGGTTTTGTCCTCGACCAGATTCTGCAGTTACATGAGCAGGCTCAGTCTCAAGGAGACTCAGAAAGCACGGCCGCCACTGATGACGCGGGACTGGCAGAAACTGCCGGACAGCCGGTAGAAATTGTGGACGGAGCCAGCGAAGGCTTCAAAATTACCACGCCCACGGACTTGAAATATGCCCAGTTCTTGGTGAACACCAAGTGAACAGTTGAAAGCATTTTAGTTTATCGCTGATTATTTCTTGAATATTGCATTAAAGTAATATTCGTGACTTACATACCTGCATCATCGAATACCAGTCCTGTCCCTGAGGACTCACTGTCGCTTTGGAAAACTGTTACGCGGTGGCCAGTGTTGGCCTGGGCCAGTTGGGATTTTGGTTCAGCCGCCTTCAACGCGGTCTGTACCACCTTCGTATTCTCTACTTTCCTTACCACCGATGGGCTCTTCACTGACACGGGCACCGCGCAAAGCCACCTGTCGAACGGGATGGCGCTAGCGGGCGTGGTTATCGCCTTGCTTGCCCCCATTGCCGGTCAGCGCGCAGACCGTCGCGGTCGTGGCACTCGAAGTCTAGGTATTTTCACCTTCCTTGGGATTGCCTGCATGGTAGCCATGTACTGGGTTTACCCCGAATCGCCGATGGGTGCCATGAATGCGCTCTGGTTCGGTATTATCCTGCTGGGCTTAGGCAACATCTTCTTTGAGTTCGCCTCCGTGAACTACAACGCCATGTTGAACCGGATTTCCACCTCAAAGAATAGGGGCACAATCTCAGGTTTTGGCTGGGGTTCAGGCTACTTCGGCGGCATTATTTTGCTGGCTTTGTTGCTGGTAGCTTTCCTCGGTTCTGGCATGCACTGGTTCGGGGTTACTGACGTCAATCACATGAACATTCGCGTCTCAATCCTGACTTCGGCCCTGTGGTTTACTGTTTTCGCTTTGCCGGTGCTCTTCACCATTCGCGGCGTTAAACCTAATGAGAACATCACGGGGCAAGGCCGGGAGAGCTTCTTCGACTCCTACAAGATGCTGTGGGGAACCATTAAGGATCTTTTCCGCAATGCGCCGCAGACCCTGCTGTTCATGGCAGCCTCAGCGGTTTTCCGTGACGGCGTAGCAGGCATCTTCATCTTCGGTGCCATCATTGGGAAAGCCGTTTTCGGTTTCGACACCACCCAGATCATGATTTTTGCGATCGCTTCCAACGTGATTGCTGGCGTTGCCACCTACCTTTTTGGCTGGGTGGAGGACTACATTGGTCCGAAACGAGTCATCATTATTTCCTTGGTCGCCATGATTATTTGTGGCACTCTGGTCTTTATTCTTCATAACGGTGGTCAGCGTGTCTTCTGGATTGTGGGCTTAGCGTTGACTGCTTTTGTCGGTCCCGTGCAGTCGGCGTCACGCTCCTTCCTGGGCCGTGTGATTCCTCCGGGACGGGAAGGTGAAGTCTTCGGATTGTACGCCACCACGGGCCGTGCCGTTTCTTTCCTTGCCCCCGCCATGTACTCCTTCTCCCTGTATGTCGGATATCTCATTGTGGGTAAGGCGGCTGGATATGAATACTGGGGTATTTTGGGCATAGTATGGATTCTGTTAGTCGGACTTCTCCTGCTGCTTCCGGTCAAGCCGGTTAAGCAGCATAAGAACTATCAACACTAGACTTTTGCCGGCTGACACCTAAGAAAGGTCACGTCAATGCGCCGGTTTTCGCTATCCACTATGGTGGTCGGATGCGCGCTGCTTTTGTCTGCTTGCGCGCCCGCATATCAAGCTGGAGGTTTCACCCCCAACAAGTCGACACTCAGCACCCCGGAAGTCACTGTCGAAACGGTAGAACCAACCGTGGACAGCCCCGAGACTCCCTCGACCCCTGAGCCTCCCACTCCTGAACCTAAGGAGCGTTTAGCGCATGGGAATGAAGCAACCGGTGGGCCGAACTGTGACGTGGAAAAGTGCATTGCTTTGACCTTTGATGACGGCCCGGGGGATTACACCGCCCAGGTTCTGGATGCCCTCCGGGCGGCTAATGTTCCCGCCACTTTCTTCGTGATGGGACGTCAGGTCAAAGCTCAACCTGAGCTCTTGCGTCGGGCGGTAGCGGAAGGTCATGCCATCGGCGGACACAGCTGGAGTCACCCACAACTGACGAAGTTGAATAACGAACGCCTCATGCATGAGCTGGTCGACACTAACAAAGAGATCGAAAAGGTGGTCGGTTTTACCCCCAATCTGATGCGTCCACCCTACGGGGCAGTGAATCATCGGGTTCGTAAAGTGATGGCCGATCAGGGCCTAGCCGCCATTCTTTGGGACGTAGATACCCTCGACTGGAAAGACCATAACTTGGATAAAGCCATGGGTTATGTCCGTCAGCAGACACAAAATGGCTCCATCATTTTGATGCATGATGTGCATGAGATTGCTCCGCAGGCGGTTCCTTTGATTGTGAAGGAGTATTCCGCGAAGGGCTTCAAGTTCGTGACCATCCCTCAGCTTTTCGCCGGGAAAGAGATGCTCCCTGGGGCAAAGCACTTTAACCGCTTCAAGGTGCTTAAGTAGGTTCCCCAATGGCTGTATTGACTATCGCTGGTGCGGGACTGCTGGGCTCTCGGCTCGCTGACCTAGCTGAGCAGAGCGGCTGGACAGTCAGAGTTTTGCATCGCGTCAAATCCCCGCGTACCCAAGTAAAGATGGATAAGTTTGGGCGTGAACACGCTCATTGGAATCCTGCCCAGGGCCTGATTCCTGCCACTGCGTTAGCTGGCTCTACCGCAGTGGTGTGCCTGAATGGGGCGGCGATTGCTCCGCAACCGTGGACACCGAAGCGCAGAGCCTTGCTGGAATCTTCGCGGATTGATTCGGTGAATACGCTGGTTCAAGGCATGGCGGCATTGCCCGCCGAAGCGCGACCGCAAGTCTTCCTGTCTGGTTCTGCTATTGGCTTCTACGGTTCCAGAGGGGACCGTGTCTTAGTGGAGCATGATCACGCTGGCAAAGGCTTCCTAGCTGACCTCTGCGTCCGCTGGGAGGTTGCCGCGCAGGCGGCAGCCAGTTTAGGGGTCCGAGTGGCGCTTTCGCGCACCTCTTTGATTGTGGCCGCCGAGGACGGCATCGGGGCCCGGTTGCATCATCTGTATCGTTGGGGTTTGGGCGCCCGCCTGGGGGATGGGAAACAGTGGCAGTCCTATGTTTCACTTAATGATGCGGCCCGTGCCCTGCTGTGGGTGATTGAGCATGAGGACGTTTCCGGTCCTTTCAATCTGGCGGCTCCTGCGCCCATCCAGAACGGGGAGCTGCACGACTACCTGAACGGTGTCTACCGGTGGAAATCACGTCTGGCTGCCCCCAGTTTCGCGGTGCGTGCACTGGGTAAAATGGGGCGTGAACTACTGCTGGCTTCGCAGCGGGTTATCCCGAAAAAGCTCACCGATTCGGGCTTTATTTTCGAGGATGTGACCGTGCCAGATATCTGGCGTTCAGTGTACGGAATGAACTAGCTCTCTCTATTTTGCACTCTCTTTAGATTGTGTTATATTTGCTTTACTTAAACCATCCAGAGCGACGGAGAGACTTGGCTCGTCGAAGTTGCAGCAACCCCCAAATCTTTGGTGCGGGTGCTACCGCCAAGACCGATGGAGGACAGAATGAGTACTACCGGTAACCTCTTTGAGGATACCTCCGAGCAGTCGGAGAAGAATCCGACAAGCGTGCAACCAATGATTGAGTTGCGCGGACTTTCCAAAACCTACCAGAGTGAATCTGGAAGGGTTGTGGATGCCCTCGTTGATGTGAACTTAGAGATTCAGCGCGGTGAAATCCACGGGATCGTTGGCCAGTCCGGTGCCGGTAAGTCTACTCTGATTCGTTGCCTCACCACTTTGGAGTCACCTACTTCCGGTGAAGTAATTGTCAACGGTGAAGACCTTAGTCGACTAGGGCAGTCTGCGCTGAGAAGAGCGCGCCGCAATATCGGCATGGTCTTCCAGCATGCGAACCTGCTTGATGCCCGCACTGTGGAGCAAAATATCGCCTACCCGCTGCGTCTTAACGGCACGCCTGCCGCTGAAACGAAAGCGAGAGTCGCAGAACTATTAGAGTTCGTGGGCCTAACTGAACGCGCCAACTCTTACCCCTCGGAACTGTCAGGTGGACAGAAGCAGCGCGTCGGAATCGCCCGGGCGTTGGCCGACCGTCCGCCGGTGGTGCTCTGCGATGAGCCGACCTCCGCCCTCGATTCTGAAACTACCGGACAAATTCTGCATCTGCTCTCTGATTTGCGAGAACAGTTTGGGGTGACGGTCGTAATCATCACTCACGAAATGAGCGTGGTGCGCGAAATCTGCGATTCGGTAACCTTGTTGGAAGATGGAAAAGTTGCCACTACTGGTCCGTTGGAAGAACTGGTGAAGGATGTGACCAGCCGCCTGACCTGCGATTTGGTGCCTTTCCCCGCTATTTCAGCCCGCGATGTCACTCATGATGCCCACGGTAATGAGAATGCCTTGCTGGATGTGCGGTTTACCTCCAGCCCCGGCAAGCCGACCGGTTCGGCGGTAATGACTTTAGCTTCTTCGCTCTCTGGCGATTTAGCTGCCGGAACTTTCGAAACTTTAGGACGCACCCAGGTGGGTCGTCTCGCTTTAACAGTGCCACGTAGCCAAGTGAAAGCAGCCTTGGCAGCTTTCCACTCCCATAATATCTTCGCTGAGGAGGTGCCCGTAGTATGAGTTCGTATCTACCAGTTTTGGTGACCTCTCTGATGGGCACCGATAATGGCACCTGGTTTGACAATCCGGTGATTCGCTCCGGCTACCTGACTGCGGTTTGGGAAACCGTTGCGAAAGCTGTCAGTTCTACTACTTTGACAATGCTTCTTGGCATCCCCCTCGGGATTGCGCTGGTCGCCACCGGTAAGGATCACCTGTTTCCCTCACGAGGGGTGAACTCAGTGCTCTCCTTCATAGTGAATGTGGGGCGTTCGATTCCTTTCCTGATTTTGGCGGTCGCAATCATGCCCTTCACCCGCTACTTGATTGGGACGACAATCGGCTGGCAGGGCGCGCTAGTGCCGCTTGTAGTGGCAGCCGTTCCCTACT
This sequence comes from Boudabousia marimammalium, assembly GCF_001936115.1. Taxonomy (GTDB): domain Bacteria; phylum Actinomycetota; class Actinomycetes; order Actinomycetales; family Actinomycetaceae; genus Boudabousia; species Boudabousia marimammalium. The sequence goes on from NZ_MPDM01000005.1 coordinate 42,357, forward strand.
ATGCGCGACTGGTGGAGACCGCAATCCTCGGTGTCGAAAAAGGCAAAATCGAGGCCGCCCAAATGATGGGCGCCTCCCGGATGCGGATTCTTTTCGATGTGCTCCTGCGTGAAGCTGCCGCGCCGCTTGTGCAAGCTAGCACGGTTTTGGCGATCACCCTGATCGGTTTCGGTGCCATGGCTGGAGCTCTCAGCGGTGGCGGACTCGGCCAAATGGCCATGAACTACGGCTATAACAGGTACGAACTCGATGTAATGGTTTTGACCGTAGTCGGCATCGTGCTTCTGGTGCAGATTGTGCAGATGGTTGGCGACATGATTAGCCGGAGAGTCGATCACCGTTAAGGAAACGACCTCCGGAGGCTACTTCTAGTCCCTGTCCGTAACTATCTTCTGCAAATTTGGTGCACAAAATTGGCTCAATGCCTGCACCCCAAACTCTTTGATTTTCGAATCTGTAGTGAAAGGAAACTACTATGCGTAAGCTCACTTCTACCCTCGCAATCGTCACCACTGCCGCCGCCCTCACCCTCACGGGTTGCTCTGCCGGCACAGATAATAATGGTGCCGACAGCACCAAGGAAGAAAGCGCCACCTTGATTGTTGCCGCGAATCCCACCCCGCACGCCAAGATTCTGGAGTTCGTGCGCGATAACCTTGCCGAAAAAGAAGGCCTAAAACTAGACATTAAACAGTTCGATGACTATATTGCACCGAACGAAGTCCTACAGGCCAAAGAGGTTGACGTAAACTATTTCCAGACGATCCCTTACCTGAAAGATCAAGCTGAGAAACGCGGCTACGATTTCGTTCCCGGCAAAGGCATCCACCTTGAGCCACTAGCGCTGTACTCGAAGCGGATCACCGACCTGAAAGACTTCCCCGAAGGTGGCCAGCTGGGGATTATTAACGACCCCACCAACCAGACGCGGGCACTGAACCTGCTGGCCCAGGCCGGCTTCGTGGAAGGCCCAGTTCCGGCCGGCGCCACTATCAACACGGTGAAGAAACTGAAAAACTTTGAGTTCGTGGAAGTTGCCGGCCCGCAGCTGGCACGCTCCCTCGAAGACGTGGACGCAGCCGTGATCAACGGTAACTTTGCGCAGGCGGTAGGTTTGGCACCGAAGGATGGTCTGATTGTGGAAGAAACTAAAGACAATCCTGCCTCTAACCTGCTGGTGTGGCGCAACGGTGACCAGAACCCCAATATTCAGAAGCTGGAAAAGCTCCTGCACTCTGATGAGGTGCGCGACTACATCCAGAAGACCTGGGCTGACGGTGCAGTGCTACCGTCCTTCTAAGGTGGAAAGCGCCCTCGGCCGCGGACTTAACTGACCGGTCGGCTGGCGGGCCGACCCCGCCCTCGTCCTCGGCCTGACGCGAAGCGCATCACCCGGGATGGGCACATAAACTTTCCCCCTCGTCTAAAACTAGGCGAGGGGGGAAACTATGTTTCGGGAAGCTCTTAGTCGACGATACCGTAGAGGCGGTCGCCCGCGTCACCCAAGCCGGGCACAATGTAGGAAGCTTCGTTGAGGCGCTCATCCACGGCGGCAACTACGACGGTCACGTTCGCGCGGTCACCAATGGACTCTTCCAGGGTCTTCAGGCCTTCTGGAGCGGCCAGCAGGCAGACACAAGTCACATCCGAGGCGCCCTTTTCCAGCAGGAAGTTGGTGGCATCCACCAGGGTGTGGCCAGTTGCCAGCATCGGATCGACTACGAAGCACTGACGGCCGGACAGGTCCTCCGGCAAACGGTTCGCGTAGGTGTCAATCTCGAGGGTCTGCTCATCACGCTTCATGCCGAGGAAGCCAACTTCCGCGGTCGGCAGCAGACGCATCAGACCTTCCAGCATGCCTAGTCCGGCGCGTAGGATCGGGACCACAATGGGGCGCGGCTCAGTGAGCTGGCGTCCCTGAGTGGCCTGCACCGGGGTGACAATATCAACGGTTTCCACGCTGATTTCCCGGGTAGCTTCGTAGGCGAGCAAGGTAACTAGTTCGTCAACGAGTTGACGGAAAACGGCGGAAGGGGTTTCCTGCCGGCGCAAGGTGGTGAGCTTGTGGTCAACCAGGGGATGTTTTACTTCAATTAATCGCATACCACTACCGTAACGCCTAGAAGCGAGTTTTGGAGTGATTTATTCGATATTCCTACCCCTATCGGGGGCGGTGAAATCGAACACAGTCCGTACTTTAGGTATGGTGTAGGCATGAATCTGCAAGATCGGCGTATCAATGACGCCATGACTGAGGCCCTGCAACTGGCGGAGCAGGCCGCTGCCGCCGGCGATATCCCGGTTGGGGCCGTGGTTTTAGATAGCGCGGGTGAAGTGGTGGCGCGCGGGTGGAATACGCGTGAGGCCGAGGGGGATCCGGTCGGCCATGCGGAAGTGAATGCCCTACGTGCGGCCAGTAAAACCGCGGGAAGCTGGCATTTGGAGGATTACACTCTGGTCGTTACTTTGGAGCCTTGCACGATGTGCGCGGGGGCGCTGGTCAGTGCCCGAATCGGTGGGGTGGTATTCGGTGCATGGGATGAGAAAGCTGGCGCTGCCGGGTCGGTCCGGGACGTGTTGCGGGACAGCCGTTTGAATCATATGCCGCAGGTGCGTGGCGGCGTGATGGAGGCTGAGTGTAGTGACCAGCTTCGCAAATACTTCCAAGAAAAGCGTCTCGACCGCGGCGTGTGAGCTGTTTTCGGCCCGAATTGGGCCGGTGGTGCGGTTGCGCTGGATGCCTGCACTGAATTACCATGTATCGCACAGGAAGCGTGTCCGAGCGGCCGAAGGTGCAACACTCGAAATGTTGTGAGGTGTCACAGCCTCCGGGGGTTCAAATCCCTCCGCTTCCGCCAATGAACGTGCCAGAGATTAGAGATTGTCTCTGGCACGTTTTTATTTTGCGCTCTGCGGTACGGTTCTAAATCTGTAGGACGGAGAAGCTATACAGGAGTATCCCGGTAATCAGTTGCAGGGCGAGGAAAGCGCCTGAAACCACTATGACACCCAGAGCCTCACCCCGCCTAACTCCTTGCCGCCCGGCCCAGTTGAAGTAACCGGCTAGACCCAAAATGAGGGAGAGCAGGGCAACAAAGGGGACTACTGCCCCGACGTAGGCGAAACCTAAAGCAACGGAAACAATCCTGTTTTTTGGAGGTTTTGCGGCATGGTAGAGAAAAGTCTGTGTTGCCGTAGACGGATCAGACGGGAATTTGGCGGGGAACTCGAAGTTGGGGTCGTAAGAGAGCGTGGTGGGAGGAATCTCCACCGGTTCTAAACCCGAACTGGGGTTGGTCTGCGTTTTCACGATTAGCCGGCCTGCTCAGGAGTGGGAGGAGTTCCTTCGGGGGAAGATGGAGTCCCCTCATTAGTGTCAGCGCCGGACAGCAGGTTTTGTAGCTCATTTTTCACGAAAATGCTGTCCACCGGAACGCATTCTGCGGGGCTGTTCAAGAAGCGGTCGGGGTCGTATCCTTCGTAGGCTTCCTTTTCCACTATCTGATCGTAGTCATCGCCCAGCAGTAGCGATAGTTGCCGGGGATGCTTCGGGTCTGTGCGAACCAAAACTACGACTGAGTTCGGAATCATTTCAGCCAGAGTGTAGGCTTCCTGCAAGGAATGGACCGAGGTGCGAATCTCTGCGGCTCCCGTAACTGTCACGGAGCTGTTGGATACGGTTGCGACGGTGATTTTGCGTTCTTTCAGCTGCTTTGCGACCGTGCCCGCTAAGCCACTTTGCTCTGTCGTGTTGTAGACATTTACGGTGAGCTTGTCTAGTTCAACCGGGTTGGTTGTGTCGGGCAGACAGGGGGTCGTGAAATAGGTGGGAGTGATCGGCCCGTGCTTAAACGCGGGATTGAAGGGTGCTTTAATCGTGTTGGTAGCAAACAGGATTCCGCTAAGTAAGATGACTAACAGTGCGATAAACAGTACCAGGAAAGTGGTTGCGCGTCGTCGCGCGAGGGCTTCACGGTACTGTTCACGGGGGTTCTGATTTGCTGTGCTCACAGTTAATAAGGTACTTGATTTTGGCAGGTTTCTGCACGTTATTTCCAGCTTTCGACCCTGATTTACGCTAAATCACGTTTGGGGACGAGGGGGAGGGTTTAAAAATCCCCTGTTGGAGAGTAAATCTACATTACATTTTATTACCGATTTTTCAATAGGTTATAGAAATGTAAAAGGAAAATTAATTGCTATTTTTAAGCAGATTCGTGATAAATGTTGCAATTAGGTAACTGCCTTGCGTTTAAGGGTAAAGAAATAGTAATGTGTACTTATTGTTGTTATGCGAATACTTACTTCGCGAATACCCTGGAGGGGACACATGAACAAGAAATTTACAGCTTTGGCTGCACTCAGCATGGCAGGCGCACTCGTCCTAGCTGGCTGCTCTAACGCGGCCGATAGTGGAAATGCTGGCAACTCCGCAGAGGGTGGCGGCACAAACTATATAATCGGTTACGGCTCAGAACCAGAAAGCCCGCTATTGCCAGGTGACACCAACGAAACGGGTGGCGGCAGGATTCTTACGATGATCGGTTCCAGCCTCTTTTACTATGACGCTGATGGTGTCACTCATCCCGACCTTGCTGAGTCTGTGACCAGCGATGACAGCCAAGTTTACACCGTCGTCTTGAAGAAGGGGCAGAAGTTCTCTGACGGCACCGAAGTTAAGGCTGAAAACTTCACTAAGGCATGGAACTATGCGGTTAAGGAAAGCCTAAAGCAGGCTTCCTTCTTCTCCTCAATTAAGGGTTTCGAGGAGGGTAAAGAAATGGAAGGCCTTGAAGTTGTCGATGACTACACCTTCAAAGTAACCCTTGCTCAGCCGGAAGCTGACTGGCCCTTGCGCCTTGGTTACTCTGCTTACCAGCCCATGGCTGACTCCGCTTTCACTGACATTAAGGCTTACGGTGAGAATCCTCCCGCCTCCGGCCCCTATAAGGTCAGCAAGTGGAACCATAATGAAGATATTCTGCTAGTTCCGAATGAGACCTACACTGGCCCGCGTAAGCCCATGAATGATGGCGTCAAGCTCAAGTTCTACCCCGAACTTCCCGCCGCCTACACTGACTTGATTGCAGATAACTTGGATGTCCTGGATGCTATTCCTGATATCGCGCTGACCACCTTCAAAACCGAACTTGGTGATCGTGCTGTCAACAAGCCCTCTGCATTGTTCTACTCTTTCACTATTGACACTGATGAGAAACATTTCGCAGGTGAAGAAGGTAAGCTGCGTCGTCAGGCTATCTCCATGGCGATTAACCGTCCCGAAATCACCGAAAAGATTTTCAACAACGTTAAGAGCCCCGCTAAGGACTTCACTGCTCCCGTGCTCCAAGGCTACTCCGACAGTATTAAGGGTTCCGAAGTTCTCGCCTACAATCCTGACAAGGCGAAGGAACTCTGGGCTCAAGCTAACGCCATTAGCCCTTGGGAAGGCCAGTTTAAGTTGGCTTACAACTCAGACGGTGGACACCAGAGCTGGGTTGACGCAGTAGCAAACTCCATCAAGAACACCCTTGAAATTGACGCAGTAGGCGAAGCCTACCCCGATTTCAAATCTCTCCGGACCAAGGTTTCGAAACACGAGATGGAAACCGCCTACCGGACCGGCTGGTTGGCTGACTACCCCTCGCAGTACAACTTCCTTGCACCCATCTATGCGACCGGTGGTTCTTCAAACGATGGCAACTACTCTAACCCTGAGTTTGACAAACTGCTTAAGGAAGGTCTGGCCGCCAAGAACGTAGAAGACGCCCTCGCGAAATTCACGCAGGCACAGGAAATCCTCATGCAGGATTTGCCCGCCATTCCGCTATGGTATTCCAACTCAACTGGTGGCTACTCCACCAAGGTCCAGAACGTGACCGTAGGTTGGGACTCCAATCCGCTGTACTACCAGATTACTAAGAAGTAGAGCATAGACCGGCGCCCACCTATTCATAGGTGGGCGCCGTCACGCATATAAATCTTAAAACCTACCTTATCCACAACGTTTAAAGGAATCCCTTATGCTGCGATACACAGGAAGACGTCTGTTACAGATGATTCCGGTATTTTTTGGGGCTACGCTACTGATTTATGCGCTAGTTTTCTTAATGCCGGGCGATCCGGTGGTTGCCCTCGGTGGAGACAAATCTCTTCCCCCCGAAGCAATCGCCCGAATTCGAGCAGAATACAACCTTGATCGACCCTTTATTGTCCAGTACCTACTTTACTTGAAGGGCATCATAACCCTCGACTTTGGTACTACTTTCTCCGGCCAGCCGGTGAGTGCGGTGATGGCACACGCCTTCCCCGTCACCATCCGGCTCGCCTTCATGGCCCTCGGTTTCGAAGCTATCTTCGGGATCATCTTCGGTCTCTACGCTGGCCTCCGTCGCGGCGGAATCTTTGACTCTACTGTCCTAGTGGTGTCGATGGCAATCATCTCCATTCCCACCTTTGTAATCGGTTTCCTGATGCAATTCTTTATCGGTGTGAAATGGGGACTTCTTCCAGTCACCGTAAGTTCAGGTGAATCATTTGAAGCCTTGATTATGCCGGCAATAGTGCTAGGAGCAGTCTCCTTCGCCTACGTCCTCCGACTCACCCGCCAGTCCGTCAGTGAAAACATGGATGCAGACTATGTTTCCACCGCCCGCGCGAAAGGCCTTGGACGTTCCAAAGTGCTCTCCCGGCACGTCCTGCGCAACTCCCTTATCCCCGTAGTCACCTTCCTCGGTGCAGACCTGGGTGCTCTCATGGGTGGTGCCATCGTGACTGAGGGTATCTTTGCCATTAACGGTGTCGGCGGAACCATGTACAAAGCCATTATTAAAGGCGAGGCTGCTACTATTGTCTCCTTTACGACCGTCCTGATTCTGGTTTACATTGTCGCCAACCTCTTGGTCGACCTGCTCTATGCTGCTCTAGACCCAAGGATTCGCTATGTCTAATACTCCCCGTACAGCGGTTATTTTAGCCGGCCAAGAACGTTATGTTTCTGATGTTGATGAAACCGGTCTAGGTGCCGTAGATGCTGTCTCAGACAGTAGTGCGCCCTCGTCCATGTGGGGTGAGGCGTGGAAGAATCTGCGGATTCGTCCACTCTTCTGGATTGCTGCCGCCATCATGGTATTCATGTTCCTGCTGGCACTATTCCCCAGCTTGTTTACCTCCCAAGATCCGCGATTCTGTGAACTCTCCAACAGTCTAAAACCGCCGTCCTCCGGTCACTTTTTCGGATATGACCGGCAAGGGTGTGACGTGTTCTCCCGTGTCGTCTACGGCACCCGAGCCTCCCTCTCCGTAGGCGTTCTAGCTACTTTCCTCTCCGTGGTTGTGGGTGCCACAATCGGCGCCCTAGCAGGCTTCCTTGGCGGCTGGTTTGATACCATTCTCTCCCGAATCACCGACATTTTCTTCGCCATCCCCTTCGTACTGGCAGCCATCGTCGCCATGCAAATGTTCAAAGAGAACCGTGACGTCTTCCTGCTGGCGGTAGTGCTGGCAGCCTTCGGATGGACCCAAATTGCCCGCATCACCCGCGGCGCAGTGCTCTCCACCAAGAACGAAGAATTCGTGACCGCCTCCATTGCCGTTGGTAAATCAAAGATGCGGACCCTCATCACGCATATCGTGCCGAATGCTCTGGCCCCCATCATCGTGTACGCCACGGTGGCCCTCGGTGCCTTCATTGTTTCTGAAGCCACCCTGTCCTTCCTAGGCATCGGCCTGCCGCCAGAAGTAGTCTCTTGGGGTGGCGATATTTCTCGCGCCCAAGCCAGCTTGCGTTCACAGCCGACCCTGTTGTTCTATCCAGCTGGCGCTCTAGCGCTAACCGTGCTGGCGTTCACCATGATGGGTGACGTGGTGCGTGACGCCCTAGACCCGAAAGCCCGGAAGAGGTAACCGATGACTATGGAAGAAACTTCGATGCAAAATCAAGACCTGGCAAGTAACGCCAGTGCGGAATCCCCGGACGTGAACGCTCCCGAACCCTTGCTGACGATTCGTGACCTTGACATTGAGTTCACCTCCTCCACCGGTGTTGTGCCGGCGGTACGGAAAGCGAACCTGACCATCTACCCCGGCCAGACGGTCGCAATCGTGGGTGAGTCCGGTTCCGGTAAATCCACCACTGCTGCCGCTGTGAACGGGCTCCTGCCCGGCACCGGCAAGGTTGTCGGCGGCCAGATTATTTTCGATGGCCGCGACATCACTCACTGCACCGAAAAAGAGTTCGTTGAACTCCGTGGTAGCCAGATTGGTAAGGTCCCGCAGGACCCGATGTCCAACCTGAACCCAGTGTGGCGAATTGGCACCCAGGTGAAAGAAGCTCTTAAGGCTAATAACGTGAGCGTTGAAGGCCTCAGCCAAGACGAACTGGTCGCGCAACTACTGGAAGAGGCAGGCCTGCCTGACGCGAAACGACGCGCCAAGCAGTACCCGCACGAATTCTCCGGCGGTATGCGTCAGCGCGCGCTCATCGCTATCGGTATGGCGGCAAACCCCAAACTACTGATCGCGGATGAACCTACCTCGGCGCTGGATGTGACCGTACAGCGCACCATTTTGGACCACCTTGCGGGTCTCACCAAGGAACACGGCACCGCGGTACTGTTCATCACCCACGACCTCGGCCTCGCTGCGGAGAGAGCTGAACAGCTAGTGGTAATGCACCGTGGCCGCGTTGTGGAATCTGGCCCTGCGCTGGATATTCTGCGCGATCCGCAGCACCCCTATACTAAGCGTCTGGTCGACGCGGCGCCTTCATTGGCTTCGCAACGCATCCAGTCCGCTCATGCGCAGGGTATTGCGGTTGCCGAGGATGAGCTCCTCGGGGCTCGCCTCGGGCATGAGTCCCGTGAAAATATTGTGGAAATTAAGCATCTTTCCAAGATCTTCGATATTCGCGGCGCAAAGGGTGAAGCGAAGAAACTGAAGGCCGTCGATGACGTCTCCTTCAACCTCCGTCGCGGTACCACTCTTGCGGTGGTAGGAGAATCGGGTTCCGGTAAATCCACTGTGGCGAATATGGTGCTGGGCCTGCTTAAGCCGACCAGCGGCAATATCTTCTTCAACGGTCAAGAAATCTCCGGGATGAGTAACCGTGAGCTATTCGATATGCGCCGACAGATGCAGGTGGTGTTCCAGAATCCTTACGGTTCGCTGGATCCCATGTACTCCATCTTCAAGTGCATTGAAGAGCCGTTGGCTGTACACAAGGTTGGAAATAAGAAGGAACGCGAAGAGCGCGTCGCTGAGCTGCTGGAGAAGGTAGCTTTGCCGGCCTCCGCCATGCGTCGCTATCCAAACGAACTCTCTGGCGGTCAGCGTCAGCGGGTGGCGATTGCGCGTGCCTTAGCTTTGCAACCTGAACTAATCGTTCTGGACGAGGCAGTTTCCGCGCTAGACGTGCTGGTGCAGGACCAAATCTTAGAGATCTTGAATGATCTGCAAGCCACCATGGGCCTGACCTACCTGTTCATCACCCACGACCTAGCGGTAGTTCGCCAGATCGCGGATGATGTCGTGGTTATGGAACAGGGCAAGCTGGTGGAAGCCAGTCCTGCTGATGATCTGTTCGATAACCCGCAGCAGGAATACACGCGTCAGCTGATTGAAGCTGTGCCTGGTGCAGGACTCCTCTAAAGTAGAGTTTTCCCAAGAATTCACAAGGCGGGGCGGGTGACATTAAACACCCGCCCCGCCTTGCTATACTTAAGTTATGTCACAACTAGCTGAAACCTTGTCAGGTGGCCGCCCTCAGCGGATTTCAGCTGCCGGACGCGGCCCGGGACGCCAGGCATACTGGACTCTTTACCTGGCCCGCTTTGGGAAGGCCCTGCTGGGAATCTGTGGTACCTCCGTGATTTGGATGCTGGCCGTCACCACAGAACTGGGGCAAATCGTCGATAACTTTATGATGGAGGCACTTGCCCCCTGGAGTGACGGCCTAGGTGGCATCGACCAGATTGTGCTCTGGCTAGTGGGTGAAACCATGATTATTGCGGTGGGGATTCTTAGCTTCGCTATCGTCGGTTGGCGACGCCGCTGGATGCTGGGATGGCGCTCCTTAGCGGCCCTGCTACTCACCGTCATCACCGTACAGATTCTCAAACGAGACATCTTGACGCGGCCCGACCTTGGAATCACCTACGACTTGCCTAACTCCTTCCCTTCAGGCCATACTGCGGGAGCGGTCGCCGTTGCTGTCGCACTAATTATTGCGGTGTCACCATATTGGCGGGCAGATTTTGCGCTAGCCGGGGGAGCTTGGGTGAGCCTAGTCGGCATCGCGACTGTTATCAACTCCTGGCACCGTCCCTCCGACGTAATCGCCGCCATCATTATCGCGGGTACCTTCGCTCTGCTATTCACCCCAATCGAAGTTTCACGCCGACCCCAAAGCCGCAAAGCGAACCGCATCATGAGACTCCTCGGAGTAGGCGGCTGGCTACTTCTAGTGGTAGGCGTGTTAGCAACCCTCGTCTTGACTTATCGGCTGGCATACTCCATCCCAGCGGTAACCAGTCAACACTTAGTGGCTTGGATGGAAAACTATGCGCAAGTCGCACTAGTAGAGCGGAGCCTAGCGCAGATCGGGGTGGTCTCGGCTACCAGCGGGACTTGCTTCTTAGTGTTGCGGGCAATCGTCAAGCTAGCCCGTTAAGTTGGGACTTCAGTCCCTGTGTTGCACTAGATATAGTGTTTTTCTGGGCGACACACCCCTATATAGTGTGTTTTGCTAAAATAATTTGTAATCATAGATGATGTCGCCGCAAACGCGGAAAGAACGCTTTACAACACAGATGTAACCCGTTTTAGACTGCTTGGTGACATGCGTGACTGGCTACGCAGCTTTGCAATCCAGCCCAACCGAAACCCCTAACACAGGTTGGATGCGGGCGCCTGCACCCCCAGTTGTGGTCAGTCACGTCAAAGCTAAAAACAGAACCAATAAGGAGCACCAAAATGACCGCCCCCGAACACGATGCCACTTCTATGTCAGCGCCGACTCAGGAGAAGGTAACAGTAGATGCCATCACGACGATTGACGAATACCTCAATCAGTCTGACTGGCGTGTCAACGCGAACGCGAACCAGGGATACAGCCTGGGCGGTCTGATGCTCAACACCTCCGGCAAAATGGTCGCCAACTACTGGCTGTCCAAGGTCTACCCGAAGGCCGCCGGCCTCGCCCACCGCAACGGCGACATTCACATTCACGACCTTGACATGTTCGCCGGCTACTGTGCAGGCTGGTCCTTGAAAGACCTGCTACAGCAAGGCTTCAACGGCGTGCGCGGCGCCATTGCGTCCGGGCCCGCTAAGCATTTCTCCTCCGCTTGCGGGCAGATAGTGAACTTCCTCGGCACCCTCCAAAACGAATGGGCGGGAGCTCAGGCTTTCTCCAGCTTTGACACCTACATGGCTCCCTTCGTGCGCCTAGACAAGATGACCTACGAGGACGTCTACCAGAACATGCAGGAACTCATCTACAACCTGAATGTTCCTTCCCGCTGGGGCACCCAGACCCCGTTCACCAACCTGACTTTCGACTGGACCTGCCCGAAAGACCTGGCAGAGCAGCAGCCGCTAATCGGCGGGGAAATCTGTGACTTCACCTACGGTGAGCTGCAGGAAGAAATGGACATGATTAACCGCGCCTTCATGGAAGTCATGACCGCCGGTGACATGGACGGGCGCGTCTTCACCTTCCCGATCCCGACCTACAACATCACCAAGGATTTCGATTGGGACAGCCCCAACTCTGACCGCCTGTTCGAGATGACCGCAAAGTACGGCCTGCCCTACTTCCAGAACTTCATTAACTCTGAGCTGGACCCCGGCATGATCCGCTCCATGTGCTGCCGCCTGCAGCTGGACCTGCGTGAACTCCTCAAGCGCGGCAACGGCCTGTTCGGTTCCGCGGAGCAGACCGGCTCCGTCGGCGTGGTCACCATCAACATGGCCCGCCTCGGCTACCTGCATGCCGGTGACGAGGAAGGCCTAGTGAAGCGCCTCGATGAGCTCTTGGACATCGCTAAGACCACACTAGAGCTCAAACGTGAAGTGATCGGCCGCCACATTGACGCCGGCCTGTTCCCGTACACCAAGCGTTACCTAGGCACCCTCGACAATCACTTCTCCACCATCGGTGTGAACGGCATGAACGAAATGGTTCGCAACTTCACCCTCGATGAGCACGACCTGACCGACGAGTATGGCCACCAGATGTGTGTCCGTCTGCTGGACCGTGTCCGCGAAAAGATGGTCGAATTCCAGGAGGAAACCGGCCACCTCTACAACCTGGAGGCCACCCCGGCGGAAGGCACCACCTACCGTTTCGCGAAGGAAGACAAGGCCCGCTTCCCCGGCATCATCCAGGCCGGCACCGACGAGAACCCGTACTACACGAACTCTTCTCAGATTCCGGTCGGCTACACCGATGACCCGTTCCTGGTGCAGGAAATGCAGGAAGAGCTGCAGACCAAGTACACCGGCGGCACCGTCATTCACCTGTACATGAATGAGCGCGTCTCCTCCGCTGAGGCTTGCAAGCAGCTGATCCGCCGCAGCCTGACCGCTTTCCGTTCCCCGTACGTGACCATCACACCAACCTTCTCTATCTGCCCGACCCACGGCTACCTGCAAGGTGAGCACAAGACCTGTGAGAAGTGCGCCGCCGCGAACCCGTCCGCCGAGCCGGTCGAGTGCGAGGTTTGGACCCGCGTCATGGGCTACTTCCGTCCCGTTCACAGCTTCAACGTGGGCAAGCGCGGCGAGTACGCTGAGCGCACCATGTTCACTGAGGAAGCCGCCGCTAAGCACGGCAAGGTACTGTCGCGACTATGAGCACGGTAGCGCAGGGGCTGCGGGCTGGACTGGGCCAGAATGGCTCAGTCCTGGCGGCTGCGATTGAGGCCGAGGGGTCGCCAGCTCCGAAGCACACTGCGCAGAGCCTAGCGATTGCCGGGCTGGTTCCACTGTCCACAGTGGACTGGCCCGGCCGCCTGGTCGCCACCCTGTTCCTTCAGGGTTGTCCCTGGTCATGCGTGTACTGCCACAATGAGGCACTCATCGACACTCGCACGCCGGGTGAAGTGGACTGGATTGATGTTCAGCAGCTGCTGGAACGCCGGAAGGGTCTACTGGACGGCGTGGTCTTCACCGGTGGGGAGGCCTGCCGGCAGGGCGCCAGCCTTGCTGACGCGGCGCGCTGGGTGAAGCAGCAGGGGTTCAAGGTTGGTTTGCACACTGCGGGGGCGTTCCCGATGGTGTTGCAACGTCTGCTTGATGAGGATCTCATCGACTGGGTGGGCTTAGACATTAAAGCCCTCCGGCAGGATTACTTTCAGGTCGTGCAACGCGGGGGTGCGGGAGAGCGAGCTTGGCAGACTTTGGATTTGCTGGTGGCTTCCGGTGTGGATCACGAGATTCGGTTAACTACCTTCCCAGCTTTCCCGCGCACTGAAGCGCAAATTGCCAGCCAAGTAGCCGACGCTGGGGCGAAAGTTTTTGCCCTGCAGCAGGCGCGGCCCCTGGGGACTCCGGCGGCTTTTGCTGCACAATTGGAGGCTTATGGAAAAGCCGCTTGGGATGAGCAGTTCCGGCAGATTGCGGAGCAGGTTAAAGCAGAATGCGGTGAGCGTTTCCAGCAGCTCATCATCCGCGCTGACGACTAAGCCCCGCCGGCCGTGCCTTGTCGTCTGTTTCTTACCTGGCCTGCTTTCTGTTTTTTACCTGGCCTGCTTTCTGTTCTTATCCACACCTTCCACCAGTTCTGTAGCTTTCCATCCTTCTCTCTCCGCCTACCCGGGTTGGGTATGACTTTTGGTTGGATTTGGTTTGGGAATGCGTTGTTTTTGGTGTAAACCCATACCGAAGTTGGTGTTTGGGTGGCGGCGCAGTCGCAGCCGCGCAATGCCCAGTATGCTTAAAGCATGAGCGCTACCAAAGATCTGCACCGCAAATGCGATAGCCGCCGCCAAGCCATCGCTTTCGAAGCCGCCGGCCTAGCTTGGCTGGCCGAAGCTCAACACCTTGACGGTGCGCCCGTCGTGAAGGTACATGAATACCATCCCGGCACTGAAATGCATCCGGCCTGCCTCTGGGAAGACAGACTCTCCAACACTGCCCCCACCCCGGACACCGCCAGAGCCTTCGGCGCGGCACTTGCCCACACCCATCTGGCGGGCGCACCCTATTTCGGGTGCGGTCCGCAGAGCTTGATTAGCCGAACAGTCGCAGAAACAGACCGCAAGGATAGCATCCAAAACTCAAACAGTAGCGGACTGGAAGAGCCATGGGTTGGCGACGGATTCATGGGCTCCACCAGACTACCGCTCCGCCACCAGGCCCCCGCCAACTGGGAAGAATTCTATGCCGAAGATAGGCTCATTCACTACCTTCCAACCGCACGAGACAACCACTCCCTCGGCCCCAATGAAGTACGCGTAATCGAGAGACTCTGCGAACGCCTCGTCGACCAAAAAGTGACCTCGCCGCTGCCGGAACGCTTCCATAACGAGGGGGTGCAAGCCGCCCGAATCCACGGTGACCTGTGGAGCGGAAACGTGATGTGGGCTCCGGCCGGCACCCTGATTGATCCGGCAGCGCACGGCGGGAATCCCGAATCCGACCTGGCGCAACTACAGGTTTTTGGGCAGCCGCTAATGAATGAAATCTACGCCGGCTACCTGAGCGTGACGCGACTACCAGAACACTGGCAGGAGCGGATCGGGCTCCACCAGCTGCACATGCTGATTGTGCACGCCGCAATCTTCGGCGGCTCCTACGGGGAGCAGACAGCTGACGTGGCACGCTCCTATATTTGACGAAAAGTGTCCACAGAATCGGGAAAATTTCCTTGAATCGTGGCCAATCCGTGTAGTTAGATATATGCTAGGCAAAGAAATCCTTAAAGATTTAGAAAAGTGCCGCAGTAATAGTAGGAGTACCAATGAGTCCCACCCCCGAGTTTGAAGCGATCGCTCGCGAGGCTACCGACCCGCATATTGACCCGAATCGTTTGCGGCAGATCGCGGCAGAGTACCCTGGCCTCCACCTTGCTATCGCCCAGAACCCGGTCGCCTATGAGGGACTGCTGAACTGGCTGGAAAGCCAGGGTAATCCGGAAGTTGTGGCCGCGGTGCAGGCGCGCCGCAGACAATCTGAGCTCACCGAAAATGGCATGACTGGCGGCGCGGCACTAGGGGCAGCGGGAGTAGCTGCAGCCGGTGCTGCTGGCATCGAGGCCGTTGCTGGAGCAGCTGGCACGGGAGCCACAGCAGCTGGAGCTGCGGGCTCTCAGGCAATGCCGTTTGCTGGCGGTCAAGCTGCACCAGTCCAAGAAAAAGCCCGCAGCAACAACAAAATGGTCATCATCTTTATTGCCCTCGCTGTTCTGGCAGTCGCTCTGGTCGCCGCGGCCTTCGGTCTGGCCACCGGTTTCTTCAAATTTGGTGCGGAATCCACCCCCACCGCAGAGACAGTGAAAACCATTGAGGCCAGTGACGGCACAGTGGAGACCATCGAAGCGCCGGCTCCGGCGCCCCCTGAACCCACCGAAGAAACCCCGGAAGATACCATCAAATTCCCTGAACCTCTGGGCGCCCAAGAAATACCGGCCTTCGCTTCACCTAGCCAAAATATTTTCTGCCGCATGGATGACAATGAAGCTTTCTGCGCCATTAACACCCGTGAGTACGCGAATGAAGGCCCCGACGCCTGCTTCGGAGTTTTCGGCTTGAAGATATCCGGCAAGACCACCCCGACTGCCACCTGTAATGATGCTTCCGTGAACCAGATTCCGGGCGCCCCGCCGGTTCTGCAGTACGGTCAGGCCGCCACCTTCGGCCCCTACGCTTGCGCTATGGAAGAAAGCGGCGTCACCTGCTGGAACAAGCTCACCGGCGTGCAGTTCAACATGCGCCGCGCTAATTTCAACGTTAGTCAGCGTTAGGCGGTAAATCTTGGCTTCTTCCCCTCGGACCGAAAAACTCCAAGAATGCGCCACTTCCAGCCCAGCCATAATTGGGCAGCTACGTGCAGATTTGACGCACTATACGATTCCGGAGGTCTACGAGAAGCTACCGCAAGACGCCCAAGATGCCTTGGAACAAGGGATAGTTTTCCCTGCCGTTCGGGCCCTCAGGCAGCTAGGATCCGCCGATCAGGTGGCTGAGCTGGCGCGCCTGTTCATGCTGGGAGACCTCCTCGACCCCGCCGAAATCGCGGCAGCTCTCCCCAACACCGGACTTGACCAGGCGGCCCAGATTGGTTTGATCCGTCCCGGCGACCAAGACGCCTCCAAATGGCAAGCGAACTTCGATCTGCGCCCCTTCTCTATTGATTTGCCGGCCGTCTCGCCCTCGGCCCCAGCAGGGCAAACCAGGGAACGTACGTACTGGTTCCTCTCCGACCTGGGTGAGGACGTCACCGGGGAGCCACTCAAACCCGACCATGTGCTGGGGATTGGTGGCGCCACGACCTCGCTGCTGCGTCTCACCCCCAGAGAGCCAGTTGAATCCGTGCTGGATATTGGGACCGGCTGCGGCATTCAGGCAATCATTGCGGCTGCGCACGCAACCCGGGTGGTGGCGACCGATATTAGTCTCCGCGCCCTCGACATGGCGGCTTTCAATGCTGCCCTCAATCAGGTGACGCTGGACCTGCGGGCCGGCTCAATGCTAGAGCCTGTCGCGGGGGAGCGCTTCAATCTGATTATCTCCAATCCGCCGTTCGTGATTACGCCGCGCCCCACCGACGCCGCCGGACAACCCATCATGGAGTATCGTGACGGTGGTGGGCAGGATGATTCCATCGTGGCGAACCTGGTGCAGGACCTCCCGCAGGTGCTTGCCGACGAGGGTGTGGCCGTGATGCTGGGCAACTGGCTGCTGACAGAGGATGACTGGGCGGCCCGACCGCGCACTTGGCTGGGCGACTGTGACGCCTGGATCATCCAAAGAGACAGCTACAATCCAGCCCAATACGCCGCCATGTGGCTACGTGACGGCGGGATTGAGCCGCGCACGCAGCCGACCGAATTTCGGCAGGGAATCAGCGACTACCTGGACTATTTTGCGCAGCAGCAGGCCCGCGGTGTCGGCTTCGGCTACCTAGCGATTCGCGCCACCCAAGTGAGGGCTCCGCAGCACCATTTTGAGGAACGTGTGGCGGGGAACCCTCCTTCGGGTCAAGATATTTCCCGGTTTTTTGGGGTGCTCGACTGGCTGTGGGAAACTGAGGGGGCCGAGGGGGATTCTTCCGTCCAGCCCTTAGCTTTGAGTGAGAGAACTGTGCGCCAAGCCGCGGATGTGACTGAGGAGCGCTACCATTTACCCGGGCAACCTGATCCGTTAATCATCATGCTTCATGCGGGCGGGAGTGGCCAGAAAGTCATGGTGAACTCCATGTTTGCGGCCCTGTTCGGGGCCTGTGATGGGGAGCTGAATCTGGGGCAGATCACGCAGGCTTTAGCGGTTTTAGGAGATGTTGAAGTAACTGAGGTGCTGGGCCAGGTTGAGGAGCCGTTACGGCAGGCACTACTTTCTGGGATGCTGATTCCAATCTAGTGGGAATGCGGGGATGTCTGGAAGGCTGCGCTGACAAAGTATGGTTAAAATGACAGAATCTGTTTTGCACATTTGCGTAAATCGAATTGACCTGCCCTTAATTGAAGGGATAGTGTTCGCATCAGACACATTGTAATGAAGGATAAACATTTTGGGTACAAAGCTGGTCATTGTCGAATCTCCCGCGAAAGCACGCACCATTGGAGCTTTGCTGGGTGATGAGTTCACTGTGGAAGCCTCAGTGGGTCACATCCGTGACCTGCCGCAGCCTTCTGAGCTTCCCGCCAGCATGAAGAAGGGTCCTTACGGTAAGTTCGCGGTGAATGTGGAGGATGGTTTCACCCCTTACTATGTGATTGATTCCGATAAGAAGAAAAAAGTCACTGAGCTCAAGCGGGCTTTGAAGGATGCTGATGAGCTCTATCTGGCAACTGATGAGGACCGTGAAGGGGAGGCCATCGCCTGGCATCTGCTGGAAGTCCTGAAACCGAAGATTCCGGTAAAGCGCATGGTTTTCCATGAGATCACGCGGGAAGCTATCGACCGGGCTTTGACTGAAACTAGAGACTTGAATGACGCCCTCGTGGATGCGCAGGAGACTCGCCGCATCTTGGACCGTCTGGTTGGCTATGAGGTTTCTCCGCTGCTGTGGCGTAAGGTTGGGGCTGGCTTGTCGGCCGGTCGTGTCCAGTCGGTTGCGACCCGCCTGGTGGTGGACCGTGAACGCGAACGCATGGCGCATGTTTCCGTGAATTACTGGGATGTTTCCGCAGTTTTGGCGACCGCTGAGGGGGCCGAGGGGGATTTTACCGCCCGTATCTCAACCTTGGCGGGACGTAAGATTGCGGCCGGTAAGGACTTTACGGATGCCGGTCAGCTGAAGGCTGCCGCCGAGAAGAATGAAACCCTGGTGCTGGGTGAGGCGGGCGCGGAAGCAATCGCACAGCAGTTCAAGCAGGCTGCGTCGAAGGTGGAGAATCTGGAGACTAAGCAGTCGAAGCGTCATCCGGCTCCGCCGTTTACTACCTCGACCTTGCAGCAGGAGGCCTCCCGGAAGCTGCGGATGGCTGCGCGTGACACGATGCGGGCCGCCCAGACCCTGTACGAGAACGGTTACATCACCTATATGCGTACAGACTCCACTGACCTTTCTAATGAGGCAGTGCAGGCGTCACGGGCGCAAGCCACTGAGCTGTATGGTGCGGATTCGATTCCGGATAAGCCTAACCGTTACGGTAAGAAAGCGAAGGGCGCGCAGGAGGCTCACGAAGCTATCCGTCCTGCCGGCCATCATTTCCGCACCCCGAAGCAGGTGGCGGAGCAGGCTGGCGGTAAGCTCAGTCCGCG
Organism: Boudabousia marimammalium; assembly: GCF_001936115.1. Classification (GTDB taxonomy): domain Bacteria; phylum Actinomycetota; class Actinomycetes; order Actinomycetales; family Actinomycetaceae; genus Boudabousia; species Boudabousia marimammalium. The sequence goes on from NZ_MPDM01000005.1 coordinate 61,283, forward strand.
TGAACTGGCCCTGTATGAGCTGATTTGGAAGCGTACTGTGGCTTCGCAGATGAAGTCGGCGATTGTGGAGACTGCGACTGTCACTGTGGGCGCAGATTTGTCGGCGGACGCCCTCGGCATTGAGAGCCTGCCGACAACCGGCATGGTGCCGGTAACTTTCACGGCGTCTGGCACGATTGTGACTTTTAAGGGTTTCTTGGCCGCCTATGAGGAGGGCCGGGACGAGGAAGACCGGAAGAATAAGTCCGGTAAGAATGAGCGTTTGCCGCAGCTGGAGGTCGGTCAGCAGCTGACCGTGCGGTCCACTGAGGCGGCCGGGCATGATACGACTCCGCCGGCGCGCTTCACGGAGGCTTCTTTGGTGAAGAAGCTGGAGGAGCTGGGCATTGGCCGGCCTTCCACGTATGCTTCTACGATTTCGGTGATTATGGATCGCGGATATGTGTTGCGCCGCGGTCAGGCGCTGATTCCGTCTTGGTTGGCGTTCTCTGTGACTCGCCTGCTGGAGGAGAATCTGGGTGGCCTGGTGGATTATGATTTCACCGCTTTGATGGAGCAGGATTTGGATAAGGTCGCTTCGGGTGAGCTGGATGGCCCGTCTTGGCTGGGCGCTTTCTACCTGGGTGAGGGTGACTTGCAGGTCTCTGAGGCGCTGCCTGGTGGTTTACGGAAAGAGGTTGAGGATCTGGGCGATATTGATGCCCGGGCCGTGAATTCTTTGCAGGTGGCTCCCGGCGTGGAGCTGCGGGTGGGCCGTTATGGGCCTTATTTGGAGGCCGAGGATGGTTCCCGCGCCTCAGTCCCCGATGATATTGCGCCGGATGAGTTGTCTGAGGAAAAGGTGAAGGAGCTGTTTGCTGCTTCCGCTGATGATGGCCGTGAGCTGGGTGTTGATCCGGATAGTGGCCATGTGATTGTGGCGAAGAATGGCCGCTATGGTCCTTATGTGACTGAGGTTTTGCCGGAGGTGGAAGTTCCGGAGGAATCTGGGAAGAAGCGGAAGGTGAAGGCCCCGAAGCCACGCACCGCGTCTTTGTTGAAGACGATGGATTTGTCGTCGGTGACTTTGGATGATGCTTTGCGTTTGTTGTCGCTGCCGCGTGAGGTGGGTGTTGACCCGGAGTCTGGTGAGATGATTACCGCCCAGAATGGTCGTTTTGGTCCTTATTTGAAGAAGGGTACGGATTCGCGCTCTTTGGAGTCTGAGGAGCAGATGTTCACGGTGACTTTGGAGCAGGCGTTGGCGATTTATGCGCAGCCGAAGACCCGTGGTCGGGCGGCTGCGAAGCCGCCGTTGCGTGAGTTTGGTGAGGACCCGACTTCCGGTAAGAAGATTGTGATTAAGGATGGTCGTTTTGGCCCCTATATTACGGATGGCACCACGAATGTGACGGTGCCGCGTTCAGAGTCGGTGGAGGAAATCTCTGAGGAGCGGGTCATTGACTTGCTGGCGGAGAAGCGGGCGAAGGGTCCAGCTAAGAAACGGACCACGAAGAAGGCCGCTACGAAGAAGGCTACCGCCAAGAAGGCTACCGCGAAGAAGACTGCCGCTCAGAAGCCGGCAGCGAAGAAATCTTCCCCCAAGTAGTTTTCGGGCGCCAATCTGTCCCGCCGGCTGGGTAGTATAGGAACTATGACTATGACGAACCCATTGCAGACCGCAGCGGATCCGCGTAACTATCCGGGGATTTTCCTTTCCTTTGAGGGCGGTGAAGCGGTCGGTAAAACCACTCAGATAGCGCTTTTACGGAAGCGCTGTGAGGCTTTTGGCCGTCCCATCACGGTGACGCGGGAGCCCGGTGGCACTGAGATGGGAAAACAGTTGCGTCGCCTGATCCAACATGATGTGGATGATTTGAATCCGCGGGCGGAAGTATTGATGTATGCCGCGGATCGTTCCTACCATGTGGCAACTAAGGTTCGTCCCGCTTTGGAGGCGGGCGGCATTGTGCTGACCGACCGCTACCTGGATTCCTCGATCGCCTATCAGGGCGGTGCCCGCGGCCTGGGTGACGCGGTGGAAGCGATCTCGTTGTGGGCGACGGAGGGGCTGCTCCCTGATTTGACGATTCTTTTGGATGCTGATCCGGATGTGTTGTTTTCTCGCCGCGGTGAGGCCACTGACCGTTTGGAGCGGGAGTCTCGGGAGTTCCACCTGATGGTTCGTGAGCGTTTCTTGTCGCTGGCTGAGGAGCGCCCGGAGCGTTTCGTGGTGGTTGATGCCGCCCAGTCAGTTGAGGCGATCGAGCAGCAGGTGTGGGCTCATGTGCGCCAACTGTGTGAGTCCCGTTTCGGCCCACTCCCAGACCGGGTGAACTAGCATGACGGTTTGGGATAAGCTGATTGGCCAGTCCGCCGCAGCTGAGGTGCTTACCGCTGCTGCTGAGGCGGCTCGGCATATTGTGGAAAGGCGAATAGCCGAGGGGGCTTCCTCGGCCCCGGCCACGGCAGCTGACGCGACGCCATTGGAGCAGGAACGCTCCATGACGCATGCTTGGCTGATTACTGGTCCGCCCGGTTCCGGCCGGTCCACGGCGGCGCGCGCTTTCGCGGCGGCTTTGCAGTGCACTGGTCCGCAGGTTGGTTGCGGTGTCTGTGAGGGCTGCCGTGCGGTTCTGGCTGATACGCATCCGGATGTGACTACTTCGCGCACGCAGAAGGTGGTGATTTCTATTGAAGAGGTCAGGCAGCTGGTCTCTGGCGCCTATGCGGCGCCGCAGGAGGGACGTTGGCGCGTCATCATTGTGGAGGACGCGGACCGGATGGTACAGCGGACCACGAATACTTTATTGAAAGCCATTGAGGAGCCACCAGAGCGGACCGTGTGGCTGCTGTGTACGCCCTCGCCTGAGGATGTGCTAACTACTATTCGTTCGCGCTGCCGGAATGTGGCTTTGCGGATTCCCCCGGCAGATGCCGTTGCCAGCTACCTGGTTGAGGAGTCTGCGACGCGACCAGAGGGGCCAATTTCCCCTGAGATTGCTTTGCAGGCGGCCCGGATTGCGCAGAGCCATATTGGGCGGGCCCGCCCCCTCGCTATGGATGAGGAAATGCGCGCGATTCGACGTGAGCGCATCACGAAGATTGTGCGGGTTCGTTCCGCCCCGGAGGCCGTCTATGAGGCGAAGCAGCTGGTTGATCGAACCAGTCAAGTAGCGAAGGATTATTTGGACCGGGAGGCTCCCCAGGCGATTGCGGATCTGAAACGCACCCTCGGCTATGATGAGAAGGAACGTATCCCTCCTGCGATTCGTAGCCAGATTAAGGACGAGGAAGAGAAGCAGCAGCGGATCGCGACCCGCCGGCAGCGTGATGAGCTGGATTTTGCGCTGGTTGATCTGTTGAGTTTCTACCGTGACGTGGTGGTTCGCCAGTTGGGTTCTGAGATTTCGGTGATTAATACTGATTTGGCTCCGCTGGTTGATGAGTTGGCTGCGCAGTCTTCAACTGAGCAGACGCTGGCCCGGATGGATGCGATAGCGCAGGCGCGTAAGCGTATTGCCGGTAACGTGCCGCCGCAGTTAGCGGTGGAAGCGATGATGATTACTTTGCGTCCGCAAAGCTAGAGTTTTCTGATTCGTCCTTGAGTACGATACGTTTCTTTCCGCAGGTACCGTATTCTTCTATTAGGATTACTTGCTTTGGAGGTTAATAGTGACTGTAAAGAAATACCCTGCCGCTGTGATGGCTACTTGCGCTCTGTTTTTGGGTGCTTGCGGGTTAGCTGGTTCTCAGGGCGAGGGGAAAGTAGTGGAGGCGACTCCGACCCCGTCAACGGTAGAGGTCCCTGCCGGGTTGGAAAGCTATTACAGTCAGTCTTTTAAGTGGGAATCTTGCCCATCTGAGGTGCCGGACGGGAACAAGGCGCTGTGTGCAACGTTTAAGGCTCCGAAGGATTATCAGAACCCGCAGAATGGGGATCTGGAGGTCATGGCCGTGCGTCTGGGTGACGAGGGGGCTTCGCGGCCGGCGATTTTAGTGAACCCGGGCGGTCCGGGTGGCTCTGCGGTTGATTTTGTCTCTGAAAACGGCGACTACATGTTTACCGATAAGGTCATGGAAAAGTACGATGTGGTCGGCATGGATTCGCGCGGTACGAAATGGTCCACGCCGGTTACTTGTCTGACCGATGAAGAGAAGGACAAGCAGACTGCCTCTAATTCTCCTGATGTTTCCACTAAGGAAGGCCGTTTGACAGCCCGCCAGGAATTAGCTGAGCTGGGTGCTAAGTGCTTGGAGAAGGATGACGTCGTGAAGTGGGTGGACACTGAATCAGCTGCCCGCGACATGGATATTTTGCGTCATCTGATGGGGCAGAACAAGCTGGATTATCTGGGATATAGCTATGGCACTTTCTTGGGTGCCACCTACGCGAAGTTGTTCCCGCAGAATACGGGCCGTTTTGTGCTTGATGGTGTGGTTGATCCTTCTGTTAGCTTCGAGGATTTAAGTAAGCAGCAGCTAGCTGGTTTTGATGATTCTATCGGGAACTATGTGGACTGGTGTAATACTTACGCTAAAGAGAGTTGCGTGTTGAAGGAGGGTGAGGCTGGTAAGCGTCAACTGATTGACTTCCTTGATGGCCTGCGGGTACGTCCTTTGCCTACTGATGATAAGGATCGGGAGCTCACGGAGGCGCTGGCTGAAACCGCGGTGTTCGGGGCAATGTACAGCACCCAGTGGTTTGATACGTTGACGAATGCTCTGCAACTCGCTATTCGCGACGCTAACGGGAATATGCTGCTCCGGATGGCGGATGTCCTAAATGAACGTAATGCGGATGGCACTTACGGTTCTAACCAGACGGAGGCCTTCTTGGCGATCAACAATTTGGATTATCCTCTGTCTGATGAGTCACAATGGAGTAGCGCTGCGAAGGAGTTGAAGCAGATTTCGCCGCTGTGGAAGAGCTTTGCTTGGGGTGACTATACTCGCGCTGATTGGCCGGTGAAACCGGTCGGGAAGCGAGGATCGTATCCGGGTGACACGACTCCGCCGATGGTCCTGATTGGCACGACCCATGATCCGGCAACCCCACTGGCGATGGCTCAGTCTTTAGCTAAGCAAATGCCGAAGGCGGTTCTGGTCACTCAGGAAGGCTGGGATCATACCGCCTATTCTTCAAGGGCAAGCAACTGTATAAAAGATGCGGTCGACAATTTCTTCATTGACGGTAAGCTTCCTGAAAATGGGCTGGTTTGCCGGTAGATGATTTGCACAATTGCAGGTAAGTTCGCTAAAGTAACTGCGTTACCTGTAAAGGTGCCGCCAACTTAGCTCAGTCGGTAGAGCAATTCACTCGTAATGAATAGGTCGCGGGTTCGATTCCCGCAGTTGGCTCCATTACCGGCACAAACGGTGCCGGAACATAACCCTCGATGGTCTCCCCATCGGGGGTTATCTTTTGCTCACGAACCGGTGTTAATGCAGACAGCTCAACCCCTAGCGCTTCAGCTGTCAGGATTAAATCCTCAGCGCTCCACTTAATGCGGCCCCGCAAGCGACCACTGATGTTTTGACCCGCGACACCGATAGCTGCGCCCAGCTGTGCTCGGGTGATGTTCCGGTAAAACATTTGCTGATTTATCGCAATGTTTAACGCTTCATCAAATGCGAATAGTCCGTAATTGCTGTTCATGTTTGCAACTATATAAGATGTTACAAAACAATGCAACTGTATCGCTTGACATTCTTTAATTGCTGTGCAAATTTAGATTACATGTTACAAACCCATTCATTGCAAGAAGATCCATTGTTAAATGCCACTCAAGCACTAGAGTACCTACCTGTTACCAGAACCACGCTTCACCGATGGGCTAAGGCAGGAGAGATACCTAGCGTTATGATCGGTAAGCAGAGATTTTTCCGTAGATCGGACATTATCGAAGCTATCACTCCTAAAACTACTAAAACTCACACCTCTCAGGGTGTTCAAACCGTGATTGAGGTGTGAGTCGTGGCTGATAAGTATTTTGCGGTTAGGTCGGGTGCTACAGCCTTGCGTAACGAGACTGTGCACGACAAGAGTCTAAGTTTTACTGCTTTAGGGCTTTTAACGACGATGCTGTCAATGCCGCCTGACGCTCCTTTGGGGTACCGTCAGTTCCTAGGTCGAGGCAGTGGGCAATCAGCAATTCTTAAAGCCATGAAAGAGCTGGAAGTAGCTGGCTATCGTTGGCGGTTTTCAACCAGGAATAGTGATGGGATGATCCGTCAGGTAGTTATTGTGTTTGACGTTCCTACTACAGAAGAACAAGCGCGTGCAGCCTTAACAAAGTTAGGGACAAAGCCTCATGCTTGCGTATCTCAACCAGCACGGGTAGATGACTCTTTAACTCCGATAGATATTGATGAGTTAAGCCGCGTGATTGATTCACTAGACATAGATGGCACGCAAGATTTAGATCAGTTAAAGAAAGAAGCAATAGAGCAAGCGACAAAGGATAACGAGCGCCTTGAGCGGCAAAGAATCGCCCAGCATCAACGCGACACAATTGCTCAAGAACAAGCTGCACGAACCAGTAATAGCCCCTCGCGTGAAAATCAACGCAACGGGACAGTAACCCCTTTGCGTGAAAATCAACGCGAGGGGACAGTAGTCCCGTTGCGTGGAAATCAACGCAACGGAGAAAATGCCCCTTGCGTGGAAAATAACGCAACGGAAAATGAGTCTCCAACTTCCCCGTTGCGTGAGTTTCCGTTGCAACGGCACACCGTGGCACGGTCAACCCATGCACAATTAATATCTAAAGATATTAATTCCAAGAAAGATAAATCTTTCCTTACCTCCCAACACGAACAACCCGACTCAGACCAGACGGCAGGGGAGGGCAGGAACGGAATCTATATTGCTTTAACCGAAGAACAAGCGCAGACCGCTTACGCTTGTCTGCCAGGGCACATGAAAGTCACAGAGATCCCTGGACTAATCAAAATCTGGGCACAAGTCGAAAGACTCTTAAATGCAGGATGGACGGTTGAGCAGATTCACAACCATCTCGACGCTAAGCCTTTACCTGCAGAAGTAATCTACCTACCCGCGCTTATAGCCTCAAGGCTCAAAGATATGCTACCCGCACCACCACAACCCTGTAGCGTCTCTAAAGCCGCTAAAGGCTATTGCAACTACCACCGAAACAAGTATCACGGGATCTGTGATTATTGCGAGTCAGAGCGCAAAGCCGGCAGATTTGAGGACAACTCCACCACTCGGAGAGAGTGGCTAGAAACCGGTTGCCCAGAATCTGTGGAGAAATACCGACACGAACAGGCAGGATGATGTCTGAAAAAGCGCAACTACGTAGTATCGTCTTCCACGCCCCCGTCTACACCCCTAACGAAAAATTGGTGCTATTAAGCCTAATCGAGCGATCAAACGGCTATGAGAGCATCTCAACCAATAGTGATATTGTTCGGGTTACTCACCTGTCAGAACGCACAGTCAGGAGAGTTCTAGGCAGCCTCGAAAAACGAGGAATAATTGAACGCGACGAATATGCTAGGCCCCACGGTGGAAGATCGGTTGTATGGACGTTGAGACACTTACATTACGCACTAGCAGAATACTGTCAAGAACGCCCAGAAACTACCCCATATGAAAAAATAAACCAGGCTAAAGCACAAACTGAACTGGTCAACAAAATGGGTAAAAACTCGACACTCAAGACCGTAATCGAGAGCATCCAAGAACACGGTTGGGACAGCGCTTACGCAAGTACCTTGGCAGCTGGATTACAGATGTTCATCCCAGCAAAAATGAAATGGATAAATAGCTCCAGCCTTGAAAGTGTCTCACTAACCGACGCTCACGCCGTCGCTTGCTCCGAAGCCTGGGCAATTATTCACCACGACTGGAAAGATGTCCTCAACAGCCCCACACCGTGGGATACTCTCTCAGAGAAGGTCAGAGAAGCCACTGGACAGGTAAGGACAGTGCAGCGAAGAAAAGCCGATCTAAAAGAAGACATCACCACAACACCATCCATAACCCCCATAAACAAAGACGCATTCATTGGGCTAGATACAATCGGAGCGCTCGAGCCAGTAATCAAGAGTCTAATGAAAATCGGAGTCAAAGAATCGGACGCTATCGCAATGACTATACGAGCTGGCGCCCTTGCGGCCCAACACCGAAAAAGCCGGCAACAAACCGAAGCCAGGAAAGACGAAACCCTAACCGCACTAGGTCTGACACCTGCAGCAGCTAGCTCATTAGTCTCACTAATCGCGGGATCAAGGACTCATGGTGAGCAAACCAGCCTGCTAACATGTGAAATAATGACAGAGGAACACGAAAGGCTACTAAAGAAAATAAAAGCAGGCGTGTTATATCTCACACCTGCATAATTTTGGGCGGACACTCTGACCGCCCCTAGTACTCTCAGGAAAATCCGTCCCATCCCTCTTCTGCCAAAGTCTCAGCAGTTGCTCGTTCGTGTAACGAGCCGCCGAAAGCAAATGTGGAATCTACATTAATCTCAAGGCTAGAAGTGGCTCTCCATCCGAGCTGCCTAAAATTACCCAATGTGTACTTATTGTGAATCTTAATGAGATTATCTGAAATGTAGCCGGTAGCTATCCTATAGGCTCGGAAATAGCTGTCTCCACTATATAGGCGAGTATCTTTGTCGTGTACAGAAAAAGATATGGAACAGTTTAATGTTGTATCTGCAGAAGGAACGATTACCTCTTTTTCGACTGTAGTTCGTTCAATCCTTGATTCTAAGAGCTTGGCCGGATGCCCTAGCTCTAGCCATCGTTTCAAAGCGGGAAGTGGCTCGGTGAACTTTTCAGCGATAGACAAATCTGGCCACCACACTAAGAATGTACTAAGTGCCTTGGTTTTATGAGGACCCCTTACGCCAGGAGTCTCATACACAAATTCATTCAGATCATCAACAAAGCGGACTCGAGGATTAGGAGTAACGTCACGATACCCCCAATCAACATATTTTGTGGTGCGAACTATGAAATGTGGACCCGCAATCTTAAAAGCATGAGCAATACCGTCATAGATAATTATCCTATTCCCTAGTCTCACAACCGGATCTATAACGAAAGTAATTTTAGGGAGATTATGTTCCTCCAGAGTAATCTCCATAAACAGCTTCCTTAGTTAATCGTGACAGAACCACTATATGATAACCCATTACTGGCCTGGGCTCGCCAACTCTGCCGGCCAGACGGCAGACCGGTAAACGACACTGTAACAGTTTTCCCCCCAGAACCCGAGACAATCTGCGACTGTCCTCCAATCGAGACTGCCACAGACGATGACCCGCCACGAAAAGTCACCGCAAACTTTGCCCCTCCAGATCCATTCGTAGACACTCTAGTGCTAAAGCCCGCATTGCCACTCGAAGATGGTGGAGCGGGTTTTGGCCGAGGAGCCGGCTTAGTTTGCGGCTGCGACTTAGGAACAGGTTTTGGCCGAGGAGCCGACCCAGGTTGAGGTTTAGGTGCAGGATTGGCAGCCGTTTTGCGTTCAGCTTCAACCTGAGCCGCCTGAGCTTGTATCTAAGCTTGCTTTCGTGCAGCTTGCTCTCGCTCCTTTTTCAACGCAGCTTCTGCCGCCTCAGCCCGAGCCACTAGGGCACGTTCATTTCCCGCCCTTTGCTTCTGCCTAAAAACAGTCTCTCCAGGCAAGTATGGGCTAACGCGAAAATCTTCAACTGTTGGACTCGCGGAATGACTGCTCCACCAGTTGAGCCTCGGTACGTCATCCATAAAAAACAACGCTCCACCAGCTGCACCGATAACAACAGCCACCGCAGCAGCGCTCACAACCATACTCTTATGGCTTTTATCCGCTGTAGTGGACTTTGCGTATGTAGTTCCTGGTACCGGCTCGGCGGGGGCCTCTACAGTCATTAATGAGTGAGTGCTGCCATCTGGTTCAATAACCATTTGGGATGCACTGCCATCACTGTCAATAATGGTTACTTCTAAAGCCCGATGAAAATAATCAACCTGCACGCGCCCAGCATCCAGTACAGCCTCGGGCGTAATCTCGCCCGAGATAGTTGCACGCCGCTCCGAAGCAGCGTACACACGAACCTCGTTCGAATCCACAAAGATACGAATCGGTGGCCAATAATTCTCCATACAAACAGGTGGAAAGTGCGCACAAATCAAGAAAGCTGAAGCTTTTGGGGAAAGAGAAAACGAAGTATAGTCACAAACAAGTTGCAGCACATTGCTTAACCCCAGCAACCCCAGCAATGCCGTAAACGCAGGTGTTTACGGTGTACCAACTATTGAAAGGATCTAATCGTGACAGCAACACAAATCAACCTCAACGGGCGTTTGACAAAAGACCCAAAGGTAGACACCACAGGGAAGTACCCAGTCGTTTACTTCACCCTCGCAGTAGCACCCCGGTACTACGACGAGAAAGCAGGGGAGTGGAAAGAAAAACAAGCACAGTTCTACCTCTGCGCAGATAGGCGTAAAGGCAACGCTGCCACAGCGCGGCTACTGCGTAAAGGGATGCCCATCAAGATCGAGGGGCAAACAAGCCAAGCAGTAAAACAAGACGCCAATGGCAACGATGTACGCGAAGTAATCATCAACATCAACGAAATCGACATTGACCTACGCAATATCGAATACTTAATGCCCCAACTCCAAGAAGCGCTAGAACAAGAACAAATAAGCACTGTAGCCCAAGAAACGCCACCTGAGCCAATCTCGGCCGAGCAGGAACTATACGCACGACCTCCACTACCAACCGACTGGCCAGACCCTGCACAGCCAGGGCAATCGCATATGCTCTAGGAAAAAAGAATATGCCCTGGCTCTTGACAGTCGGGGCGTATTCTTTGAGCAATATAGAAGGCCCAAAGCTGCTAGAAAGCTGATCCCCCACCTGAGAGCGAAATACACTAAGCAAATAAGTTGATTGCTTAGTCTAACTAGTGCTATAGTTAAACCAATGGAGAGTGAGTAACCAACCTCGCTATAACCAGAAAAAGTCTGCGGGACATATGCGCCTGTAGGCTTTTTCACTTATAAAGACGGTTTCCTTGAAAGAACCTCGCCAACACGACTAACCGACGATACCCATACTTTTAAGTCGGGATCAATGGACTCAAGCAAAGCAAAAGCGGTTTGCATATTTCTTTCAATATTAGTATTAAACAAATGCTCCATGTGAGAGACGCGATTGCGTAGCAGGTGCAACTCATTTACTCGCCCGAAAGTAATGGCCCCTCTAGTGCTAGTATCGCCTGGGAAAGCAAAGCAGAAACATTCGTCCCAAAGTTGTTCACGGACTTGGTTGCGTCTAACTGAGCTTTGACTGCGAGCTTGCGAGCTGGCAATAGGCAACAAATGCTCCCAAGACCCGAACATGGTTTGAGCTAAAACATCGTCGTGCCCCACCGAGCGGCCTCTTAGACTCGCAACCGCTCTCCTATAGGCACGTTCACGATCATTAGTAACTATCACATCAAGAATGCCCTGTCTCCCGCCCCTTACAATATGACGTCGAGGGTTTACAGGGTCGCGGGGAACCAAGTCAAGTAGCCAATCTTCGGTGCCCGTGTCTTTATACCATTTACGAAGCTCTCGATCCATAGCGTTGCGCAACATTACCTCAGTGATACCCAAAACAGACTGGACAGCTGAAGTAAGCTCTGCATGCCAAACATATAATGCTAGAGCTTTTTTCTTATTCCCATTACACATATCCAAATAAGACTGCATCCTAGCTGGGTGCAGGTACTTTAACACGACGTCTCTAACAGAATCTTTTGACATGCGTGTAGTATCTCACAACAGAAAAGCTAAAAGCAATTAAAGTCACGGTAAACAACAAATCATTAAAATGATTAGGCAATATAAGTCGTAGCATTTGTGGCGACAGCTTAGCGCGATAAGAGTTGTCCCTCGCCACAAATCCTACGAAAATAGGTGGGTTGAGTTTGAATAGGTCGCGGGTTCGATTCCCGCAGTTGGCTCCGGTTACCCCGCTGCTTCATTGAAATGGCGGGGTTTATTGGTTCTGGTGCTTTTGTGTCGACCTCAGTGTGCGGGACTCCCGCTGTCCCACCTGTGCTTGAAACCAAGAAATAAACAGGTGGCGCTCTCGGCCCGCAGTTCAAAGAAGCTAAATCGCGGGGTGGAACGCCACCTCTGTTGGATTCTATATGTGTTTTTCGCCCAAAGCAATGCCAAGAGTTAGATTATAGGGTTCAGATTAAAAGAAGAAATCCCCCGGCCAGCAGTTCAAAGAAGCTAAATCGCGGGACAAGGGGTTGTCTTCACAGTTACTATAGCAAGGAGTTTCGTGTTTCGTCAAATAGTTAAATCGACGGCAAACTCAATAGCAATAGTAAGCATTGTTGGAGGTGTCTGGTTTGTCCATCCGGTCATGGTTTAAGACACAGACTACGGGCCCGTTTCGGGGGAACTTAGCTGTTCGGTTGTCGGGTCGACTGGTTGCGAATCAGGGCTTGAAAAATGCTTTGGATCAAGGCTTGTTTGATCCAGAGTATGCGCTCGATATGTTCTCTGCGCTTAGTGGCATAAGCAATGGGGCAAGTCTTGGCAATCCGGTCAATGGAGTCGAAATTCATGACGCCTATTATGTTTTTCAGCCCAGTATGCTTGATAAAGGGTCTGTTATGCCGGGCATCTTCATTGACTTTAGCGTTATTGATTCTGAGCATACTGGCCCCTTGGGGATTGGCCAAATAGTCTGTGCAGCCTCGGCTGCTATGGAAAGGCTGGGGACTTGGGAGTTGTCCTCTGTAGATTTTTTGATTCCTCAGCAAATGAAACCCCGAACGGAACTTTATCTTAGTTACCATATGGGTCATTTATGGGATGATCTATCTCGCGCTAGCGGTGAAGAATATGCAATAGATTTGCAGGTTAGATCGGGTATTGCAGGCAACCCTGAGTTTAGGAACAATCTGCATGCGCTGCTTGCGCAGGAACCGGATGTGATCAAGGTTGAGCAATCCGCTACCCCTAGCGGCAGCATCATCAATCAGCGAATCCACGATAAAGATTACATGGATGTCTACAAGTCTAAGATGGCGGTGACGGACAATCTAACATTTAAGCTGCCTAGCTGTAAGGCAGCAGACCTTGGGCTCTTAGCAGAGATTGTTTTTCATTGCTACCAAAAGGGCTCCCAAGATGACTCTCTACTTTCCTTTACGATATCGAAATAGGAAACAGCTTATTCTTGCGGAGGGTGAACTCCATGCAAGGATAAGCTGTTTCATGCTTGCTAGGGTAGTCAGCTAGCGCGTGATTGCAACGGCAAACTGGCAGCTAGCGCAACTATGATACCCGCGATGACTGCGATTCCTCCCGCCAGATTGATTGTGGTCAAAGACTGCGGAATCAGGAAAGAAATCAGTCCCGCGAAACTAAGGATTGTGCCCACTCCGTAGATTGCTTTACGTGCTTTGCTGAAGCCACCACGCAGCATGTAAACCAGCCCGGCGATTAGAGCGATGGACAGTAACACAATAAACACTGTTTTCATGGGCACTCCCGGCAACGCCGGTGCGGCATTGTCCAGTAGGAACATGACAGCCAGGACGCCCACAAACGCCAACTGGCTGATGAAAGGTACTCGACTATTGGTCTTGGAATCCATGAGAATTTTCCCTCCAGTGGGAGCCAGTAGAACTTAGGAAAAGAATAGCACCATGTGGAGGAAGCGAAAATGGGTTTGCTGAGTCTTCGCATTAAATTCATTCCAAGGTATGAGAGGTGCCCCCTGTCGCTATGCTAACGTTGCTTTAACTCGGTAAAAAAGTTCTCTAAATCACGTTTGCTGCTGGGAATGAGGTGCAGGATGAAAAATCAGTCAGCCATAATCTGGTATCTGATGTTTTGGCCGTTGGCGGCTGTGTTGCTGTGGGAGGTTTTACCTCTCGGCTTTGTTTTTGCCGCCCTTACGGCAGTAGCGGCCGCGGTGCTGCTGATTAGAGACAAGGCCATGACCGGCTCACATAAAGCCATAGTTTTGGTCTGTTGGGCACTTTCTGTTGCCGCTGTTGTTTTATTCTTCCGTGGCTTCGGCATCGGACTAGATCTTGCCGACGCGGGTCTGCCCCAGCCCTGGTGGATGAGCGGGATTTGGGCTCTGCCCCTGCTGGCCGTCGCTGCTTTCGGGGCGGGCGGCTTCTTGATTTACCGGCTCCGTCCCACTCCAGCTATCGCCTCCAAGTGAGCTGGAAAACCGCTCTGCCTTCTTACGCTGTAGTTGATTGCGTCCCCTCGGTTGGAAATAATAATCATTACATTTACATGGGTATCCCAATTCCATTTCTTAGGTGGATTCTCCCACTCGTTGAGAAGTAGCACAAGGGTTGCTTCAGCAGGAAGTGCCACCCTTTCTGTAAGAGAAACAAGTCTTTTTCATCAAAGCCGATTCGAGTGAGCGCATCAATGTGTTGCAAAGTGCTGTTTTTTGGTTGATTTTGCGACTCACTGGCACAGTTTGCGACACAGCATATTAGGGAAACGCTGATTAGCTGAAATGGGCCTAACTGAAATGGACCCAATCCTAACTGAAATGGACCCAATGTAGAGCACGAAACTTGTTGTAAAATCAAGGTGTTAACCTCTCCTTCTTGGCGCTGAGAGGGTAGCTTGATGAGCATCCAACAGGAGTTACAATATGACGAACCCTAACGGTTACCAGCAAAACTATTACTACATCCAGCCGCAGCAGCCGCTGGTCAACCCTAAATCCCGTGTTGCCGCTGGCCTATTTGGGATTCTGTTAGGCACTTTTGGTATCCACAACTTTTATCTGGGACGAATCGGTTTGGGCCTGGTGCAACTCCTACTGACCGTTCTGTCATTCGGTTTGCTTTCGCCAGTCACCTATATTTGGGGGCTGATCGAGGGCATCCTCTATTTGGCTTCAACGCAGCCGCGCTGGTCCACTGACTCGCGTGGCATTCCTTTGATTTAGGCGATTTCGTGCATCTATGACACAGCTAGCCTAAGTGCACTGATTAGTGATTACCTCAACTAACTAAGCAGTGCTGTAGTCCGGATATACCCACTTCAGATATGGGTCAAGCCACCCCAGAATTGCTACTTCCAGGACCAAAGGGTTACGCTACTTCAGAGTGACAAACCACTGTCCACATAAAAATACGCACATCAGAGAATCGGGTCAATCTGATGTGCGTGGAGCGCGCTCGAAGGGACTCGAACCCCCAACCTTCTGATCCGTAGTCAGATGCTCTATCCATTGAGCTACGAGCGCTTTATTGAGTTTTACCAACGAAGAAAAACTATACGCGGTTACTGGGTTTTACGCAAATTTGCGCAGGTAATGTTCACCACATGTCGCGGGTAGAATCGGCCCCCGTCCCTTGTGTAAACAGCTCAGGGGGCAGATACGCAGTTGTGCCGGGAGCAAAGCACAGCTAAAGCAGTGAGCAGAGTATTCTCCACAATATGGATCTTGTATTTCCCTGCACTCCCGGGACCAATAGGGTAGCAGATAGTGCATGCGCCCGCACTGGGTCGCGCATACCGTTGATGAAAAGGCTGGCGACTTAAGAGATTCGCTGCTGATTACTTTCAAAATATTTCCGAAGCTTTGCCGGCGGTGCACTAATGTGTCGTGGAGTTGACCCCTGACGCAGCGAGTCAGTCGCGGCAATCCCTGCGGCCACCGCATGCCAAGCCCCCAGCGGGGAAGTATCTGTTGAATCGCCATAACGCACGAATCTGATGAACTCATCCACCGTCAACTGATCCGCATCATTATGTCCCTGAGCGTCACCCACAATCGGATATTGCCTATCCCCATCTGGATTATAGTAGGTGCGCTGATTCCACACCCGGATGACCCCGCCCTCGCTGTCGCCAAAGTTTTCCAGCCTACCCTCGGTACCAATCACGGTATAGTTACGCCAATAATCAGGCGAGTAATGGCACTGCTCATAGGAGGCGAAAACACCGGACTCCAGACGCAATAGCATCATGGATAAGTCTTCAACATCAATCACATCCGCTAAGCCAGTTTGCGATAAAGGCGGCCAATTATCCAAGCTATGCCACTCCGACATGAGTTTATCGCCCTGCCCGCCACGCGCAGTGACCTGATTGTAAACAGTGAGGCCACCCATGCCGACAACCTGCTCCGTGTAGGAGCCCGCCAACCAGTGCATCACATCAATATCGTGCGCGGCCTTCTGCAACAGCAGCCCATTCACATGACGGCGTTGCGAATGCCAATCCTTAAAATAGAAATCCCCGCCCGAGCCCACAAAATGGCGGCACCATATGGCTTTCACCTCACCAATCTCACCGCGCTGAATAATTTGGCGCATCTGCCGCACCACATTCATATGTCGCATATTGTGGCCGACATAAAGGCGTGTTCCGCTCCGGTAGGCGGCTTCCAGGATCTCATTGGCGCCCGTCAAAGTAATTGCTAAGGGCTTCTCCAAATACACTGGAATCCCCGCTTCCAGCAGCTGCACGGTCACTGTATCATGCGTGTCATCGGGCGAGGTCACAAAGGCAACATCCACCCCAGCGGAAATCATCTCAGGCACGGTCTGATACCAAGGGACTTCCCGTCCCAGTCGCAGCTTCATCCGTCGCGGCGTATCCGGGCTGGGATCAACCACCGCGACGATTTTCCCGCGATTAGCCGCTGTTTCAGCTTTCAAAGCCAAATGTGAGCGCGCCCCAGCGCCGACAACTCCAACTCTAAGGGTTGGTGCAACGTTATTCGCGGTCATTATTAGTCCTTTATCCTGTAGCGGAGGCTGGTGCGGCCTGCATCAAGCAGGCTAAAAATAGGTTACCAACGTAGCTGGACATTTACGGTGAACCATCCCGACAATCCCGCAGCGTGTAATCTGGGAGCATGGTTTTGACGAATTTTGGGTTGGCAACACCCTGTAAAGTCGTTCGGGTACAGCGCCTAACCCGTATTTTTCAGCGGGTTTGGTTGCGTTCCCACGTGACTGGCGAGACTGATTATGTACCTTTGGAACTGGGAGAACCCTCGGGGCCATTGCGACCTGTGAGACTGCTGGTTCCGGAGAATGTGGGAAGTACCCAAGTGGTGCCGCGACTTTACCTGATGTCTGCGATACGGGCGCAATCTGAAGGGCAAATCAGAGAGTTCGCGGTTGATGTGGTGGTACACGACAATCTGGCGCGTTTTGGGGTGACCGGGATTGCTAACGAGGGTGAGCAGGCTACGGAAGCCGGAGCAGGAGCTAAGGACGTCACCTTCCTCTCGCCTGAGGATGCCGGAATGAGTGCCGCTGCGGCCAGTACGCTTACCCCTAATCCGATGATGTCTAGCGGGACTCTATTGAGCGGATTGCCTGTCGGGGAGCTACCCCCAGCGGTAATTTCCGCGGACGATGTGGAGGCCGGTCCAGGTGCACGCTGGGCGGCGACCGTGCAGGTGGGGGACCAAATTTTGGCGCAGTTTCCGGCAGCCGAGGAAGAGCTACTTTACTATTGTCCCGATAGCGCGAAGCAGGTAGTGTTGGTGGCCGATCCTGCTGGTCTGCCTGCCGTGGAGCAACTGGTTAATGCGGAGCGGGAGGCGGGTACAGGGCGGAAACTCATCGTCATTGGGCAGGTTCCACATAAGGCCGATCGGCGTGTGCTAGCAGGGGCCGAGGTTTTTTGGGTGTTACCCGGGATGGATCTGGTGGCGACAGTGGCGGAGCGACTGAACGCGCTGGCGGAGACGACAAAAATAAAGCCGGTGGAAAGCACCCTAGCGGAGAAGACATCAGCAGGAGAAACTGACGATGCCACTGACATCTACATTTGGGCAGCTTTGGAAGATAGTGTTGCCGCACGCTTAGAACAGGAAGTTCTACAACCGTGCGACTGGTGTGGAAAGAAGTCTGATGTGCATGTTTTCTGGTGCTCCACCGAGGTATCTTCATGATTGCCTGCTTGAGTTCAGCTTCATTTGGCTAATTTGAAGGAGAAATCCTTGCGGGGAAGATTTTCTGTGGTCAAGTGACACGAAAGTTTAGACAATTTGTTTGGGCCCATCCGGAGAGGATGGGCCCAAACTTGTAGGTTATCTAGTTGCGATTAGCCTAGAGTCTTCTTCCGGCGAAGGAGGAAGACGCCAGCGGCCGCAAGCAGACCAGCCAAGACGGCAGCCGAAGTGGTTGCCACGCCGGTCTTAGACAAGCTGCCCTTGCCAGAGCCTGAACCGCCAACACCACCGCCAGCACCACCCGGAGAAGGCTCAACAGTCTTCTCCACGGTCGGCGTGCCGGCCTCAGCTGCGTGCACAGCCCAAGGAAGCTCAAGTACCTGAGCAGCACCATTCACCAAGGTCAGCTTCAGAGTATGCGCACCAGGCACAAACTTCGCGGCAGTCTCAGCACTGATATCCAGCTTCGCCCGCCCGTTACTGACCGTTACAGTACCCAGCTCAACCGGAATAGAGTGAAGCGCAACCTTCCACTCAGACCCCTCAGCAGCATTAGTGAAGACAAACACCAACGAAGTAGCCTTACCCTGAGTGAAAGAGTTAGCAGGCATGCCATTAGCAAAGACCTTCACACTCACCTCAGCAGGGGACTCGGTCGTCGGTTCCACTGAAGGTTCAACCGAAGGTTCCACGGTGGGCTCAGTCGTGGGTTCCACGGTCGGTTCGACAGTCGGCTCCACGGTAGGTTCCACTGTGGGCTCGGTGGTGGGTTCCACGGTCGGCTCGGTGGTGGGTTCCACGGTGGGCTCGACGGTAGGTTCCATGGTCGGCTCCACTGTGGGTTCGACGGTCGGTTCCACGGTGGGTTCCACAGTCGGCTCCGGTGACGGGGTAGGTGCCGCTGCGGTGACTAACGGTACGTTCAAACCATAGAGTCCAGGGTAGCCTACGTGAAGAGTCATCTTCCCAGCCGCGTCAGCAGGAACCGTGAAAGTGACTGCCGCATCAGAGCCAGTAACTTCATGTGCGGATACCAAGGTCGGGCCGTTATCTCCTGCGTCGCGGACTCCGAAGAAGCTAAAGAATCCAGCAGTCGTAGTTGTCGGCTCCTTGAGCAGCCACAGAGTCAGCTTTGTCGGATCAGGCAGCCCTTCGGTCGGAAGACCAGTGACAGAGACGGATACTTCCTCACCGGCAGCTACCTGCAAAGTGCCGGAGGCTTCGCCAGCTTCCGTGTCAGTGACATTACCGGCAGCAGATGTCGCGGTCACCCGAATGGCGTCACCGCCACACTTGCCCACGACGCGGATCTCAGCGGCGCCAGCGTGAGGCTGACCATTGAGAGCGTTCTTCGCGACGAACTTGACGAAGCGTCCCGCTACCGGCTGGCTGAACTCGATGGCCTGAGTTGCCGCAGTGTCAGCCAAACGACCGGTTGCCACTGCTTCACCCCAGCTACCATCAGCGCCAGTTTCAGAAACGAATACATCGTAATCGCCGACACGGGTGTTAATCATGTTCTGACGACCCTGGTATTCCAAGCCGGTCAGCAGACAGGTCTGCGGGGTTTGCAAGGAAATCCAGTGCGGGAACGGGTCATTCGCGCCCAACCAGCGAGTGTGCCAGAAAGTGCTCAAATCGCCATCAACCGCGTGGATTGCGTGACCGTTGTTAGCGCCTTCACCACTGGCCTCCTCAGAGTCGAAGCCCGCCACAGTGACGCCCTCGATTGCGCTACCCTTGTGGATTTCAGGTTTAGCCAAGACAGCCAAATCAGTAGTAGCTGAGCGGGCACCCTGACGGGCCTTCAGCTGCCACACGTTGGAGTCCACATCCTCGGGAACAGTAACCTCAACGGAGCCAGCAGCTTCCGTGCTCGGAGTAATCGCGCCCAAGTAGGTGTCTCCCAGCAGCAGGCTGGTACGGACGGAAGGACGGAAACCAGTGATGTTCACGGTGACCTTCTCACCCGCGCGAACCGCCGGAGCGGAAACCGCTACGGTAGCCTCCACGGAATCATCCCAACCGTCATCCTCCAACTGATCCACAATCGGGGGAGTGCGCATAGCCTCAGTCCCAACCATGACATCTGCTGCGGTCGCAACCGGAGCCAAGCTGTGGTTGAAAGCAACCTCAAGGTGAGCTCCTTCCGGACCCATACCAGCTTCCTTCGCGACCACTGCCAGCGCGACAGTGTTCTTGCCACGCATATTCAGGTACTGCGACGGGATAGTGAAGGACTTCTGCGGACCAATATCGCCCACATACACGCCAGTGTTGTGTCCGTTCACAAAGACAATGACCTGAGAGCGATCAGCGCGTCCCGCGTCGAAACGTGCCGAATCCAAAGTCAGCTTCAAACCAGTGTCCTGAGTGGTCGGGATATCCAGGTTGAAATCTGAACGGTACCAGGTCACGCCCGGGCCGTCATTATGCAGGTCCTCAGTCGGGAGCCAGCCGGTGGTCGGATGGGTCGGATCCATCCAGTTGGCCAGTTCACCGTGCAGACCGCCGTAGTTGTACAGCGTGAACTTGCTGTCCGCCTGGGCGACAGTTGCACCATTCGCGCGCCATTCAATGGCGCCTTCAGCAGGCAAGACAGCATCCTTCAGGCCACGGTTCTGGCGGGAAAGACCATTATCGGACCAGTCCAGGTTATGACCCAGGTTGTTCACCAAGACGGAAACCACAGCTTCCTCGCCCGCGGTGAGGGAGCCAGCCGGAACCGGAACATCCACCCAGCTGCCGCTGGCAGGGTAGGCGCCAGCATAGTTGCCGTTCACCCAAACCTGCATGAACGCGGGGTTACGGCCATGTCCGGGAACGCCAGAGCCGCCATTGCCCTGCAAACGAATCTGGTTGCCGCTCGAAGCTGTGAAGTGAGCGCGATACCAGACGGAACCCTGGTAGAACTCATAATGGTTCGAATCCAGTACTACCGAGCTACGCGTAGGACGCTGCTGAGACTGTGAGGCAGTGGTGTCAGCCAGCACCTTCCAGTCAGTGTCAACGAAATCAGCATTCGCTTCTGGGGCGCCTTCACGCTTCACCCAGGTGAGCTCTGGCAGAGTCACGCTGGCGGGGGCCGAGGTGGTGCCGGTGTAGCGGCCGTCAGTTCCGGTCAGCTCAGCGCCATTCCAGGTCACCGCGGTGATGCCGGCCGGAGCCAAAACCTCAATGTCCTGAGCGGTAGCAGAGGAACCAGAAATCTTCGCGGTCGTGCCATCGAACTTCACGGTCCGGGCCAAGTCTGCGCCTTCAATCGCGATCGCATCATTGCCGGAGCCGCGTGCACCCTCGACAATCCACACGTGCTTCGCGTAATCGCGGCTAATCACGCGGACAGTCAACGGGTTCAAACCGGAGCCTGCCGGGGTGATCTTGACGTCCTGCGGGGCAGTGGCGTAGTTGAAGTTCAGACGCAGTTCGTTCTTCTCAGCGTTCCAAGTGGATTCAGCGCCGGTCACAGTGGGCTCAGCATCGTAGGTGAATACCATTTCGCCTGCGTCACCCTCGGTACCGGTCACGTACTGCACCATGCCGCCATCAACAGTCAACGGAGCGTTGAACAGTTCAGCGGTGGAGTAGTACAGCTTGTGCTGGCCAATCATGGTGTCGGCGACTAGGTTCAGAGCGTCGCGGCCATGAATGGTGAGGGAAGTGCCTTCCTTCTGCGGAATCCGCAGCCAGCCGATCTCACCGGTCGGGATGGTCTCCTCTACCGGCGGGTTCTCATAAATACGGATGGAGTCCAAAGCTACCCAAACATCAGAGGAGCCAGGGAACGCAGTACCATCAACGGTGATGCGAACCGTGTGGTCGCCCTTCTCCAAGTCCTGCTTGGAGAACAGCACCTTACGCGGTTGGGCGTTGCCGGTGACCTCTTCATGGTTCTTACCTACCTCAACACCATCAACCGTAATGGTGGCGGTGCCATGGTTCTCAGAGTAGGGGGCAAGCCATTCGAAACCGGTGCCGTTGAAGCTGAACTCAACGTAGTCGCCAGCGTTCTTCGAGTAGGACTCATCGCCATTCAAGTCAGCTTGCGTCCATGGCTTACCGGAGTGATGTAGCCAGCCGTTACCATGGTAGGTGAAGAAGGACATGTCAGCGTCGTTGTGCTCGGTGTACTGGGCGGGAGTGAACTTGCCCAAGACGTTGAAAGCGTCAATCTCCACATCGGTGCCGCCGGACTGCTCGCGCTTTTCACCCAGCACCTTCACTACCACAGTGTGGGTTTCCTTGGACAGGCCGGTAATCACCGCGGTCTTCTGCTGGTAGGGCTTGTTCTGCTCGGTTTCAGTGTATGCGTCAAAAGTGCCCTTGTTGACGCCGTCCACTAGCACCTGGAAACGGCCCGCATTGGTGGAGGTCGGGGTAATGACCTCAATGCCGGTGCCAGAGAAAGTGTAGCTGACCGTGTCATTGGCAGTGTTGGAGCGCTTAAACGCACCCTCGTAGGCGCTCACGTCGCTCACTTCGGTCCAGGTGCCCGTGTAGGTGACCTCGGAGGCTGCGTTATCGGAGGTGAAACCAGTTTCCGCTGCTGCCGGGGTGCCGAGGGAGAGCCCGAAAGTGAAATTCGTGTTGTTAGTGGAGTTTGAGTTATTCAAACGGAAACCCAGGTAGCGGGCGCCATTGCCGGTGGCCGAGGGTGTACCCTCAGCGTGACGCTGGTATGCCTTAACTGAGCCGGAGCTTTGCACATCCGGTGCGGCGACAGGATTCGCCTGAGTCAAAGCCGGGAAGGCCTTCTGGAAGTAGCCTACTTCCTTCTGGGCTAGGAACTTGTCCGTGATTCCGCGATCTTCAGTGATAGCTGCCCCGTAATCGTAGCTGGTGAAGCCAGAAGCGGGAGCTCCGGTCCAACCCCAGTTGGTGCCACCGTAAATCATGTAGTAGGCGAAAGCCGTAACGCCGTTACCGATATTAGTGGTGCCCCACTGACGAATGAAGTTGGGATCAACAAAACGACCACACTGGTCGGGGTTAAAGTTAGCGCCCCACGGCGTGAAGGCACCACCTTGACCTTCCACAATGAACTGCGGGGCGTCGGGTTCATGGCGGCGGAAGTTATCTTCCGTATCAGAGATTGCGCCGCGGTTGGCGCCACAGTTGAAGCGTAGCGGGTAGGAGTCGTAGGCGTAGAAATCGAGGCCGGCAGCTTCGGAGTTGGCGAGGAAGCCGTTCAGACCATAGTCGTTATTGAATAGCGGCACGTCAATACCATCTGCACGAACCGAGTCTGCCAGGTTCTTCACAAAGGAGGTGTAATTATTGTTCGGGACCTCGTTTTCCACCTGGTAGAGGATGAGACTGCCCTTGCCTTGGGTGATCAAGTGTTCTTTAGCCACCTGGTTGAAAGCATGCAGCCATGCTTTGGACTGCTCTGCGTAGAGGTTGGAACGCAAGGAAGCGCCATCCTTATTCACCATGTATGAGGGCAGGCCGCCCATGGAAACCTCGGCGTTAATGTACGGGCCGGGGCGGGCAATAATGTAAAGACCTTCTTCTGCGGCCATGCGCATCAGTTTGTCAATGTTCTTGACCCCGGTCTCAAAGTCGTAGGGGCCACCTTCAGTGGTCTGGTGTAGGCCCCAGAAGAAGTAGAGGGAGACGGCATTGAAGCCGGCCGCCCGCATCTTCTGGAACAGGTCACGCCAGTGCTCAGGTGAAGGCATGCGCCAGTAATGGAATTCGCCAGCGTACAGGTTGATTCGTTGCTCATCAATCTTGAACGCGTTTTTATCGAAAGTAACCGTGTGCGGCTGGCCATCGTTGCCGGGGAAAGCAACTGTTCCTTGAGGAACGGCGAATGCTGCGGGGGCAGCTCCGCTAGGGGTGTTTTCATCTGCGTAGGCAGTATTCATACTTACCATCCCAGTGAAAGCAAGCGCCGAAACGCAAACCGCAGCAACGGCTTGTTTCGTACGGCGCCAAGTGTAGTTAGGGGTCTTATTCATGTTATCCAACTTCCTTGTCGGCTTGTTTGACAGACTCAAGCTTTCTCATTGTACAGGTAGGACAAGTCAGGAATCAATGAATAATGTTGCTCAATTTATGGCTGAAATGAGCATAAAGTTAATCGTCCCGGACATCATTTCAGTGTCCGGGACGAAAGTCCACCCTTGGGGAAAGAGGATGGATTTATTTTAGCTAAGCTCTATCAGGCACCCAAGGCACGTTGGACCGGTCCAAGCACGAAGTACAGAATGAAGAGAATCGAAACAATCCACATCAGCGGATGGATTTCTTTCAGCTTGCCCTTGCCCAACTTGATGACGAAGAAGGACACGATGCCCATACCGATACCCACGGTAATGGAGTAAGAGAAAGGCATGAAACCTATGGTCAAGAATGCGGGAATAGCGATCTCCGGATCTTTCCAGTTGATTTCGGAAACCTGCATCATCATCAAGAAACCGACGAACACCAAAGCGGTGGATGCCGCTTCCGAAGGAACGATTTCCACAATCGGGGCCAGGAAGGTGGCCAGCAGGAAGAGAATGCCGGTGAATACGGAGGAAAGACCGGTGCGCGCACCTTCACCAACGCCAGCGGAAGACTCTACGTAAGCGGTATTGGAGGAGACGCCGCCCAGACCGCCGACAACAGCGGAGAGGGAATCGACCAGCAAGATAGCCCTAGAGTGTTCCGGGTTGCCATCTTCGTCCAGCAGGTCTGCCTCAGCGCCGATAGCGACCATGGTGCCCATGGTGTCGAAGAAGTCAGCGAGCATGAGGCTGAAGATTAGGAGTAGCACGGCAAGGAAGCCGAGCTTGTGGAAAGCGCCAAAGAAGGAAATCTGGCCCAGCGTAGAGAAATCAGGAATCGCCACAATGCCATGCTCGAAAGCGGGGATGGTTAAGCCCCAGCCTGTGGGAACTGCTTCGGACTTGTTGGGCAGATGTACGAAGTA
The DNA here is from genome assembly GCF_001936115.1 of Boudabousia marimammalium. Taxonomy (GTDB): domain Bacteria; phylum Actinomycetota; class Actinomycetes; order Actinomycetales; family Actinomycetaceae; genus Boudabousia; species Boudabousia marimammalium. The sequence goes on from NZ_MPDM01000005.1 coordinate 86,116, forward strand.
CTGAACGATTACCGCCACGATAGTGGATGAGAAGATGCCAATCAAGATGGCGCCGCGAACTTTGCGGACATACAGGACGATGGTGACAACCAAGCCAATCACGAAGATGAGGGCCGGCCAGCCATCTAACGAACCATGAATACCTAGCTCAACCGGGGTGCCGGCGGCGGGACGAACAATGCCTGCATTGACCAGGCCAATGAAAGCAATAAACATGCCGATGCCGACAGAAATGGCAATCTTGAGCTGAGTCGGAATCGCCTTGAAGACCGCGTTACGGAAGCCGGTCAGAACCAAGATGGTGATGAGGACGCCTTCCCAGAAGATTAGGCCCATGGCTTCTTGGAAGCTGAGGCCTAGGCCGAGGCACAGAGTGAAAGCCACCATGGCGTTGAGTCCCATACCGGCAGCCATAGCTAGGGGGAAGTTAGCAACTACACCCATCAGGATGGTCATGATGCCAGCAACCAAAGCGGTACCCGCGGCGATGGCCGACGGGCTGATACCTACGGCTTCAGCAGGAATTGCAAGAATAATAGGGTTGAGGACCAGAATATAGGCCATTGCGAAGAAAGTGACTAGGCCACCTCGCAGTTCGGCGCCAATGGAGGAGCCTCGTTCGGTGATTTTAAACTTTCGATCGAGGAAGCTCAAAGTAGCCTTCGATTCTTGATCGTTCGTGAGTGTCTTAACCGTTTTCACGAATTATTCCTTTGTGTCGGCACGTTTTCGCGTGCGGGGCGACGCACCCCCGGTTTTGGGGGTGCACTCTGGTGCCGAGGGGGTGTCTTAGAGGATAATCAAGCTGACTAACCAGAAAGTCACCGCTGCCACGGCGGCTGCTGCCGGAATAGTTAGGAACCATCCGATAACAATATCCTTCGCCACATTCCATTTAACTGCCTTCATCGACTTGGTAGCGCCTGCTCCCATAATCGCGGAGGTAATGGTGTGGGTAGTGGAAATCGGGGAGTGGGTGATGAAAGCTGTCACGTAAAGAACGCCAGCAGCAACGGTTTCAGCGGCGAAACCACGTGCCGGATCCAGTTCAATCATCTTTCTACCCAGAGTGCGCATAATGCGCCAGCCACCAGAATAGGTGCCCAAGGAAATAGCTAGAGCGGAAGCAATCTTTACTTCCCACGGAATCACTAGAGAGTCGTCCGCATCTAGGAGATTCCAGTGTTCGGCGTAGCCGCCGGCAACCAGTGCCATAACAATTACGCCCATAGTTTTTTGTGCGTCCTGCAGGCCGTGGCCTAGTGCCATGGCGGCAGCGGAGATGGTCTGTAGAATGCGGAAACGACGCATGGTGCGGTGGTAGGGGCGGTTCTTCAGGGCCCACAGCAAAATCATCATGAACCCGTAGGCGAGGAGGAAACCAACCACCGGTGAAGCGAACATCGGGATGATGACCTTTTCACCAATTCCAGCCCATTCGACCTGAGTGCTAGACGCAAGACCAGCGCCAACCAAGCCGCCGATGAGTGCATGTGAAGAAGAAGAGGGAAGACCAAACCACCAAGTGATGAGGTTCCAGACGATGGCTCCAATGAGAGCGCCTAAAACAATGGTAAGACCAAGCAACTGCAAAGACTCATCGGAAGATTCCGCGAACTGTTTGACATCAATGATGCCGTCACCAATAGTTTTTGCGACCTCGGTGCCCAGCAGTGCGCCAATCACGTTCATGACTGCGGCCATCAGTAAGGCCACGCGCGGGGTTAGGGCGCGGGTGGAAACCGAGGTAGCGATTGCGTTGGCAGCGTCATGAAATCCGTTAGTGTAATCGAAGCCTAAGGCAATAACTATGACCGCAATAACGAGAGCCAGCGTCAGTGTCACGATTAAGACTCCTTGAAGGAGACTGCTTCGACCGTGTTGGCGAGGTATTCAAACTTGTCCATCGCCTTTTCCAAGGTCTCCACAATGTCCTTGAGTTTGATTACTTCAAGCGGGTCCATGCCGGAGTCGAAGATATCGGCCAACGCTTTGCGGTAGAGCTTGTCTCCCTCGTTCTCAAGGCGGTTAATCTCAACCCAGTAATCGCGCAGGCTTTCAGGTTTGCGTAGCGCTGGCATGCCCTCCGCGGTGAGTTCGCAGCAACGCTGTAGCAGCTCAATCTGGCTGAGCACAATCGCGGGGACGGTCTGGATCTTGTACAGAGTGATTAAATCGCCAGCTTCGTCCATGTAGTCCATGCAGTCGTCTAGAGCGCGAGAAAGGCTAGAAATGTCTTCACGGTCTAGAGGGGTAACAAAGCTAGCGTTGAGCTTGTTGTTGAGTAGGTGACGCGTTTGATCCGCTGACTGTTCTACGCTGTGAAGCTGGTCGCGGAGAGCGGGCCGTTCTTCGACCGGAGCTCCGACAAGTTGGTTCAACAATTTGATTCCGTCAAGCAAATGCATTGCGGACTGTGTGAACATCTCGAAAAAGGCGTTGTCTGATGACTTGAAGTTGATACCCACTGGGTGTCTCCTCGTGATCTTGGTACAGAATCCATACTCATTGTAGAGCGAATCACAGATTTTGCTCAGTGTTTAACTGCAGTTCATCTTAAATCGCAGTGACTTGTAGACCTTTACTTGTTATATCTAAGTTGTGTGGGTTGAAAATGCGCCGTTAGTGGATGAGGATTTATGTTTAATGGGAATGGGTCGCAACAATAGTTAAGTGGAACGCTCTGTTTGTGTTGCCAAATTTTTCACATTGACGAGGGTGGAGAACGGTTATAAAGTTATAGCCATAATGGTAATGATTATCAGTGTCTAAGTTAGAGGTGTTTTCGTGCTTACCTCACGTTTTCTGAAAGGCCTTTCAGCCTCCCTAGTGGCAGCTTGTGCTCTTGTCCTGACAGTGCCGATTACTGCCGCAACTGCGGCCGGAGAGCTCCGCCTGGATTCCGGCCACGCCGATATCTTCAATGTTGTGGCGCAAGGGGATCAGCTGCGGTTGAATCTGAAAGAAGATATTACGGGGTCGCATGTGACACACGCCCCCGAATCGGTTCAATTGGTGGTCAAGGAGGAGGCCTTTACCCAGCAAACCAAGAGTTTGCCGCAGATTGGCGTCCCCGGCTACCATCTTGCCCAAACAGCGGTTGAAGGAATGCTCTGGCCCGGTTGGGATACCTCACAGGTAGCCACCCAAGGCTTCAAGGTGATCGATATTGAATTTGCAGAAGTAAGCGGTGCCGGCAGGGTTTGGCTCTTTGGTGACGGCAACCTAAGTGGTTTCCAGCCGCTCCTGAAAAACGGTGGATTTGAGCTCAAGACCGGCTCTGTCCGTCAGCAGGCTTTCCCTGCCCACACGCATGCCCACTGGGTATTTGAAAAGCCCGGCACCTACATCATGAAGGTGAAGGCTAGCGGTGAGAAGAATGGTCAGTCCCATACCTCTAATACCGCAACCTACACCTGGAAGGTCGGCAAGGCTCCAGCACCAAAGCCCCCGGTTGTTGAGATAACTCCAGACAAGCCAGCGGTGTCGCCAGAGGCAAGCCCGGTAGCTACCGCGGAAACACCCGCCTCCCCCGAGCCGACAGTTGAAAGGGTGATGACTGCTGAGACTCCTGAAGATGCGCCAGAGAACTCATCGACCGGCCCCGCCGAAACTGGAGATGCGGGACAGGTTGCAGCAAGCCCGGAGAATCTAGCTCCAGCTCAAACACAACAGCCGAAGGTTGCGCAGGCACCGGCTGAGGCCCCGCAGGTCTGCTTCGCTCACAAGAGCACCAAAACTGGCAAGGCTCTGACGCCGAAGCTAAAGGATGACCGATCCACTCCGGCGGCCATGCGCAACCCGGCCAGCCTTAGCTTCGTAATTGGTGAAGCCGGCAAGACCAAGACGAACCAGCCGGTTGGCTCCATCCCCGCCGGACAGACCGTGTGGATGATTGGTAGTACGCAGGTGGCAAATGTGCCGTGGTTAGGTGCAAACACTATGTCTGAATCTCTGCTCCACCAAACCACCGGGAAAGTGACCTGGACACTCAACTCCTTCAGTGGCCCCGGTAAGATGGAAGTTTTCACCTCAGGAAACTTCGGTACCATTGTGGGCAGCCACTGGTTCTCAAATGCAGGTGGTTCCGTCACCATTCCGCGCAACACGCACGTGCACCCCAACTGGGTATTCTCTGCTCCCGGCACCTACCGTGTTGGTATCACCCAGACTACCCGTGGCAATAATGGAGAGAAACTAACCGGAAGTACGACACTCACTTTCAAAGTTGGTGGCGGATCAGGTATCACCTCCGGACACTTTGACCTCGGTGCAGTAGTTAGCGACAATCGGGTTGAGGTTGTGAACTGGCGTGACGCGGCTGGTAATCCGTGCGTTCCTTCAGAGCTGGATCAAAAACGCGCCGGAATTGCATACGTCGGGCAAGGCTCTCAGCTTGTTGAGTACGGAAAAGGTGGCTTGGCGAAGACCGGTGCGCCCTCGTCAACTAACGCAGTTATCTTCGGAGGTGCGCTGTTCCTAGCAGGCTTGACCCTGCTGGCATCGCGCCGCCGTAACCTGAAGCAACTCTAAGACAAGTCAGCCAACCCAAAACGGCAAGATTACTTTCACTTTTAGATTTCGGTAAACATGCGGTACAGTGATACCCCAAGTCTTGCTGCTGAAGCAGTTTAGCTTCGGTCAGAATTTTCTACTGGGGGTGGAAATCTGGCCACCGAAAAGCTACCTGCATTAGCAGCATCGAGGTGAAAGGACTTGTCCTCCAAGATGCGGCTCCTGCATCTTGTGGCCTCACTCTTGCGCCCTTAGGCCGTCAGCAATGACGAAAGCCTAAGGGTGCAAGGGGTTTTAAGAGATAAAAATAGGTCTAGACATAGAAGAGCACTGGACCGAAAAGCGCCTGTCGGCGCTGAGGCCGCTCGAAGCGGCTAAAGGTGGAGCCCGGGGCTATTCAATCCAGTGCCCTCTCAGTATACGCATGATGAAGCGCGGATTGCTAGCGGGTGAAAAAATAACCGATTTGGAAAAAGCCATTTTGCACAACCAGTGCAAAACCTGACAAAATTGGGGAACCCTTCGGAATCGTGCGCAAACTATGAGATAATTAGATGTCTGTGCGGCGTGCCAAGTGGCGGTTTTATAACACATTGTGGCACTATCCTAGAGTGAGTGACAGCATGGCCCAAGAACCAGAGCAGACCGGCTCCAAGATGAGCGACAGGTCCGTTGCTGAGACTCCGCAACCCGAAACTGTGCATCCCCTAGATAAATCTGTGCAATATCGAAGGCAACGACCTGCTACAGGGGAAATTGGAGTATATCTAGAGCACGAAGCGAATGCGCGGTCATGGGTGAAGATTCCCACTGCCGCATGGCTGACAGTAATCGCTAGTTCCTTACTCGCCCTCTTTGTGATTCTGGGAGTCTTCTTACACCGCGACATTCTCACGGTAGTCGCCCTCGCCGCTGCCGCCTTGGTATCAGTCGGATTGCCGCGCACAGTCGGCGCCCCCGCAGCCCGCTGCTCCAGTGCTGTTGCCCTAGTTTTCTCCTTGACTTCCGTTATCACTGTCCGCATCCTCGACGACCTCTACATCGCCGGTATTATTTGTGCGCTTTCCGTAGTGGGGGCCTTCCTCGCTGAGATGATGCGTAAAGATGGTCGCACCCGTCTAGTTGACTCAATCTCCGCTACGGTCCTCACCACGGTAGCGGCAACCTGCGCCGTCGCCCTCGTCGGGCTTGCACCGCAATCTTCCTGGCAACTCGCCCTGATGGGTGCTGCTATCTGCGTGGCGCTTTCCGCCTTGACTTTCCAGATTATGCGCCTGTTCTGGCCCGACGCTTCTGACGCGGCTGAAGCCTTGCGCACCTATGAGGTAGATACTGCTCGCTGGGTGCCCAACACCTGGAGCCTGGAAGGCAGCGATGAATACACCGCCGTTCAGGCTGTCACCTACTACTGGATGCTCACTGAAACCGCGCGCACCTTCGCAGTCATTATCACCGGCGTGATTGGGGCGCTAGCCGCCGGACTCATGTATGCGGCAGATTTGCTGACCGGTCAGACCCTTGGGGTGATGGTCAGGATTTCAGACATCCTGGGCATCACCGCCATCGGCCCGATCCTAATTGGTCTGGGCGCAGGTCTGCTTAGTGGCGCAGTGGTGCAGCTGGGCAACCGCATTGTGCGGCCCACCAACCCGCGCGTCTCCCTCTGGGGTGCCATCGCTTGGGGAGTGCTTCCCGCCATCTGCATGGCACTTCCCACCTATGCTCTAGTTCGCCTCTCCGGGGCTTAAACGCGATAGTCTTAAGCCATGATCACAATCGACACCAGCCTCCCCGTCCCGATTCGACCCCTGTCTTGGCTACTGGGACGCTGGCAAGGCTACGGCGTAGTGTTCGGCGACAAAAATGATCAGATGGTTCTAGAAGACCTAGAAATCACGGCGGCAGATAATCAGCTCCTGCTCTCCTTAAGAGTTTGGGAAGCTGCCGGGTCCGTGCCGCCCCCCACCCCTGCCGCCGAGGGTGTCTCCCAACTAGTCAGAGGAGATCTGCTCCGCACGGAGGAACTCTACCTTTCCCTCAGCGAAGCAGCGGTAAAACAGTTCAATACGCAAATCTCTGATACCGCTAACTCTGAAGTAAGTTCTAGGCATCTGTTGGAGGGGCAGACGCAGACTCGTGATTGGAGCGGAGTGGCGGAAGGGCCGCGAATCCAAATACAGTCGGCCGGTGGCCGCGCACCCTCGTCCTCGGTCTCAGCCCAAAGTGACAGGCCCGATCGGGGCCTCGTGCGGATGTTTGGGCTGGTCGGGGGAGAACTCATGTGGACACAATCAGAGTTTTCCGCCGCCAAACTACAGGCCACAGGCCGCGTCACAGATGAAGACCTGAGCACCGATATTACCGGGCGCCTAAGCAAAATCGACCTCCATCCCCTGTTTAATACGAGCGCATAAAAGGAGTCTAAAGTGAGTGAAAGATTTGCTCCATTAGCCCAACAACCTGGTGCGGTAGTCGCAGAAGCCGGCGACAACCTGCTAGGTGAAGATGCGAAAGTTGATGAAAAAACTATTCGCCACCATGAGCTTCCCGCAGGGTTGCCCCTGCACTACGGGGATCTTTATGGTGAGCAAGAACGCCTCGCCAAAGGCGAAGCCGTCACCGTTTTACCGCACGGGGTGATCTCCGTTTCCGGCCCGCAGCGCGGGGAATGGCTGACCAAACTTTGCACCCAAAAATTTGATGACCTAGTGCGCCCAGATGGGACTGCTACTTCCTCGCAAATCGATAAGTATTGGCGGCACGCCCTCTGGCTGGACCCGAAAGGTCACATCAGTTTCATGGCCTGGGGGATGGAGATGGGTGACCAGATTCTGCTGGTTACCCAGAATCCGGAAGGCCTGCGTGAGCACCTAGAGCGTTTCAAGCTCCGCACGGACGTGACTATCACTGACCTGAGTGATGAAATGCTGGTGTTGGGCGATCTAGTTGTGCGTGAAATTACCCCCGATCTAGGGCAGGTTAAAGACCTGCCCGGATATGTGGTTTCGGGCCGTGACCCGTGGCCGGACGTGGTCGAGGGAGGTACCGCGTACACGGGTGCATTACCAGATATTGCCCATCCGGGAGAGCGACAAAAACGCCGCTTCACGGTGGTGCGTTCCCAGCCGGAAACCTGGCAGTGGCTGCGAAGCTTGGGGAGCGGATTCCCCGGCTCCGCAACGCCTCCAGAAGATGACCTGGCAGGCGCATTGCCGTGGCGCTACCTGGCTGGATTCCTGGCCTGGGAAGCGATGCGTGTGATCGCCTGGAAGCCCTCCGTGGTGGAGGTTGATGAGCGCTCCATTCCGCATGAGCTGGATCTGCTACGCACCGCCGTTCACCTGCGCAAAGGCTGCTACAGCGGGCAGGAGACTGTCGCCCGGGTTGTGAACCTAGGACGTCCACCCCGTCGCCTAGTTCTGCTTCATATTGATGGCTCAGAAGGGACGCAAGTATCTGCGGGCACGCCGATTATGCTGGAGGGAAAAGTCTGCGGCATCGTGACCACCTCGGCCTCCCACTATGAAGCCGGACCGATCGCGCTGGGACTGTTGAAACGCGCCGCCCCAGAACACGCAGACTACCGGGTAGCTGGACAGGCTGCCGCTGCGACCACCATTGTCACACCCGAAGGTCGTTCCCTTGCTTCCCCGCAGCAGCGGCCGGGAATCGGATTGAATCGCACCGCGCGACACTACCCGATCCTCTAAGCGGCCGAGAATTGCCCAGCGGGCAGTAAGATAGACTCTAGAGAAACGATAGAGCGGAGCTAAGTTATGGGTGTAGTCCTCAACACGATCATGGTGACTGTGCAAGCAGTCCTAGCCATCTTGTTGTTTGGCATGATGATTCACGGGGCAGTTCATGCCGCGGTGCAACCCTCAGACGCTTTTATTGCTTTTGCCCGCCGTTCCAAGAAGTTCTGGGTCATCTTGCTGTTCGTGGGTGCTTTCTTCACTTGGGGATCGGCCGCCTACGGGCTCATGCAAATCCTTAGTCTGATGGGGATTTCCGTGCCCGCAATCTCGATTCGGATTGCAAGTTCCGCGCCCACTTTGAGTTTCTTCGGTATCTTGCTTTTCGTCGCCCCCGCCACCTATTTTGCCGGCGACTACAAGAAGGTCAAGCATTTCAAGGCCTACCGCAAAGGTCGCGGTCAGTTCCGCCAGCGTCCCGGCAACCCTTACGGGGATTCCCGTGGGCCGCGCGACTGGTAGGTCACTATGAGAGCGGTAGTGCAGCGCGTCAAGGCGGCTTCCGTAGTGGTCGAGGGGGAAACTGTCGGCCAAATCAACGAAGCCGGCTTACTGATATTGCTGGGAATCACCCACACTGATGGGCCTGAGCAGATCAATAAGATGGCTGAAAAGATTGCTAACTTAAGGATCTTGCGCACGCCGGAGGAGAATGATCCTGCGGCCAGAACAGAAGAGAGCCTGCTGTCTCTCTCAGCGCCCGCCCTCGTCGTTTCCCAGTTCACCTTGTACGGGTCAGTTGTGAAAGGCCGCCGCCCCTCCTGGACTGAGGCGGCGCCGAGGCCTGTTGCGGAACCCATTTATGAACAATTCTGTGACCGACTCCGGCAGTTGGGTGTCACCGTGGAGACCGGACGCTTCGGGGCAATGATGGACGTGTCCTTAATTAATGACGGTCCCTATACTTTGACAGTTGAAATTTAGGCGACAACCCTCGCCGCTGGCGAACAGACGAGCATCACGGTGATGCTACCACTACGCTGTTACTCAGTACGCTTCGGCTGTGTCTGCCCCGAAGCAATGGAGGAATTTTCATGTTTGAGCGGTTTACCGACCGTGCCCGCCGGGTCGTTGTCCTAGCGCAAGATGAGGCACGGGGTCTGAACCATAACTACATTGGCACCGAGCACCTGCTGCTGGGCCTGATTAGTGAAGGTAAGGGCGTCGCAGCTAAGGCTTTGGAGTCTATGGACATTAGCCTAGAAGGCGTGCGCGCCCAAGTTGAAGAGATTATTGGTCGCGGCACCACTGAGGTGAGCGGACATATTCCTTTCACGCCGCGTGGCAAGAAAGTCTTTGAGCTGTCCCTGCGGGAAGCCCTGCAGTTGGGTCACAACTACATTGGCACCGAGCACTTACTTTTAGGTTTGTTGCGCGAGGGCGAGGGCGTGGCCTCCCAGGTCCTGGTCAATATGGGAGCTGACCTGTCTGCGGTCCGCAACGCGGTAATGCAGCTACTGTCCGGCTATAACGGCACTGATGAAGACGGCAAAGAATCTGTCGGCGTGGGTGGCTCTTCTGCCGGTAACCAGTCGCAGCGCGCTTCCGCTATCTTGGACCAGTTCGGTCGTAACCTGACCACTGCCGCCCTGGAGAAGCGTCTGGACCCGGTGATTGGACGCCATCAGGAGATGGAGCGCGTCATGCAGGTCCTTTCCCGTCGCACCAAGAACAACCCGGTGCTGATTGGTGAACCCGGTGTTGGTAAGACCGCCGTTGTGGAGGGTCTCGCTCAGGCCATTGTTGCCGGTGACGTGCCAGAAACTTTGAAAGATAAGCAGCTTTACAGCCTAGATATGGGCTCTTTAGTCGCTGGTTCCCGCTACCGTGGTGATTTTGAAGAGCGGTTGAAGAAGATTCTGAAGGAAATCACCACTCGCGGTGACATTGTCTTGTTCATCGACGAAATCCACACCCTCGTCGGTGCGGGGGCTGCGGAGGGCGCGATTGATGCCGCCCAGATCCTTAAGCCCATGCTGGCACGCGGTGAACTGCAGACCATTGGTGCGACCACCATTGATGAATATCGCAAGCATATTGAGAAGGACGCCGCTTTGGAGCGCCGTTTCCAGCCTGTCAAGGTGGAAGAGCCTTCAGTGGAAGAGACCGTGAAGATTCTGAAGGGTCTGCGTGACCGTTATGAAGCGCACCACAAGATCATCATCACTGATGAAGCGATTGCCGCTGCGGCAGCGATGGCTGACCGTTACGTCTCTGACCGTTTCTTGCCGGATAAGGCGATTGACTTGATGGATGAGGCTGGCGCGCGTCTGCGGATCGCCCGGATGACGGCCCCCGCCGAGTTGCGTGAGCTGGATGAGCAGATTTCGATTGCTCGCCGCAATAAAGAAGACGCCATTGAGGCGCAAGACTTTGAGAAGGCTGCCGCCTTGCGTGACACTGAGCAGAAGCTGATTGTGAAGCGTGATGAAGCGGAAAAGGCTTGGCGTGAAGGCGCTGAGGGTTCCATTTCTGAGGTGACTGAGGATTCAATCGCGGAAGTGCTGGCCATGTCGACTGGTATTCCGATTATGAAGCTGACTGAGGTGGAGTCTGAGAAGCTACTTCATATGGAAGATGAGCTGCATAAGCGAATCATCGGTCAGGACGCCGCAGTGAAGGCGCTGTCTCAGTCGATTCGCCGTACTCGCGCTGGTTTGAAAGATCCGAAGCGCCCCGGTGGCTCCTTTATTTTCGCCGGCCCGACCGGTGTTGGTAAGACTGAGCTGGCGAAAGCCTTGGCTGAGTTCCTTTTCGGTGATGAAGATGCGCTAATCCAGTTGGATATGTCTGAGTTCAGTGAGAAGCACACCGCTTCGCGCCTATTCGGTTCACCTCCCGGATATGTCGGCTATGAAGAGGGCGGTCAGCTCACTGAAAAGGTCCGCCGTCGCCCCTTCAGCGTGGTTCTCTTTGATGAGGTAGAAAAGGCTCACCCCGATATCTTCAACTCACTGTTGCAGATTCTTGAAGATGGTCGTCTCACTGACTCTCAAGGCCGCATGGTGGACTTCAAGAACACGGTCATCATTATGACCACAAACCTTGGTACCCGTGAAATCAACAAGGGTGTGCTCACTGGCTTCCAAGCCGGGGAAGCTCATGTGACCGACTACAAGCGGATGCGAGCGAAGGTGAATGAGGAACTGAAGCAGCACTTCCGTCCCGAGTTCTTGAACCGTGTCGATGAGATTGTGGTCTTCCCGCAGCTTCAGCGTGAAGAAATCGAGCAGATTGTTGACCTCATGGTGGCCCGCTTGGATAAGCGGATGCGTGAGCAGGATTTGGCGATCACCCTCACCGAACCGGCCCGCATCCTGCTGGCCGACCGTGGTTTCGACCCGGTGCTGGGTGCCCGTCCGTTGCGTCGCGCCCTGCAGCGTGACATCGAGGATGCGCTTTCTGAGCGCATCTTGTTTGGGGAGATTAAGCCCGGGCAGATGGTTACTGTTGATGTTGAGGGTGCCGAGGGGGAGCGTAACTTCACCTTCCGTGGTGAGTACATGGATCTTAATGTTCCTGATACCCCGGCAGAGTTGGAAAATATCGGTGACGCACCGGCCCCGCAGGGTGAAACTACTTTAGCGGAAGGGCTGCGTGAGGGAACCTCCGGAATCCAGACTGAGGAGAACCCTGAAGGTCAATAATTCTTCAAATATGGTAACAGTTTAGTTAAGGGCTGCGTAAAATAACATTTATGCCGCCCTTAACTTTTTTACTGTGTCATAATGCTTTGCAGTGCAATATTGGAAAGGAGCACTGTGATGAATCAGCAAAGCACTTCTTTGCGTTCCGTTTTCGTTTCGGGACTTGCCCTGTTCGCCATGTTCTTTGGTGCAGGCAACATTATTTTCCCGCCCATGTTGGGCGTCCAATCCGGCACCAATCTGGTTGCCGCTATTTTCGGTTTCGTCATGACCGCTGTCCTGTTGCCGGCACTGGGTATTGTTGCCGCAGGCACTTCCACCACCGGGGTCTTTGGATTGACGAAACATGTAGGTTTGATTTTTGGACGCACTTACACCACCATCGTCTTCCTTTCCATTGGTGTTTTGTACGCTATTCCCCGTGTCGCAACAGTTGCCTACGAAACTTCCCTGCATCCCCTATTGGAAGCACAAGGCGTTGATGTGTCTCCCGGCGCAACCGGCGAATATCTTGGCCTCATTGCGTTCACCTTGTTTTTCTTCGCGGTTACCGCCTTGCTAACCTACTCTCCGGGCAAGCTAGTGGACCGGGTCGGTACTTGGCTGACCCCGGCGCTCATCATCTTGCTAGCTTTGCTCATTGTGGTGGGTCTTTTCACTCTCAGCCCGATGAACGCTGCACCGGTCGAAAAGTACGCCCAAGATCCGCTCGCCGTTGGCCTGCTAGATGGATACAACACGATGGATGCACTGGCTTCGATTGTTTTCGGTGGCGTCATCATTGACTCATTGCGTCGGGCTGGATACGTGAATCCCCGCAAACTGTTTAAAGCTACTATCGGTGCTGGACTAATTGCCTCATTCTTCTTGGCCGTGGTCTACATTGGCCTAGCCATGCTGGGCGCGCGCACTCCCGCTGAAGGTTTAGAAAATGGCGCCCAGGTGCTTTCAGCTTCCGCCGGTTTGCTTTTCGGTAACGCTGGTCAGGTAGTTTTTGGTCTCACCGTATTCTTAGCCTGCCTCACCACCGCCGTGGGTCTAGTTGGTGCATCCGTGCAGTACTTCCAGAAACTGTTCCCCAGCGTCGGATTCAACCCGATGCTGCTGATTCACCTGCTTATCTCCCTCGTCATCTCCAACCTGGGTTTGACCCTGATCTTGAAGGTCGTGGTGCCCTTGGTGCTGCTCACCTATCCGGTGACCATCGCGCTAATCGGCGTAGCCCTCATCAGCATCTTCGTACGGTTCGAGCTGCGCTGGTCCTTCCGTCTGGCCGTGTGGACTGCTGCGGTATTCGCCGCTTGGAGTTCACTGCGCGCAGCCGGCCTACTCAGCCTAGATGCTGCCTGGGACGTGTTGCCACTCTCTAGCATCGATATGGCTTGGCTAGTGCCGGCCAGCATCATGCTGGTGGTAGGACTGGTAGTGGATTTCAACCAAAAGCTTCCTAAGCTTGCGGCCGAGGAAGTCCCTGTCGCCTGAAAGTCAACCTAAAAGTGGGGGCTGCGAGAGAAATAATCTCTCGCAGCCCCCATTGTGTTTTGTAGTACCTTTACTGGGGAAGTCCGTGGATGATAACGCCCTTCACCACCCGGTTCACATCACCGGCCGGGAACGGGTTATCAATGGTCTTACCCAAAGCGGCGGAAGTGAACACGCCCATCAGCTGAGCAACCATCACATGTACCACTGCCACGAAAGCATCCGGCACATCCTGCAGGTCATCCAACACCCAAGCATTCTCCAGCTCCACATCGGTGGCGGATAGAGCCAACACTGCGTCAACGCCAATATTGCCACGCAGCTCCTTGATGATGTCCAGGTCATACTGACGGGTGTAAGCGTCAGAGGAAACGAACACAAAGACCTGAGTCTGATCATCAATCACGGCCTTCGGGCCGTGGCGGAAACCAAGGGAAGACTCAAAGAAAGCCAAATGGTCGCCGGCAGTCAGCTCCAAGAACTTCAAGCTGGCTTCATGGGCAAGGCCATGCAGCGGGCCTGAGCCCAAGTAGACTACCCGCTCAGGCAGCTTCTGAGCCAAAGCCTCAATCTGATCATGACGGCGCTCCACCATCTCGTCTGCGGTGTCAGCCAGACGCGGGAGCAGGTCAACGTCATAACCACCCAGCAACACCAGCACGCTCAGCAGCATACAGCTGAAGGAAGAAGTCATGGCGAAGCCCTTGTCATTGGAGCCTTCCGGCATAATAACAACCAGGGACTCACTGCGGTCGCGGTGATCCACCGCCAGCTGGCCATCTTCCGCACAGGTAATAATCAGGTGGTGAACATCCTGAGCGACCTGGTCAGCCAGATGGGTGGCGGCCACGGACTCTGGGGAGTTACCTGAACGCGCAAAGGAGACCAGCAGCACCGGCACATCCTCGGCGAATACCTCACGCGGGTTGGAAACAATCGTGGTGGTGGGAACCTGCTCCACGCGACGCTTCGTGCTGCCCTGCAAAGCGGGGGCGGCAATCTCGCCAACAAAAGCGGAAGTGCCGGCACCGGTCAAAACAATCCGCAGCTTCGGGTTGCTCAGCAAAGGCTCCAAGAACTCACGGAAGCGCGGCATCCCCGCAGACAAGATTCCCTGCAGAGCCCGCCATTTGTTGGTCTGCTGCAAAATCTCAGTGTAGGTTACTGACTCATTGTAGTTAGGCATCTGCTCATGCCTCCAAACTGGGGTAGCAGGCAGCAGCGTAGGGACGGATGGCGTCGCGGACGCGGTCGAGCAGTAGTGCTTCCGGAGTGTTTTCCAGTTCCCCGGAACGAACCCGGTCGTACTGGTGCGGCAGGTACTGGCTGAGGAGCGGCAGTGGAATGTCCACCTCCGACAGGTTCTTCAGCAGGACCTCGCGGGCCTCCTTGAGCTGCTCATCGGGCCAGTAGTAACGCATCCGGTCACTGTAGGAGTAGCGGCGAGCAATGCGCTGCTCATCAGCGGAACCGGTGTAGTACTTCTCCCAGCGGGCGGGGTCCTCCACCATGCGAGCTTCCACCACTTGACGCAGGTTGGAGCGCTTTTCAGCGGGGATGAGTTCATCCTCAATATGGGCGAGGGCGAACAGGCCTTCACGCAGGTT
The DNA here is from genome assembly GCF_001936115.1 of Boudabousia marimammalium. Taxonomy (GTDB): domain Bacteria; phylum Actinomycetota; class Actinomycetes; order Actinomycetales; family Actinomycetaceae; genus Boudabousia; species Boudabousia marimammalium. The sequence goes on from NZ_MPDM01000005.1 coordinate 101,122, forward strand.
GAAGGTCAGGCCCGGGCCAACCTTCAAAATTGCCCAGTGGTCTTTCACTAGCTGAGCGAGGTTCTCAGGGGTCTGGTAGTCGGTGGAGTGCGCTTCAAAAACCAGGGTCGGTTCATTGTCGAGAACAGTGCGCAACTCGGTGGTCATATCGGTGCGGTAGTCAACCACCTTGAGGTGGTCGAACTCCACGGCAGGCTGCACGACGAGGGCGGAGATCTTCGGCCAGATGTCGGTCAGGCCGACCTTGTCGAAAGCTTCGCGATGCTTCGCCAGGGTGGTGCGGGCTGCCTCAGCGGAAGTGGGGGTGAGTTCGCCCAGCTCTGACTGGTGGCCGCCGGGGACAGGAACCTCCGTGCCGATCACGTAGCGGATGCGGTCAGCGGTGCCGGCCTCAGGGGCAGTCTCTTCGCAGACCTTCATCAGGCGGGCGGCACGCTCAGCGGCAATCTCATCGGTGATGGGGTAGGGGTCTCCAACACAGGAGAAGGAGCAATCCAAGTGGATCTTGGTGTAGCCGGCGGCAACGTAGACGCGGACTAGCTCTTCAGCATGTGCCATCGCAATATCGGGGGTTTGATCCTGCCAGCGGTTTGGGCCGAGGTGGTCGCCGCCGAGGATGATTGCGTCACGGTCGAAGCCTTCTTCGTCGGCGATTTGGTAAACCATTTCCCGGAAGGTGGCCGGGGTGTGCCCGGTGTAGCCGCCGTTTTGGTCGACTTGGTTCGAGGTGGCTTCAATCAGGACTGAAGTTCCGTCAGCTTTAGCTTGCTTGAGCGATGCGCGTAGAACTGTGGGGTCAGCGGAGCAGATTGAGTAAATGCCAATCGGATCTCCATTTTTGTGGGTGGAAATAATCTCTGGGTAATCCATTTTGTCTCTTTCGGCATTGTGCATGGCTGAGATAAACCATGTCTTCGGGCTAGTCTCTTCCTCACTACCGACGTGAAAAAACATGACTAGATTCACTTAGTATTATGCAACATTACGCACTTAAAGTCTAGTTTGTTTGAACAAGCTGTATGGGAAATCTAGACATTTTTGCAGCGTGTTTCAGATTTCTTGCAAGTCGGTGCAAAACTGCGAAGTAGATTTAGCGATTCGCGGATAATCGTGCGTTATCACTCGCGTGGGACCTATGTCACTGTGTAAGATTGGGAAGAACGGACTCACCGAGAAAAGTCGTGAGTCCAATGTCAATCACTGTAAAGATGCAGTTAACACTGAGGGGAAACTATGACGAAGTTTGTCTACAACTTCCATGAAGGCGATAAGTCCATGAAGGACCTGCTAGGTGGAAAGGGTGCGAACCTAGCCGAAATGACCCGGCTTGGACTACCCGTACCGCCCGGATTCACCATCACCACTGAAGCATGTCGTACCTATTTGGCGCACGGCGAAGTTCCAGAAGAACTAGCCACCGAAGTAACCGGCGCCCTGCGAGCCGTGGAAGATGAACTGGGCAGGCGCCTAGGAGATCCGGAAAACCCACTCCTGGTTTCCGTCCGTTCCGGCGCCAAGTTCTCCATGCCCGGCATGATGGAAACCGTGCTGAATGTTGGCTTGAATGACAAGTCCGTGGAAGGCCTCGCCCGCAAGTCCGGCGATGAGCGTTTCGCTTGGGACTCCTACCGCCGCCTGATTCAGATGTTTGGCAAGACCGTACTCGACATTGACGGCGACCTTTTCTCTGACGCTCTTGACGAGATGAAAGCCAAGCTGGGGGTCAAGGGTGACCTCGAGCTAACCGCTGAAAACCTGAAAGAACTGGTAGTTGTCTTCAAGCAGATCGTGCTGGAAGCTACTGGCCGCGACTTCCCCCAAGATCCGCGTGAGCAGCTAGACATGGGGGTCGAGGCAGTGTTCCGGTCCTGGAACACCGAGCGTGCGCATATCTACCGTCGCCGTGAACGCATTCCCCACGACCTTGGCACCGCAGTCAATATCTGCACCATGGTATTCGGCAACATGGGTGACGAATCCGGTACCGGCGTCTGCTTCACCCGCGATCCCTCTTCCGGTGACTCCGGCGTTTACGGCGACTACCTGATGAACGCGCAAGGTGAGGACGTGGTAGCCGGTATCCGTAACACCCTGCCACTATCCGCCCTCGAAACCCACAATAAGGCCGTCTACGATGAGCTACGCGGCATCATGCGCACCCTCGAAACCCATTACAAAGACCTGTGTGACATTGAGTTCACCATCGAGCAGGGCAAGCTCTGGATGCTGCAGACTCGCGTCGGTAAGCGTACCGCTGCGGCTGCTTTCCGCGTCGCCTCCCAGCTCATTGATGAAAAACTCATCACCAAGAACGAAGCCCTAGAGCGTGTCACCGGTGAACAGCTCACCCAGCTGATGTTCCCGCAGTTTGACACTGATGCCAACCGTGAACTGCTGACCCGCGCTATGGCTGCTTCGCCCGGCGCTGCAGTCGGCAAGATTGCTTTCGATAACGCGACCGCTATCTCCATGTCGGAGGCCGGGGAACCGGTCATTCTAGTGCGTCGTGAAACCAACCCCGAAGATTTGGCTGGGATGGTTGTCGCTGAAGGCATCTTGACCGCTCGTGGCGGCAAAACCTCACACGCCGCCGTGGTTGCCCGCGGCATGGGTAAGACCTGCGTCTGTGGCGCTGAAGAGCTAGAGATTGATATGAGCGCACGTTCCTTGTCTGTGAACGGCAAGGTATTCAAGGAAGGCGACGAAATCTCCCTCGACGGCACCACCGGTGAAGTATTTGAAGGCCGCGTCGAAGTGGTTGACTCACCCGTCACCACCTACCTCGTGGAAGGCCTTGAAGCTGGCCTGAAGGCCGCCGCAGATGACGAAGACATGGCTGATCTGGTCCGCTCCGTGGACCGCATGCTTAAGCATGCCGACAAGGTCCGCCGTCTCCGCGTCCGCACCAACGCTGACACTCCTGAAGACACTGAGCGCGCCCTCGGCTACGGCGCTGAAGGTATCGGCCTGTGCCGTACCGAGCACATGTTCCTAGGTGAGCGTCGCGCTCTGATTGAGCGTGTCATCCTGGCTGAGCATGGCTCCCAAGAACGTCAGGAAGCTATGGATGCGTTGATTCCTCTGCAGAAGAACGACTTCAAGCAGATGCTGGAAATCATGGACGACAAGCCCATGACCGTGCGCTTGATCGACCCGCCGCTGCATGAGTTCCTGCCCGACCTGACCGAACTGGAAGTCAAGGTTGCAGTTGCCGAAGCCAAGGGCGAAACCGGCCCACAGCTGGAAGCTGACAAGACCATGCTGACCGCGGTTCGCCGCATGCATGAGTCCAACCCGATGCTGGGCCTGCGCGGGGTTCGCCTGGGCCTGAGCATGCCGGGCCTCTTCGCCCTGCAGATTCGTGCCCTTGTGGAGGCCGCTGCAGAGCTGAAGGAAGCTGGCAAGAATCCGCTACCCGAGGTGATGGTTCCGCTGGTCGGCTCCATCCGTGAGCTGCAGATTGTGCGTGAAGAAGCCGAGCACATCATTGCTGAGGTGGAAGACGCACACGGCCTCAAGCTGGACATCCCGATTGGCTGCATGATTGAGCTACCCCGTGCAGCTCTCACCGCTGAAGACCTGGCTCACGAAGCCGACTTCTTCAGCTTCGGCACCAACGACCTCACCCAGACCGGTTGGGGCTTCTCCCGTGACGACGTGGAAGGCTCCTTCTTCGGACTGTACATGGACGAGGGCGTCTTCGGTGTCTCCCCCTTCGAGAGCATCGACAAGCACGGCGTTGGCCTGCTAGTGGAAATGGGTGTTGAGAAGGCCCGCTCTACCAAGCCGGACATCAAGCTGGGTGTTTGTGGTGAGCACGGTGGCGACCCCGAATCCGTCCACTTCTTCCACAAGACCGGTTTGAGCTACGTGTCTTGCTCCCCGTTCCGCGTCCCCGTTGCCCGCCTAGAGGCTGGCCGCGCGGCCGTGATGGAGGGCTGAACCTAGTTTCGGCTAGCTAGAGATTAACTGCGGCGAAGGATTTTTCCTTCGTCGCAGTTATCTAATTTGGGCGCTGCGGACGCCCAGCCCCCGCAGCAGGTAGCATTACTGTGTGGTTAAGACGGGAAGACAGGGGGCCGAAGTGAAATCTGCGCAGCGACTACTGGCCGGACTCTGCGCGCTCACGGCGGCTTTCACTTTGAGTGCTTGCGGCCCGATTTCCAATTCAGCAGCAGAGCGCGATGGCAGCAGCTTATCCACTCCCGAGAATTCAGGGGAGGAGACCTCGTCCTCGGCCCTGAAATGGGCAGACCTGCAGGTGCAAAACCTACTGATTACGGGTGAAAGCCTACCCGCGGATGCTCTCATGCCCACCCCGGAGAGACGAGCCGAGGATGCCGCGCTGCCGGGGAAATCCGACCGGATAGTGGAATCTGACCCGGAGAATCTACGCGAACTAGACCTGAGCGCCACTGTGGAAGTAAATCCGGTGTTCCCCTTCGAGCAATCCGCTCGCGGTTTCAACTGGAGTATCAAATCTGATCTGACTGGAAGCCGCCTACACTTCACCCTCGGGCTAGGGCAAAACACCGGTGTTCAGCCAAGCCCGCTAACGGTTGACACGAAACTCCAAGCGCCCATCCGGATTGTGCAGGCGGTGGCAGTCGCGGAGCGGCTCTACACTCTGGTGGCCGCCCCGGACAGTAATCAGGTGAGCCTGTGGATGATTAAGATCAACACTGATGGCAACCTTGGCGCCACTTTGATTCATCAGGTTGAGGGCGACAACTTCAAGCCCGTGCAGACTTCTGGCCGGGCGACCGCCCCGATCCCGAGCCTAGCGGTGACGCAGGCGAACCTCTACGTTAGCGCGCAACAGGCCGGACTGTGGCAGACTACCCGCTTCCACCTGGATGTTACCGGAAAAGTGACTGATGCTGCGGTGGTTCCTGAGCTTTCGGGGTATGCGGGGGAATCTATCCGGGTGCTTCCCGCCGGCAAAACTCAAGCAGGTTTCGTTCGCACCGCCGGGGAATACACCCAGTTCGGGAAGATCGAGGATGGACAGTCTCCCGTAGAAACCCTACGACTGCGGATGGATAGCCGTCTGAAACAAGTGAGGATACTGGGTGATACGGTTCTGTTGGCTCTGTCAGATTCCAGTCCGAGGGTGTGGGTGACGCCCGCTACCGACAGCGCGCCAACCAGTGAAACTGTCGCCACCCCAGAGGGGGAAGCTGACCCGCTCAGCGCCAGAATGTTCGGAGCTGAGCAGGCTTTCGTGCTGATTACGCCGTCTCGTCGTGAAGCAATCAGGGTGTTCTCCCCGCTGGTTTTGCAGGCCAGTGGTGCCGGACAGTTGCAGGACGGATTCATTGTGCAAGCTCAGCAGGCGAAACGGACCTACCGTTTCCTCTTGGAACCGAGCGGCGAAGTGTCATCCTTGTCGCCCCTCGCGCGATAGGTTGAAAGGGTAGAATCGTGCTTATGAATGAGTCACCTGCACCCGCATTGAACGAATGGGCCCCCGATATTTTGGGCGCCGGCTTTGAAGCGAAACAGATTCAGCTTCATGATGATGACGAGGGTGAGGTTGTCTGCACTTTGGTGCGACATCAGCCTGAGGCTGACCCGCAGCAGATTGAGGGAACCCCCGCTCGGGCGCAGTTCTCAGTGCTTTATATTCACGGCTGGAACGACTACTTTTTCCAGAAAGAACTGGCCCGGCAATGGTCGCGGATTGGAGCGCGCTTCTACGCGATAGATCTTCGTAAATATGGCCGATCCTGGCTTGATCATCAGACTTTCGGCTACGTGGACACCCTCGAAACCTATGATGAGGATATGCACGCTGCCTTACAGGCCATCAAAGCAGAAGACGAAGCGGAAACGGGTGCTTTGCGGCCCTTGGTACTTTCCGGTCATTCGACTGGCGGTCTGACTGCGACTTTGTGGGCAGACCGGCACCCAGGCGCGCTGGCTGGCCTAGTGTTGAACGCTCCCTGGCTGGAGCTGTCATCATTCACGGCTATCCGCAATGCTTCACATCCGGTGATTGAACGGATCGCTGCGGTTTCTCCATACCGGCCGCTGACATTGAGCTCAGGACCGAATTTCTACGGAATGTCTTTGAGCGGCTGGCTGCCGGAAGATGGCGAGCTGCCCTTGGAACTGGAGGATTATCCTGATGATCCGTCAGTGGTAGGGTGGGGAACCAACCCGAAGTGGAAGAATCCGGCAGGGCAGCAGACCCCTGCCGGCTGGTTTAACGCAGTTCTATACGGTCATGACAGGGTTGCTGAGGGGCTAGATATCACTTGCCCGATTTTGATGGAAATCTCAGTGGAATCTTCCTCGGGAGATAAATGGGACCCCATCATGCGCCGCCAAGACACGGTTTTGGATGTGGAAGCGCTGGCGCAGCGGGCCGTGAACTTGGGCCGCAACGTGAATATTCAGCGCTTTGAAGCCAAGCATGATGTGGCTTTGTCCGACCCTGAGGTGCGGCGCGAAATCTGGATGGGCCTGTTCCGTTGGGCGCACGCTTACCTGCGGGCCGAAGACGGTTCCAGTCTTTGCGCGGAGATCCCGCAAACTATTACTCTCTGCCCCTGAGGCTGCGCAAGTTGTTGCTCAACCAGAGTCAGTACTTCAGCTAAACCCGCTGGCTGAGCTTAAGCCGTCTCTTTAGTGTCGACGGGAAGGGAAGCTACGGGTTCTTGCGGGAGTAATGCCGATGGATGATTGCAATCCAAGATGCGGAGCGAGCTCCTCAGGATTCTCCAGTTCTTGGTCATGAATCATCCCGGTAATTTCTGAGTATGCTTCCGCCAAACTAGGACCGGCCTCATGGCCAATCCGCCAGATTTCCCACGCGTTCGGGAACATTTTTTCGCTCAGCTCATACAGTGCAATTGCGGGATCTGGAGTGCTGCTCTGCCCGGTAAAGATCAGGCCATTGGTGCCCAGTTGCGCAGTGAAATGGCTGCCTTCCACCATCGCAATTAGGGGCACTTCCATCCCCACTGCCTCAGCAATTAGGGCGAGGCTCTGCTGGTAACGCTGTTCACGGGTGAGCTGCTTGCGGCGCGGGAGAGCGATCGGTCTGGTGGTTGCCTCCGGCTCATCCACCGTGGCGTGGGAGAGTGCGCGGCGGGAAGGAATGCTGCCTCGATGGGAGAGGACATCGCCACGGTGAGTACGTTTTTGCGGGGCGGGAACAGGGCTCTGCACCGGTGCGGGAGTCGGCTTGCTGGCGCGACGAGTCGGCATTACTCGGGGGCGGGCAGCCGGAGTTTGGCTCTGGTGACGCCGCTTGAAAGCAGCCTGGGCAGCGCGTTCAAACATGCTCAGTGGAGCGGCAGACTCCGGTTCCGCAGCGCCAGCAGGGGAGCTAGTTTCCTTTACCGAGGCAGCCTCCACCAGAGAGGAAATTGCCTCATTGAGGACTCCGTGGGCCGGGGTGGGTTCTGCTTGTGGAGCTTCCGCTGCGGCGATTTTCTCCGCTACCTGCACTGGAGGCAGAATGGAACCTTCATGCCGGGAACGGCGCGGAATCTGCGGCTGCGAGGGATTCAAGGCCGAGGGGGAGTGCCCTAGCAAGGCAGATGAAGAGAGCTGATCAGCGGACTTATCTGAAACCTCAACCAGGTCAGTTTCCTTCACTGGTGGGGGAGTTATCTGCTCTTCAGTGGCGGCAGTAATCTGCCCAATCAGCGCGTAAACCTCCTGATTGGAGTAACTACGCGAGCGTACCGGAATGGGCCGCCCGGAGCGGCGTAACAGCCGTTGGGAATATCCCCAAAGGGATGGGGAAATCGACTTAACCTGAACAATTTGGCGACCGTCCTCCATTTCCCGCACATTAATCTCATTCACTTCAATGCCTGAAGTCGCCAGCACTTCAATGGCGGAGCGGAGAGTGTTTTCAACCTCGGCGGCGACCACAATCAGACGCGGACCCGAGGGGGTACTGGTGGGAACCCGGCTGCGGAACTCAGTCACGCGAGTGCGGAAAGCAGCCTGGCCTCCTTCATAAAGTTCGGAGAGCTCATTCCAACCCAACATCCGGGTCTCATTGAGTTTGGCTAAAACACTGACCATCTGCTGAGAGCCTAAATATTCCACTACATAGATGCAGACCACTTGGCCAGACCCGTCAACGCCGATCAGGCGAGGGGGCTCATCCTCGCCCGAAAGCCAAGCCACGGGAAAAAGAGGACGAGGGAGGATGTCGAGGACGTTAGTGCGGATAGTACGCAAGGTGGCACTCAGGGTTGAACTATCGGCAGGCTTGCCTAACTGTGCGGGTTTGAACCGCCCATCTGTAAACTCGAAGAGTGCCATTGCTAGAGCTCCTTTGACTTTTCACCAGCAGTAATAATCATAGTCTAAGCGCGAGACAAAAACGTATACAGCCCCAGAAAAGTTATTAATCTTGTTAAATTCTGTGCCTTTCGGTACTGTGGATATACCTATACGTGAATTTCTAGGGAGGTTTTTCGTGCCTAAGCAGCCCTCACAACCAAAGTTGCTGACCGCAATGATGGCGGTAGCGCTCAGCGTTGTGCTGCTGATTGCCACTCCTTCAGCGGCTCTAGCTGACCCTGACCCGGTCTCCCCTGACAGCGTCAACGTGGACAGCTTGAGCGGCTCCGATCGGGCAAAGATTGGCCAGTTAGAAGCAGAATTAGCTTCTCTGCGAGCTCAGCAGGATGAAAACCAGCTGGCTTCTGAGGAAGCAGTCGAATCCTTTAACCGTGCCCGCGATGAACTTGACGTAGCACAAGCAGAAATGCAACAGGCACAAAAAGCTGAGTCTGAAGCCAACCTAGAACGCGATAAAGCTCAGGTTGAACTAGCTAAGCTGATTATGTCAGTTTACCGCGACCGGTCCCTCTCCCTTGCGGCGCTGACCCCTTACCTAGAGGCGGACGGACTTTACAATATGGAGATTCGGCAGCAGGCGGTCAGCCTCTTCGGTGAGGAAGCTGACCGTAAAATCCAGCGCTATGACGCCGCCGAAGCCGTAGCGAAAGTAATTCACGGAGAAGCCCAAAAGAACGTCGAAAAACACCAAACAGCTTTACAAAAAGTTGAAGCTGAAAGAGAAGTCGCCAACCGGGTCGCTGCCGAATCTGCTAACCGCGTGGTGGAACTAGAGAGGCAACGCGATCAGATGATTGTCCGCTTAGCTGAGCTTCGCCGGGTCAGTATCGAACAAGAACGTGCACGGCAGGAGCAGCTAGAAAGTCAGGCAGAGGCTCGGGCTGAGGCTGCTGCCCAAGTGAAAGCGCAGAAGGACGCCGCGCAGGCTCGCGCCAAGGCTGAACGGGAAGCCCAACAGCGGGCAGCAGCTGAGGCTGCCCGACAAGAGGAACTAGCACGTCAGTCCGCGGGCCAAAATAAACCTAAACCCGGTGGGACGAACACCGGAACTAGCCAAGCGGATAAGGACAAGGCTGCTGCTGACAAGGCTGCCCGCGAAAAAGCCGCCCGGGAGAAGGCCGCTGCTGACAAGGCCGCCCGGGAGAAAGCTGCCCTGGAGAAAGCCGCCCGGGAGAAAGCTGCCCGGGAGAAGGCCGCCCGCGAAAAAGCTGAACGTGATGCCGCGGCTGCAGCTGCCAACAGGCCGGCATCTTCAAAGGCCCTAGGTGCGGTAGCTTGGGCCCGATCTCGACTTGGAATCCCCTATGTTTGGGGTGGCGCTAGCGACTCAGGATACGACTGCTCCGGCTATGTGCAAGCAGCCTGGCGGACCCAGGGTGTGCGTATCCCGCATTCGTCTCGAATGCAGTACAACTATGGAACCAAAGTGCCACTGGACGCGGCCCAGCCTGGTGATTTGCTGTTCTGGAGTCGCAATGGCAGCCCGGGCGGCATCCACCATGTCGCCATGTACATTGGCAACGGACAAATGATGGAAGCCCCGCGGCCGGGTAAAACCACCCAGATTACGAAGGTTCGATACCGCCGAATCATGCCCTACGCGGTACGTCTAGGCTAAGCCACACAGCTAAATAAACTTTTGGCCCGTCCGAATCAAGCGGACGGGCCAAAAGTTTATTTAAACTCAGGCTCAGTGAGTAGTGTATCCGGCTGCCTTCGCACGCTCGTAAGAACGCAGAATTTCGGCTTCGGCTCCCTCACGGCCAACCCAGTGTGCGCCCTCGACGCTCTTGCCAGGTTCAAGATCCTTGTACACCTCAAAGAAGTGCTGAATTTCGAGACGGTGGAACTCAGACACATCCTCGATATCAGTACGCCAAGAAGCGCGCTGGTCCATGGAAGGCACACACAGGACTTTATCGTCGCCTCCCTTTTCGTCACGCATACGGAACATGCCCAAAGCACGGCAACGAATCAGGCAACCGGGGAAGGTCGGCTCTTCCAGCAGAACCAGAGCATCCAAAGGATCTCCGTCTTCGCCCAGAGTGTCCTCAATAAAACCGTAATCATCGGGGTAGCGCGTAGACGTGAACAGCATTCTATCTAGGCGGATACGGTTGGTTTCGTGGTCCACCTCGTACTTGTTACGATTCCCCTTAGGGATTTCAATAGTTACATCAAATTCCAACATCTTTTGTGCCTTTCCTTAAGGTGCGCCGGCGGTTTCAGCAGCCTTTGATTGCGGCACCAAAAGCCAGAGAAACCACTTTGCTTCCCGTTAGAGATAGTATAACTGTAGACTACAAACAGCATACGAGAGCATCGTAAACATCAGATTTACTGAAAAATGCACCAATTTGCAATGTGAAATATGAAAGGTGAGAGCGTGCGAATCCCCTCAACAGTGCCGGTCGCGTTGAGCGCCATCCTGATTTTAGGCACAATCGGGTACGCGGTAGCAGACGCCTACGATGTGGTGCCCGGGATTCTCACCAATACCCCGATTGCAGTAGAGCAAAAACTTCCCCAAATGCCGCCGCTCAGCCCCACGGCGGAACTACCGGAGCGGGCAATCAATCCTGATGCGCCACTTCCGGACCAGGCCAAACTGAAGGCCGCCACCGAAAAACTGAACGGGCACGTCTCCGCTGCTGGGGGGCGGCTAGCTATCAGCCTGATTGATGCGCATACAGGGGAACCTGTGTACAGCTACCATGAGGCCGTGCCGATGACCCCGGCATCAACTACCAAACTTTTCACTGCTTTCTCCGCTATTAAAGAACTGGATCCGAAAGCTACCTTCACTACCACCACGGCACTTGCCGGGAATACGCTGTTCCTGAAAAGTAACGGCGACATCACCATGGCAGCAGGGGAAACCGATCCGCAGGGAGTGCTAGGGCACGCCGGATTAGCAACCCTAGCCCATAAGACCGCTGTCGCTTTGCGCGGCAAAGTCGATTTTGTGCAGCTAGTTGTGGATGACACCGCGATTGCTGGCCCAGAAAGGAATCCAGCATGGACAGCCCAAGACGTGGATGATTACGCCGGCAACGTCACCGATATCGCCATCCAGCAGGGGAGGAGAGATCCGAACCATGCCAAATACTTCTCCCATACGGCACTCGCTGACGCGGCTGGGGTTTTCGTGAAGGCACTAGAGGCCGAGGGGGTAACCGTGCGTGGGCACTTCAGTACTGGCGCCCAAACACCGGGGGCCACAGTCTTAGCTGAAGAACAGTCAGCTAGCTTCGGGCAGCTACTGCACTACATGGATAAAACTTCGGATAACACTTTGGCTGAGCATTTCTGCCGGCTGATGGCAAACCCCCTCGGCGCTACAGCAGACTTCACTAGCCCGCCCGCGCAGATTGTCAAGCAGTATGCCGCGCAGGGTCTAAATATGGAAGGCGTGGTCCTGAATGACTGTTCGGGTCTGGACCGGGACAACCGGATTACCCCTCAGGCACTCACCGCAATTATCAAAGACGTCCTCGACCAGAAAGAACCGCAGGCGCGGATGGCACTTTCAGCTTTTCCGGTAGCCTCGCTTGACGGAACCTTACAACAGCGACTCTCGAATTCTAATACTGCTGGAATGGTGCGGGCTAAAACTGGCTCTTTACCTTCGGTTCGTTCGCTAGCCGGCGTGCTTCGTACCAGCTCCGGTCGGGATCTGATTTTTGCCGTCATGATTGACGACTGCGAGAAAGACAAAGTCTGGGGAATGAAACAGCGGATCGACGAATTTTTACATACCGTGGTAACAGGTTAATCTGTACTATCAAGGTACTGTTCGAGGAGGAGACTCATGGCAATCACATGGACTGAGGCAATGCATTTAGCGGGAACGCTGGTGCCGCCCGGCCCGAAAATTTCGCGTGCGCGGGCGCGAGCCGTAGTCAGTGTGGTTGAAAGCAATACGGAAACGGTATCGAAGCTAGTGGCTACGATTACTGGATTGCCTGCCTCTGTCACTGAAAACCTTAATATTGTGGCAGTTGACCGTAGCCGCTGGATTTACCGGGCGGGGCGGACCTTGCAAAACTTGATTGACCCGGCCCCGGCAACACAGGTCGTGAAATCCACGGTTAATCCGCTTCGTGGTTTAGCCGTCTCAGCAATGATGGGATTGTCTGCGTTGCGCGTGTATGGTCACTGTGATCCAACCGTACCGGGAGAACCAATCTACCTGTCTGTTCCGAATCTGGTGCAAACTAGACGGTTCAAATCCCTAGATGCAATTGATTTTAGTCAGTGGATTGCTTTGCGCTCCGCCGTTTATTGCGCACAGTTCCGGGCAGCGCCGTGGATAGTGGAGTATATTCGCGCTCGCGTTGATTTGCTTATGCGGTCGGTTGAGGCAGACGATATTGGCGATATTTCCCTGTCCGGCTTGTGGAATACTGTGCGGAATGCGGATAGCTTGGCAGCGGACGCGGAGGATAATTCCACTTTGGTGCTGCGCACCCGAAGGGCCCGTGGATACACGCGGCGCACTGAGAGTGGGGACACTGTGGAACTGAGTCCCCAAGAGATTGCCGCTGCCGGGCCGACTGATCCTATTGCGGCGCTGACGGAGCTGACTGAACTTTTCGGTTTCATGGACGCCTATATGCGTGTCAGCATGGAGTATTTGACGCCTACGCAGATTACGTCGATTCAGCGGATTCGTGCACTCATGCGGGGTACCCCCACGCCCGGCAGTCTGCTTTTGCGGGCTTTCACCAGAGGCCTGGGATTTGACCCGGTGACCTGGAATCCTTCCAGCTTGCGGCGATTCATCCGTCAGGTGCGTTCCGAGGAAGGCGCGCAAGTGCTTAACCGTGTCTTTACGTCGCCAGAGAATCTCCCTACCCGCACGGAGCTGGCTAATCCTAGCCAGTGGGTGCGTCGGATGGAACACAATCCGGTATCATGAAATCAGTTCGGCCGTGTAGGAGGTGAAGCGGATGCCCCAGGATAGGTTCCCCAGTCGTAAACGCTTGCACCAAACACGCCCGCAAAGCGCCGAAGCGTATCGGTTCCGGTGGCAGCCGGCGCCTAAAGCTGCAGATTCTACGTCAGCTACACCGGCCCCAACCGATTCGGCTGCCCGCCGGCGGACTAGCCCCGCGCCGGAAGAGACACTGTCTCCACCGTTGCTGCGTCCCCGCTGGGTGGCTACCCCGCCGCCGCGTCGTCCGGGGGAATCACTTGCCTCAGTGTTGGTGGGCGCTAATCCGAAGGGGGCAATTCGGCGAATCTCTTTGGCTGTCCGCTCCAGCCTTGACAGCCTCACCGCCACGACAGAAAAGCCTTTGGTGATGGTGGCTTGCTCCGGTGGTGCGGATTCTTTAGCTTTGGCTGTCGCCACAATCGACTTATGTTCACGTCGCAAAATTCCAGTTCACACGGTTACCATTGACCATGGAGTGCGGGAAGGTTCCGCCGCGGAAGCTCAGCGGGTCGCAGACCTGTGCCGGCAGCTGGGTGCGGACGAGGCCGAGGTGGTCCCCCTCGACGAAATCGCAATGCGTAATGCCCGGTGGCTATCCGGTCCCGAAGGTGGGGCGCGGGAAGCTCGGCACGCAGCTTTGAACCGGGTCGGCCGCGTGCTTAAACGCGCCCGAGGCTTGCAGGTCATGACTTTCTACGGTCACACCATGGATGATCAGGCAGAAACTGTACTGTTGGGTTTGGCCCGCGGTTCTGGTTTACGCTCCCTGGCCGGGATGTCCCCGGTGACGATGCCCGATCGGGAAGAGCACCCGATCACGGTTCATCCGCTGCTCCTAATTCGCCGCACTGATACGGTCAGTGCCTGTGAAGCCTTGCGACTATTACCGGTAGATGATCCGACCAACCGGGCGAACGGCCCTTGGCGGGCCGCGGATGGTTCCGCTTTGCGCCGCGCGGCTGTGCGTGAGTTCGCCCTGCCTTCTCTCTCTTCGGCTTTAGGTAAAGATGTTGCTCCTAATCTCACCCGCACCGCGCAGCAGTTGCGTCGTGATAATGACTGTTTGGATGAGATTGCCGCTCAAGTGCTGGAAATGGTTCGTTGTGAACCCGGTATTTCTGCCTATACTCGGCGGCCGGCGAAAGTTGATTTGGACTGGGAGAAGCTCCGCGGACTACATGAGGGCATTTTGACCCGAGTGCTCCGTTTTGCCGCTTTGGAAGCGGGCGCGGATGCGGCGGCGCTTAACTCTGGACACATTGACTCCATGGTTACTTTGGTTTTGCACTACACTGGTCAGGGTGCGCTGTTCCTGCCCGGAAAAATTGTGGCGCAACGGGTGCGGCTGGATCCGCCTACTGAGAAGGGCCAGCCGGGATTGATTACCCCACAACCGGATGCGCCGATTCGATTACGATTCTCCTAGCCGCCACCGCGCGCACCTTTGGCGGGTTAAGATAGGGACGAGGGGGCACGCCGTGTGCTTCTCTCCGGTGTGACCGACTTTGAAGGAGCGCAAATGAAGGCAGAAGCCATTAAGTCTGAGCTAGTAGATATTCTCGTTACCAAAGAACAGATGGAAGCCAGACTGGCTGAGATTGCTGCTGAAATCGATCGAGACTATGCCGATAAGGACCTGCTTTTGGTGGGCGTGCTCAAAGGCGCCATCATGGTAATGGCTGATCTTTCCCGGGCTATCACCCTGCCCATCTCCATGGACTGGATGGCGGTTTCTTCCTACGGCGCCGGCACTAAATCGTCTGGTGTGGTGCGGATCTTGAAGGACCTTGACACCGATTTACAGGGGCGTCACGTGCTCATCGTGGAAGATATTATCGACACCGGTTTGACACTTGCTTGGTTGAAGCGGAACCTAGAGGCCCGCGGGGCTGCTTCAGTGAAGATTATGACCGCTTTGCGTAAGCCTGATGCCGCTAAGGTTGAGGTTGAGGTCGCCTACGTGGGCTTCGATATTCCTAACGATTTTGTCATTGGGTACGGGCTGGATTACGCCGAAAAGTACCGCAATCTGGATGTCGTGGGTGTGCTTTCCCCCTCGGTTTACGCTGATAAGTAGAGGTCCCGCTTACGCGGTAAGCGAGTTTAGTGTCATTGCGTCCGATTTGGACGGAAAAAGTATCGAAAACCGTGTAATTTGCTGTGCAGAGTACAGTGAATTGCATTATGTGTAGTCCAGAAAGGTAGTGCATTGGCAGAAACGAAGAAAGCAAAGCCAAACGGGCGGAAGTGGATGTGGGTGCTACCCGCACTGGTTCTGGTCGTCCTTTTGGGCAGCACCATCAGCACGCTGTTCGGCCCCTCCCAGATTGATACCTCTGAAGGTATGGAGCTGCTGCGTGGCAACACCGTGCAGAGGGTAGTCGTCAATGACGGCACCCAGCGGGTGAACCTGACTTTGAAAGAGGCTTATACGACGCCTGCGCGCGGGGAACTCCCCGCCGAACCGCGCGGCAAAGAGGTCAGCTTCGTGTACTCCCAAGCGCAAGCAAGCGGGGTCATTGACCTGATCAACCGAAAAGTACCAGAGCAGGGCTACAACACTTTGAACCCCCAGCCTTCGGTACTGACTTCCATTGCGAACCTGGTTCTCCCCATGGTGATTTTCGTGGGTGGTCTATTCTTCCTCTACCGTTACCTACTTAAAAACTCCGGCGGCCTAGGTGGTCTGGGTGGATTCTCCAAAGCTAAGGCCAAAGAGTTTGATCATGAGAACCCGACCGTTACCTTCGCTGACGTAGCCGGCGAAGACGAAGCCGTTGAGGAACTAGAAGAAATCCGTGACTTCCTGACCAACCCCTCGAAATACACTGAGCTTGGTGCGCGGATCCCCCGGGGTGTCATGCTGTACGGTCCTCCCGGTACCGGTAAAACCCTGCTAGCTAGAGCGGTCGCTGGTGAAGCGAAGGTTCCTTTCTTCTCCATTTCCGGCTCAGAGTTCGTGGAAATGTACGCCGGCGTGGGCGCCTCCCGTGTCCGTGACCTGTTCGTGCGCGCTAAGGCCGCAGAACCCGCCATTATCTTCGTGGATGAAATCGACGCAGTCGGCGGCTCCCGTGGTTACGCCATGGGCGGTGGCGGTGAAGAACGCGAACAGACGCTGAACCAGATGCTGGTGGAAATGGACGGCTTCGATGAGCGGACCTCCGTCATCGTTATCGCTGCGACTAACCGCCCCGATATTCTTGACTCTGCCCTGCTCCGTCCGGGACGTTTCGACCGTCAGATTTCGGTGGAAGCCCCAGACCTGAAGGGCCGCGCCGCGATTTTGCAGGTACACGCCAAAGGCAAACCTATGATGCCTGATGTCGATCTTACAGCCGTCGCGAAGCGCACCCCAGGTTTCACCGGAGCTGACCTAGCCAACGTGCTCAATGAAGCAGCCTTGCTGACGGCCCGTGAAAACGCGGATGTGATTGATATCCGTGCGATTGATGAAGCTATCGACCGTGTGATTGCTGGCCCACAAAAACGGACCCGCGTCATGAACGAGCATGACAAGCTTGTCACCGCGTATCACGAGGGCGGACACGCCCTCTGTGCGGCCGCCCTGAACTACACTGATCCAGTTACGAAGGTGACGATTCTGCCGCGTGGACGCGCACTCGGCTACACCATGGTGATGCCCTCAGAGGACCGCTATTCACGTACCCGCAATCAGCTTCTCGATGATCTGGTTTATGCCCTAGGTGGTAGGGTCGCGGAAGAGTTAGTCTTTAGAGATCCTTCGACCGGTGCTTCCAACGATATTGAGAACGCCACCGCGAATGCCCGCAAGATGGTCACCGACTACGGTTTTAGCTCCAAGATTGGTAACGTCAAGCTGGGCGGTGGGCAGTCTGATGGGCTCACTGGTAGTCGCTACGGCGGCAAGCAGGAAGCCCCCGTTTCCGGTCAAGTCGCAGCCACCGTGGACGAAGAAATCCGCGCCCTGATGGACCACGCCACCCGTGAAGCTTGGGAGATTCTGACCCGTAACCGTAAGGTTTTGGATCGTTTGGCGGGTCGGCTGCTGGAAGCTGAAACGCTGCTGGAAGATGAGCTGGCGGAAATCTTCCACGATGTCGTCAAACAGCCTGACCGTGAGGTCTGGAACTACCTGAACGAAGCTGCCATTGAGGGTGCCGTTTTCGGTCACCCCATTGGTACAGGGGAAGGAGAAGTCCCCACCACCCCGAGTGCTCCGGTGGTAGAGCTGGAAGAGCACGGTCCCGATGGCAGCACACCCGTCGAGGGTGTCGAGGGCGCCGATCAGCCGCAGGAATGAAACCATGAGTGAAGCAATCGACCTGAAATCAGTAGAGCAGGCAGTCACTGATTTGCTGAAGGCACTAGGGGAAGATCCTACTCGTCCTGGATTGGTTGACACGCCGAAGCGGGTGGCAAAAGCCTGGCAGGAGATGCTGAACGGCCAAGCCGCGGAGCCAGTACAGCAGCTTGAAACGGTTTTTGAAAGCCACCACTCAGATCTGGTGATTGTCCGAGATATCGGTTTCGAGTCAGTCTGCGAACACCATTTGTTACCCTTCAAGGGCGTCGCCCATATTGGGTACATTCCGCGTGACGGGAAAGTAGTCGGCTTATCTAAACTGGCCCGCCTAGTGGACGGTTATGCGCACCGCCTCCAGTTACAAGAAAAGCTGACGAACCAGATTGCTGACGCTCTACAAGAGGCCCTCGACCCGATCGGGGTGGGGGTCGTAATGGAGGCAGAGCATACCTGTATGAGTGTGCGGGGAGTCCGGCAGAGACTGGCGGATACGGTAACCATCGCGGGGCGTGGAGAGTGCGCGCCCGGTGGCTCTCATCGCGCTGATTTTCTGGCCCTACTGGGTAACCCTCACGTGGACGGTGACCATGAATGAAAGCCTCCCAGCTTGAATTGATTGCTCCTGGCCCTTTGCGAATCATGGGGATTCTCAATGTGACGCCAGATTCCTTCTCCGATGGCGGGAAATGGAACACCCTCGACCTCGGCCTAGAAAGAGCCGAAGAGATGCGCGCGGAAGGGGCGGACCTAATCGATATTGGGGGAGAATCCACCCGGCCCGGCTCCACGCGAATCAGCCCGGCGGAAGAATGTGACCGCATCCTGCCGCTGGTGGAAGCAATGACGGCTGAGGGCTTCGCGATTTCGGTTGATACTTTGCATGCTGAGACGGCTCAAGCCTGTTTGAGCTACGGTGTAGACATTATTAACGATGTTTCCGGCGGCCACTATGATGCCAAAATGGCCGCAGTAATCGCTGGGTCAGGGGCACTCTATGTTTGCCAACATTGGCGTGGAACCCCGGATGTGATGGATCAGCTGACCGACTACGGGAGTGACCTGGTCGGCACCGTTTGGGCTGAACTAGAAGCTAGCATCGCTGAGTTACAATCTGCCGGCGTCAAAAACGAACAGATTATTATTGACCCGGGTCTGGGATTTTCGAAAACCGCCACACAGTCGTGGGAACTGGTTGATAGAATTGGCGAAATAACTGAAAAATCATACCCGGTGCTGGTTGGTGCTTCGCGCAAACGGTTTTTGAACACGCAACTGGTATCCGAACCGACCATGGCGCAACGTGATTTTGCGACCGCCCAAATATCTGCGCAAATGGCGCGCAGTAATGTTTGGGCAGTGAGAGTACACAATGTGGCTGCAAGCAGGCAGCTACTGGAGACGCAGACTACGGAGGATCCCCGTGAACAATGACATTATTCGAATCCAAGGAATATCGGTCCTTGGATACCATGGGGTGCACGAATGGGAACGCGTCCAGGGACAGCAGTTCATCGCCGATATAGAGCTGTCGGTCGACACCGAGGTGGCTGCCCACAGCGACGAACTTGACGACACCGTAAACTATTCAGACCTCGCTAAAAAAGTTCATTCTATTATTGCGGGAAATACCTTCAACCTGCTTGAGTCTGTCGCGCAGCGCGTAGCTGTCGGAGTGCTGGATGATGAGCGGATTCTGGCCGTGAAAATCACTTTGCATAAGCCTGCCGCTGATTGCGGAGTGGGGGCCTCCGATGTTTCAGTTGCGATTGAGCGTGACCGCAGCTGGTATGCGGACTATGTTAATGTGTTGGGATCGGAGTCAGCTGAGCCTTCCTCCCCTGAGGACGAAGCAGAGGGAAACGAAGCTGGTGAAGAACCAGATTCTGCTATGCCGGTGGTGGTTTCCGCTCCGAATCCTAGCTTTGCTTCCTTCGCTGAACTCCTTAAGGGGGATACAGAAACCGATCATGCTCAAACCGATGATGAAACCGTAGTTGGAGAAGCTGAGGCAGAACAACCGCATCATATTTTCACAGACAAATACGTGCTGGCGCTAGGTGCGAACATCGGCGCTACGCAGCATAATCTGAGGTGGGCGGTTGGACAGTTAGAGAGTCATCCTCTGATTGAACTGCTGGAAGTCTCTCCGCTGGTAAAAACTCCAGCGGCTTTGGCTCCCGGGCAAGCTCCGCAGCCAGACTACTCCAATGCGATCGTTATTTTGACTACTGAGCTTTCAGTGGAAGCACTATTTGAGTTTACGCAGAATCTGG
Organism: Boudabousia marimammalium; assembly: GCF_001936115.1. Lineage (GTDB taxonomy): Bacteria > Actinomycetota > Actinomycetes > Actinomycetales > Actinomycetaceae > Boudabousia > Boudabousia marimammalium. The sequence continues at coordinate 120,953 of NZ_MPDM01000005.1, forward strand.
AAGTTAAAGCGGGACGTAGACTGGGTGAGCACTGGCAGCCGCGTCCCCTTGATATCGACATTATTGCCATCGGGAATCAGCGCTGGCAAAATGATCGGCTAACTATTCCGCACCCCCGTGCCCACGAACGCATCTTCGTGCTGGGCCCCTGGGCGATGACCGACCAGGAAGCAAGTTTCCCGGACGGTCAGTTGGTTGCTGACATGGCAGATGCCCTTCCCACTAGGGACGACATAGTCTCCTTCGATACTGATTGGCTAGCTGAAGGCTTCCCTGCGGCCCCGCTCGTGGTGGCCGAGGAAGACCCGGTTCCAACCTTCACCCAGGCTGCTGATGTAGTCACTGAAACGGTTAAGAGCGTTCCTCGACGCAGATCAATTCGTGAGCGGCTACAGGAAAAAGACCCCGTAGTTGCGCAAATGGAACGTGAACTCAAAGACGGTAATGAGGACGCGAAAAGCGTCCTGAATACAGCTGATCTACCTGCGCAGTCCCCCGCTGTGCGTACCTCAACCTCAATGCGGCGGGTCGTTGTTCGTCCAACCACCACCGGTACTATCCCGATCCTGCCTCCGGAGGATTTCGACAGCATAATCTCGGATGAAGCCGAAAAGGGCAAGTGATGAAACGCTTAAACTATCTGCTACTAGCGGGTATTGTGCTGATAGCAGGAGTAGGCGGTTGGGTCATTACACAGTGGATCATTGTCAATGCGTATAATCCCATCGTGATGACGCCGCTATTGTCCATTTTGTTTTTCGGGGTAGCTGTCTATCTGTTTGTGCAGGGCCGTCAAGTACTCAAACTCAAGCGCCGTGAACGGACCAGGATGACTCCTCTAGGTGCCTTCCGTGTGGTTGTGATGTCACATTCTGGCGCCTACACTGCCTCCCTGTTCTTAGGTTTGCTGACCAGTCAAATCTGGATTGGCGCAGCCCACTGGGAGATTCCGCTCCTTCGGACCAATGCCCTCTACGCAGGATTAAACGCTCTGGGAGCCCTAGCCCTGCTAATTGTGTCCATCATTGTGGAACGCTGGTGCGTGATTGATGATGACGAGAATAGTAACGATCAGGTATCTCATCCTCGTCCAATGAATGTTCCCCGGCGTGCCACTTCTCGAAGTGACTCCCTTTTGCCTTAACGTCGAAATATGGATTCACGAGACCGGAAAAAGCCGAAGCCCCCAGCGGCGGGACGTCCTCGGCCTTTACCTCCCCGCGGTGACCAAGCTAGGTCCAATCGAGGAAACTCGGCTGGCGGGGACGGACGACAGCAGCAAGGCCCCAAGGGGCCTGCGGACGGGCGAAAAGAGCCGCAACCACCATTGAGTGTGTGGGAGCGTGCCCAGCAGATGGAGCGTGAAGCTCAAGAACGCGAAGCTAAACGTGCCTCACGTCCGCGCCCGCGTTCGGATCGTCCTGCCCCCAGTATGCGTAGCGAAGCTGACCGCCTGCAAGAATCAGCTCGACGAGGGCGTGCCCCCAAAGCCGGAGCGACGGCGCGGCCCACGGCGCGGCCAGCAGGTAAAAGCAAGGCTCGTCCGACGCCGTCAATCAAGGGAAGTGGACCTCGGGCTGCTGACCGGGCCCCTCGCACGCCCTCGGCGCGTCGGCGCCCAACCGCTAACCGTCCGCGGCCGAAGAAACCCCAATCAGGGGGAGCGCGGGACTGGCTGGCAGGCAGCCGACTACTGGGATGGACCGTCCCGAAACAGCCCTTCCATAGCCTGCACTGGTTCGAGTGGGGTGCATGGGTGTTGCTATACCTAGGGATTGCCCTGATGGTTATAGCAGCGATCGTGATTGGGATTTTCCGCATGGACGATTCCGGTGCGGAAGATCCCCAACAAGTTGAAGCCCGCTCCACAACTGAAGTTCCCGTGCAAGTGTACCGGTGCGAATTATCGGATTTAGATGTCTCAGTGAAGCTGCCATCCACTCAGCTTGATCACGGCAAACCGGTCAAGTTTGCGCTGATGCTCAGCAATAAGAGCGACTACCCGTGTAATTTGGAGGCCTCGCCCAATGAGTTGGGCGTGAAGATTGTTTCTGGTCCCGCACAAGTGTATGATCCGAAAACCTGCGGGGAAGACACTAGCGACGTCATCTTGATTGCGGGCAGGTCCACAGTGGAATACGGCGTGCAATGGGATGGGCATAGCCGGGATGGACAATGCAAGGTGGGTGACTGGGCAGAACCAGGAACCTACGTCGCTACCCCTTTCATCAAAGGTGATTTGGGTACGCCTGCCGCTCCCTTTGTCATTAAATAGCCGGCGTAAAGACCGAAAAGTCTCCTCGGCTTCCCCGGTGGTTCCGCTAGCTGGCCGGTGCCAACCCGGCGGCAATCGCCTGCCGGATATGGTCCACAGCAGTGACTTTCATGCCGGCCGGTTTCGCTGCCGCATCCCAGCCTTGGCGGGGTACGATTGCGTGATTGAAACCTAAACGGTGGGCTTCAGCTAGCCGCCTTCCAATCGCTGTTGTGGAGCGTAGCTCTCCGGTTAATCCGACCTCACCGATCGCTACCAGACCGGCTTTTGGAGGCCTTCCCGTAGCGGCTGAGACCAAGGCCAGAGCCACGGCTGCGTCTACTGCCGGTTCCGTGGTTTTCGCTCCACCCACGGTAGAAACATAGACATCCTGGGAAGATAAATCGAAGCCGGCCCGGGCCTGCAAAACTGCTAGGGTCATGGCCACGCGGGAATGATCAACGCCTGCCGTGGTACGTCGCGGGGAGCCTCCGCCAGAAGCTGCGACTAGGGCCTGCACCTGAGTGGGCATGGGGCGCTGTCCTTCCACCGTGACAGTTACGCAGGTGCCCGACACGTCTGAAGCTGTGTCACTCAAGAACAATCCCGAAGGGTCATCTACACCGTGGATGCCAAAATCTCCCATTTCAAAACAGCCCACCTCATCGGTTGCTCCGTACCGGTTCTTAATAGAACGCAACAGGCGTAGGCGAGCGTGACGGTCGCCCTCGAAATGACAAACCACGTCCACTAAGTGTTCCAGGTTGCGCGGTCCCGCGATGGAACCATCCTTGGTGACATGTCCGACTAGAATGACCGGTAAATTACGGCGCTTAGCCATCGCAATCAAGGCTGCCGCCACGGCTCGAACCTGCGCGACGCCACCCGCGCTTCCATCGACCTCACTGGAAGTCATAGTCTGCACAGAGTCCACAATCAGGAGCGAAGGATTAGTGCTCTCAACCTGTCCCAGTACCGCTGAGACATCAGTTTCGGTCGCCAGCAGAAGAGAGTCATCGAGGGCGTTAATCCGTTCGGCCCGCAGTCGCACCTGGGAGGCAGACTCTTCACCGGTCACATACAGGACGGGGGAGAGCCCATCTCGGCGCGAAGCGGCAGCCGCTTTGGCGGAAACTTCCAGCAGGAGAGTAGATTTTCCGACACCAGGTTCGCCGGTGAGCAGGACGACCGCGCCGGGAACGTAGCCGCCACCCAGCACTCTGTCGAGTTCCGGCACCCCCGTGGAGCGACGTTTAGTGGCCTGCCCATCAATCTGACTAATCGGTTGCGCCGGGGTAGCTGGGGCTAGACTCTGTACTTGGCCGGTAGCTTGTGGGAGGTTTTCCTCCAGGGTGGACCAGGCTTGGCACCCTCGGCACTGTCCCACCCATTTGGTTGTGCTCCAACCACATTCGGTGCAACTGTACAGGGTCTTTTGCCGTGCCATTTAAATTAGGATCCCTTTCGCTTTGATTTGACTGTGTTTACGGGCGGCGACCAAAAGCATCCAACAGTTCAGAGTCACCTGAAACAATCAAAATATCGTTGCTGCCGACCAGGGTAGTCTCAGTGGCATACTCGAACTGCTGCCCGGGAGACATTACGCCAATAATGCGCACACCGTACTTGGTTTGGACTTCACTCTCGCCAATGGTAAAGCCCTGAATTTCACGCGGCGGCAGCATCTTCACGACCGCGAAGCCATCACGCTCCAGCTCAATATAGTCAAGCATTCGCCCACCCACTAGGTGGGCGGTGCGCTGGCCTGCGTCAAACTCCGGGTAGACAACGTGATGAGCGCCGATACGGCGCAGAATACGTCCGTGCTCACGGGAGGTAGCTTTCGCCCAAATCTGGACTTTCTTTAAGTCAACGAGGTTTGCGGTGATGAGCGCGGAGGCTTCCAAGGAGCTACCCACGCCCACTACGGCAGTTGTGAAGTCGCTGGCTCCCACCTGATTTAAAACCTCCGGGCTGGTGGCGTCGCCCTCGACGAGGGGGATGCGTCCCGCCCACTTTTCTACGGTGGCGGGATTCTTTTCCAACACTAAGATTTCCTGGCCGAGGCGATCCAAGGTTGCAGCCACCGCTGAGCCAAAACGTCCCAAGCCGATCACTAGGGTGGACGCCTGCGAGCTTTCGTTCTTACTGGCCATTAAGACTCCTTCACCAAGGCCGCGACTGCAGCCATTAAATCAATGTAATAATGCTATCTCTAAGACTAGCTGACCCGCGGGACATTAGCGGGAGAGCATATGGATTAGCCGACCGCTGGGCTTTCTGGCGGGTAGTGGAATAGCCGACGATGGTTGGTCATAGCGAGTGCGGCAGCCACTGTCATGGTACCGGTACGGCCGAAGAACATCAGCGCGGTGAGCACATATTTCGGACCATCAGGCAGGTCTCTGGCCATAGAGATGCCGGTAGATAGGCCAACGGTACCGAAAGCGGAAATAGATTCAAAAAGAAGTGCGTCTAGGCTGTAGTTGGTCATCTGCATGAGCAGCCACACTGCCACGACGATGGTGAATGTACTGATTAAGACGATGGACACGGCCACCCGGACGGTCTCAGTCGGAATCTTGCGTTCAAAGGCTTCAATGTCTCGGCTACCACGGGCTTCCGCCACAACCGCCAAGACCAGCACGGCGATGGTGGTGACTTTCACGCCACCAGCGGTAGAGCCGGAGCCACCCCCAATGAACATGAAGATGTCTTGCAATAGCCAGGTGGAACGGCTCATTTCCCCAATATCGAGGGCAGACAGGCCGGTCGATCGCGTGTTAACTGCGCCGAGGAAGGCGTTAGCTAGTTTGCCGGACCAGCTCAGACCACCAAAAGTTTTAGGATTGCTCCACTCAGAAAGGGGAATCAGAACGAATGAAAGCGCCGCAATAATGCCGTAAGTGGAGATTGTCAGCTTAGTGTGTAAAGTCCAGTGCCGGGGAGAGTGCCGGTATTGCCACATATTGTGAATGACAGGGAAACCGAGGGCGCCGACCACAGTACCTAGCGCAATTGGGGTGAGCATCCAGACGTCTTCCACGTGGGAGCTAAGACCCGCCTGAATGGTTTCAAATCCGGCATTGTTGAAAGTCGAAATCGACATGAAGATAGAGTGCCAGATGGCCGGCAGGAGGTCTTCTTTCATAGTGAGGAAGCGGGGCAAGAAAATCGCGAAAAGGACCCCTTCGCAGATCACGGAAGTTAAGATAACTGCCTTAAGGAGGGGGCCGAGGCTACCTAGCGACTGGGTTTTTCGTTCGCTGGCGGCCAGCATCCGACTGGCCAAACCGATTCGCCGAGAAACCACCATCGCCAAGATCGATGACAGCGTCATGATTCCGAGGCCGCCCACCGCAATCCCGACAGCAATACCAATCTGTCCGAAAATTGACCAGTAAGTGATGGTGTCTTGGACTGACAAGCCGGTGACACAGACAGCGGAGGTGGCGGTAAAGAGGGCGTCGGCGAAACTGGGCGATTGACGACTGGCAGTAGAAATAGGAAGCATCAGCCAGCCGGTCATGAACAGAATGAAGCCGGCGAAGATGGAAAGAGCTAAGCGGGCCGGATAATCGCGCGCCATCCGCTCAAAGAACTCCCGAAACATCTGCGTGCGGGAACGAGATACATGGAGATAGCGCTGGTCCTTGCTGGTGGCGTAGCGAATCTGTGTGCTGGTGTCAGCGTCTGGGGCTGCCTTGAATCCGATTGAGCTGGCTCCGTCGGGTGAGCCAGAGGAAGACAAGGGGAGCTGACGTCCGCGGTTGAAGTGCCGCGAGAACCGACGCTTAGGATCGTCTGCCATGTGACACCTCTTTCTTTCCCGGTCGTGCAGGGCGTTACCTGACAGCTCACTGCTGTCACTGGGACTATCTTAGTGCCCTGTCTGGGGATTACCTGTTAGATGGTAAATATCCTATGTAATTTTATGGTATCTAACACACTATGCCAGATTTTTGGGTGCACGCCAGGGTTCTGAGAGGTAAAAACTATGCGACTGGGAAGGGCTGGTATAGAATCAATATAAGAAACACACGCATTAGTCTCGCTGTTTGCTAGTGATTGGAATGAGGCCTCATGTCTGAACCAGATGGTCCCCAATTTGCAACCGTTTCAGAGGTTGCAGGGGTTTTGCGGGTGTCTCAAATGACGGTGTATCGAATGATACAAGATGGTACTTTGCCCGCTATCCGGGCAGGGCGCTCATTCCAGATTCCACGTGGTGTGGTTGAACAACTGAAGCTGCGTGGGGTGGGTGATTGGGTTACCCGGCGTGATACCGTCATTGGCCAGTAATATCAGCTAATATAGATTTCACTGTCACCAGCGGAAGTTGCGTAATCTGATTCGGGTTGCGTCTGATCGAAACATAGGGAGGGCCGTATGGGCTCCGTTATTAAGAAGCGCCGTAAGCGTATGGCTAAGAAGAAGCATCGTAAGCTGCTTCGTAAGACTCGTCACCAGCGTCGTAACAAGAAGTAAGCCTGTTTTTAGCGGGTGGCTTTTAGCTTGCCCGAAAAGCAGACTGCTTCGCGTGCGTAGCAAAGTCGACAGGCTGAGTAACTACTTAGCTAAGTTTTACAGATTGAGGGTCGGTCAGATTTACTAGGATCGACCCTCAATCTGTTCTTCACGTTTAGTGTCGCGTAGTAAAACGGCGGTACAGCCACGACACGAAGAAGGTGCCGAGGGCGGTTTTCAGGGTTCGCTTCGCAATCAGTTTTAAGTCGATGCGCCGCCGGAAACTATGAATCGGCCAGTCTTTTTCTAAAGCCACAATCCGGAGCAGAGGTTCAGGGTTGATGGCGGAGGGGTTCCCAACCGTGGTGAGCAGAGGTAGGTCGTTAATGGAATCCCCGTAAGCGTAGGAATGGTCTAGGTCAAGGCCGCGTTCGTGGGCTAGAGCCCGGGCCGCCATTGACTTACCTTTCAAGTGCATGATGGGGCCTTCCAGCTCGGGCAGGAACTTTCCGTCCTCCCCGATTTTCACCTGGGTGCCGAGGGCGCCGGTAGCTTCCAGTCTTTCGGCCAGCAGCGTGGACACCTGAATCGGAGTGGCGGAAATCAGCCAGACTTCATGCCCGAGGCGAAGGTGTTCATCCAAAATCTCTTTGGTGCCGGGGATGATGCGGTGTGAAAAGATTTTTTGATACAGGGAGGTGGCAATCTCGTCTAGTTCCGCTGCGGGGCGTCCAGCCATCACGTTGAGGGCCCGGTCAATCACGTTCTGGATACGGGTTCGGTCTTCACCTAACAGACGGTAAAGCAGGGCGTGACGGGCAGCGAAAACTAGGTCACGTTTGCCGAAGAATTTTCGCTGGTAGAGCTCCTTGGCCACATGGTACGCGGAGGCCCCCCGAATTAGAGTCTCATCGATATCGAAGAAGGCAGCTACTTCCGCTTTTTCCTGTGGCGAGTGTAAAACCACTCCGGCGGAAGGGGCTTTAGCTTCTGAAGGATGCTGAAAATCTGACTCTGTCATGTTCCTAGATTAGCTTGAAATGAGATTTTCTGGTTAATCTCTGACAAAATGACGGTTATGAAGAAAACCATAATCCACGTCATGCGTCACGGTGAGGTCCACAATCCGGAAGGAATCTTGTATGGCCGGCTACGTGGCTACCGCCTTTCTGATTTGGGTCAGCAGATGGCCCAGGCGGGGGCTGACTACCTGCAATCCTTGCAGGCTGATATTCAAGCGGTGATTGCTTCCCCGCTGTTGCGGGCGCAGCAGACGGCCACCCCGACCGCGCAGGCTTATGGTTTAAAAGTTCAGGCTGATACGCGCCTGATTGAGGCGGCAAATAGCTTTGAGGGGATGGCGATTCACGCTAATCCCTTAGCCTTGGGGCACCCTCGGTACTGGTCACGCTACGCGAACCCTTTGCGTCCCTCTTGGGGTGAGCCTTATCAGGAGCAGGTCGACCGGATGCGGGCCGCAGTTTCTGCCGCGATTGATCGGGTTTCCGGGGCGGAGGCTCTGCTGGTTTCGCATCAGCTGCCAATCTGGATGCTACGTTCTTTTGCCGAGGGTTGGCCGCTGCCGCATGATCCGCGGAAACGGGAGTGCTCCCTCGGCTCCATCACTTCTTTTGTTTTCGCAGGTCACACCCTGTTGGGGATTGAGTACGCGGAACCATCCGCGCATCTGCTCGGTCAAGCTAGCGATGTGACGCCCGGGCAGTCCGCTGCCGGAGTGAACACTGGCGGAGCCAAATAGCTAGCAGTCCGATTGTATGTGGGGCGGAAAGGTGGCTGGGGTAAATCTCCGGTTGAGCTGACAGGGGTTTTGCAAGCCCGTTAGTTTTCAGCCTCGGGGGAGTTCTCCTGCGGGTCTTCCTCGGCTTGATTTTTCGTGGAGTCCTCGGCCTCTCCACCGTCCTGATTTGAGTCATTCTCTGGCTGCTCTGGACTGGATTTGGCCTGCTGCTGACGTTTTTGTTCCTCTAAGAGGGCTTTGCGTTCGGCTTCTTTCTCTGCCGCTCGCTGTTTCGCGAGTTTTTGCCGATTGACTTCCCGCTGGATACGCTCCAAGTATTCTTCGTCATCATCGGGGCTGTGCGGTCCGGCTTCTGGTTCCGGTTCGGACTGCTGCCCGCGGGCCATATTTTCCACTTTCCCTAGCACGTCGCGGGGCGAGGGCGCTTTCTCCCCGCGCTCAGCTCGTTCAATGCGGAGCAGCACTATCCAGGCCAGCGGCCCAATCACGGTGAGGAGCAAGATAATGGCGAACCAGAAGGGCTTAGGGATCCGGTAGGGCATTTCCTCACCGTCAGTGAGGGCGCATTCAATCAGCGCATAGAGGGCCAACAGGATGGGTACAACGTACAGTAAGATTCGTGCCATAAGACCAGCCTACTTCAGATTAGGAGCCAAGCGCCTACGACTAGAGCGTAGACGACGGTAACAATACCGGTCATTTTCAAAACCGCCACCAGGTCCATGCCTTTGGCGCCACGTCGGACCGGGATAGTGGGCAGCCAGCAAAGCGGGAACAGCATGAAGGCTGACACTGCGCCCCACCAGCCGCGCGCGCCCATGACAGTGATGACGCCGCTGAGGGCGGCCAGCATGGCGATGCCAATAAACCAGTAGCGGGAGGCTTTATCCCCTAAACGGACCGCTAGGGTTTTCTTACCGCTAACCTTGTCGGAAGCGAGATCACGGAGATTGTTGACCATGAGAATATCTGCGGACAGTAGTCCCACACCGGTCGCAGCGAACCACATCCACCAAGGCGCCGCATGGGCTTGCGTCCAGGTGGTGCCCAGCACGGCAAGGTAGCCGAAGAAGACCATCACCATAACTTCGCCCAGACCGTAGTAGCCGTAGGGGTGCTTACCGCCCGTGTAGAACCAGGCTGCCACCACCGCTAGGATGCCGGGAATCAGGAACCACCATGCCCCCGACAGATAGAGCAGCAATAGACCCAGCACGCCGGCCAGCGCGAAGCATCCGAAAGCGGCTGCGAGCACGGTACGGGGGGCGGCAAGTTTTCCGCCGGTCAGTCGCGGCGGTCCGGTGCGGTTATCGTCGGTGCCACGGATCCCGTCAGAGTAGTCATTCGCGTAGTTCACGCCGACTTGTAGGGCGAGGGCCACGCCTAAAGCCAGGAGCGCACGGTCCCAGTAAAACGAATCTAATGCTCCCGCTCCGGCGGATCCCAAAATTACGGGCGCAATCGCAGCGGGCAGGGTGCGTAGCCGCGCGCCCTCAATCCAGTCACCAACAGTGGCCATAGCTATTCCTCACTTGTCGCAGATTCTGCCCCTAGTCTACCGCCCGGCGCGGACAACAGCGCCCTCGCGGCGGCGCGGTCCACCTTCCCGATGCCCCGCAAGGGGAGAGCCGGGGTGGTTTTCACAATCTGGGGGACGCTGGCGTGCCCCAGCTGGGAGGAGATTGCGTCTGCAAGTTGCCTCCAAGTTTGCGCGGGGAAAGGATTGGGGGCCGAGGACGAGGGGGCCAGCAGTGCCCCGAGGCGCGGTGAAGTTTCAGACTGGATGGCCACCACTGCGGCGTCACTAATCAGCGGATGGGAGCGCAGGATTTCTTCAACCAGTCCGGGCTGAACCTTGAGTCCGCCAATAATGAGTAGGTCATCAGTGCGGCCAGTGACCTGCAGGGAACCATCCGAGCCCAGCCGGCCCAGGTCGGAAGTCTCCAGCCAGCGGATTCCGTTTTCTTCCACGAAGGGTGAAGGTGCGTTGAGGTAGCCGGACATGAGCTGCTCTCCTGCAATCTGGATCACCCCATCCGCAGAGAGCCTGAGTTTCACACCCGGCAGGGGGAAGCTATTGTAAACACAGCCGGCGGCCGTTTCAGTGGAACCGTAGGTGGTGAAAATCTGCAAGCCGATATTGCGGGCCGCCTGCAACAGCGGGGCAGGTGTGGCCTGGCCGCCCACCAAAATCGCATCATATCTTCGGACTGCTGCGACTGCCTGAGCGTCACCCATGATTCGCTCCAGCTGCCGCGGCACCAAAGAAGTGTAGAGCCGCAAAGCGCCGGCCTGCTGCTCAGCCGCCTGCCGCGTGGCCGCAATAAACTGTGGCAGGGAGAACCTACCCGCCGGGCGCTGCGCCACCAGCGGTTGCGTACCGGAGATAATCGCCCGCGTCAGCATCTGCAATCCGGCAATATGATGCACCGGCAAAGTCACCACCCAGTGCCCTGGCCCGCCCAGATAATCAAGGGTCGCCCGGGCGCTGGCAAGCAGTGCCTCCCTAGTTAAAGACACTAACTTCGAGTTGCCAGTAGTGGTGCCGGAGGTGTGGGCAATCAGATCGGTTTGCGCTAAATCCGCGACCTGCTCTTTTCCAGCCCACTGGCGACACTGCTTTTCCACTTCCTGAATCACCCGTTCAGGTGATGAGTCAGGCCCGCCCTCGGCCCCGTCATCAACCGGCACCAAGATTGGGTGTGACGGGTTAACGCTGTGGCCGCCCTCGGTAATTAAACCTGCCAGTTCCCGGGTGAAGCGGGCAATGTTATCTGGCATAAGCCCGCCCACGCAGGGGCGAAAAACAAGATTTTCGCTGGAAACGAGTACGCTAGACATATCAATAGAGTACCTTGGAAACAGGCGGTTACCTTCGCTTGAGGGAATCCGGTTGCTATATTTTGAGAACTGAGTGGTGAAATGCGGATATTAGTAGGCGCTTCTGTGGCGCTCAGCCTAGTGGCTGGCGCTTTTTCTTCGTTTAATCCGGTTGTGGGTAGTCCCGAGATAACGGCCTGGCCGGGCGTGAATGGCGCTCAAGTAGCCGCTGAAACTAGCGGCACAGACGACTTGAACGGGATTGTGACGCGCAATGATGAGGATAGTCCCGCGGAAGAGCCAAGCGCTCAAACCTACCGGATGGATCTGGTGCCCACTATCCCCACCGCAGCGGAGGGGGTTGATAAGCATGGAATCCCCTTGCCCGGTGGCACAATCGAACCGGAAGCAGTTACTTTTCGTCGCGCTCTTACCACCGATATTACGGTGTTGGGACTGACGTGGAAAACCAGCCCCTCCGACGTGGTCGTCTACTATCGTTTCCTAGTTGATGGCAACTGGTTGCCGTGGAATCATCTCAACCATCAGAGTGAAGACCAAATTAGTGAAAGAGAAGGCGCGCGGTTCCTTGAGCGGGGAGGGACCGAAGTAGCGGCAATCACTAATGCCACCATGGTTGAAGCCAAACTCATGGTCTCGCCGGGGCAAACTCTGCCGGAGGAACCAGAGATTACGATTGTCTCCAGTCAATCACCCGCTGGACAGGAGAACGAGGGAGAGGACAATCCTGATTTCCAAAATGGTCCCGCAATCGAAGCTGGTCATCACCTTAGGGATGCTAATCATGGTGAGGGTACGGGACATCGTGAAGCCGCCGACTATGTTGAGCACAGCGACTTAGTAAACGCGCCGATTCGCAGCACCTATTTTTCCGCGATTCCTCTGGTAGTAAAGAGCGCTAAGCAAAATCCGCGGCCGCGTCTGCGTCGGCCTGAAATTCTGTCACGGCAAGCTTGGGGTGCCGACCCGAAACTTCTGGATTGGAAAGTCGAATATGGCCATCCGAAAGCAATCATTGTGCACCATACTGCGACTGGTGGAGATCATGCCACAAAAGCGCAGATTCCAGGGTTGATTAGGAATATCTATTACTTCCATGCCAAAGTTAGGGGCTGGGGGGATATTGGCTACAACGTAATCATTGACCGCTTTGGGCGAGCCTGGCAGGGACGCAACGGTAATGTACAGTTGAACCCAGTGGCCGCGCACGCTTGGGGTGTTAACAGCGTGACTTTCGGAATCTCAGTCCTGGGGTCTTATGAGAGTGCTGAGATTAGCCCCGCTGCGGAACAGAAACTAGCAGAAGTAGTGGCTTGGAAAGCTGATCAGATGGGTCTGAACCCGCTTGGCCAAGTAACTTTCACGGAGAAAGCTAAGGGCCACAAACCGCCTTTTACCGCCCCGGTTGTGGGAGGACACCGTGATGTTGGTTCCACTTCCTGCCCCGGGAATGCGCTTTACATGCAGCTGCAAAGAGTGCGCAATAAAGCCGCGCAATATATGGTGACTGGACCGCGCCTACCTTTCGTTGACGTGGATGACGATAATCTCTTCCTTAACGAAATTACTTGGATGAAAGCTCAGGGCCTGAGCACGGGATGGGAGGACGGCACTTATCGTCCGTGGACTCCGGTGCAACGCGATGCTGTCATAACCTTCCTGCACCGCATGGTGAAGGGAACCACTGTGGAGGTTCCGACAGAAAATACTGTCGAAGAATTTGTGGATGTTCCCCCTGGAACGGCCTTTTATAAGGAAATCAGCTGGGCGAAAGCTAACGGCATCAGTACCGGTTGGAGTGATGGCACTTTCCGTCCTACCGCAGCAACGAACCGGGACGCCATGGCGGCCTTCCTCTACCGCATGTGTCACCAGTACCCGCAGGCATGTTCCCAAACGGCCCGAAATGCCACAGTGGACGGCCGCCCACAGTTCTTCAAGGATGTTCCCCCGAGCCATCCTTTCTACGAGCAGATTCAATGGATGGGGTACTCGGGTCTATCCACTGGCTGGAATACGCCTCAAGGTAGGGAATACCGGCCTTGGAAGGCGACGAATCGGGACGCCATGGCGGCCTTCTTGAAGAGAATGAGCGTGCAGTAGTCGAACGGTAACCTACCTAAACAGGACTAGAAGTAGTAAGGGTAGGGAGTCCAGTCGGGTTCGCGCCGCTCCAAGAAAGCGTCCCGGCCCTCCACCGCCTCATCGGTCATATAGGCTAAACGGGTGGCCTCACCGGCGAAAACCTGCTGCCCAGCTAAACCATCATCAGCCAGGTTGAAAGCGAACTTCAACATGCGGATCGCCTGCGGGGATTTCGTCGCAATAATCCGCGCGTATTCGAGGGCGGTTTCTTCCAGCTTCTCATGCGGGACAGCCTCATTGACGGCCCCCCATTGTTCGGCCTGCTCAGCCGTGTAGGGGCGGGCTAGGAAGAAGATTTCTCGTGCCCGGCGGTCGCCCACCTGACGGGCCAGTAGCGCGGAACCGTAGCCGGCGTCGAAAGAGCCCACATTCGCGTCCGTCTGCATGAAACGGGCGTGCTCACGTGAAGCAAGGGAAAGATCACAAACCACATTCAAACTGTGCCCGCCACCGGCCGCCCAACCGTTCACCGCGGCAATCACAACCTTCGGCATGGTGCGAATCAGGCGCTGCACCTCCAGAATGTGGAGCCGACCCGCCCGGGCCTTATCGACCTGTGCTTGGCGCGTTGCCGCATCCACATTGGCACTAAAATCTGCGCCTTCAGTTTCATACTGGTAGCCGGATCGCCCACGAATCCGCTGATCCCCGCCAGAGCAGAAACCGTAGCCGCCATCCTTCGGGGAAGGCCCATTACCGGTCAAAATTACGGCCGCTACATCGCCGCTCATCCGGGCGTGATCTAGCACCCGATACAGCTCATCCACGGTGGCGGGCCGGAAGGCGTTACGCACATCCGGGCGGTCAATCGCCACCCGCACGACCGGCAGTAAGGCGCCCGCCGGGCGCCCATCCTCGTCCCCGCGACTAATGCCACGATGATAGGTGACCTCCTGCAAGTCAGCGAAGCCGGGGATTTCCCGCCAGCGGGCCGGGTCGAAAGTATCAGAAACGAAAGGTAGAACACTCATGCGTCCAGTTTAGCGACTTCACACCCCTCACGGGTAGATGCGGAATGGACGCGGTAGGCTAGAGGCATGCGAATTCTGGTCACCAACTTCAAAGCTGCCGAAACAGACACAGTCCTCACTGCGCAAACCCTAGCGGAGGCCGAGGGGGAGGGATCGCTGGCTACTGGAGCGACCGTGATCAAACCCAGTGACGCCCTGCACTACCGCGCCGACGGGCAGCGCCACTGCATCGGCTACTGGCAGCTCAAAGCCGAGGGCGGTTTCACCGAAGTGCCCTGCCCGTGGGGTAACCGAATCAAAAAAGGCACCCAATGCTACCGGTGCGGGCGGGCGGACGAGTCCTGGCAGATTCACAACACTACCCGCGAACAAGCCTCCCCGACTTTGACTTCTTACCTAGATCGGCCCCATTTCCTGTATGTTGCAGTGTTCGCTGATGGCTCCCTCAAAGTGGGAACGTCACGGTCAGCGCGTAAGCTCTCCCGTTGGATTGAGCAAGGCGCCGTGATGACCGTACGCCTTGGCGAATATGCGGACGGCTGGGAAGTGCGTGAAGCAGAAAATCTGGCCAGTAAGCAGGGAGGGATTAAACAGGCTGTGCGAACTGTCACCAAAGCTAAAGGCTTCCTTTCCGATGTGACTGTGGGACAGCTGGCCGGGGAGCTGGCCGATACGGCGACGGAGATTGCTGGCCTGCTGGATGCTTACGGCTTGCGCGGTGAAGCAGTCGGGAATGAGCTGGGCTCCCTCGGTGCGTCCCTGCCGGAAGCGCTGGCGGGTCTCGCTGACATGGACCCGTGGGTGAACCCGGTCGCGATTAAACATTTAGGGGAGCCGCTTCCCGCCTACCCGCATGAGTTGACTACTGGTGAACACAATCTTGAACTGGTGGACCTGGTGGGGACTACCGCCTTCGTGCGGATTAATGAGCCGCCGGAAGGGGCCTTCGACTTGGCGGCGCTCTCCGGGGAAGAGAGCGAGCAACTCTATGTTGCGAATTTTGCCCAGCTGAAGGCTTTTGAACTGGAGCAGATAGACGCATGAGCGGCAAACTGATCATGCGGGAGTTCACTGCGGCGCAGATCCCCACCGTCTTACAAGAGGCAGGGATTGACCGAGTGGTGGCCTGGTCCACGCCCATGCGGATGCGTTTTCGGCGCATCACTGAACGTGAGGGCTTGCTCTTGCATGGCCGTGCCGGCTGGGGTGAGGTCAGCCCCTTCTGGGATTACGGGCCGAAGGAGTCCGCCACCTGGCTCCGCGCCGGAATCGAGCTGGCCACCGCTACTCTACCCGCCCCGCTACGCACTGAAATTCCAGTGAATGTGACCGTGCCGGTCTGTGCGCCGCAAGTCGCCTATGAGCGGGTCAAAAACAGCGGCTGCCACACCGCCAAAGTTAAGGTCGCAGACCCGAATTCTGGGCTGGCCGCTGATTGTGCCCGACTGGAGGCCGTGCGAGACGCCCTCGGCCCCGGTGGGAAGATTCGCGTGGACGCGAACCAAGCTTGGGACGAGGACGCGGCGGTTTCAGCCATCGCGCAGTTGGATGCGGTAGCCGGTGGCCTAGAGTACGTGGAACAGCCCTGTGAAACGGTAGAGGAACTAGCGGCGGTGCGACGCCGGGTGCAGGTGCCGATAGCGGCAGATGAGTCGGTGCGTCGCGCCAGTGACCCGCTGCGCGTCGCCCGCGCTGAAGCCGCCGACGTGATGATTGTGAAAATGCAGCCCTTGGGTGGGGTGCGGGCGGCCGCCCAGATTTGTGAGCAGCTCGGCCTCCCGGCGGTGGTGTCTTCGGCTCTGGATTCTGGTGTCGGAATTTGGGGCGGCGCTGCACTGGCCGCCACTTTGCCGGATTTGCCTTACGCCTGCGGCCTAGCGACTGGGGATTTACTCGCTGGTAATCCAGCCATGAAGGTTACACACCGGCCCGGTTTCGTCTCCTTAGAGCGGCCCGGCCTGGATGAGGCGACGTTACTGGACAGTCAAGGAAACGGAAATGCAGAAGTGTCCGGGCAGCTGCTTTCCCGTTGGGAGGAAAGACTCCGACTGATGACGCAGCAGATGGGATAATGGAAATCATGAGCCTACAGGAATCAGAATCTGCAGCCACGAATTTGGCACGCGCCACGGTTACCGCTTTAGTCCGTTACGGGGTGAAAGAAGTCGTGGTCTGTCCCGGTTCGCGGTCAGCCCCGCTGGTTTATGCGCTGGCTACTGCGGAGGATGCCGGGTGGCTTCGCACGCATATTTGTTTGGATGAACGGTCGGCGGGATTCTACGCCCTCGGACTGTCTCTTTCGGATGAGGATCGCTCAGCCCCGGTCTCAATCGTGATGACTTCTGGGACTGCGGTCGCGAATGTGCATCCTGCGGTTTTGGAAGCCACTCATGCTGGGGTGCCGCTCTTGGTACTGTCTGCGGATCGGCCGCATGAACTGCGGGGAACGGGGGCGAACCAGACCACCGAGCAGGTCGGAATTTTTGGTGCCGCCCCGGTCTTTGCTTTTGATGTTCCTGCCGGTTATGATCCGGCACGAATGGATGCTTTGCTCCGTCGCGCAGTGTGTTCTGCCTGCGGGATGTTCTCTGGGGTCGAGGGAGTGTCCCATTTGAATCTATGCTTTGCTGACCCGTTGGTGCCGCAACAGCAGTGGCGGCCGGGTCAGAAACCTGAGGTCGTGCACATCTCGCGGCGTTCCTTGCAAGCCACCCCTGAAGGCGGATCTTTAGCTGAATCTCCCGTGACTGGGATTGATTGGGATGAGGACCAGACTGTTATCGTAGCGGGTGCCGGTGCGGGCCCGGAAAGCCGCATGATTGCGGCATTGACCGGTTGGCCGCTGCTGGCCGAGCCTAGTTCCTTAGCGCGCGGGAGTCTCACCCATGCCGGTGACGCTACGGTGACGCTGCGTGACTATCAGCAGGCTTTGGGTTTGCGGGAGCCCTCTGAACTGGCGCGGCAGGTGAAGCAGATTATTCAGTTGGGGCGGCCTACTTTGTCTCGCCCGGTGAGTCGTTTGTTGGCTTTCGAGCAGGCCCGCCTAGTGGTGCTTTCCCCGGGCGGGCAGTGGGCTGATCAGGCGGGCAGGGCCGCGGCGGTGCTTTGCCCGGTCGATGCGGCGGAAGCGGCGCGCCAGTGGTCGCAGCGCCATAGCCTGTCTGAGTTGTCCGGCCGCGGTGAATGGTTGGAGCGCTGGCAGGTAGCCAGTCGTCCTGACTTCCCAGCGGTTTCTCCGCAGCATTTGGCGGCACGTTTGTGGGCGGAGTCGAAGCAGGCTGATTTGAATCTGATGATTGGAGCTTCCTCGATTATCCGCTACTTTGATCGCGCTGCGGATGCGATCTTGGTGGATTCTGATGGGCCGCTGCAGGTTTTCTCTAATCGCGGTTTAGCGGGCATTGACGGCACCTTGGCGACAGCCCGCGGGGTGCGTCGCGGCACGAACCGTCCCACCCGCGTGGTCTTGGGGGATTTGACTTTCTTGCATGATGCCATGTCTTTGCTACCTTCTTTGGGGGTCGAGGATGTCTTGGCTTTACCCGGCCTGCAGGTGATCGTGCTTAATGATGGCGGGGGTAGTATTTTTGCTGGCCTTGAGCACGCGGCAGCCCCGCAGGCGCTTTTTGATCGTTTCTTTAGGACTGAGCAGCACCTAGATTTCGCTGCTTTCGCGCAGTCTGTGGGGGCAAAATATCGGGAGTTTTCTTTGGCGGAAGCCTGCGAATCAGCCGATTTTGCTCCGGCGGAGGGCTTGGAAATCATTAATGTGGCACTCAAGTGATGAAGATTACAGCAGCCGCAGTAGCTGAAATGTAACAATCATGTAACACTGATAAGCGAAAAGTCACAAAACTGTAACTAACGATTAGTAGGGTTTGGAGAAAGAAAGTCATGAACGAAGAGAACTTGCCGTTCAACCCCTATGCCCCAATGGGTGATAATGCAGATAACTCTGGTACGGCCCCCAACGGTGAAAATACTTCTGCTTCACAGCTAGAAAACCAGGCGGCTACCCTCCGGCGCCACTACACTGGCCCGACCCGATCCAGTCTGTTTGGTGACGGACCTAGCGCTACTGCGGTTCCCGCAGAACGCTCTGAACCTGTCGCCCAGGTAGAGAGTGAAGAAGAACCGCTACAGATGCCTGGTTTTAAACCGGTATTTTCGCAGGCTCCCGCGACCTCCGGTGAGGTACCTGCAACGGCGGGGCCACAGCAGTACTCTCCGCAGACGGGACAACAAGCTGCCCAGCCGGCCGGACAGCACCCCGAATCCGCCTTCGCCCCACAACCTAGTTACGGTCCAGCGAACCCAAAGCTGGTAGCAGAAGGAGATAATCTTTATTCACCGCCTGCCCCCCACTATCAGCAAAGCACACCGGTAATGACGGCTTCGCGTCACCGCGGACCTAGCTGGGGTGGCGTTGTTGCAATCTCCTTCTTAGTTGCCATCGTGACCATGGCGTTCACCCTGGGTGGGCTCTGGTCGGTGAACCTGCTGGGCAATGGTCCGCGCGTGGTCAATACCCCGCCCGCCGCAACCACTGCAGAAGTTGCACCCGTGGTGGATTCTCAGGCCGCGACCGCTGACTGGAAAGCAGTTAATGAAGCGGTGGGACGCTCCGTAGTGCTAATCCAAGCAGTCTCTGGTAGCGGCGAGGGAGGCACCGGATCAGGCGTCATTATCGACGATCAAGCACACATTTTGACTAACTATCACGTGGTGGCCCGCTCCAGCGCCGCCGAAGGTGGAAAGCTTTTGGTGACACTGGAAGATTCCCGTATCTACCAAGCCAAACTGGTGGGCGTGGATGTGACTACTGATCTAGCGGTAATCCAGCTGGTTGATGCCCCGAAGGATTTGACGATCGCCCGTCTAGGTAGCTCCAGTAATCTGGAAGTTGGTCAGCAGGTCGCAGCGATTGGTGCTCCGCTAGGTCTGAAATCAACTATGACTACGGGCATTATTTCCGCACTGGAGCGTCCTACTGTGGTTTCAGATAAGCAGATTTTTAACCAAGCTGGCGGCGCGGTTTTCACCAATGCAATCCAGGTGGATGCCTCCATTAACCCCGGTAACTCGGGTGGCCCGCTCTTCGATGCGCAGGGCCGAGTAATCGGAATTAACTCATCAATCATGTCGATTTCTTCATCCGACCAGCAGCAGGCCGGTTCCATTGGTTTGGGTTTTGCCATTCCGATTGACCTAGCTAAGCGCGTGAGTGCCGAACTCATCAGTAAGGGGGAGGTCAAGCATGCGCTTATCGGGGTAAAGGTGAAAGCCGGATATGCGCAGGTGGGTGATGCCCGTCTAACTGGTGCAGTAGTCAGCGAGGTTGAACCCACCTCTAAGTTCTTGGCCGCTGGCCTGCGAGCTGGCGATGTCATCCTCTCCATTGATGGGAAACCGGTCGTGGATTCCTCCAACCTGATCGGTCACGTCCGCTACTACGCTCCTGGTGACACGGCCACTTTGCAGGTGGCTCGTGATGGTAAGCGCCTTGAGATTCAAGGAGAGCTACTCGGGGCAGAGTAGTCACTCAATCCGGAGGGCCTTACGCATCAGCTGCATCTTCCGGCCCATCTCGTCCCATTCGCGGGCTGGGTCGGAAGCTGGCAGGATGCCTGCCCCCGCCAGCAAACGCCAGGCTTTAATCTGCGCAGAATCGGGGTCGCTTACGCCGTCTTCAGTTAGAGTCTGCGCGCAACGCAAAGCAATATTCCACTGCCCATCCCCGTTCGGGGCAATTATTCCGACCGGACCAGTGAAATCGCCACGTTCCATCCCTTCCAGCTGAGAAATCAGCTGCATGGCAACCTGTCGGGGCATGCCGCAAATCGCGGCGGTGGGGTGGAATACCTCAGTAATAGTCGCGGAATCAACTAGGTCGGAAACCTGTCCGGTAACCACCGACTGGAGATGATCCACATTCGGTAAAGACAGAATCGAAGGCTCACTGGCCTGCACATCGGTGACACCGGCTTGCGTGAGCAGCTCCATTACCGAGTCGCGGGCAACTTGATGCTCACGGACCTCTTTCGGATCGTCGAAGAGCTCTGGGCCGTATCCGGGTAGAGTGGTGCCCGCCAGAATCCGGCAGGCGAATTCTCCGCGCTGCGTTCGTGCGAGGACCTCTGGGCTGGCGCCCACCTGATTTCCGATCGCAAAAGCCCAGGCGGAAACCTGCTGGCCTTCCTGGTCGTCACGGCTAATCAGCCGGTGCAGGACCTGTTTCACCGGCACCGGCTGGGACGACCGCCAAATCTCATCGCGCGCCATCACGAACTTGGTGGCTTCACCGTGTTGCAGTCGCTTGATTCCTGCGCTCAGTTGATTCAGCCAAGTCTCACGGGGGACAGTGCCGCCCAGATGTTTCCAGTCACTTCCGTCCAGTTCTTCCTCTGGGGCCGAGGGGGAGGGGTCGCCTGCTTCCGCCAGCCGCAAGATGTGCTCAGCTTCAGCAGTGAAATCTGAACGCCACAGCAGGCAGGTCCTCAGATAGGGCAGACCGATCAGTGCAACCGCCGGGACGGTGATTTGGCCGTCCCCGCCCGCAAAGGGGAAAGAACCTAAGCCAAACAGAATCTGCTCCAAATCGGCCGGCTGCGGGGCGAGGGGATCTGATTCAGTTTCCGGTAGTTTGAAATCTGCTAGCTCAGGCGCGACCGTAGGAGCGTCAGTGGTTTCGCCGGGCCGGTTCCAATGCAGCGGGGTATTTTTCGCCCAGTTTCGGTAGGAGCGGCTCGCCGATACTAGCGTGCCTGTGAAGGAGGCTCCCTCGTCCCACCCCACCAGGCAAGGCCCGCGCCCAATCCAAGCTAGCGGCCGCCGGTCTGCTGGGACAAAGCTGAGGGCCCACCGTCCCCACGGTTGCGCCATGCCCTGCGGGTGTGAGGCGGATCCGTAAGCTGTTTCAGGGGCGGCCACAATGCACGCATGCCAAGTCAGCTGCGGGGCGGGGGAAGAAGAATTAGTTCCAGTATTCACAAGCGGTAATTCTACCGTGATTAGGCAAAGGGCGCGGCGGGCGGTTATCCTTATTCCAGACTATGAGGAGAATAAATGACTGATTACGCAGCCGATAAGCCTGTTGATAAATCCCCGCACCGCGTCGCGGAAATGTTTGACTCCGTGGCGGCGCACTACGATATTACCAATGATGTTATGTCCCTCGGGATGGACCGGGCTTGGCGTCACGCCACCTACCAGGCTCTGCAGCCTGAAGCGGGACAGTTGATTTTGGATCTGGCGGCCGGTACCGGTACGTCCTCGGCGGCGCTAGCAAAATCAGGTGCCACCGTGATTGCCTGCGATATTTCCCTCGGCATGATGGAGCAGGGCAAGAAACTCCACCCAGAGATCCAGTTCGTGGCCGGTAATGCGACCGCCTTACCTTTCGCTGATGATACTTTCGACGCAGTCACCATTAGTTTCGGACTGCGTAACGTGGATGACACGATGAAAGCGCTACAGGAAATGCGTCGCGTCACCAAGCCTGGTGGTCGCATCGTGATTTGCGAATTCTCTGAGCCGACCTGGAAGCCTTTCCGGAAGCTCTACCACTTCTACATGGGTACGCTCATGCAGAAGATGTCTTCCCTGTTGCAGAGCAATGATTCCGCTTACGTGTACTTAGCGAACTCGATTATGCAGTGGCCGAACCAAGAGAAGCTGGGGGCTCTGCTAGTTGAGGCAGGCTGGAAGGCAGTGGAGTACCGCAACCTCACCGGCGGAATCGCGGCCCTCCACCGCGCCACTGTCTAACCGTATTTGGTGGGCGGCGGCTGACAATATTGGTGGCCGCGACAATCCCGCGCTACTGCCGGAAAGTAATCAGCCGGCGGCCCATTCTGGGGCCACCCGAGCTAATCCTCTTTCAGTGGCGGTAGACGTTAGTTTCACGCTTTTCAAAACCGCAGGACTGGTAGAGGCGGTTCGCCGCCTCACGGCTAGGACGGGAAGTCAAATCCACTGTCTTGCAGCCGATTTCTTTCGCGAAAGCGACAGATTCTTCAATCAAAGCGCGACCCA
This sequence comes from Boudabousia marimammalium, assembly GCF_001936115.1. Taxonomy (GTDB): domain Bacteria; phylum Actinomycetota; class Actinomycetes; order Actinomycetales; family Actinomycetaceae; genus Boudabousia; species Boudabousia marimammalium. The sequence goes on from NZ_MPDM01000005.1 coordinate 143,424, forward strand.
GTCCCTTCCCGCGGGCAGTTTCGTCCACGACAACATCCTCAATCCAGCCGCGCATGCCAGTGGGAATATGGAAAGTGACGAGGGTGAGCATTCCCAGGATCTGGCCGGGCTGGGTGGTGTCAACCTCCGGGCCGGCAGTCGTGTAGTCCGGCTCATCGCGGGCAATGAAGAGGTAAACGTCAGGCTGGTCAAGGAGCTGATCAATACCGTCGTAGCCCAGCGGCTGAGCCGAAGATGATAGCTGCGGGATGAGTCGGGCAAAAGCGTCGACTAGCTCAGGGCTGGCGTCGGTAACAAGTTCAATGCTCATGTGTTCCTCCAAATGATGAGATGTAGAAAGTAGTCTACTCTGCCGTGGGCTGGCTTTGTGGAGATTCGGGTACCTGTGCAGCATCTCCATCCTCAATCGCACATACTTCTGAACCACTCTCCGGTGGTTGCAAGCGATCCAAATACCTGATGACTAGGTCGCTGCTGATGACCATTTCATCCTCGTCCTCAGACAAAGTCTTCCAGGTCTCATGCAGGTCCACGTCGTCTTGTAAGTGGTGGAACAGCTGCTCAATGACCGCGCGGCGTTCCAAGTTGAGGCGCTGCGCGATAGCTTCCCAGTCTGAGCCGGGGAAGACCTGTGAGGCTTTCAGTGCCAATGCCTCAGTCACGACCTGCGCATGTTTGACCATATCGGCTAGTTCTTCGCGGCGTTTAAGGGCGGTCTCGCGGGTTTCCTCATCGAGGGTGTCCGGGTCAACCGAGGATGCCTCCAGCTGAGCGACGGCCGCTTCGCGCATAATTTTGCGGGTCGATTCCATGGCTTCTTTAGCTTCGTGAGCTTTCTGCTCCGCCGACCGCACCTTGGTGTCATCGGATTTTTCCATGTCTTTATGGGAGTCCAGCAGGGAGCCCAGCAGTGGCATGATGAGGACAGAGGCGGCACCGCCAATCACCAGAGTGGAGGCCGTCGCCGGTTCCATCACGCCAGAGCTGACGGCCACATGTGTGACCGCCACAATCATGGGCAGGGAGGTCGAAGAATACGTGGCGATGCGCAATGCCTGCCTGAACCGGGTCAGGGGTGCGGAATCCAGCTCCAAGAAGGCGGCAAGGAAAACTGGGGTGCCGCGCACCACCATGAGGAGTCCAACGAAGATGAGGGCGAACCAGGGGTTCTGGATAACGCCGTCCAGCTCCAAAGACATGCCGGTGGTGACGAAGAAGATGGGGATGAGGAAACCGTATCCGATGCCGTCTAGTTTTTCTTCGAGCTCGCGCCGTCCCTTCGGGAGGGCTTGACGAACAATGAATCCGGCGGCGAAGGCGCCGAGGACCACGTCAAGTTTGAAGATGGTGGCTACGGTAATCAAAATGACCAGCAGTAGCACGGTGAGGCGTACCGTGGTTTGGGCGGTGGATTCTGCGCCGAAATGAATAATGTCGATGAGCCTGTTGCCGACCGCTTGGGCTTTACGGGGGATGAGGCCAATCACGATGGCGATAGCGAGGAAGATAATCACGACTACCGCATTAACAACCGTGTTCCGTACCCCCAGCAAGATGGCCATTGCGAGAATCGGGAAAAGCTCACCCATGGTGCCGTGATTAATAATGGCTTTCCCGATCTTGCTTTCCAGCATATTGCGGTCACGCAAGATGGGCAGGAGGGCGCCGAGGGCGGTTGCTGTCATGGCGATCGCTACGGCGAAGCCTTCAGCGGAGAATACTGTTACGCCGGGCATAAAGACGGTGACTAGAAGAGCCAGCAGCGCACTGATCATCCAAGCGCCAGATGCTAGTCTGCCGGAGCGTCCTTTGAGTCCGTGTACGTCCACTTCAAAACCGGCCAGAAGAAAGAGGAAGCCGAGGCCGAGTTCACGCAGTAGCTCAATTTCGTGTCCCATGTGTCCAATGCCTAGCATGGCAGGGCCAATGATGATGCCGCCGACTACCAGTAGGACAGATTCGGGGAGCAGGTTGCGGGGGACCAGGAATGAAATCACGGGGGCGATCGTTGCTACTAGCACGATGGCGGTGAGCGAGATAAATACGGAACTCATGAATACATTTTTACAGCAAAAAAGGGGGAAGTCAGGAATCTTTGGTCTGTAAGATATCTCCTTTCCTTTCCAGATAATCAGAAAACCAAAGTTGAGTCACTGTGACTCAAGAATCACTATCTTAAACTTGACAATAGTAGACTCAACTATTAAAGTTGAGCGTGTTCGGCTCAATATGGCAATCAGTTGCCAAGAGTCCAGATAGCTTAGAAGAAGAAAATAAGGAGAAAATTATGGCACGCGCAGTTGGTATCGACTTAGGTACAACAAACTCAGCCCTGGCTGTTCTCGAAGGTGGCGAGCCCACCATTATTGCTAACGCAGAAGGCACCCGCACCACCCCGTCGGTGGTCGCCTTCTCCAAGTCCGGTGACGTCCTAGTTGGCTCCGTCGCCAAAAACCAGGCAGTCACCAATGTTGACCGCACCATTTCCTCAGTCAAGCGCCACATGGGCACCGACTGGACTTTCAAAGTCGACGACAAGAACTACACTCCGCAGGAAATCTCCGCCCGCATCCTCGGCAAGCTGAAGCGTGACGCGGAAGCCTACCTCGGTGACACCGTGACCGACGCGGTCATTACCGTTCCCGCCTACTTCAACGACGCTGAGCGTCAGGCCACCAAGGATGCCGGACAGATCGCTGGTCTGAACGTGCTCCGGATTGTGAATGAGCCGACCGCCGCAGCTTTGGCCTACGGCCTGGAAAAAGGCAAGGAAGACGAACTCATCCTCGTCTTCGACCTCGGTGGCGGTACCTTCGACGTCTCCTTGCTGGAAGTTGGCAAGGACCCCGAAGATGGCTTCTCCACCATTCAGGTGCGCGCCACCAACGGTGACAACCGCCTCGGTGGTGATGACTGGGATCAGCGCATCATGGAATGGCTGGTCAAGCAGATTAAGGAACAGTCCGGTGTGGACGTCTCCGACAACAAGATGACCATGCAGCGTCTGCGTGAAGCCGCTGAGCAGGCCAAGAAGGAACTGTCCTCAGCTTCGTCCACCAACATCTCCCTGCAGTTCGTCGCCATGAACGAGGACGGCCCGGTTAACTTGGAAGAAAGCCTCAGCCGCGCCAAGTTCGAAGAAATGACCGCGGACCTGTTGGAGCGCACCAAGAAGCCGTTCCGTGCGGTAATCGCTGACGCCGGCATCAAGGTCTCCGACATTGACCACGTCGTGCTGGTGGGTGGCTCCACCCGTATGCCGGCCGTGACTGAGGTCGTGAAGGAACTGACCGGCGGCAAGGAACCCAACAAGGGCGTGAACCCCGATGAGGTCGTTGCTGTGGGCGCTGCTTTGCAAGCTGGCGTTATCCAGGGTGACCGTAAGGACGTCCTGCTGATTGACGTGACCCCGCTCTCCCTCGGTATTGAAACCAAGGGTGGCTTCATGACGAAGCTGATTGAGCGTAACACCGCTATCCCCACCAAGAAGTCCGAAATCTTCTCCACCGCAGAAGATAACCAGCCTTCTGTGATGATCCAGATTTACCAGGGTGAGCGTGAGTTCGCTCGCGACAATAAGCCGCTGGGTAACTTCGAACTGACCGGGATTGCTCCCGCCCCGCGCGGCATGCCGCAGATTGAGGTCACCTTCGACATTGACGCGAACGGTATCGTCCACGTCTCCGCGAAGGATAAGGGCACCGGTAAGGAACAGTCCATGACTATCACCGGTGGCTCCGGACTGGGCAAGGAAGACATCGACCGCATGGTGAAGGAAGCTGAAGAGCACGCCGCCGAAGATAAGCAGCGTCGTGAAGAAGCTGAAACCCGTAACCTCGCGGAGCAGACCGCATACTCCATTGACAAGCTACTCAAGGAGAATGAGGACAAGCTCTCCGATGAGCTAGTCACTGAGGTCCGCGAAGCCAACCAGGCCGTCAAGGACGCCCTTGAGGGGGATGACACCGAAAAGGTGAAGTCCGCCCTGGATGAGCTCAATGAGAAGTCTCAGAAGATCGGCCAGGCCATCTACGCAGCCGCTCAGGCGGAAGAAGCCCAGGCTGGTGGCGCCGAGCAGGCCGCCGCTGAGGATGATGTTGTCGACGCTGAAATCGTAGACGACGAAGAAAAGTGAGCAGAATAGATCACCTCGTGGCACCCCACGCAGTGTGAACTAAGATTGGGGCCGAGGACACTACACACGTCCTCGGCCCCTGCCGCTCACCTAACTCAGCGAAAAGGAGAAACCATGACCAACCCGAATAACCCCGAAGAAACCCCGATTGGGGACCAGGCCGAGGAATGGCTGGCTGAACAAGCCGCCGAGCAGACGCCGAGCGATGCCCCCAGCCCGAAGGAAGCGGAAGCGGGGGAAGGCATGGACGGTGAGGACGCTCCCGCCGACAGCGCCCCTGACCCGCTGGAAACAGCCCAGGCGCGTATCGCGGAACTGGAGGACCTCCTCGCCCGCGCGCAAGCTGACACCTACAATGTGCAGCAGGAATACAACAACTATGTGCGCCGCACTAAGGGAGAAATCCCCACCCACCGGCAAAACGGACAGGCCGAGGTCGTAGAAGCGCTGCTTCCTGCCCTCGATGACGTGCATGCCGCCCGGGAACACGGACAGCTTGAAGAAGGCCCCTTCGCCGCGATTGTGAAGAAGATCGAGGAAGCCCTCGCCAACCGGATGAACCTAGAGATTTACGGTGGCGTCGGGGAACTCTTCGACCCGAATCTACATGAGGCCCTGATGGCGGAACCTTCCGACGAGGTGGAAGAAACCACTATCGTCCAGGTCCTGCAGCCCGGCTACCGGATCGGTGACAGAATCTTGCGGCCCGCCCGCGTAATCGTCCACAATCCAGCCTGAGTCAGGTAAAGATAAAGACAGACACAGTGAAAACACTTTTAACTAGAAAGGGGGAGTAACAATGAGCGCACAAGAATGGTTCGATAAGGACTTCTACGCGGTCCTAGGCGTTTCCAAAACGGCAAGCGAAGACGAAATCAAAAAAGCGTATCGTAAACTCGCCCGCAAATACCATCCCGATAAGAACCCCGGTGATAAAGCCGCGGAAGAGAAGTTCAAGGAGATTGGTGAAGCCTACCAGGTGCTATCTGACCCAAAAGAGCGCAAGCAGTACGATGCGATCCGTCAGATGGCGGGCGGTGGAGCCCGCTTCGCAACTGGTGCAAATGGCGCATCGGGCGGCTTCGAAGATCTCTTCGGAGGAATGTTTGGCGGTGGGCAAAACGCCCAGTACGTCAATTTCGGAACTGGCGGCGGGGCCGGCGGGGCCAACTTTGATGACATCCTCGGCTCTATGTTTGGGGCTGCGAGCGGTCGCGGCCGCGGCAGCGCAGGCTTTGGTGGCTTCGGTCCCACCGCCGGGCGCGGTGCAGATCTGAACGCCTCCACTACGCTGAGCTTCAGGCAGGCTTTCGAAGGCACCACCTTGACCCTGAAAGTTGAAGGACGCACCGTAAAAACCCGTATCCCAGCGGGCGTGCATGATGGCCAGAAAATCAAACTGGCCGGCAAGGGACGTCCCGGACAAAACGGGGGACCGGCCGGGGATTTGATTATCAAAATCCAGGTTGCTGAGCATCCCGTCTTCTCCATTGAGGGTGACGATGTGATCGCTCGTGTCCCGGTGAGTTTCGATGAAGCCATCCTCGGCACCAAAATGAAGGTGCCCATGGTGGATGGCAGCTCCGTGACGGTGAAGGTTCCCGCCGGGACTGTCTCGGGCACGCGCCTGCGTTTGCGAGGCCGTGGCCTGAAACGTTCAAAGCTGAGGACCGGACACATGTTCGTGGAAATCCAGGTGCAGGTTCCCGCCGAGCTCAACGATGCCGCCCGGGCAGCTGTAGAGCAGTATGCGCAGGCGATGGCGGGAAATGACCCGCGGGCAGACCTGTTCGACTTGGCAGCGCAGTAATACAATGGTGGCGTGGAGCTAGCCGCACCGGCTTAGCTCCGCGCTTTGACTTAACGAGGAGGTGAAAGAGTCCGTGGCTGAAACAACCTATGTGATCTCGGTGGCAGCTGAGCTGGCCGGAATGCATCCACAGACTCTGCGCCAATACGATCGACTGGGACTGGTCACCCCGCGGCGCACTCGCGGTCGAGGGCGCCGCTACACGCAACGCGACATTACAATTTTGCGTCGCGTGCAGTACATGTCCCAAGAAGAAGGCATTAATCTGGAGGGAATCCGCCGGATTCTGGAGCTCGAAGCCCGCGTGGAGCGGGCGGAGCAGATGCTTCGTCAGGTTGCGGAAGCTGAAGCTGCCAGAGCGCGTTCCCGCCACCGCGTCTTCGCTGCGGACGCCTCCGGGCACATCTACGAGACTGCTACTGGCAGGCCGGTACGGATGAACTACCGGCTGCTACCTGCCGCGCCTTCACCAACTGATGTGGTTTAAGGAGCAGGATAGGGACTAAATGCTTCTGGGGAAAGCAAATCAACTAAACCTAATTGTGGGGCTATAGGACATTGGGTGTTGTTGTGCTTGGTTTCCCTTGCTGTGGTGCGGGGTGCCCGCACCCTTAACGCACTACAGTCCCACCCAGCCACCCGCACCGTTTACGTATGAGTTTTTTGCTGAAACAGCCCGTTTTACCCCTGTTTGGGTAAAAAACTCATACATAAATACTGAAAAACCACCCACATCACCGTTTATGTATGACTTATTTGCTGAAATGGTCGGTTTTACCCCTGTTTTTGTGAATAACTCATACGTAACTGCGGTGGCGCATTCGGACTGTGTGGGATTTTGCGTTTTGTACTAGAAATTATCTAGTACAAAATACGTTTTCCCACACACTCCATGAACAGTAGGCAGAGCAGCCAGTGGACAGAGTAGCCAGCGGGCTGGAAAAGATCACAGCGAGAACGCCCTTACACCACTCCTCACAGCACTGGCACGACCCTCGGACACGCCACAGCAGTAGCACAAAACCTTCAAACACCAACCCCCAGTTTTCCGACTCATCACAGTCCCTTCACACCAGAACTGCCCAACCACAAGGACGCATTCCACACCACCACAGTTTGTCCTATAGCCCTAATTGTGACAGGTAAACTCATGGTTTTGGGCTTGCAATTAGGGTATTGTTGTTGTATAAGCATTTTTCTATCGATTTGAGAAGTGCTTTTACCTGATAGTTTCAAAGGAGAAACCATGAACCAGAAGGTTATTATTGCAAGTGCGGTTGTACTTTTAGCTGTGCCCGCATTGGTCGCATTACCAATGGTTGCTGGTAATGCTGTTGCTACACCCAAGGCACAGCCTGTAGAAATGGGTCAAGAACGATTGTGGCATGGCGAGGCTTCACCGGAAGTCGATCGACTGATTGAGAGACTGGGTGGGGAAGTTGCACAATACCCCGATTTGTTTGGGGGTGTGGCATTGTCCTATGACCGACAGATGGTGAAGCTATTTGTGGTCGATCCAAGTAGCATTTCTAGAATTTCTGCAATTGACGCTATTGTGAGAGACAATCCTGCTTTAATCAAAGTTGTTGACGTCAACTATTCCATTACCGAATTGGAATCGCACAGAGATAAGGCGATAGAGGTATTGCACGGTAAAGACTTGGTCGCGGCCTCAATCGATTCAATGAACAACACTGTTTCATTGGCTGTAGAAAAGAATTCGGAAGCGGAAGCCATGCTGGCCTTGCCCGGTAATAGTTCAGTCTTGGACCCTTCCTTGTTCAAAGTTGAGCTGGCAAATCAGGCCGAACTCAGCGCGAACTAGCTACCCTGAGAGGAGAAATCATGGGAGTCAAACTGGTTTCGTTTACCGTGCTGACTTTGGCAGCACTGTCTCTCTCAGCATGTAGCTCTGCTTCATATCCGTTACCAAAGCTGGAACCGCATAAAGCACACAACTCCATGCTGGCTGAATATGAGCTGGGCAAGATTGTTGTCGGGAAAGATCAGGCTTGCCCGTTCACTAGTGACAATCAGCTGATTGTTTTCAGTGAAGACGGTACTGCTGACGCTGCTGGAAAATCCATCACAGTTGGTGAAACCGTCGTAAAAGTCGGAGAAAAGTTTAGCGGACCTTCCTTTGCTAAACTTCCCGACGGCTTTACGTGTAACGGTGAGAATTATCCGGCGATACAGATTGTTGCTCCCGGAATCGAGAAGTCTAAGTAACTAGCTGATCGATAGAAAGAATGTAGAGATACAGGGGTGGGGTACTGCCGAAAAGTATCCTCAACCTAGAGAATGGTCGGCGGGTAGTTGTGAAGCGGTTAATAAATTTGGGTGCCGTATTTTTAGGTATCGTCGTGATTTGTATCGCGTATCTAAATGGTATGCAAATAGAGAACGCGCTACCTTTAGGGGCAGACACTACTGGGTTTATCAACTTTCAAACTTCACAGCTACCTGCCCACCAAATCAACGAATCATTGCTGGATTTTGGCGTCAAACATGATTTAGAGATTTATCAACTTTCTGCCACTGATGGGGTTTTGAAAACAGAAATCGTCTCACGGGGCGCTAATCAACTTTCATTCTGCAAGAACTACTGTTAAATGAACGTAATCGCGGCGCCCTCGTAATCATTTCCACCCATGATTTCGAACTAGCGCAAGCCTGTGACCAAATCGTAGACCTGAGAGCATACCGCCCAGATGCACTTATCGACACTTAGGCTTTCTCAACCGGTTTTCGTCCCAAACATTAGTTAGTGTAAAGGCGCTTATCACACAGCTTTCGGGATTTCTTACACTGGTTTTACTCAGGCTTCGCTGTGTGGAGCAGCGGTGTGTTGCAAAGTGCTGTTTTTGGGGTGATTTTGCGGCACACTGTTGCATTTTGCGACACAGCGGGTGAAATACATTGTCGGAGGACGCAGATTTCATCCTCATGTGGGTTTATTACGACGTTCTTGGCGAATAGAAGAAAGAGATGGTGCCCTCAGCCGCAGTTCAAAAAACCTTAATCGCGGGAGTAGAACCCCATCTCTTTAACTGAGAGCAGTGGATTTCTCTCGCATCCTCGTTTTATGTCTTTGGTGCTTTACAAGGCGGCAAGGCGCGACTGATACTGTCACGATTGTGTCGAAATAGTTTCACTTCTTCTTGGAAGGTTTCGTCAACAGTATCAATGCGAGTAGCGCAGCCAGACTGAACATTGCGAAAGAACTCGTCAGAGCGTTCAGCATATGTGAGGGAGTACCTTGCCAGGAATAAACTGTCCCAGTAACTCCAAAGATGACTGTCAAAGTGCCCAAAATTAACGTCGTTACCCGCAACAGGTTGATGATCTTTTTCATTTTCATCACTTTACCAGCAAGCCGGGAAACCGTTAAAAGGATTAGTGTTTGAGGTGGTGTGTTGCAAAGTGCTGTTTTTGGGGTGATTTTGCGGCACACTGTTGCATTTTGCGACACAGGCTTTGCTCAGGCATGAGGGTGCGAGAGGCAATCGCTGGGCTAGGAGTTTTTTAGTAGAGCCGAGGATGACATCCAAGCTCCCATACTGGTAACGAGGGTTCCCAGCAGTAGACTCACCTGAATTATGACTGCCCACGTCTGGCTAGAGGGCGCCCAAATCAGCATGCCGAAAGTTAGCAGTAGCAAGAAATAGCCAGAAACCCCCGCAATAAACCAGGTTGGGGTCCCCTGATTCGCTGACTTCTTTACGCCCTCGGACAGGCGCCTTCGGCCCACCAGCAGGGCACTAGCACTAAAGATATAGAGAACCCCGGAAACTAAGAGAGAAGCAACGGTCCAGCCGGTGAAGCTGACACTCATCAGCACCAGCCAGCCTAGGGTGGGGCCAAAAATTGCGAATGCGGGCATCTTACTCATTACTACCTCCTACACTGGCGGATGCTAAATCTGGCTGATCGCCGCGGCGAACCGCCTCCAGTAGAGTCAAAGAAATATCGTGAACCTGAACGCTGCTGTCAGTTTCGCCAGCTCCAGACTGCTTCGGAATCTGCCCGGCAGAGCCCAACATTTGCGTGCAGAAGGGGCAGGCGGTAGCGACCTCAGCCGCACCAGTGCCCGCCGCTTCACCCATGCGGGCGACCGCAATCCGGGTGCCTTCGCTTTCTTCCATCCAAGCGCGAGCCCCACCGCCACCACAACACATGGCGCCTTCACGTGAGCGCGGCATCTCCACCTGCTTCACGCCGGGAATCGCGTCCAAAAGTTCACGTGGAGGCTCGTAAATCTGATTATGACGGCCCAGATAGCACGGATCATGGTAGGTGATGGTCTTTTCTGCACCCGGCTGCGGCGGCACCGGAATCAGGCGCTTCTCTCGCACCAGCCGGTTTAGCAGCTGGGTATGATGAACCACCTCAAAATGGCCATCCAAGTCCGGGAACTCGCGGGCGATCGTATTAAAACAGTGCGCACAAGACACCACAATTTTGCGTGCCTTCACCTCATTCAAAGTGCTGACTGCCGCTTCGGCCAGCATCTGATACAGCACCTCATTGCCGGCTCGGCGGGCCGGATCGCCAGTACAGGACTCGCCCTGACCCAAGACTGCGAAACTCACCCCGGCACGGTGCAAAAGCTCCGCAATTGCGGCAGAGGTTTTCTTCCCCTGATCATCGAAAGCACCCGCGCAGCCGACCCAGAACAGGTATTCAACTGCGGTGGCATCCTCCACGTCCACGCCCAAGACAGGAACCGGGAAGTCCAGGTTCTTTGCCCAGTCCATTCGTTTGCGGGCGGCTTGACCGTAAGGGTTGCCTTTCTTTTCTAGCTGCTTGAAAACGCCTGCTAGTTCCTTCGGGAAAGCGGACTCCATCAGCACCTGGTGGCGGCGCACATCCACAATATGATCCACGTGCTCAATATCTACCGGGCACTGCTCCACGCAGGCACCGCAGGTCGTGCAAGCCCACAGCACATCCGGGGTGATCACTTCTGGCACCAGCTGCCGCTCCAGCGGATTAGCGGAAGCCTCAGCGCTTTGCGCGCCGGAGGCCCGCAGGGCCGCTAAAACATCCCCCGAATGCTCCGGGATGGGGGTGAACAGGTCGGAAGGGAAATCCCCGTTAGCGTCCTCAGCTGGCGACTCGCCAGGCTGTTCCAGTTCCTGGGCGGCACGCATGAAAGCCGCCGTGGCGGCATGATGGTCGCGTAGCGCCAGGGTGAAAAGCTTCGGGGAAAGAGGTTTGCCCGTGGACCAGGCCGGGCAGAGCTCTTGGCAGCGGCCGCACTCCGTGCAGGTTGAAAAATCCAGCAGGCCCTTCCAAGTGAAATCAGAAATACTGCCCACACCTAGTTTGGCGTCCTCCGGGAGCTCCTCTAGGGTCTCCATGGTGAGGGGCTCACCGGCAACCCGGATGGGTTCGAGGGGGCCGAGGGCGTTACTGCCATCAACCTCACGGCGAGCATAAATATTTACTACCGCCAAGAAACGGTGCCAGGCGACGCCCATACTGGTTTGCACGCCGACCACCATCATCCAGAGCATGGAAATCACAATCTTCGCGCAGGCGGTAACCGTGATCAGATTCGCCAAAGTAGCCTGAGAATAGCCGGTTAGAAGCGTACCCATCCAGGCGGTAAAAGGATGCAAAAGTAGCGCAGAATGGTCAGGGGAAAGAGCCGGCTGAGAGTAAGCATACTCAGCGGCGCGTAACACCAGCACGCAGATAACGACGCCCAGTACCACTAGCTCCACAAAAATGGCATGCCAGCGGGTAGAGCCGAAGAAGCGACGCGGCAAATTCGACGCCTCCCCAGTCTGATTGCCGCGCTCTAACTGTTCAGCTTTCCGCCACGGCAGCACGCCGCCATTACGTAAGCGCACCACCATCAGCGCCAAAATGCCCAGCAAGCTCAGCCAGGCAATCAGCTCTACCGTCCACGTGTAGGGGGCGAAACTATCTAAAAAGGGAAGCGCAAAACCGGGGTTGAGTAGCTGCCCGTAACCGGTGATTAGCGTTAAGAAAAGAAGCGGGAAAGAAACCATCACCAGCCAGTGGGCGACCCGCACCACCGGACGCCCTCGGAACCCAGAATGGGAAAAAATGGAAACGAAAGCACGCCAAAGTCGCGCCCCGACAGGCCGAACCCGCTCAGGGGCGGGGGCACCCATCTGCATCCGCTGCAGGATTTTCACGCAGCCGGTGATAAAAGACCCTAACCCGACTAGGGTAGCTGTCAGCGCCAGAAAAAAAGAAACGGCACTAAGCGAGGAGATAATTAGACCTCCAGCTGATTAAACTTGCTACCGCCGTACCACTGGTTAGCTTTGCCGAGGGCAAAACGGCGGGTAGCCGCCATGACCAGACCAGAAATCGCGCCGAAGGCGAGCACCTCAAGCATACGGGCTTGGAGTTCTTCTTCGCCCTCGGTCGGGGGCTTATGCCCGGTCACCAGTTTCCAACCGTTTTTCACCACTAGGTTCGCCACAATCGCCGCCCCCGCTAGGGTTAAGCCATTGACTACTTTCCAACTGATGTCCATGAGTGCTCCTTCACTGCTGAAATAAAGTCTCTCCCAGTCTACCTGCCTGAAGCGGGCTTCACCCAGTGACTGTCTGCGGGACTTTCACGCTTCTAAAGTCCCGGCGGTGCGATAGAGTTAAAGAAAAGGCTATAACCGACGATTATTTTGTCTCCTGAGGAGGAACCATGTCAGTGCAATCGCTTCGTTTCATCCCGTCTGAGGGTTCCTTCCCAGCCGCGGATTATCCCGCCGAATTTACTCTCCAGCCGGAACCGGGACACTACCGGATAGTGGGTTTCATGGGCTGTCCTTGGTGCCGGCGCGTCATTACCGCCCGCCGTCTCTTGGGTTTGGAGCCGGTGCTGGCAGCCTCTGTGGCTTGGTCTGCTAGCGCGGATGGTTTTGTGTTCGAGGATTCTGAAGAAATCGCCCCGGCAACCGGACCGAAGTTGGGCTTCGATCCGGATTTACGGTCGCGCACGCATCAGGAACTCTACCGGCGACAGTCTAGCTGGGAACCCGGTGAGCCTACCCCGGTACCGGTCGTAGTGAATGACCGAAACCCGCATTTCCTTGGCGAAATCGTCATGAACAAAACCGACCAGATTGTTTACGATTTAGCGGTGGCTTGGTCTGCCTATCATGCCGAGGGGGCGCCCCAGCTCCATCCGCTGGATGGGGATGAGGAAGTTGCAGAACAGATTGCCGCTTTCCTGAACTGGTTGAATGAGGATTTGACCCCGTACTGGGGGAAGGTGAAGAATGCTGCCACGCAGGAAGATAAAGATCTGGCGCAGCGGCGCATCGTGGAAGCCTTGGTGAATCTCAACGACTATCTGAAAGATCGCGATTTGACAGTCGACGCTCAGATCAGGGCCAGCGATGTGGCATTATTCGCCACCTTGATTCCATTGGCTGCGATGCATGCTGAGGCCGCCTACCAGGTGGGTTATGAGTCTGCGATTCGGCAGGGTGCAGATGAGGAAGGCGCGGAGGTGGCGGGCTTTGATGCGGTTGCTCGGGCCGGTTCACCCTTCGCTGACTGGAGTGAAGTGGACCGCTACTATCAGCGTCTTGCTAAAGATCCAGTCTGGTTGACTGACGCCGAGCGGAAAGCCTTGCGTCTGGCCTAAGCTACCAGCCCCAGCAGCCTATTCCAGCAACTCAGTCCAGCGACTCAGTCCAGTAGGGCGCCGCCTTCATCCGCGTCGGTGCCGGCAGTTAGTTGCGCGTCATGCAACCTGCGGTAGGCGCCATGGGCAGCCATCAGCTCCCGGTGCGTGCCCTGCTCCACGACGTTGCCGTTTTCCATGACTACAATCAGGTCGGCGTCACGAATCGTGGAAAGCCGGTGCGCAATCACGAAACTGGTGCGGCCCGAACGCAGCTGGTTCATGGCCCGCTGCACCAGCACCTCAGTGCGGGTATCCACCGATGAGGTCGCCTCATCCAAAATCAGGATGGACGGGTCGCTCAAGAAAGCACGCGCAATGGTCAGCAGCTGCTTTTCGCCTTGGGAAATGCCATTGCCTTCATCGTCAATCATGGTGTGGTAGCCGTCCGGCATGGCCCGAATAATATGGTCCACACTGGTTGCCTTCGTGGCCGCCTGAACTTCCTCATCGGTTGCGTCAGTCTTGCCGAACTGGACGTTTTCTTGCAAAGTGCCGTTAAACAGCCAGGTTTCTTGCAACACCATGCCCATCTGGGCACGTAGTTCGTCCCGGGGAATGTCGAGGGTGTTTACCCCATTAACGTAGATGGCTCCAGAATCAATCTCATAGAAACGCATCAGCAGGTTAACTAGCGTGGTTTTACCGGCGCCGGTCGGGCCCACAATGGCCACAGTCTGACCCTTCTTAACGCTCAGGTTCAAGCCAGTAATGACCGGTTTGCCCGGCTCATAACTGAAGGTAACATCCTGGAAAGTCACCACCGGGGTTTCCTTAGGCGAGGTCCCTAGGTGGGTGGGAGTAGCCTCCGGAGCGGCTTTCAGCTCAGCGGAGCGGACATCGTAAGACAGCTCCGGGGCGTCCAAGAAACTGAAGATACGTTCCGCGGAGGCCGCGCCAGATTGCAGTACCTGAGCCATTTGGGCGAGGCCACTGAGCGGCTGAGTAAAGTTTCGCGAATACTGGATGAAGGCCTGCACCGCACCCAAAGTCATGCGACCGTGCGCGACATAGAAGCCGCCGGCGACCGCCACCAGCACATAGGCGAGGTTCGCCAACATGGACATCAGCGGCCACATAATGCCGGAGAGGAACTGCGACATGAAAGTGGCGTGCTGGACGCGATCATTAGCTTCAGCGAACTGGTCATTGAAATTATCTTGGAGACCGTACAGGGTGACAACTTCCTGACCGGTGAAGTTTTCTTCCACCACATTCGATACGTCGCCGGTCGCCTTCCAGCGTTCCTTGAAGTGCGGTTTCGCGCGACCCAGCAGCACCCGGCCCAGCAAGATGGCCAGCGGAATAATAATGATGGTTAGCAGCGCCAAGCTCCAAGACATCCAGAACATCATGGAGAGCATGGCCACCAGAGAAATCATTGACGGCACCAGCTGCACGAAAACCTGCATCAAGGTGTCTTTCACATTGTCAATATCGTTGGTGACACGGGAAAGCAGATCACCGCGTGAGGAGTCATCCAGGTAGGAGAGCGTGAGCTTATCAATCTTGCGCTGCACCTTTTGCCGGAGGCGGTTTTCTGTGCGCAGCACCGCGTAGCGGGCTAGCAAGCCACTAAAGAACAAGATCAGGGCACTCAGCAGGTAGAGGACTGCTACTACACCCAGCAGCCACAGCAGCCCACTCCAGTCGAAGAGGGCGCCCGGGTGTAGGTCCATTGCGGAAAGCATCTGGCTAATCTGGCTCTGCCCATCCGCCTCATATTGGGCAATCAGCTGCTCTTTCGTGGTGCCGAGGGCGGCTTTTTGGTTGAATACGCCCTCGAAAACCAGGTTTGTGGCGTTACCCAAAATCATGGGCGCCACTGAGCTCATCGCGATAGAAGCCAAAGACAGAATGAAGAACCAGATCAGTCCCGTCCGTTCAGGCCGCATATTCTGCGCGAGCCGGCGCATAATGCCACGGAATTCTTTGAAACCGCCGGAGGGTTTTTGCAAGTCGCCTCTCATGCTGTCGCCTCCTGTGCATCAATCTGCGAATCCACAATTTCTCGGTAGGTTTCACAAGTCTCAAGGAGCTGCTCATGGGTGCCTTGGCCGACCACTTCGCCGCGATCTAGCACTAAAATATTGTCCGCGCCCGCAATGGTGGAAACGCGTTGCGCCACCATGAGGACGGCCGCGCCTTTAATGGCGGGGCCGAGGGCGGTCCGAAGCCGCGCCTCCGTTCCGTAGTCAAGTGCGGAAAATGAATCATCAAATATGTAAAGGTCCGCGGCGCGGTAGAGGGCGCGAGCAATCGTGAGGCGCTGCTGCTGGCCGCCAGAGAAGTTGGAGCCGCCGGTGGAAACGGGCGCGTCCATGCCTTCCTCCAGTCTGCTCACGAACTCCCAAGCCTGCGCGGTTTTCAGGGCCTGCGCGATTTTTTCTTTGACTTCCTCAGTAATATTTTCGGGAGCCAGACCGGAAACCGTGGAAGCAATCGTGCCGGAGAACAGGTAGGTGTGTTGTGGGACGTAGGCGATTCGCGCCCGCAGATCCGCCAAATCAAGCTCCCGCAAATCAATTCCGTCGGCGGTGAGTTTGCCGCTGGAAGGATCATGGAGCCTGGGCAGCAGGGTCGCCAAAGTGGATTTACCTGAACCCGTCGAACCGATTACCGCGGTGGTTTGGCCGGGCCGCAAAGTCGCATTCACATGCGCTAAGACAGGGACTTCCGCGCCCTCGTATTGGACGGTGACATCCTCCAAAGCAAAGGTGGGATGCTCGCCTTCTTGGTAGGGGCCGAGGGGGCGAGGGGTCTGCGGTGAATGAATGCTGGTTTTGGTCTCTAGTACGGCCCCGATACGCTCCGCGGCGACCTGTCCGCGCGGCACCATCATGAAGACGAAAGAGAGCAGCATGACAGAGAAGAACACCTGCATCAGGTAGTTCAAGAAGGCGATCATGGAGCCAATCTCCATATGGCCGCCGGTGACGCGTAAAGCACCGAAACCTACCACGGCGACGGAGGAAACTCCCAGCAGTACGTTGATAGTTGGGAACATCAGAGAGAACAGGAAACTCAAACCCTGTTTGGCTTCCAGCAGGCTGGTGGAGCGTTTGTCGAAGCGCTCCCGCTCTGCGTCCTGGCGGACGAAAGCGCGAATCACACGGGCGCCGCTGAGCTGTTCACGTAAGACCGCGTTAATCCGGTCGGTGCGGGTTTGGACGCGGCGGAAGTGGAACTGGAGCCGCCACATAATCATTCCCATGGCAAAGCCCAGTAGGGGCACTACGACTACCAGCAGCAGGGAGAGGCCGGCATCTTGACGGATCGCCATAATGACCGCGCCAACCCCAATCAGGGGCGCCATTATCATTTCGGTGAAGGCCAAAATGGTGACCATCTGCAGGGTCTGAATATCGTTGGTCGCGCGGGTGATTAGTGAAGCCGCCTCGAACTCATGAATTTCTGCGCGGGAAAAAGTCTGCACGGTAGCGAAAGTGTCCCGCCGCATCTGATGAGAAATTGAGGTGCCGACTTTAGCGCCGTAGTAGGTTGCCACAATGGTGGCGGCAACTTGCACCACGGTCATCCCTAGCATCAGTAGGCCGTAATGCCAGATGGCGTTGGTATCTCCGATGACGACGCCGTCGTCAATAATGGCCGCGTTCAAGGACGGTAACCACAGTGAAGCTACGGTTTGGATTAGCTGCATCAGTAAAATCACCAGAATTGACCACACGTGTGGTCGCGCGTATTCGCGGATTAGTTTGAACAGCATAGATCGGTCCTTAAAGTGCTTACGGAAGTCAAAAATTAAGTTAGAGACAAAAGAGTTAAATGTGTGTACCCAGTCTAGAGGAGAGCCCCTAGGAATCGCCCGCAGTGTTCGCAACCGGCGTGAGTTTTTTTAAGTTGGTGGCGCAAAAGCGCACTAGATGCGAGAATTGGAGCACATATTCTTAACAATTCGGAGGACCAATGTCCAGCGATAACAGCACCACTGCAACGAAGGCAGGCAGCTACGACGGCGTGGTAGTCGAGGAGCTAAACCCCGTCCCGGCAACCGAAACTGAGGTTGAGCAGTCAGCTTCACATTCCCAGAACCGGGTCGCGCACCGGATCGGAGTTTTGACTTCCGGTGGTGACGCGCAGGGCATGAATGCGGCGGTTCGCGCAGTCGCCCGTACCGCCCTCGCCATGGGGGTGCAACCTTGCGCCATCATGGAAGGCTGGCAAGGCGCCGTTGAAGGCGGTGACCGTATCCGCCCCCTCGGCTGGTCCGATGTTTCCAGTATTCTTCACAAGGGTGGCACCGTGATTGGAACCGCCCGCTCCAAGGCATTCCGTGAGCGTGAAGGCATGCGTCAGGCCGCTAAGAACCTCCTCGCATACGGTATTGACCGTCTCATTGTGATTGGCGGTGATGGCTCCCTCACTGGAACTAATGAGTTCCGTCTGCTCTGGCCTGAACTGGTACAGGAACTCGTGGAGATGGGGGAAATTACCCAAGCTGATGCCGATGAGCATCCCGCCCTCATGATTTGCGGCCTGGTCGGCTCCATCGATAATGACCTGGTCGGCTCCGATATGACTATCGGCGCGGACTCCGCCCTGCATCGGATTATGGAAGCCATCGACGATATTTCCTCCACCGCTGCTTCGCATCAACGCACCTTCGTGGTCGAGGTAATGGGCCGCCACTGCGGTTACCTGCCGCTGATGGCTGGCATTGCGGGCGGCTGCGACTACGTTTTCATTCCTGAGGTGCCGCCAGAAGACGGCTGGGAAGATGAACTGGCAACCAAGCTGAAAGCTGGCCGTGCGGCGGGACGTCGGGAATCCCTCGTGCTGGTGGCCGAGGGTGCCATCGACCGGGAAGGAAATCCGATTACCGCCACCCAGGTCGCTGAAACCTTGGAAGAAAAACTTCAAGAAGACGTGCGCGTCACCATTTTGGGACACGTGCAACGCGGTGGTTCACCCTCGGCCTATGACCGCTGGATGTCTACCGTGCTGGGATACGCGGCCGTGCAGGAAATCATGTCCGTAACCCCGGAGGATGAACCCACCATTTTGGGGGTGCGCCATAACCGCATGGCCCGGATCCCAATGATGAAAGCGGTCGCTGACACCCGCTCGGTGGCCCGTCACGTGAAAGCTGGAAACTATGCGGAAGCGATGCGCCTGCGCGGATCTTCCTTCACTGAGATGGTGCAGATTAACCGCATTATGTCCACCCCGCCTTTTGCGGCGCAGCAGGCTAAACACCTGAATCGGGTGGAGCAGACCGAGGATGTGGCTGTCTCTCCCGGACATATGTGGGAGCAGACTTCGGAGCGTCCCGCTGCCGGTAAGCGGGTCGCCATTGTTCATATTGGTGGTCTCGCCCCAGGGATGAACACGGCGGCGCGCGCCGCGGTCCGCCTCGGCCTCGATAAGGGCTTCACCATGCTGGGCGTGCAGGGGTCCTTGAAAGGCCTGATGGATAATCAGGTTTCAGAACTGACCTGGGACGCAGTGGAAGGCTGGGCTTTCGACGGCGGCGCCGAGCTGGGTACCCGCCGTCCGGTTCCGACGGTGGAGGAACTGTACGCCCTCGGTCGCGCCATCGAAAATAACGGCATCGATGCGCTCATGATTGTGGGCGGTTTTAATGCTTACCTGGCCGCGCATAAACTCATGGAGGAGCGGGTTCGTTACCCCGCATTCAACCTGCCAATGATTTGTGTGCCTGCCTCCATTGACAATAACCTGCCCGGTTCGGAGCTTTCGATTGGTGCTGACACTGCCGTCAATAACGCAGTGTGGGCACTGGATCGGATTAAGGAATCCGCGGCAGCTTCCCGGCGCTGCTTCGTGGCGGAAACCATGGGGCGTCGTTGCGGCTACTTGGCTTTAATGTCTGGGATTGCCGCGGGCGCGGAGCTCACCTACCTGCATGAGGACGGTATTAGCTTGGAGCAGCTCAACAATGACTGCAAGCGAATGCGTCAGTCTTTCGAGGGCGGGCGTCGCCTCTTCATGGTGATTAGTAACGAGGAGGCTTCCGGCTTATACAACCGTGACTTCTTGGCGCGAGTGTTCGAGGAAGAGGGCGGCGGCCTCTTCGACGTTCGACAGACAGCGCTGGGACATTTGCAACAGGGTGGCTCTCCCACGCCCTTCGACCGTCTGCTGGCGACACGTTTGGTCTTCCACGGCATGAACTGGCTGGAGCAGTACTTTGCTGACCAAAATGATCCGGCCGCACATAATGGCCGTGAAGCAAATGCGGTCTACATTGGACTGTCTACTAACTCAATCGCTACGGTACCTTTGAAGAACTTCATGGATGAGATTGAACTGGAGAATCGCCGTCCCGTTTCACAGTGGTGGTTGGGCTTGCGTCCGGTTTCGGAAGTGGTGTCGATGCCGTCTCGAATTTCGGGCAAACCGCACTCAATTCCGATTGTGGACGCCTAATTGTTGCCGTCTTTTACAATTAGGTAAGACTTTAGTTGCATTAAACATTTCTGTTCGAGATGTCATGCTTGGACGCAATCCGCATAATAGTGCGCTTTTGTTCAAGCTGGTGCGGCCACCCACAATGCCCGGCTAGGCTAGAAGAGTTGACTACTGTCAAATATTTATCAGACAGATAGTCAGCATAGTGTAAGCAAATGCTTAGGCTATGAAATAGTGTGCACGGGAGGGGAGTCAGACTGTGACAGTAGTGCAATCTGATGTGGTCATCGTCGGGGCAGGTCCGGCTGGCTCATCTGCAGCCCACTACCTAGCTGCTTTGGGCGTGCATGTCGTCATTATGGATAAGGCGATCTTCCCGCGCGATAAGATCTGTGGCGACGGCCTTACCCCCTCGGCCGTAAACGAACTATCCCTAATGGGAATCAACACGGACGGATGGGCGCGCAACCGTGGCCTCCAAGTGGTTGGCGGCGGTCATGACATCAAGATGGAATGGCCAGAGCAACGCAGCTTCCCCAACTACGGAATGTGTCGCAGTCGCGTGGAGCTCGATAATGATCTGCTCCGTCACGCGGAAAACAGTGGTGCCCAAGTTTACGAAGGCACCACCGCAACCTCACTCATTACTGACTTCAGAGACCGCGTAGTTGGCGTGAAAGCCACCCGCGGCAAAGGCAAAGAGGCGGAGGAAATCGAGTTCCATGCCCGCCTAGTAATTGACGCCGGGGGAGTGGCCGCGCGTTTAGCCACCTCGGCGGGGCGTGCCGCAATCGAAAACCGGCCGATGGGCGTGGCCGCCCGCACCTACTTCACCTCACCGCTGGCTGACACCGAATGGATGGTTTCCCATCTGGAGCTTTGGGATGGCAAGCCCGGTGAATCTAACCTGCTGCCGGGTTACGGCTGGATTTTCCCCCTCGGTAACGGCATCGTGAATGTGGGCCTAGGCTCTGTTTCCTCCACGAAGAAAGCCACGCGCCTACCCTACAAGCAGATTTTCGAAGCCTGGACTCGGAACCTGCCCGAAGAATGGGGCTTCACTCCGGAGAACCAGCAGGGACCCTTGCGTTCCGCTGCCCTCCCCATGGCTTTTAACCGCAAGCCGCTCTATGAAGATGGTTTGCTCCTTACCGGTGATGCTGCCGGTCTGGTCTCGCCTTACAACGGTGAAGGTATCGCCCCGGCCCTTGCTGCGGGTCGGATTATTGCCCAGACTTACGCTTCCGCCTCGGTTCGCAGCACCGATCATGGTTTCGACCTAGCGATGGAAAACTACCCCGCCGCTTTGAAACAGCAGCTAGGCAGCTATTACATGATGGGCCGCGCTTTCGTTGCCCTGATTGAGCATCCCGAAGTGATGCGCCTGTGCACCAAGTATGGGCTCCCCCGCAAACGCTTGATGCGGGTCGTGCACAAGCTCCTTTCTGACGGCTATGAGCGTCAAGGCGGCGATCTCACTGACCGCACCCTACAGCTTCTCACCAAGTTGGTGCCATCCGCATGATGAATCATCAACTAACTATCAGTCACCCTCTGAAGGAGACCCGATGAACGATTACACGCCATTGCTGGTTATGGCCATTGGCGCCCTCGCGCTAGCGTTGGGTGGTCTCGGCATGTCGGCAATTCTTGGTCCCAGCAAGAAAAACCGGACCAAGGTTGCGAACTACGAATGTGGTATCGACCCGGCGCCGCACCAAGAGACTTCGGGACGTTTCCCTGTGAAGTACTACCTGGTTGCGATGACCTTCAT
The DNA here is from genome assembly GCF_001936115.1 of Boudabousia marimammalium. Taxonomy (GTDB): domain Bacteria; phylum Actinomycetota; class Actinomycetes; order Actinomycetales; family Actinomycetaceae; genus Boudabousia; species Boudabousia marimammalium. Next base: position 165,207 of record NZ_MPDM01000005.1, read on the forward strand.
CATCTTCGACATCGAAGTTGTATTCATGTACCCGTGGGTGATTAACTTTGTACCTCTCGGAGTGGCCGCTTTTGTTGCCATGATGTTGTTTATTGCCCTCATTACTGTGCCGTTCATTTACGAATGGCGCCGTGGCGGCCTGGAATGGGATTAAGGATAAAAGATGGGAATTGAAGAAAAGCTCCCCGCTGGTGTTGCACTCACCAGTGTTGAGGCAATGCTGGGCCTAGCCCGAAAAGCATCCGTCTGGCCGGTAACCATGGGTCTGGCCTGCTGCGCGATTGAAATGATGGCGACCGGTACGCCCCGCTACGACATTTCTCGTTTCGGGATGGAGGTCTTCCGTGCCTCCCCGCGTCACGCCGACCTGATGATTGTTTCCGGTCGTGTCTCACACCGGATGGCTCCGATTGTGCGCCGCGTCTACGATTCCATGCCTGAACCCAAGTGGGTTATCTCCATGGGTGCCTGCGCTTCTTCTGGCGGCATGTTCAATAACTATGCGGTGGTCCAAGGCTGCGACCATATCGTCCCCGTTGACGTCTACCTGCCCGGCTGCCCGCCGCGTCCAGAAATGCTGCTGAACGCTATCTTCACTTTGCATGATCACATGCGTAAATCACCTTTGGGCGTGAACCGCGTCGAAGCTGCTCGCGCCGCTGAAAAAGCCGCTCTCGAGGCAACCCCCACTCACCTGCGGAAGGGACTGCTGGCATGAGCGAAGAACAGAACTTGAACGCGGAAATCGCAAAGCCCAGCGACCGCCGCTCCCCTGAGCCGCACCCGGTAGCTGCCCGCCACGGGCAGTTCGGTGTGACAGGTTCGGGCGACACCAGTGGTTTTGGTGGCCTGGTGCAGCCCGTCGTATTGCCGGGCGAATCAGCCCGCCCCTACGGCTCCTGGTTCGATGAGGTCGTCGACATCCTCGAAGAGCTCATTGCCGAGGGCGGCTTGAAAGTCGGTGAAGTGATTGAGCGCGTAGTCGTTCAAAACGATGAACTCACCATCTTCATTAACCGTGAGCATATTCGGGCAGTGGCGCTGATGCTGCGAAACGATCAAGATCTTCGTTTTGAACTATGCCTAGGTGTTTCCGGCGTGCACTACCCGCACGATCAGGGCGCTGAGCTACATGCCGTCTACCATCTTTTCTCCATCACCCACTCCCGCTTGCTGCGTCTGGAAGTTACCTGCCCCGATGCTGATCCGCACATCCCTTCCATTGTGGAAACCTACCCGGGCAATGACTGGCATGAGCGTGAAACTTGGGACCTGATGGGCATCGTCTTTGATGGACATCCCGCCTTGACCCGTACCGCCATGCCGGATGACTGGATTGGTCACCCGCAACGTAAGGATTACCCGCTGGGCGGCATTCCCGTTGAATATAAGGGCGCGACAGTGCCTCCCGCAGATACTAGGAGGTCCTACAACTAATGGCATCCTCGAAACCATTGTTTACCGCTACGGGCCCCGCCCTCGGCGAGGACGAACTGGATGAGCTGGTCGCTTCTGGCGGTGACTGGGACGACGTCATCAACGAAATGCACAAGCTCTCCTCTGAGCGCATGGTCGTTAACATGGGTCCGGTCCATCCCTCCACTCACGGCGTGCTGCGTCTGATTCTGGAAATCGACGGCGAAACCGTCCGCGAGATGCGCGTCGGGACCGGTTACCTACACACCGGCATTGAGAAGAACATGGAGTACCGCTCCTTCGTGCAGGGTTCCACTTTCGCGACCCGCATGGACTACGTAGCCCCCATGTTCAATGAGACTGCCTACTGCCTGGCGGTAGAGAAGGCGCTGGGAATCACCGATCAGATTCCAGAGCGCGCCAACTTGATTCGTGTCCTCATGATGGAACTGAACCGCATTGCTTCCCACCTGGTGGCAATCGGCTCCGGTGGTAACGAAATGGGTGCCACCACCATGATGACGATTGCTTTCCGCGGCCGTGAAAACGTGCTCCGGATTTTTGAATCCGTCACCGGCCTGCGCATGAACCATGCCTATATTCGTCCCGGTGGCGTGGCTCAGGATCTCCCTCCGGGCACCACCGACTGGGCTCGTGAGCTACTGCCTTCACTGCGCCGCGATATTGGTCAGTTGCAGGACCTGACTCAGGAAAACCCTATTTTCAAGCTCCGTCACGTTGATGTTGGCTATATTCCTCTGGCCGCTGGTTTGGCGCTGGGATTGACCGGTCCCTGCATTCGTGCTGCCGGACTGCCGTTGGATATGCGTAAGCTCCAGCCCTATTGTGGCTACGAGAACTTCGAGTTCGACGTTCCTACCCGCGATAAGTCTGACGCCTACAACCGGGTGCAGGTTCGCTTCGCGGAATGCTATGAGTCTCTGCGCATCATCTACCAGGTGCTGGATCGCCTAGATGAATGCAATGGCGCTCCCGTCATGGTTGCCGACAAGAAGATTGCCTGGCCCGCGCAGCTTTCCGTTTCCGAGGATGGGCAGGGCAACTCCCTCGAACACATTCGCGAAATCATGGGTGAAAGCATGGAGTCCCTGATTCACCACTTCAAGCTGGTCACCGAAGGCTTCCGTGTTCCTGCCGGCCAGGTCTACCAGACCATTGAGCATGCGAAGGGCATCATGGGCGTTCACCTTGTCTCCGATGGCGGCACCCGACCCTACCGTGCGCATTTCCGTGATCCGTCATTCTCCAACCTGCAGTCCTTCGCCATGATGACCGAAGGCGGACAGCTAGCTGACGTGGTGGTTTCCCTAGCCTCTATTGACCCCGTTTTGGGAGGTGTTGACCGATGAATGCTTACGCTCCAGAAGTGGAGGAACGTCTCCGCGCTGAAGCTGCCCAGATTGTGGCACGCTACCCGAAGGGTCATGAGCGTTCAGCTTTGCTACCCATGCTGCACCTAGTGCAGTCCGAGGACGGCTACGTGTCCGCCGCCGGCATCACTCTGTGTGCCGACGTGCTGGGCCTGACCCGCCCCGAAGTCAGTGCGGTAGCCACCTTCTACACCCAGTACAAGCGCCACCCCAACGGTGACTACACCGTGGGCGTGTGCACCAATGCGCTCTGCGCAGTGATGGGTGGGGACCAGATTTGGGAGACACTCTCTGAGCATTTAGGGATTGGCCATGAAGAGCTTTCCGAGGATGGCAAGATTACCTTGGAACGCTTGGAATGTAACGCCGCCTGTGACTATGCCCCCGTGGTGATGGTCAACTGGGAGTTCTTCGATAACCAGACTCCTGACTCTGCCTTGCAGATCGTTGACGACATCCAGGCTGGACGCGAAATCCATCCGACCCGCGGCCCGAACACCGTGCACACCTTCAAAGAGGTTTCCCACACCTTGGCCGGCTTCGATGACGGTCTTGCTGTGGAAGGCCCAGTCGCCGGCAGTGCTTCACTGTTGGGCTTGAAGATCGCCCGCGAGAACAACTGGAGTGCCCCGGTCGTCGAGGCCACCCCCGTTGCCGCCGCGGCGCAAACTGAAAAGGAGGGCGAGAAGTGACAGTCGTGACCCCCGCCGGGAAACTCACCCCAGTCCTTTCCGATTCTTGGGATAAAGAACAGGGATACAGCCTGGAAAGCTACCGTCGTAACGGCGGCTACCAAGGCTTGGACAAAGCTCTCCGCATGGAACGTTCGGAGATTGTTGACCTAGTTAAAGCCTCCGGCCTGCGTGGCCGTGGCGGCGCCGGCTTCCCCACCGGCCTGAAATGGTCCTTCCTGCCCCCAGATGACGGTAAACCGCGCTACCTAGTAGTTAACGCCGATGAGTCAGAACCGGGCACCTGTAAAGACATTCCCACCATGATGGGTAACCCGCATGTGCTGCTGGAAGGTATCGCGATTACCTCCCGCGCGATACGTTGCGAGCACGCCTTCATCTACCTGCGCGGCGAAGTCGTCCACGTTTACCGTCGTCTCCTGAACGCGGTACGTGAACTGGAAGAAGCCGGCATCATCGGTGAAGGCCTTGGCCCCAACGGCGACTTCAACTTGAAGATCACCGTCCACGCGGGCGCTGGCGCATATATCTGTGGTGAAGAAACCGCCCTCCTCGACTCCCTCGAAGGAATGCGCGGACACCCTCGCCTCAAGCCCCCGTTCCCCGCGGTCGCCGGTCTATACGCGCGGCCTACCGTGGTAAACAATGTCGAATCTATCGCCTCCGTGGTCGGTATTCTAAACCACGGCGCTGAATGGTTCGGTGCGATGGGTACCGAAAAATCCAAGGGACATGGCCTTTTCTCCGTCTCTGGACATGTCAAGCATCCGGGACAGTTCGAAGCGCCCTTCGGTATCACCATGCGTGAGCTAATCGAAATGGCGGGCGGAATTCGGGAAGGTCACCAGCTCAAGTTCTGGACTCCAGGTGGCTCCTCCACCCCAATCTTTACCGCCGAACAGCTAGATATGCCGCTCGATTACGATTCTTGTAGTCAAGCGGGCTCCATGCTGGGTACCCGTGCCTTGCAGGTTTTCGACGAAACCACCTCCGTGGTTCGCGTCATCACTCGCTGGACTGAGTTCTATCAGCATGAATCATGCGGTAAGTGCACGCCCTGCCGTGAAGGTACCTACTGGCTGAAGCAGGTGATGCTGCGTCTGGAAGCCGGTCAAGGCCAGGAGGGTGATGTGGATTTGCTCCTCGATATTGCGAACAATATTGCGGGCCGTTCCTTCTGTGCGCTGGGCGATGCGGCAGCGACCCCAATTAAGTCCGGTATTGAGCACTTCCGTGAGGAGTTTGAAGCGGGCCTGACTACTCCCGCGCGAGAGCTCTTCCCCTATGAAGCTTCCGCAGTATTTGCGCGGGCGACCCAGAAAGAAGGTGTCCGATGAGCGATAACATGGTGCAGTTAACCATTGATGGTGTGCCCGTAGAGGTCGAGCGTGGCACCCTGATTATCCGTGCCGCTGAACAGGTCGGAATTAGGATTCCTCGTTTCTGTGATCACCCGCTTTTGAAGCCTGCCGGTGCCTGCCGTCAGTGCCTCGTGGATGTGGCTGCCCCTGACCGTGAAGGTAACGTGCGGGCTTTCCCGAAGCCGCAGGCATCTTGCACGATGACCGTCATGCCCGGCATGGTGGTCAACACGCAGCGCACTTCTGAAACCGCAGCAAAAGCGCAGCGCGGCATCATGGAATTCCTGCTGGTCAACCACCCCTTGGACTGCCCGGTTTGTGATAAGGGCGGCGAATGCCCCCTCCAGAATCAGGCTCTTTCCAACGGCCGTGAAACCTCCCGTTTCGCAGATGTGAAGCGCGTGTACGCCAAGCCGGTCAGCTTGACCAGCCAGATTTTGCTTGATCGTGATCGTTGTATCCTTTGCCAGCGTTGTGTACGTTTCGCTAAGCAGATTGCCGGCGACCCCTTCATTGATCTGCAAGGTCGCGGCGGCGGTTCTGCCCCCACCGAGCATCATCAGCATATGGGTGAACAGATTGGTAGCTTCGACACTCAGGTGCTGGGCTTCACCGATCCGGTTTCTAACCCTGACGGTCACACCCTGACCGGCCTGGAAAGTCTTTCCGGTCCCACCGGACAGTCTGCCGTGATTGGCTCCACCAACTTCGGTCCGTCCACCGAGGACGAACTGGATATGAGTGGTCGTCCCTTCGCTTCCTATTTCTCCGGCAACGTCATCCAGATTTGCCCGGTCGGTGCGCTAACTTCGAAGTCTTACCGTTTCCGCTCCCGCCCCTTCGATCTGGTTTCCACCCCGTCCGTGACGGAACATGACGCTTCTGGTTCCGCCATCCGCATTGACGTGCGTCGCGGTCAGGTGACCCGCCGTCTCGCCGGTGAGGACATGGACGTGAATGAGGAATGGATTACCGATAAGGACCGTTTCGCTTTCACTTGGCAGAGCCAAGACAGGCGTCTGCGTCACCCGCTGGTGCGCAATGAAGCTGGAGAGCTAGTACCGACCTCTTGGGCTGATGCCCTTGACCGGGTTGCTCAGGCCCTTCGCAGCGGCACTTCCGGTTATCTTCCCGGTGGCCGTCTCACTTTTGAAGATTCCTACGCTTGGGCTAAGTTCGCTCGCGTGGTGGGACGCACCAATGATATTGACCAGCGCGTGCGCTTCGGGAGCGACGAAGAACTCAAATTTCTAGCCGCCCGCGTGGCTGGTACGGGACTGGGTGTAACCTACCGCGATTTGGAAACTGCCGGTCAGGTTCTCCTAGTTGGTTTGGAGCCCGAGGATGAATGCGGTTCCATTTTCTTACGCCTGCGTAAGGGAGTGCTCGCCGGTTCAGTCAAGGTCACCATGGTAGCGCCTTTCGCTTCGCATGGTAGCCGTAAGCTTCGCGCCCAACTGGTGCAGGCAGCCCCCGGCACTGAGCCGGAAGTTTTGGCCGCCATGGATCAGGGTAACCCCTATGCTGAGCATGCCGACGCACTGGCGTCCGGTGGGGTCATTTTGATTGGTGAACGTGCCGCCAATATTGCCGGCACTTTGACCGCAGCCCTTCACTTGGCGGAGCGGACCGGCGCGAAGATCGCCTGGGTTCCCCGCCGCGCCGGTGAACGAGGCGGCCTCGAAGCTGGCGCGTTGCCCAACCTGTTGCCTTTCGGTCGTCTGGTTTCCGACCCAGAAGCTCGCGCTGATATCTCAGCCGCTTGGGGAACTGAAATCCCCAGCGAGAACGGCTACGATGCCGAACGTATCCTAGCTGCCGCCCGTGCCGGCTCCATCAACACTCTGCTGGTCGGCGGTGTTGATGTGCGTGACTTCCCGAACCCGGAAATGGCCCGCGATGCGCTAGATCATGCTGGTTTCGTAGTCGCCCTCGAGGTGAACGCGACGGAGGTTACCGAACGCGCCGACGTGGTGCTGCCGGTCGCTCCGCCAGTTGAAAAGCCGGGTACTTTCATCAACTGGGAGGGTCGCTTGCGTCCCTTCGGTCAGGCGATTTCTTCGACCGCTTTGGATGATCGTCAGATTCTGCAGCGCATTGCGCAGGTATGCGGCTTCGACTTGGGTCTTTCCACTTTGAAGTCCCTCTATGAGGAAGTCAATCAGCTCATGGATTGGGACGGCAAGCGTGCTTCCGGCCCCGCCGTGGTTGCCGCCCCGCTACCGAAGCTGCAGCCCGGACAGCTGGTCTTGGATACTCATAAGCTGATGATTGATGACGCTTTGACTCTTGCCGGCGCCACCGACCTGCAGCTGTCTGCACGTCGCCCCGTCGCCAGAGTCTCCCGTGGCACCGCTCAGGCACTCAACTTAAAGGTAGGGGAGCAGATCACTATCTCCACTGAGCGTGGTCACGTAACGATGCCAGTCATTACCGCAAGCATGCCGGACAAGATGGTGTGGTTGCCTCAGAACAACGGAGTAAACGTGTTTGAGAAGCTGGGCGAAGTTGGCTCCATTGCCACTGTCAGCGTGATGGAGGAAAGCAAATGATTCCCACTGTAGCTACACTTAGTGCGGTTGCGATAGCCTCGGCCTACCAGCCCGCTGATTTCTCCCAGGAGACTTGGTGGCTGTCTGCACTAAAGGCAGTTTTCATTATCGTGTACTTGATCCTGTCCGTGCTGATGGCACTGTGGGTTGAGCGTCGTGGCTTGGGTCGGATGCAGACTCGCCCCGGCCCGAATGTGCACGGTCCTTTCGGTCTGTTGCAGGCCATTGCTGACGCAGTAAAGCTGCTCACCAAGGAAGACATCTGGACCCGAAAATCTGATAAGTTTATTTACATTCTGGCTCCTACCATCGCGGCTTTCTGTGCCTTCATGATTTACGCGGTCATCCCGATGGGCCCGAACGTCAACCTGTTCGGCTACTCCAGTCCGTTACAGATGATGGATATGCCGGCCTCTACGCTTTACATTCTGGCAATCAGCGCCCTCGGCATTTACGGCATCGTCCTGGCCGGTTGGTCGACCAGCTCGACCTTCCCGCTGCTGGGGTCGGTGCGTTCCGCGGCGCAGGTGATTTCCTACGAGCTGTCCATGTCTTTGGCGATCGTCACGGTTTTCTTGATGTCCGGCTCCATGTCAACCTCAGAGATTGTCGCCGCGCAAGACAAGGTCTGGTGGGCTTTCGCGCTGGCCCCGTCTTTCGTGATTTACATTATTTCCATGGTCGGCGAAGTGAACCGTCTCCCCTTCGACCTTCCTGAGGCCGAGGGTGAGCTAGTCGCTGGCCACATGATTGAGTACTCGTCAATGAAGTTCGCTTGGTTCTTCCTGGCTGAGTACATCAACATGTTCAACGTCTCCGCGGTCGCGACCACGCTGTTCTTCGGTGGCTGGCACGTGCCTTTCGGTATCGAGTACATCTGGGCCGGTGCGAACTCCGGCTGGTGGCCGATGCTGTGGTTCACCATGAAAGTCTGGTTCTTCATGTTCCTAATGATCTGGACCCGCGGTACTTTGCTGCGTTTCCGTTACGATCAGTTCATGAAGCTGGGCTGGAAGGTTTTGATTCCGGTTTCCCTGGCTTGGCTGGTGATCGTCGCTTTGATGCAGGCCATTCGTTCCTTCTGGGGTTTGAACACCTACGCCCTCGTCGGTGGCATCACTGTTCTCTTCCTGATTGTGGTAGTTGTGCTGATGCTGCTGCCCAATGTTGAAGAACCAGCCGCAGAAGATCCTGAAGAAGCCGAAGTTTTTGATGCTTTCGCTGGCGGCTACCCGGTTCCGCCGCTGCCCGGACAGAAGCTCCCGGCTTCTCCGCGCGCTGCCCGCCGCGCGCAAGCTGCCGCAACGTCGCAACCTGAAGCGATTACAGCTTCGACCCCTGAAGGAGGTAACGCATGAGCGACAAACAGAACTCCCGCATGCCAGATGAGTCATTCTTCCGTCCTGATGAGAAGGGCCCCATTGGTAAGTTCTTCGCCCCGGTAGCTGGCTACGGTGTCACCATCACCTCTATGTTTGAGCCGACAGTGACCGAGCAATACCCCTTCGAGAAGCCGGTAATTGCCCCCCGCTTCCACGGTCGTCATAAGCTGAACCGCTACCCTGATGGCTTGGAAAAGTGTATCGGCTGTGAACTTTGTGCTTGGGCCTGCCCCGCTGACGCCATCTTGGTAGAAGCCGGAGCAAATACCCCTGACGCACAGTATTCTCCCGGTGAGCGTTATGGTCGCGTCTACCAGATTAACTATCTGCGTTGTATCTTCTGTGGCTTATGCATTGAGGCATGCCCGACCCGCGCGCTCACAATGTCTAATGATTTTGAAGAGCTGACCTCTTTGGATCGTCAAGAAATGATTTACGAGAAGCATGAGCTCCTCGCGGATCTACAGGAAGGCATGCTGGCTGCCCCGCACCCGATGGTGGAAGGCACCTCTGATGGTGACTACTACCGTGGCATGGTGACCGGTCCGACTCAGGCGCAAGTCGACTGGGTCCGCGAACACCGTCCTGAGGATGAAACTCTTGAGACCGTTAAAACCGTTGAGGAGGCACGAGCCTGATGCAATATCTCGTGACTGAGCCCGTGCTGGGAGTGGACTGGTCCGCTCCGGGCGAGTTCATTAAGTTCTCCCTCGTGGCAGTCTTCATGATTGCTTGCGCGATTGGTGTGGCGCGTTTTTCGCGTGCCGCCTACGCAGCAATCTGCATGATTGGTGTCATGGTGGGTTTCGCAATGCTTTACCTGCTGAACGGGGCAGAGTTCATGGGTGTCGTGCAGATTGTCGTCTACACGGGTGCCATTATGATGCTCTTCCTGTTCGTCCTCATGCTGATTGGTATCGGGGCCACAGATAACTACAAGAATGGTTCCCGAGGGGGTCGCGTGAGCGCCTACCTGCTGTCAGCCCTAATCGTTTTGGGGCTGGGCGGAGCCGTCTACGTGAATGTTTCCTTCACCCAGTTCGGCCCGGTGGATGAGTCCTACCGGAGCATGGAGAATCTTGGCGCCACACTGTTTAATCAGCATCTGTTCACCATCGAGATCTCCGCTATCTTGCTGATTACTGCGGCTTTGGGCGCAATTGTGCTAACCCATCCGGATAAGCTCCTGCCTTCGCGTACTCAGCGTGATGTTGCTGAAGCGAAGATGGCCGCCTACGCCGCTTCGCAGCGTCACCCCGGACAGCTTCCCGCTCCCGGTGTTTACGCCGAATCCAATGCTTTCGATGTGCCGGCACTTTCCGGTGAAACCCATCAGCCGATTCCAGAGTCTGTACCTCGCGTTTTGCGTGTGCGTGGAATTAACCGTACTGTCGGTGAGGTTTCCCCGGTGGTTGCTCAGCGTCTGTTGGCTTCCCGGGTTGGTAACCCGGCAGAGGGCCTCCACGGTCCGGAGGCTTCCCGTTCAGTGGGTCGCTCCGGTGCTTGGGGCATGCCTGGCCCGCAAGCCCCGCAGGGTCTGAAGCAGATGGTGGATGAGCCCGCCCCCGCGATTGAATCCGCGGACTCAGATTCTTCCCCGAAGGAGGAAAACAAGTGAGCCCTACCTGGTACTTATTCCTAGCGATTATTCTCTTCGCGATTGGCGCTTCCACCGTGCTAACACGTCGCTCCGCGGTGCTGTCACTGATGGGGGTGGAAATCATGTTGAGTTCCGCGAACCTAGTTTTCATTACTTTCGGGCGACTGCAAGGCAGCGCCCACGGACAGGTGATTGCCTTCTTCATCATGGTGGTTGCTGCCGCGGAAGTGGTGGTTGGCCTAGCCATTATTGTTTCCATCTTTAGAGCCCGCGGGACCACGTCTGTTGATGACGTTGACCTGCTGAAGAACTGAGGGACGAGAGCACGATGATTCATCTATTTGAAACGAGCGCACAGTCCCCGCATGGTTTGGCTGAAGTGACTCAGGCGCAAGGTCTTGCCGGCTACGGCTGGCTGATGATTGCGATTCCTTTGGTTTCTTTCGCCTTCCTGCTGCTGATGGGCAGAAGGAGTGACAAGTGGGGACACTGGTTTAGTATTGCCGCCACCGGTCTTTCCTTGGTGCTGGGTCTGAGCATCCTGATTTCCACCCTCGGTTTGGACCCTTCACAGCGTGTCCAGAACCTGAGCCTATTTACCTGGATTCCAGCTGGTGAGCACAGCATCGAAGTGGGATTGCGGATTGACCCGCTTTCTTTGACCTTTGTTGGCTTGGTGACTTTTGTCGGCTTCCTGATTCACATCTACGCGGTAGCGTACATGGAGCATGACACGGATCGCCGTCGCTTCTTCGCCTACCTGAACCTCTTCATCGCTGCCATGCTGATGCTGGTGTTGGGTAACTCCTTCGCCACCTTGTTCGTCGGCTGGGAGGGCGTCGGCTTGGCCTCCTACCTGCTGATTGGATTCTGGAACCACGTTCCTGACTACGCTAAGGCAGCTAAGAAGGCTTTCGTTATGAACCGTATCGGTGACGTTGGCCTACTGTTGGGCATGATGGCAATCTTCAACGCCTTTGGCACGCTGGATTACACTTCCGTTTTCGGTCGCGTCTCCGAACTGCCGCAAGCCCAGGCAACCTTGATTGGCATCTTCTTGTTGGTCGCCGCCTGCGGTAAGTCAGCGCAGTTCCCCTTGCAGGCTTGGTTGGGTGACGCCATGGCTGGCCCCACCCCGGTATCTGCGCTAATCCATGCCGCCACCATGGTTACCGCCGGTGTCTACCTGATGGTTCGCGCTGGCGCTATCTACGCGGTCACCCCGGTTGCTACCACGGCAGTTGCCGTGATCGGTGCTATCACTTTGGTCTTCGGTGCGGTAGTTGGTACCGCGAAGGACGACATCAAGAAGGTACTGGCCGCCTCCACCATGTCGCAGATTGGCTACATGATGCTAGGCGCGGGCCTCGGCCCGATCGGTTGGGCTTTCGCCATTTTCCATCTTTTGACTCACGGCTTCTTCAAAGCCCAGATGTTCTTGGGTGCTGGCTCCATCATGCACGCCATGGGCGATCAGGTGAATATGCGTCGCTTCGGCGCTCTCTCCGGCGTCATGAAGGTTACCTGGGTAACCTTCGGGATCGGCTGGCTGGCTATCTTGGGTGTCCCGCCGTTCTCCGGATTCTGGTCCAAAGATAAAATCATTGAAATGGCTTTCGTCTCTGACACGGCCGGTCCTTGGCAGCCTTGGGTGATGGGTACGGTGGCGCTGATTGGCGCTGGAATTACCGCATTCTACATGTCGCGCCTGTTCTTTATGACTTTCCACGGCAAAGCCCGCTGGACCACTGAAGCAGAAGGCCGTCCCGTGCACCCGCACGAGTCCCCGGCACTCATGACTGTGCCGATGATTATTCTGTCGGTATTCTCTGTGGCCCTCGGTGGGGTCCTCACCTGGAACAATATGTTCGTGAACTGGTTGACCCCCGTCCTCGGCCATGTGGAACACGGTGAGCCGGTCCTGCCGGTCTGGCTCCTGATGGTCTCCACCCTCGTGGTGGTCGCCATCGGTGTGGCCTGGGCATGGAAACTGTACGTGCAGGAAGAAGTCAACCAGGCCATCCCCGCCGGAAACGCTTTGACCCATGCCGCCCGCAACGACATGTTCCAAGACCAGGTAAACGACAACCTGGTGGTCAAGCCCGTCACGGCTTTGGCCGAGGGTGTCATGGTTGCTGATAACTCAGTGGTTGATGGTGCTGTCCGCGGCATTGAGGTTATCTTCAAGGGGGCTGGCAAAGCAGTCTCCACCACGCAAAACGGTAAGGTCCGCTCTTATGCCACCTACATCCTCGCTGGTGTAGTTGCCATGATTGCTGTGGCCCTCATGGGGGTGCTCTAAGGTGGAAGGAAACATTGTGAACGTAATGACGGGAGCCTTCCCGCTACTAACCATCTTGGCGGTGCTGCCCCTCGCGGTTTCCGCGCTAATCTTGATGATTCCGGCTTTGCGCGTGCAAGGCCGACCGATTGCCTTGGTCACCTCCTTGGCGGAGCTGCTCGGTTTCATCTGGATTGCCGCTACTTTCGATTACTCGCATGCTGCGGACTTCCAGTGGGCGGAAACCTATCAGTGGATTCCTGCTTTCGGTACTTCGTGGGCGCTGGGCGTTAACGGGCTCTCCCTCGTGATGCTGCTGCTGGCTTCTGCTTTGCTCCCCATTGTGTTGGTCGCGGAGTGGGCTTTAGATTCCGAGGCCGAGGGTGGCCGCTACGCGGCTTTGCTCCTGTTCTTGCAGTTCTTCATTGTGGTGATTTTTGCGGCCCGCGACGTCTTCGTTTTCTATTTGGCTTTTGAAGCCATGCTGTTGCCGCTGTACCTGCTGATCGGCCAGTTTGGTCGCACTGAAAAGCGCGGTAAAGCCGCCCTCAAGTTCGTGATTTACTCACTGGTCGGTGGCCTGATTATGCTGGTTGGAATCATCTGGATTCCGATTACGCAGGGTTGGAAGCCGGATTCATTCCTGATGGAAAACCTGATGATGAACGGGATCGACGCGGGTAGCCCCACCGCTACCATGCTGGTGTTCCTCTCTTTCTTCATCGCTTTCGCCATTAAGGCGCCGATGGTGCCTTTGCATACTTGGCTGGCGGATGTGGCCGAGGCTGCCCGCCCGGGTACCTCCACCATTTTGGTTGGCGTCTTGGACAAGATTGGCACCTACGGCATGATCATGATCAGCTTGCGTATCTTCCCGACTGAGACGCTGGTTGCTGCGCCTTGGATTGCGGGCTTCGCCATTCTTTCCATCCTCTACGGTGCTTTGGCGGCTTTGGGGTCAAAGAACCTGCTTCGCCTGATTTCATTCACCTCCGTGTCGCACTTCGGTTTCATGGTAATGGCCATCTTCATTGGCTCCGCTTATGCTCTGACCGGTGCCATGGTGTACATGGTCGCTCACGGCGTCACCATTGCGGGACTGTTCTTGCTCTCCGGTGCTTTGATTCGTCGTGGCGGCACCGCCACCATTAAGGAGTACGGCGGCTTGCAACGGGTCACCCCGGTTCTTGCCGGCACCTTCTTAATGACTGGTTTGGCTTCTGTGGCACTGCCGGGTCTTTCCGGTTTCGTTCCGGAGTACATGATTTTGCTGGGCACCTACCAGGTGGCTCCTTGGGCTGCTGGGGTTTCCGTGATTTCAGTGGTCATTGCTGCTGTTTACATCCTGTTGCCTTACCAGCACATTTTCACTGGCCCGCCGGAAAAAGCGAAGCAAATCTCAGATTTGAACACGCTGGAGCGCACAGCAATTACGCCGCTTTTGGTGGCCATGGTGGTTTTGGGTGTTTGGGCTGCTCCACTGGTGAACACTGTTTCCCAGGTGGCTGACTCCACTCTGATTGTTACGATTCATCACCTCGAAGGGAGCGCCAAGTGAACCCGCAAGATGCAATGGACTTCAACTGGCTGGTCATTTCCCCGATCATCATTATTCTGGGAACTGGCGTCCTCCAGGTTTTATTTGAAGCATTCGTGCCGGCGCGTGCCCGCCGCCTCACGCAACTGGTTTCCAGTTTGCTTGCGGTTGTCGCCGCTCTGGTAATGACCGCCCTAATCGATATTTGGGGCTTGGTGGATGCTCCCACTTTCGTCGCCGGATCTGATATGCTCGGTGACCATGTGGGCATCTTCGCCTCCATGGCTCTGCTGCTGATTGCTTTCTTAGCAATCATGGTGATAGCTGACCGTACCAGCCAGCTCGATGGTGCTTTCGCTGGACAGCCCGCAGACCGTCCCGGTTCTTCCGATGAGTCGCTTACGAACCGTTTGAACTACCAGCGCACCGAGTTCTATCCGCTGGTCCTGTTCAGCTTGGGTGGCATGCTGGTCTTCGTACAGGCTGCCAGCCTCCTCACCATGTTCGTAGCTTTGGAAGTTATGTCTTTGCCGCTGTACATTCTGGCTGCCTCCGCGCGCCGTCAGCGTCTAATCAGTCAAGAGGCTGCTATCAAGTACTTCATTTTGGGTGCTTTCTCTTCGGCGTTCTTCCTGATGGGTACCGCTTTCCTGTATGGCGCCCTCGGCAATATCAACCTCGCGTTGATTCCGGCGAATCGTCTGCCCGAGTTCCTCGGGCAGTATGGCCTGAATGTGCTCTTGCTCTGGTTCGTGGGTGCGCTTTTGGTGACTGTCGGCCTGCTCTTCAAGGTTGCGGCAGCCCCCTTCCATGCTTGGACCCCGGATGTTTATCAGGGAGCTCCCACTCCCATCACTGGTTTCATGGCTGCCGGCGTTAAGATTGCCGCTTTCGTAGCTTTGCTTCGTGTGCTTGCCACTACAGCCGTCG
This sequence comes from Boudabousia marimammalium, assembly GCF_001936115.1. GTDB lineage: Bacteria > Actinomycetota > Actinomycetes > Actinomycetales > Actinomycetaceae > Boudabousia > Boudabousia marimammalium. Next base: position 180,349 of record NZ_MPDM01000005.1, read on the forward strand.
CCTTGTTCCCCTACATGCAGACCATGATTTGGGTAATCGCCGTGCTGACCATTGTGGTTGGCACTGTGATGGGTCTACGTCAAAATGACATCAAGCGAATGCTGGCCTACTCTTCGATTGCTCACGCTGGCTTCCTGCTGATTGCCGTGGTTGGTAAAGGGACTGTTGTTACCGGGAACGTGGGTGCCTTGCTGTTCTACCTGCTGACCTATGGCATTGCCACGATTGGTGCCTTCGGTATCATCACCTTGGTACGCAACCGGGATGGGGAAGGTAATATCACCGGCGAAGCAACCGACATGTCCAAGTGGGCTGGCCTAGGTAAGACCAATCCTTGGTTAGCTGCCAGCATGTCCGTCTTGTTGCTTTCCTTCGCGGGTATCCCGTTGACCGCTGGCTTCATGGCCAAGTTCTGGGTCTTCGCTTCCGCTGCCAGCCAGGGTGGAACCTTGCTGGTAGTGATCGCAGTGTTGGCCTCTGCGGCGACCGCGGTCTTCTACTTCCGACTAATCCGTACCATGTACTTCCTCGCCCCCAGTGAGAAGATAGCGGTTGTAACTTCGGAGGGCCTGAGCTCCTTCGCTATCACCGTCAGCGTCCTGCTGACCGTGCTGCTGGGCCTGTTCCCCACCGTTGTTATGAATCTGATTAGCTAGGTTATAATAGGGCCGTGAACGTCCAGGTACCTAATCTAAATCACCCGGAGCTCCAGGACCAGATTGTTGGTCGTCTGGAGCGGGTGGAAGAGCTCCTATTCCAGCAAGTCCAGGGTTCAGGTGAACTTGTTGACCCGCTGACCAAGCATTTGGTTTCGGCTGGTGGCAAGCGGATGCGTCCGCTTCTGGTGATGATTTGTGGCCTGTTGGGAGAGACTCCGGATGAGGAAGCACTGATTCGGGCCGCTGCGTCCGTTGAGCTTACCCACCTGGCCACGCTCTACCATGATGATGTGATGGACTCCGCCCCGCAGCGTCGGGGTGTGCCTTCCGCTCAGATTGAGTGGGGTAACAACCGTGCCATCTTGGCTGGGGATGTGCTGTTCGCGCGAGCTTCACGGCTCACTGCACAGCTGGGTACTGAAGCGGTCGACTATCATGCGAAGACCTTTGAACGGCTTTGCCTAGGCCAGTTGAATGAAACTTTTGGTCCTGCTGAGGGGCAAGATAAGGTAGAGTTCTACCTGCAGGTTCTGGCTGATAAGACTGGTTCTCTGGTTGCTTCCGCCGCCTACTTTGGGGCGCTCTACTCGGGGTCTTCTGAGGAGATTCAGTCAGCTGTGAGCACCTATGCGGAACGTGTTGGGGTCGCTTTCCAGATCGCCGACGATATCTTGGACCTGGTTTCGCCCGGTGAGGTTTCCGGGAAAACTCCGGGCACTGACTTGCGTGAAGGCGTGGATACTCTGCCGGTGCTCTTGTTGCGCGCTCGCGCGGCACGGGGCGAGGGAGACAATGAGGACGCCCGTATCCTTGATGCCTTGGCGGAAGATTTGAGTTCGGATGTCGCCTTGTCTCGGGTAGTGGAAATGCTAGTCAACAATCGGGTGATTGATGAGACCCGCAAATTGGCGCGTAAAGCAATCGACCATGCCCTTGAAGCACTGGAGCCACTGCCGCAAAGTGAGGCTAAAGATATGCTGGTGCAGTTCGCTGAACTGACCATCGACCGGGCCGTCTAAAGATTTCAGCTCCACCTAATCAGCTAGGTTAGGGTGGACTTTCCTCCGCACGTTTTCCACGTTAGAATGACACAGGTTAAGAAAATACTTCGGAGGTTCCAGTGTCCAATCGCCCCTTAAGCGTCGCCGTAATCGGTGCCGGCCCGGCCGGTATCTATGCTTCAGACATTCTGTCCAAATCGGAACTAGACGTACAGATTGACCTGTTCGAGGCGCTCCCCGCACCCTATGGCTTGGTTCGCTACGGTGTGGCCCCTGATCATCCGCGTATTAAGCAGATTATCACCGCCCTGTACCGGATCCTCCAGCGCGGCGATATTCGCCTCCTCGCTAACGTGAAAGTGGGGGAGGACATCACCGTTGAGGACCTCCACGAGCACTACGACGCCATTATTTTGGCTACCGGCGCGGACCGGGATCGTCCGCTCAACATTCCGGGCATCGATTTGCCGCAAAGCTATGGCGCTGCGGATTTTGTTTACTGGTATGACGGTCACCCCGACTACCCGCGCACTTGGCCGCTGGAGGCCAAAGAGATTGCCGTTCTGGGAGTCGGAAATGTGGCCTTGGATGTGGCCCGCGTCCTCTCTAAGCATCCGCAAGACATTCTGGTTACCGAAATCCCTGCGAATGTTTACGCTGGCCTGCTGGACAACCCTGTCACTGACGTGCACGTATTCGGTCGCCGTGGCCCCGCCCAGGTGAAGTTCTCCCCACTGGAGTTGCGTGAACTGGGTCATGTCCCCGACGTTGACGTGATTGTTTACGAGGAAGATTTTGACTTCGACGAGGGGTCACAGGCTGCGATTAAGAACTCGAATCAGACCAAGCAGGTGGTGAAAACCCTGACTAACTATGCGATGAAAGATCCCGAAGAGCAGACCGCTTCACGGCGCATCCATATTCATATGTTCCACTCGCCCTCGGAAATCTTGGCTGACGAAAACGGAAACGTTCGCGCTATCCGGACTGAACGCACCAAGCTGGACGGTAACGGCGGAGTTGTCGGAACCGGAGAATTCGTGGACACCCCCGTACAGGCGGTGTACCGGGCGGTGGGCTACTTCTCTTCACCCATTGAGGGGCTGCCCTTCGATAATCAGCGGGGCGTGATTCCCTCCCAGCAGGGACGCGTCACCGATCTGGAAGGCAATGTGCTCCCCGGAGTTTACGCGACCGGATGGATTCGGCGCGGCCCGGTCGGTCTAATTGGCTCCACTAAATCTGATGCGGCTGAAACCATCTCTAAACTGGTTGAGGATGCGCAGGCTGGACGTCTCCACGCCACCACTGATGCGGTGGGTCACGAAGCCATGATTAAACTGCTCGAAGAGCGGGGGATTCCTTACACCACTTGGCAGGGTTGGGAGCTGCTCGACGCCTATGAGCGCAAGCTCGGTGAAGACTACGGTCAACTCCCCGACGGTAAGGGCATGCGTGAGCGTGTCAAGGTGGTTTCCCGCAAGGCAATGACCGCGATTTCCCGCCAAGAAGAAATCCCTGCCGACCTCATCGGTCAGGACGGAGAGTAGCCTCCTCGTCTTAGCCCTCGGCTAAGAATGGCTCAGCCCGGGTGCTAAAGAACCCCGCATTGCGTAAATTGGCGTTATGCACAAACATTACAACGGGCTGAAAACAGTGGCACTAATCGCCTCGCTGATAGCTTTGCTTACCCTGGTGGGTTGGCTCATCGCTAACGCGACCGGCAACTCCATCTTCTTGTGGCTTTTTGCACTACTGGGCGTGGGCAGCACCGCCTACAGTTACTGGAATTCGGATAAGCTGGCGCTTCGCTCCATGGGCGCATACCCGGTCACCGAGGCGCAGGCTCCCCAGCTTTATCGGATTGTCCGGCAGCTTTCACAGTCCGCGAATCAGCCGATGCCTAGGCTTTATATCTCCCCCCAGTTGCAACCGAACGCTTTCGCTACTGGGCGAGACCCAGAGCATGCGGCGGTGTGCTGCACGGAAGGCATCTTGCAGATCCTTGATGAGCGAGAGCTCAGGGGAGTGCTCGGACATGAGCTTATGCACGTGTACAATCGCGATATTTTGACTTCCTCTATGGCCGGCGGCATTGCCGGCATAATTAGCTCCCTCGGCACCATGTTCATGTGGGGATCCATGGGTCGAAGCCGTGAAGATCGTGGCAATGGCCTGGCAGTAATCTTGCTGGCTTTCCTTGCGCCTTTGGCAGCTAGCGTGATTCAGCTGGCAGTTTCGCGCACGCGAGAGTTTGATGCTGACGAGGATGGCGCGAAACTAACCAACGACCCTTTGGCTTTAGCATCAGCTTTGAAAAAGCTAGATGCCGGAACTACCCGTGCGCCGATGCGTGACCCGCGGGTGAAAACTGTTTCCCACCTGATGATTGCGAATCCGCTAGGTGGCTTGAGGTCACTCTTTTCCACGCATCCGCCCATGGCGGAGCGGATTGCGCGGTTAGAGCGGATGGCCGGTTACTAGAAGGCTCTAGTCAGGTTCAGCGGTAGTTCACGAACTGCAAGGCGGCGTCAAGGTCTTTGCCCTTGAGTAAGCTGATGACTTCCTGCAGGTTGTCACGGGACTTGGAGGAGACGCGAACTTCGTCACCTTGAATCTGCGCCTTCACCCCCTTGGGGCCTTCATCACGAATAATTTTCGTAATCTTCTTCGCAATTTCTTGGCTCAGGCCTTCGCGGAGGGTGCCGGCCAGAATGTAAATCTTGCCGGAAGCCTTGGGTTGTTTATCTCCCAAATCGAGGGCTTTGAGGCTTACACCACGCTTAACCAGCTTGGATTGCAGGACATCAAGGATCGCCAGCACGCGCTCATCGGAGTTAGCTTTCATGGTGACGGTTTCACCCTTGAACTCGATTTCCGCATCAACACCGCGGAAATCATAGCGTTGGGACACCTCTTTAGCCGCCTGATTGACAGCGTTATCAACCTCTTGACGGTCCACTTTACTGACAATATCGAATGACGAATCAGCCATTTTTCTCTCCTCAATCTAATCGGTGAATATGAATCATATTGTAGTCGAGAATAAAATGTGAGGTAGCACGCCTTCCCCAATTGGCGTTTAGTCCAAGTTATTTGTTATGATTTTCCGGCAACAACGTTTAACGCTAAATAAACGTTCACTGCATGGCGGGTTACCCGAGTGGCCAAAGGGAGCTGACTGTAAATCAGCCGCGGAATGCTTCGGGGGTTCGAATCCCTCACCCGCCACCCATCACAAAATGTGATGTTAACGTCTGGAATGACTTTCCAGTTGCAGAGTGCCTATCTGTTTCTGTAAAGTAGCCTGCGTTGCCCCGATAGCTCAGTCGGCAGAGCATCTCCATGGTAAGGAGAAGGTCAAGGGTTCGATTCCCTTTCGGGGCTCTGGTAGTGACCGGAGACGGTCCCGCCTTTGGCGGGGTAGCTCAGTTGGTGAGAGCGCACGACTCATAATCGTGAGGTCGCGGGTTCGAACCCCGCCCCCGCTACCGTAAGTGTCTGTCCAAGCCGCTCGGAGCGGCATTATTTATAGAAGCGAGGGAATACCGTGGCAAGCAAGTCCGCAGACGTTCGCCCGAAGATCACTCTGGCATGCTCCGTGTGCAAAGAGCGTAACTACATCACTAAGAAGAACCGTCGCAATACTCCTGACCGCCTAGAGCTGGCCAAGTACTGCCCACGTTGTAATAAGTCTACTCCTCACAAGGAGACCCGCTAAGTAGAATCCCTTCGGGGCTACCGCGTCGGACCGTCACCAATGGTGACGGTCTTTTGGTTTTTATCGGGTATTCCCGGTTGGAAGAGAATCAGCTGAGCGTTAAAGCGTGCTTCAGGCCATGAAGCTGAAAACGAAGGTACGGTAATCTGGAGCTATGGCAGAAAATAAATTTGTTCCCCTTCACGAGGTCTCATCCCACCGCATTCGCGTAGATTTAGCGGCACCGAGATTCTCTGAGCTCACCACCATGGGGGTAGGTGGTCCCATTGAAAACTATGTGGAAGCGCAAACAGAGACTGAGCTCATTGATGCTATCCAGGAAGCCGACGCAGCCGGGAGGCCGCTTTTCGTCCTCGGCGGCGGCTCCAATACGGTTGCCTCTGACGAGAAATTTGCGGGCACTGTAGTGCGCGATATACGTCAAGAAGTCACCCTTGATGATGACTCTTCCTGCGGTGGCGCCTCAGTTACTGCCACTGCCGGTGTCAGCTGGGATGATTTCGTTGCTTACGTTGTCAACCAAGAATGGATGGGAGTCGAAGCACTCTCCGGGATTCCTGGCACAGTCGGGGCCGCCCCGGTCCAAAATATTGGTGCATACGGACAAGAAGTAGCTGAGACGATTGCTTCAGTGCGCGTTTGGGATCGGTTGGAGTCTCGTGCCCGCACCCTCGCCCTCGTCGACCTAGAGCTGGAATACCGCAACTCAATCTTGAAACGCTCCCTCACCGACCCGGAAGTGGGTGGCGGACGCACCTGGGGGCCCACCGGCAGATGGGTGGTACTTTCCGTCAGCTTCCAGTTCCGTCACGCTTCACTGTCCGCCCCCATCCGCTACGGGCAACTAGCCAATGCATTGGGACTGAAAATAGGGGAGCGGGCAGACTCTCAGGCTGTCCGTGCAGCCGTCTTAGAGATCCGCCGGAGCAAAGGCATGGTCCTAGATGATGCCGATCGTGACACCTGGTCCTCAGGGTCATTCTTCACTAACCCAATAGTTTCCGATGCCGTCGCGGAGCAGCTACCGGAGGACGCTCCCCGCTTCCCGGTGGAGAACCGTGCCCTGTCCGTAGGCATCGACATGCAGGCGCCCACTTTGCCCGGCATCAAGAAAGTCTCAGCCGCCTGGCTGATTCAACATGCCGGTTTCACCACCGGATACCGTCTGGACGAGGGTAGTGATGCAGCTTTGTCTTCGCGACATAGCCTCGCTATTACGAACCGCGGAAATGCCAACGGGGATGACATCATTGCCCTCAGCGACCAGATTAGGACCGGGGTGAGGGCAAAATACGGCATCGATTTACACCCTGAACCGGTAATCATTAAACCGAGTACACCCTCGGCCTAAACTAACCGAAAAAATAGATTAAAGAACGGAGATAACATGCGTATTGGTATTGCTGGAGCGGGAGCGATGGGATCCCGATTTGGATACATGCTCTCTGAAGCCGGTCAAGACGTCACCTTAATCGATAGCTGGAGTGACCATGTGGAGGCCATCAAAGCTAATGGTTTGCAGATTGACTGGAATGGGGAAAGCCGCGTCGCCCCATTCAAGATCGTTTACCCTCATGAAGTTGCTGGTACTTTTGATCTGATTATCTGCTTTACCAAGGCGATGGGTTTGGATCAGATGCTCTCTTCTATCCAGTCTGCAATCGGTCCGGATACTGCGTTGCTCTGCCTGCTGAACGGAATCGGCCATGAAGAAACCGTGCGCAAATACGTGCCCGACGCTAATTTCATTCTCGGAACCACGATTTGGACTGCCGGCCTGGATGGGCCGGGACGCGCTCACCTGTACGGCAGCGGTGCGGTAGCTTTAGAGAATATGGAAAATAGTGAATCCGCCAAGCGGAAAGCCTACGAGGTGGCTGAGCTGCTTGACGGCGCTGGTCTGAATGCCAGCTATTCCGATAGCGTCAGGTACTCCATCTACCGTAAGGCCACCTTGAACGGGGCAGTGAACGCCATGTGCACTATCTTGGAATGTAATCTGAATACTTTCGGATCAACTCAATCCTCCGAAGAAATCATTGTGGGCATCTTGAACGAGTTCGGGGACGTCGCCGCGCATGAGGGAATCAACTTGGACCGTGAAGAGGTGCTGAATTATATTCACAGTATTTTCTCCCCGGACAGCATTGGTGAGCACTACCCGTCCATGTATCAGGATCTGGTGAAGAACAACCGTATCACTGAGATTGACTACCTTAACGGTGCGATTGCTCGCAAGGGCAAGGACTATGGGATCCCCACGCCTTTCTGTGAGCTGGTGACCCTGCTGGTGCACGCCAAAGAGGAGATCCGCGGAGCGAAGTGAGGAACCCAGTAAGCGGGTTATCTAGTTTTCTGAACGAGGCGCCTTTTCGGCTAGCAGCTGGCCGAGGGCGTTTCGTGCTATCTTCAGTACCTGCGGGTCATGTAGCGGAAGGGTATGCCCGAGGGCGGGAACTGTCAGGTGCTGGGCTTTGGGGTCGAGGAAGGAATCGCCCAAGAGCTTGTGGTCAAAGCTGGATGAGATGGCTAGGAACCTGTGGTAAGGAAAATCTGGGCCATCTGTGGAGGTGAAGAAAGTGGCGGTGGGACGGAGGCGACCAATCTGACTGCCGGCAGGGAAAATATAGCCCCAGGGGCTGCCGGCGTAGGGCGTCCCTACGGTGACTACCTTAGCTACTTGTGCTTTGCCTGCGCTGGTTCGCAGTAGTGCCCGGGCCACCAGCCCGCCTTTGGAGTGGGCAACAATCGCGTAGCGGTCCAAAGCGTGGAAGTTGACTTGGCCTTGCACAATCTGCGCGAGGCGTTGCGGTTCAGCGATAGAGCGTCCCAGCTGAGGGACTGTGATGATGGGATGTCCTGTCTGGTTGAGCCCTTCAAGGAGGGGTCGCAGACTGATCCATGACTCATTAATCCCCGGGATGGCGACCACGGGGATGAGATTTCCTTGGCGCCATCTCTGGGGTGGTCGCGGGTCCTTCCAGGTGGTGACAGTGTCGGCGAGATCCTGACAGCCTTCCCGGGCGAGGGCGCGCAGTATTTGCGCGACAGCAGGCAGCGCAGAGCCTTCAGGGAGTTGCTGAAACACTGGTGCCGCCATGGCTTCTATTCCTTTGCCTGTGGTGCTGTTTCCAGCCACTGGTTGATTTGTTTCAGCCAGCGCGTAACCGAGCTTTCCGAGGCGAGGGAGGCTTTCACTGAGCGGCGCGCTAGTTCAGCAATTTCTGCGTCGCTAAAGCCCATTTCTCGGGCTGCCTCGTACTGGTCGTTGATGCGGGAACGGAACAGGAGCGGGTCATCTGCGTTAAGGGAAATTAGCGCTCCAGACTCGTAGAGGCGGCGGAGGGGAACTGCGGAAATCTCCGGATAGACGCCGAGGGAAACATTAGAAGCTGGGCAGACTTCAAAAGCAATCCCTTGCTTGACTAGTTGCTCAACGAGGGCCGGGTTCTCTGCGGCTCGGATTCCGTGGCCCAGGCGTTTGGGTTTGAGGTGTTCCACCACCTGGCGAATATGGTACGGGCCGACGAGTTCGCCGCCGTGGGGGAGTGAAGCTAGGCCGGCTCGGCGGGCAATCTTGAAGGCGCGCCCCCATTCAGAGGTGTCACCATTACGTTCATCATTGGACAGGCCGAAACCGATTACTTCCCCCGGCTGGTCGCCCGCATAGATGGCAGCGAGCCGAGCTAGGGTGCGAGCATGCATGGGATGATGCATGCGGGAGGCGGCCACCACCACGGCGACTTCCACGCCGGTAGCTACGGTAGCGGCTTTTGCCTCATCTAAAATAATTTCCAAAGCGGGAGTGAGTCCCCCCACATAGGGGGCGTAGCTGCTGGGATCGACCTGGATTTCGAGGCGGACAGAGCCTTCCCGGGCGTCATCCTCGGCGGCTTCGCGCACGATTTGGCGCATGGTTTCCTCATCCCTGACGAGGGCGCGCGCGGAATCGTAGGCGCGCTGGAAACGGAACCATCCGCGCCGGTCAGCTGGAACATGCAGAGGGTGATTATCCAATAGATTTGCCGGTAGCTTCACATGTTTGCGTTTAGCTAGGTCAAAGAGCGACTGTGGGCGCATGGCACCGGTAAAATGCAGGTGCAGGTGCGCTTTCGGCAAGGTGGATAAATCGCGCATGGGCATATTCTCCCACGAACCCTCTACAGTTTCGAGCTGGTGTGCTTTTAACAGCGTTGCTGAATCCACTGTGCGGTCAAGGTGTTAAACACTGGTCCTTGCGCCTCACGATAGAGCTCATGGCGGCTATCGGGAATCTCAACGTAATCGATGACCGGGCGGACGTCATGTGCAGTGCCGGCTTCAGCAGCAAACTTCCGGACAATCTGGATATCCACGATATCGTCGTCAGCGCCCTGCAGGACGAGGGCGTCTGGTGTCCATTTCGCGAATTTGTCACGTAAACGCAAGCCTAGATTAGCCATTGAGGAACCGGTGAGTAACGGCACTGAGCCCACATAGTTCAAGGGGTCATCTAGGTAATCTTGCACATTAGCGCGGTCGTAGCTGATACCGTCCTCGTCGAAAGGACTCATTGGTAAGCTGGGGAGCCATTTGCCTAACTGGTAGAGGGCTTCCGTTACCGGAATCGGTAGGGAGGGGCGCAGTCCCAAAGCTGGACCGCTCAATACGACGCCCGCAATATCATCCGGCTGAGTCAGCACGGATGCTGCGGTGATTAGACCGCCCATGGAATGCCCCAGCAGGAAAAGCGGCAGGTTCGGGAACATCTCTCGCACTTGCTTGCGGACCCGGTAGTGCTGGCGCAGTAAATCATTCACGTCTACTTGCGCTCGCGGGCCTTCCGACAGGCCATGGCTGGCATGATCGTAGGTGACTACCGTGAGGTCATGCTGGTTCAGCTCTTCGATTAGTTCACGGTAGCGGCCGCTGTGCTCAGCATATCCGTGAACCAGTAGTACAACGCCGATCGGCTTTTCAGCTGCTTTGACAGTTCCATAGAGGTACATTATTTTACCGTTCCAAATAGTTCGTGTAGGCGGGCTAAGCCGGTCCGTAAATCATCCTCGGACAGAGCGTAGGAGAAACGCAAGTAGCCGGGAGAGCCGAAGGCTTCGCCTGGGACAACCGCAACATTAGCTTTCTCCAAAATCAAGGTAGCTAGCTCCGCGCTGGTGCTTGGGGTTTCTCCCGCGACCTCGGTACCTAGTATTTCACGCACGTCGCAGTAGGCGTAGAAGGCCCCCTTCGGAGTGGGAGTCTGGAAACCGGGAATCTGGCGGAGCAGTTCCACAATTAGCTGGCGGCGGCGGTTGAAGCTTTTACGCATCTCGTAGACCACGTCAAGGTCTGAGGTTAGAGCCGCAATCGCGGCGCGCTGCGCCACATTGTTGACGTTTGATGTGAGATGCGACTGGAAGTTGGTGGCCGCCTTAATCGCGTCGAGGGGGCCAATCATCCAGCCCACGCGCCAGCCGGTCATGGCATAGGTCTTCGCCACGCCATTGAGCACCAGAGTCTGCTCAGCCAGTTCGGGCACGGCCTTCACAATCGGCGTGAAGACGGCGTCATCGTAGGTCAGGTGCTCGTAAATCTCATCGGTAATCACCCATAGGCCGTGCTCCAGAGCCCATTCACCAATCGCTTTGGTTTCCGCAGGCGTGTAGACGGTTCCGGTGGGGTTCGAGGGAGAGCAGAACAGCAGGACCTTGGTTTTATTGGTGCGCGCTGCCTCCAGCTGCTGCACCGTAACCTTGTACTCTTGATCTGCGCCGGCAAAAACGGGGACCGTAACGCCGCCTGCTAGAGCGATAGCTTCTGGGTAGGTAGTCCAGTAAGGGGCGGGGAGGAGCACCTCATCGCCCGGATCAACTACTGTGGCGAAAGCCTGGAATACCGCTTGTTTACCGCCATTAGTAACCATGATATTAGCGGTGTCCACCTGGTAGCCGGAGTCACGGAGTGTCTTATCCGCGATTGCCTGCCGTAGTTCGGGCAAACCGGGAGTAGGAGAGTAACGGTGATTGCGGGGGTCGCGGGCTGCGTCACAAGCCGCTTCCACCACAAAATCAGGAGTTGGGAAGTCGGGTTCTCCCGCGCCAAAACCAATTACGGGTACGCCGGCTGCCTTCATAGCTTTGGCTTTTGCATCAACCGCGAGGGTTGCCGAGGGCTGAATCGCCGCGAGTCGTTTCGAAATCCGATTCTTAGTTGTGTTGCTCATAGTTATATCGTCCCATGTTCTTAGTGACTTTGCACATAATTATAGGAAACCTGCAAAAGCGCACTACAGAGTGTGACCTACTTACATCTGCCTCGACTGGACCGGCGGAGATTTACGCATTAAACTGTGTCGAGTGTTCATTACTGTAGTGATGAATTACCCCTAGGGCAGTGGCGCAATTGGTAGCGCACCGGTCTCCAAAACCGGCGGTTGTGGGTTCGAGTCCCTCCTGCCCTGCAAAGATTCTGTTTATAATGGAATCAAATCCGCGTTAGGCGCTTGTGATAGGCGGCAAGAGTAAAGGAAAACCAATGAGTGAGGCTGTAAAGACAGAGCAAGAGCGAGAGCTTGGCTTTTTTGCTCGCATTGTGCGCTTCATTCAAGAAGTTATCACTGAACTCCGCAAGGTGGTTTATCCCACCAAGAATGAACTGTGGACTTACTTCCTTGTCGTGATTGTTTTCGTCGCAGTCCTGATGGCTTTTATCGGCGGAATTGATTTCCTCTTTGGTTGGCTTTCTAAACTTGTCTTCGCGTAAGCGAATTACACTGCTATAATCAAGCTAACGCTTAGTTGCCCGGTCTGAAAAGATCGGGCAAACGTATTTCAGTTAGATTGTTTCCCTCTCTTTGGGAAGCGCAAAAGGAGACATAGTGAACGAAGAGATGGACCAGACTGAGGTTGAACTGGAACCCACCCTCGATGCGCCAGAAGAGGCAGATGCTACAGCTGAGACTGAAGCCTCCGATAACGCCCCGGTAGATGCGGAGCAGGCGCTTGCCAAGCATATGCGTGAGTACCAAACTGCTCTTCGTCTGCAGCCGGGTGACTGGTACGTGATTCACTCCTACTCCGGCCATGAGCGCAAGGTGAAGGCAAACTTGGAGCAGCGCGCCGAGTCGCTAGGAATGGCGGAGTTTATTCATGAGGTCGTTGTGCCCATGGAAGAAGTTGTTGAGATGAAGAATGCGCAGCGGAAGAAGATCACCCGCGTGCGGATGCCCGGATACGTTATGGTGCGCATGAACTTGGATGATGACAACCAGGTATTGCGCCTAGTTAAGGACACCCCGGCGGTGACTGGCTTTGTGGGCGATTCTCGTCTCAAGAGCCGTGAAGATCAGATTCCTACCCCGCTGAGCATTCCTGAAGCTTATGAAATGCTGGCTCCCAGCGAAGAGCAGCGTTTCATGCGTGAGCTTGAAGCCGAGGCTGTTAACACTCCCGCCCCGGTCGTCAAGGTCGAATATGAAATCGGTGAATCTGTCATGGTTACCGCTGGTCCGTTCTTGGGTCAGACCGCAACTGTGGCTGATGTAATGCCGGAGGCGAAGAAACTGGTCGTTACTTTGACTCTCTTTGGTCGGGACACTCAAACTGAGTTGCTCATGTCCGATGTTTCAAAGGAAGACTGATTTTTCCGCTCACCCGCCAATGTGAGATTGGCCGTCTACGTTGCTTAGTTGACTGGACGGTCGTATGATTGGCAATTGCGTCTTAAATCAATTCTGAGACGTTTATGTCCAGTCGGCTGGACCTGTGTGCACAATCGTGGATTCGGGTTGCAGTCGTTCCGTAGCTAATAATAAGGACCCTTACTTTATGGCTCCCAAGAAAAAGGTTTCCGGCCTGATCAAACTTCAGATCCCGGCTGGCGCTGCTAACCCGGCTCCGCCGGTTGGCCCCGCGCTGGGTCAGCATGGTGTTAACATCATGGAATTTTGCAAGGCTTACAACGCTGCCACCGAGTCGCAGCGCGGTAACATCATCCCTGTTGAAATCACGGTTTACGAAGATCGTTCTTTCACCTTCATTACGAAGACCCCGCCGGCTTCACAGCTGATTAAGAAGGCTGCTGGCGTACCCAAGGGCTCTGGTGTTCCTCACACTCAGAAGGTTGGCAAGCTTACTGCCGCTCAGGTTCGTGAAATTGCTGAACTGAAGATGGCTGACCTGAACGCTAACGACGTTGAGGCTGCCTCCAAGATTATCGCCGGTACTGCCCGTTCCATGGGCATCGATCTGGTCGACTAATCACCCTAATCATTAATTCGTTCCACCTGAGCGTGGGACTGTGGCAGAGCCGCGCGGCTCGCACACCACAACTGCAAGGAGAAGCAGAATGGCACGCGCAAAAAACTACCGCAAGTCTGCGGAAAAGATTCATCCCGGCGTCCTGTACGCCCCGCTCGAAGCTTTCGGGCTAGCTAAAGAGACCTCTACCGTTAAGTTTGACGCCACCGTTGAGGTGTGTTTCCGACTGAACGTGGATCCTCGTAAAGCTGACCAGATGGTTCGTGGCACCGTTTCACTGCCTCACGGCACCGGCAAGACCGCAAGGGTCCTGGTCTTTGCTGTTGGTGACAAGGCTCAGGCAGCACTCGATGCGGGTGCTGACGAGGTTGGCGGCGACGAGCTGATCGAAAAGGTTCAGGGCGGCTACACTGATTTTGATGTTGCTGTAGCAACCCCCGACCTGATGGGCAAAGTCGGTCGTTTGGGTCGTGTGCTAGGTCCGCGTGGACTGATGCCGAACCCCAAGACCGGTACCGTCACCATGGATGTGGCCAAGGCTGTCAAGGAGATCAAGGGCGGACGTATTGAGTTCCGTGTTGATAAGCACGCTAACCTGCATTTCATCGTTGGTAAGACTTCTTTCACGGCTGAGCAGCTGACCGAAAACTATGCTGCCGCTCAGGAAGAAGTTCTGCGTTTGAAGCCGGCTTCCTCTAAGGGCCGCTACATTACTAAGGCGACTGTCGCTACCACTATGGGTCCTGGTATCCCCTTGGATTCCAGCAAGACTCGTAACCTGCTCAGTGAGAATCCCTCCTGATTTTAGGTTGATGCTTTAAGCATTGTTTCTCAGTGTGCCCCCTCCAGTTTGGAGGGGGCACACTTTATTGTTACAGAATTGTAATTCTAGCTGCTGGGTTGCTCTATTGTGATTGGTCTTGCCCAGATTTGAGCCGATTCGCTCACTGTGAGACTTTATTTTTAATGCTGCAACAGCCAAATCGCGAGTTTTTCCTCTGTTATTTTTCCCCCGTAATAGTTATTGTTTATTCGGGACAGTTTTTCTGCGTGTCCAATGACGCCACGCTAAGTTTCGTTGATGAAGCAGGGTGGCTGTAACTAAACGCGCTCACTGAAAGGACAGGGTTGTTCATGGCTCATACAAGTCGCAAGCGACTATCTGCTTCAGTAGCCTGGCTGGCTGCAACCGCATTGGCGGTTACAGGTGTCAGTGCTACCGGCACGGTAGGTACCGCCTATGCTGAAGAAACACCAGTAAATATCACCGATCAGATAGCATCGGTACGTACAGATTCAGTTCAGGTTGGCGTTGAGAACGGTGGAGCCGGTGGCTCTGCCGATTTTGCCGTTGATGGTCAGCTGGACACCTACTGGCATACCAAATGGTCCGGTGGCGTAGATCCGCTACCGCACTACCTCGAGGCCCGCCTAGGCAGCGCCCAGCCAGTCTCTCGCGTGGTCTTGGTGCCGCGCCAGTCTTCTAATGGCTCCGGTCGTGTGCATGACTACAAGATTCTTGCCAGCGAGAACTGCTATGAGGGTGCTGACTTTGATGCTGATCAAGTTGCTAACTGGGAGGTCGTTGCCTCCGGTTCAGCAGATGAAGAGACACATCGTCGCGCCCCTCTCATTGTCGATATTGCTCCCGACAAGGTCAAAGACGTTCAGTGCTTGGCTGTTAAGTATGAATCTGCTTTCGGTGGCGCTGCGGGCCGCAGTGAAACTGTTGCTTCTTTGGCAGAGCTTTCACTTTGGACCGGCACAACTCCTCCGGTTGAGACCACCCCGGAGCCGGAACTACCGGCAGGTGAAATGCCTGATTCTCTGACCGGGGTTCCCGCAGACGCACTTTCACTGACGCAAGGCGACCTGACAGTCCGTTTCTTCCCGACTGTCCCCGCGGTAGTTGACTATCGCCTCGGCGCTGACTCTATCCGTGGCGTCTACGGCACCCCTGAAAGCACCATCACAATTGGCAAGCGCAATGGCGACCAGTTGGCTGAACAGGAATATCCTTTCACAGTTGGTACTCCTGCGGTGACGGCTAACTCGGTTACTTACCCGCTGACTGTCACCGACCTGTCCGGAGTGACTCTGGACGTGGTCTACACCTTGGCTGACGGCGTTCTCAAGATGAGCTTGGAGAATATCCAAGATCCGAACGCTTTGGTTAACACCATTCATTTCCCGTACCCCTTGGTGTCCGTCGGACAGGATGATGCTGCTTCGCAGCTGAGCGCAGCGAACGTAGTGGTGGACCGTGCTCGTTCGGGTGACCACTTCGAAAAGCTCAGCGAAACTAATCCCTATGAGTCCCGTACTTCTTGGATGGCTATCGCCAATACCTCCAAATTGGCGGCCGGTATGGAAGGAACCATGACCCTAGACATGGGTAACAGTGGTTCTTCCAGCGGTGACCTGCCTCGTTTCGAGCGTGCTATCAGCCGTGTCAATGGTGCCAAGATTGGTACCATCACGCCGCATATGTGGGTTTACCGGGCGCGCGGCGCTGAACTCGGCATCGGCGTAGATAGCCAGCTGTGGGCAAAGATTAAGATTGTCGCAGATGCTAACAATGACGGAACTGTCGACTGGCAGGATGGTGCCATCGCTACGCGTGACGTGTACGCCACCCCGGTCGGTGCAGATGATGTGCCTAACCGGGTTATTGCCCGCATCCCGTTCAATATTGTCTCCCAGGCTACGCACCCCTTCTTGCGTACCCTTGATGACACCAAGCGTATCTCCTTGGCAACCGACAACTTGGGTCAGCAGGTCATGCTGAAGGGCTACCAGTCTGAAGGCCACGACGCGGCACACCCCGACTACGGCGGCCACTACAACGTGCGTGCTGGTGGACTGGATGACCTGAAGACTCTGGTTAACGCCGGCGAGGACTGGAACGCTACTTTCGGTGTTCATATCAACGCGGTTGAGACTTACTCTGAGGCTAAGCATTTTGACGACAGCCTCGCTGTCCCGTACCAGAAGGCATGGAACTGGATGAACCAGGCCTACCGCATTGACTACGTTAAGGATCTTGGTAGCCGCAAGCTGATTGACCGGATTGATCAGTTCCGTTCAGAGGTACCCGATAACTTGCGTTGGCTGTACTTCGACACCCACTTCCAGTGGGGTTGGCAGAACACCCGTATGGTCGAAGAAATGAACAAGTCTGCGCAAGCGATGGGACGCGCCCCCTGGCGTGTCTCTTCCGAATGGGCAGCTTCTATCGTCCATGACACCACTTGGTCTCACTGGGCTCAGGAAGAAGGCTATGGCGGCACCAGTTTGAAGGGCTACACCTCGCAGATTATGCGTTTCGTGCTGAACAGTCAGCGTGACACCTGGAACCCGAACCCGATTCTGGGTACCGCCCGCATTGTTGAGTTTGAAGGCTGGACTAACCACCAGGATTACGAGCCGTTCATCCAGAATATTTGGACCCGTAACCTGCCGGCCAAGTTCTTGCAGCAGTCCCCGATTGTGAAGTGGGAACCGAACCGGATTACCTTCGAAAACGGTACCGTGGCTACTTCTCCGCGAAGCTCACTGGTAACCAGCTTCAACCCCTCCGATCAGATGCTTGATCGCAAGATGACATACAAGGGTGTTGAGGTTATGAAGAATGGCTCCTACCTGTTGCCGTGGACCAATGGTGGGGTAGAGCGCCTCTACCACTACAACACCAATGGTGGACAGACTTCGTGGAACCTGAACCCCGACTGGGCTGGCCTTGCCAATGTCAAGGTCTACAAGTTGACTGATGACGGCCGCGTCGATGAGCAGGTCGTACCGGTCGCCGGTGGCGCCATCAACTTGACCGCCGAAGCAGGTACTGCATACGTCGTATACAAGGGCGACGCCGCCCCGGCCGCAAAGACCGTTAACTGGGGTGAGGGTACTCGCTTGGCTGACCCGGGCTTCTACTCAGGCAACCTTGACGCATACACCACTACCGGTGATGTAACTGTTGCTCCGAATGGATTCCAGAACCGTGAAGCTGTCTTCGGTGCTGGGGCCGCGTCTGCGACCCAGCAGGTTTCTCTGGAAGCTGGCGACTGGAACTACTGGACCTGGGTAGAAATCGAGAAGGGCAAGACCCGTCAGGTTTCTGTCAAGGCCGAGGGCGAGGGCGTAACGCCGACCGCCTATCAGGCTGCAGTAAACGGTGTTCCTCAGACTGTGATCAGCCAGTCTTCAGCTGCGAATATGGTCGCTTCAGATGAGAAGCACGACTTCAACGGCAACTCCGGTTGGCAGCGGGTTCGGGTTACCTTCCACTTGGACGCGCCGGCGACCGTCACCCTCGGTGTACACGTCGGTGAGGGCGATGCTCGTGTCAAGATTGATGACCAGCGACTAGTCAAGTTCGTGGCTCCGGCTGATCCGGCCGCAACTGACAAGACCGTGTTCTTCGATGATTTTGAGAATGTCGACACCGGTTATTGGCCGTTCATCACTGGTACTGCCAACCGTGGCGATGCTCGTACTCAGTTGGCTGAACGCAATGAGCCTTACTCGCAGGCTGGTTGGGGTGATAAGCCGGTTGATAACGTCCTGCACGGTGACTGGTCCTTGATGGCTCACCAAGAAGGCGGCGGTCTGATTCTTCGCACCGTTCCGCAGTCAGTGCCGATTCTGTCCGGTCATAAATACCGTGTCAGCTTCGACTATCAGGCTACGTACGCCAAGAACAGCTGGACCTTGTTCAGCGAGCATGCGAACGGGACTGGCTTCGATTATGACGAGCTGGAATCTGTGCCTTTGGAGGCTACCGGCGCCACTACGACTACCTTCACGCAGGAGTTTGACGCTGCCAGCTGCTCACCTTTGTCGATGGGCTTCATGCACGCTGCTGGTGGTAACTGGAATGACCTAGTCATCGATAACTTCCGTTTGGAAGACCTTGGTGAGATGGAAAGCCAGCCTGCCTGTGCCACACTGATTCCGAGCGCTGAAACTATGGTGCAGGGACGTCCTAGCCCGCTGCAGGCTGATTTGACCTCTGGCGAGGAAGGCCCTGTCTCTAATGTGGAGCTCTCCGTAGTTGCACCTGAAGGCTGGACCGTGGCCGATTCTACTGTTGCGGCAACTGAACTGGCACCGGGTGCCAGCACACGTCAAATCTGGACTGTGACTCCGCCGAAGAATACCGAGGGCGCTACCCTTGAGGTGACCGCCCGCTACATGCTTAATGGTGTGCAGAAGTCGGTTACCCGCCCGGTTGAGATTACTGTGGTTGACCCGGCAGTTCGTTTCCTCAGTGACTACGATCTCCCGGCTGGTTCACAAAATGGTTGGGGTCCGATTGAACGTGACCGCTCCAACGGTGAAAATGGCCCGAGCGATGGTGGTGTAATCACCATCAAGGGCAAGACTTACCCGAAGGGCTTGGGCGCTCACGCCTACTCTGAGGTTACCTACCAGATTCCTGAAGGCTGTACTGCTTTCCGTGCCACCGCTGGCGTCGATGACGAAACCGGTCGCGGTTCAGTTGACTTCTCAGTCTGGACCGATGGTGCCAAAGTTTGGGGTCCTGTGACTAAGCGTTTCAACCAGCAGCCTGCTGATGTGCAGGTTGATCTGACTGGAAAGTCCACAATCACTCTGAAGGTAAGTGATGGTGGAGACGGAGTTGGGGGAGACCACGCCGACTGGGCAATGGCTCGCTTCATCTGCCCGGAGCCGACTGTTGAGCCTAGCGTTGAGCCTAGCGTTGAGCCTAGCGTTGAGCCTACAACTGAGCCGACTGTTGAGCCGACTGTTGAGCCGACTGTTGAGCC
>NZ_MPDM01000006.1 GCF_001936115.1 Boudabousia marimammalium
CCCCAAAAACGCGCAAAAACACACGCAATCAAAACAAGGAGGAAAACCCAGAAACCAGAAAAACCAGCCCCGGCAACCGCCACAATCACTCGCGACGACTGGATTAACTTTAGTGGAACGACCACCCCACCGCAAACCGAAATCCTGCAACCTGCATCACATCTGTTGGTCAGGGAAAATCTTTACCGCAAAATACCGCCAAATTGTATCCGAAAAATGCCGGAATTGAGTATACGGTCACGTTGTTTTGACCCGCCTTACACCCCGCCTTGAAAACTCGGATTCTCCCTCGAAAGTCAACGAAAAGCGGGTGCAACCAAGAAAGTCGCACCCGCTTAACCTAACTGCCAGAGAGCAATTAGAGGTTCATGTGTTCCTGAACCGGAATCTCACGTGTCGGCAAATCCTTCACGGCCTTACGGACCGCCTCAGACACTGCCGGCGCCACACGCTTATCGAAAACACCAGGAATGATGTAATTTGCGTCCAATTCCCGCTCCGAAACTACCCCCGCAATCGCTACCGCGCAGACACGGAGCACTTCGGTCGTAATCTCAGAGACGCGAGCATCCAGCAAACCACGGAACAAGCCCGGGAAAGCCAGCACGTTATTGATCTGGTTCGGGTAATCGGAACGGCCCGTAGCGATAACCTTGGCGTACTTAGAGGCACCCGCCGGATCTACCTCAGGGGTCGGGTTCGACAAAGCGAAAACAATCGCGCCATCCGCCATCTGCGCAATATCTTCCGGATCTAATAAGTTACCGGCAGAAACCCCAATGAAAACATCGGCATCCTTCAAACCGGAGCGCAAATCACCAGTCACACCACGCGGGTTAGTGTGCTCAGCCAGCCAACGACGTGAAGGATGCATACCCTCAACATCACCGGCATGCAGCGCGCCAGTGCGGCCATAACCGACAATATCCTTCGCCCCCTGAGCCATCAACAACTTAATAATGGCTGAACCAGCAGCACCCACACCAGCGACCACGATACGAACCTCAGAGATGTCCTTGCCGACTACCTTCAAAGCATTCAGCAAGGCAGCTAACACCACGATAGCGGTGCCGTGCTGATCGTCATGGAAGACCGGAATGTCCAGTTCATTTCGCAAACGCTCCTCAATTTCGAAGCAGCGGGGTGCGGAAATATCCTCCAGGTTGATACCACCATAGGCGGGCGCAATCGCCTTCACGATGTTGACAATCTCATCAACATCATTCGTGTCCAGCACGACCGGCCAGGCGTCCACATCAGCGAACTCCTTAAACAGCACTGCTTTACCTTCCATCACTGGCAAAGCCGCAGCCGGACCAATATCGCCCAAGCCCAAAACGGCAGAGCCATCGGAGACAACCGCAACCGTATTGGACTTCATGGTAAGCAAGTAAGCCTTATCCGGAGTGTCCGCAATAGCAGTCGAAACCCGGGCCACACCAGGGGTGTAAACCCGAGACAGGTCACGACGGTTCTTCACTGGAATCTTCGTCTTAACTTCCAGCTTGCCACCCATGTGGGCGAGGAAGGTTGAATCTGCGACACTCAAAATGGTGACACCAGGAAGTTCCTCCAAGGCTTCCACCAGTTGACGACGATGCTCAGAATCGTGGCAGTCAGCAGTAATATCAATATGCATACCCATGGCATCTGCTTTAGCGATGTCGAGAGCGGTAAGAACAGCACCGACCTCACTGACAACCTCCACCAAGTTCATGGTGTTAACGGTGTCATCAACTACCACTCGGATTGCCACGGTGTATGACGGGCTAACTCGAATCATTTCTCTCTCCGATTCTCTTCTAACAATAAATCTGTGTGCAAAAGGCCCATGACAGGTCAGGAACCGACCCGTTCGATTACCAAAGCGCTTACGCGCCCAGCATCAGCCTGGCCTTTGGTTGCCTTCATGACCTGGCCGACGATAGCGCCAGCAGCCTTCAGCTTTCCAGCCTTAATGTCTTCGACGACCTTCGGCATTCGTGCCAAAGCCTCATCAATAATGGCGAGGAGCTCAGAGTCATCCGACACAATCTCCATGCCCTTGGCGGCGACAATCTCTGCTGGGTCGCCCTCGCCGGCCAGTACTGCTTCCAACACCTGACGCGCCAACTTGTCGTTGAGCTTGCCAGAATCGACTAGGTCCTGCAGTTGCGCAATCTGGGCTGGAGTAACCGCCACTTCAGTAAGCGCAATCTCCTGCTCCTTCGCGGCACGTGAAAGTTCGCCCATCCACCATTTACGGGCTGCGGCGGGGGCCACCCCCTCGGCCACGGTGCCCTCGATCAAATCAAGTGCGTTGGCGTTCACCACGTCGCGCATCTCCATCTGCGTAAAGCCCCACTCCTCACGGAGGCGACGGCGGCGCTCCACGGGTAGCTCTGGTAGGCTGGCGCGAATCTCCTCCACCCATTCACGGGAAGGCTCCAGCGGAACCAGATCAGGCTCCGGGAAGTAGCGGTAATCCTCAGCGTCGGTCTTAGCGCGGCCCGCCGAAGTACTACCATCTTCCTCATGGAAATGGCGAGTCTCCTGCTGAATCGTACCGCCGGCCGCCAAAATAGCGGCGTGGCGGCGAATCTCGTAACGGACAGCCCGCTCAATCGAACGGAAAGAGTTCACGTTCTTCGTCTCAGTACGGGTACCCAGCGGTGAATCCGGAGACTCCCGCAAAGACAAGTTCACATCCGCGCGAACGTTACCGCGCTCCATGCGAGCCTCCGAAACCCCAATCGCCCGGAAAATATCGCGCAGAGTCTCCACGTACTTAGCCGCAATCTCAGGCGCACGCTCACCGGCGCCCTCAATCGGGCGAGTCACGATTTCCACCAGCGGCACGCCCGCGCGGTTGTAGTCCACCAAAGAAGCGGAAGCACCATGAATACGGCCACTGTCACCGCCGAGGTGAGTGTTCTTACCGGCGTCCTCCTCCATATGTGCGCGCTCGATCGGCACCCGGAAAACCTCGCCATCATCCAGTTCCACATCCAAATAGCCGTCATAGGCAATTGGCTCATCATACTGGGAAGTCTGGAAAGCTTTAGTGAGATCCGGATAGAAGTAGTTCTTCCGGGCAAAACGGCAGTATTCAGCAATCTTGCAGTTCAAAGCCAGACCGATTCGGATAGCGTACTCAACTGCCGTCGCATTCACTACCGGCAAAGAGCCGGGCAACCCCAAGGAAACCTCTGTGACGAAAGTATTCGGGTCACCACCGAACTGGTTCGGGGCGGCATCAAACATTTTCGTTTTCGTACCCAACTCCACGTGAACTTCCAAGCCGAGGACCGGGTCGAACCGTTTCACAGCCTCATCGTATTTCATTAAGTCAGCCATTATGCTTCCACCTTCCAATCCTTAGCCGGGCACTGCGAGGGCATATCGTCGCCGGTCGCTTCCACCACCAGTTGAGCGACTCGGTACATCAACTCATCCTGCTGCTCCGGTGCAATGACCTGGAAACCACAGGGCAGGCCGTCTTCTAAACCATTCGGCACGGAAATGGCGGGGACGCCAGCCAGGTTGGCTGGAACCGTAGCCACATCATTTAGATACATTGCCATGGGGTCTTCCTGCCTTTGTCCCAGCTGGAAAGCCGTAGTGGGGGCAGTCGGGGAAACCAGCACGTCAGCCTTCTCAAAGGCTGCCGCGAAATCGCGCTTAATCAAAGTCCGAACCTTCTGCGCGGAACCATAGTAGGCGTCCACCTGTCCAGAAGACAGCACGTAGGTGCCCAAAATGATGCGGCGCTTCACTTCGTGACCGAAACCGGCGCCACGAGTGGCTGCCATCACCCGCTCAGCGGTTACCGGGCCTTCCTCGGGCTCAACCCGCAAACCGTAGCGAACGCCATCGAACCGTGCCAGGTTCGAAGAAACCTCAGCCGGCATAATCAGATAGTAGGCTGCCATAGCGTAATCGAAAGAGGGGCAATCCACCTCAACTACTTCACAGCCACGCTCCTTAAGCGCCTGCACCACGGAATCAAAGTGATGCTGCACGCCAGCAGAATAGCCCTCACCAGTCAGTTGCTTGATCACACCAACGCGCAGACCTTCAATAGAACCCTCCTTGCTGACCTGCTTAACCGACTCCAACAGGGCGGGGACCGGATCAGGCAGAGAGGTTGAATCATGCGGATCATGGCCGCTGATGAGCTCCTGCAAAGCAGCCGCATCACGAACCGTGCGGGTTACCGGACCAATCTGATCCAAAGAAGAAGCCATCGCGACTAGGCCGTAACGAGACACCGCACCATAGGTGGGCTTAGCGCCGACCGTACCGGTGAAAGCGCCAGGCTGGCGAATCGAACCACCAGTATCGGAGCCGAGGGCGAGCGGCACCATGAAAGCCGCCACTGCAGCAGCAGAGCCGCCACCGGAACCACCCGGTGCCCGGGTTAGATCCCAAGGGTTATAGGTCGGACCGAAAGCAGAGTATTCACAGGATGAGCCCATGGCGAACTCATCCATATTGGTTTTACCCAGAATCGGCAGCTTCGCATCAATGATGCGCTGCACAACCGTGCCAGAGTATGGCGGCATCCAGCCTTCCAGAATCTTCGAAGCGCAAGTAGTCGGCATCTGACGGGTAACCAGGTTATCCTTCAAGGCGATCGGCACGCCGGCCAAAGGATGCAAATCAGCGCCTTCTTCGCGGAGACGGTCAACCTCATCCGCGGTCCGCAAAGCACCCTCGGCATCCACATGCAAGAAAGCGTGGACGCGGCCATCGAAAGCCTCAATGCGGTCAAGGCAAGCCTGGGTGAGCTCACGGGCAGTGAAATCGCCGGCACGCAAGCCCTCCGCCATCGCTACTGCGTCAAGTTTAGTTACATCAACAGTCATTTCACTCCTCCCCCAGAATCTGAGCTACCTTAAACATGCCGTTTTGCGACATGGGGGCCGCAGCTAGGACCTCATCACGGTCCAGGGTTTCCCCCACCACGTCTTCGCGCATCACGTTAGTGAGCGGCATCGGGTGGGAGGTAGCCGGAACATCAGGGGTTGCCACCTGCTGAACCGTCTCCACTGACTGAGTAATCTTTCCGAGCTCAGAGGCGTACTCTTCAGCTTCGGATTCGGTAATTGCAATGCGTGCCATCTGCGCTAAACGCATGACTTCGCTACTTGTAAAATTAGACATGCTCTGAGTTTACGACATTAGCCCTAAAGCTGTCTGCCCCGACGCTACTAAGGTAGGCTATTAGACATGAGTTTGCGCAAACCGTTATTTCGCCTCCGCAGAATCAGGAATACCGCCCATAAGGCCCTGAAACTGTGGCTTTTCGGCTTTGCGGCTTTGCAGGTAATTACGGCTAGCAGCATCATTGCGCATGACCAATTTCGTAAACGGCGTATTCCTGGTGGCGATATTCGCTACCCGCACTTGCCGCCGCAAAACACCACCTTGTCAAAAAATGAGGTAACAGTTTATACACAGGGTGAAGTTCTCTACGCGGATATGCTAGATAGCATTGAGAAGGCAGAGCACACCATTTACTTTGAGTCCTTCATTTGGAAGGGCGACCAGGTCGGGCAGCAGTTCAAAGAGGCGCTCATCGCTGCCGCAGAACGCGGAGTTACCGTCTATTGCGTTTTCGATACTTTCGCGAACCTGGTGGTCAGCCCCCATTTCAAGCACTTCCCGAAACTACCGAATCTCCATGTGAGAGCTTTCCCGCTGCTGCCCCCCAGCGCTTTCTTGATACGCCGCCGGCTCTTCGGTCGCGATCACCGCAAACTTCTAGTGGTTGATGGTGAAGTCGGCTGGGTCGGCGGATACAATATCGGCTCCCTCTACGCTACCGCTTGGCGTGACACGCAGGTACGTATTAGCGGGCCAGCCGTATGGGAGTTGGAAAACTCATTCGCTAACTTCTGGAATGACTTTAAGAAAGACAAACAGCCCGCGCTTCCCAACGAAGGGGCCCGCAAATGGGACGCCCGTATTCAAGCAATCGCAAACGCCCCAAACCGTTTGCTCTACCCTATCCGCGGCGCCTACCTTGACGCTATTAACCGTGCCTCCAAACGAGTGTGGATTACACAGGCTTATTTCATTCCCGACCGGGAATTCATTGACGCATTAAAGAAGGCAGAAAGCCGCGGCGTCGATGTCAGAGTGCTAATCCCAGAGCGCTCAAATCACATTTTGGCAGACTGGGCGGCCGCCCCCTACTTCAGTGAGCTACTGGCTGCCGGAGTGGAAATCTGGCAGTACGAACACGCCATGGTCCACGCCAAGACCGCGGTCATTGATGGGCGCTGGTGCACGATCGGTACCGCCAATATTGACCGGCTTTCCCTGTCTGGAAACTTCGAACTAAACCTAGTCTTCCACGGAGAAAACACTGCCATGGTGATGGAAAAAGTCTTCTTGAAAGACCTGGAAACCGCCCACTGCCTGACCACTGAAGAATGGGCAAAGCGGCCCTGGCTGTGGCGGGTCACTGAACGCATCATCCGCCCCCTAGGGATTATGCTCTAAAGCCACCCAGAGGTGCTTTATTGGGCGCTAGCTTCCCCCAGAGCCGCCGCTAGACCGGAATCTAGCAGGGTTTGGAACTTATCCTCAGAGAGGATTGGAACCCCTAGGGCCTGAGCTTTAGTTTCTTTCGATCCAGCCCCTGGGCCGGCGACCAGCACCGAGGTTTTCTTCGACACTGAGCCGGTTGCCTTACCGCCCCGCGCTTGGACTGCCGCCTTAGCTTCATCGCGCGTGTAACCGGGCATGGAACCTGAGATGACGATGGTTAAGCCATCCAGCACACCAGGGCCAGAATCTTCCTCGTCCTCTCGGACTTCATCGGCCATGCGCACACCTGCCGCCGCCCAAGCCTCAATAATCTCCAGATGCCAATCCTGCGCGAACCAGTTAATAATCTGCTCAGCCATCACGTCACCGATTCCATCAACCGCGGCCAGCTCTTCACGAGAAGCCGACTTGATGGCCTCCATGGAGGGGAAAGCGGCCGTGAGCGTGCGGGCAGTAACAGAGCTGAAATGGCGGATGGAAAGGGAAACAATCACCCGCCACAAAGGCTGCTGCTTCGCTGCCTCAAGGTTTTCCAGCAAAGCAACCGTAGTGGAAGATGGCTGGGACTCGTAGCGAATCTCGCACTCATCCTTCACCTGCCGTGGCCGATTATAAAAGTACCTGACCTGCTTCCAGTTACCAGACGGACGCGAGCCTTCCCCGTCGGATTCCAACTCTTCACGCCACAAGAAGACATCCTCAAGGTCTTCCACATACAGGTTGAAGAGTCTCGCTTCACTACGCAGAACTGGGGTCTGCGGGGCCGGCAGATAGGCGTCCGCCCGCTCCCGCGCCTGCGGATCATCCACCGCCCCTCGCTGCTCAGGGGGCAAAGAAATCTTCGAGCCATCCTCCAGTTGCACATAGTGACCGGTCAAAAGGGCATCAATGACCCGGTCACGGTCCAGCTCTGGCTGGGTGAGCGCCGCCGCAGCTTGATCCCCCAAGCCGCCAACATCCAAGGCCTTACGAGAACCCAGCATGGCGATCCGCTGAGTCAACTGTGCCGGGCAAGACTTCGCGTTCGGGCAACGCATATCCTTATCCCCCGGCTTTGCCGGACCAATTGGCGTACCGCAAGAGGGGCACAGCGTTGGCATCACAAAATCGTATTCCCTGCCGGTGCGGAGGCTCTCCACCGGGCCCAACACTTCAGGAATCACATCGCCTGCCTTACGAACGGTAACTGTGTCACCGATCTTCACGCCCTTTCGCGCCACCTCACTGGGATTATGCAAAGTAGCCCGGGAAACATAGGAGCCGGCCAGCAAAATCTCATCCAACACAGCGAAAGGCGTCACCCGCCCCGTGCGTCCCACCTGGACGCGAATATCGCGCAGCACAGTACGCTTTTCCAAAGGCGGATACTTGTAGGCGACGGCCCAGCGCGGCACCCTCGCAGTCGCCCCCATCTGGGACTGGAGGGACAGATCATTGACCTTGATGACAACCCCATCAATCTCATGGAACAGTTCAGTACGTTGCGCTCCGTACTGGGCAATATAGCCCAGTACCCCATCTCGAGAGTTCACCACTTTAGAGTAGGGAGAGACCGGCAGACCCCAGCTGCTCAGCTGTTCAAACCAGGCAGAAAGAGAGGAGACTTCCGTCGCACCCTCGGCCTCGCTTCCCACGCCGTGTGCAATGAAGGCGAGGGGGCGGGAAGCCGTGACGGTCGGATCTTTTTGCCGCAGTGAACCGGCGGCAGCGTTACGGGCGTTAACGAACTCTTTTTGCAGGGCCTCATGAGATTTACCCGCCGCTTTTCTTTGTAACTGTAGCTCATTGAATTCACGTCGCTGCTGGTTCATTTTTTCAAAATCAGCGAGGGGGAAGAAAACTTCACCACGAACCTCCAGCAGGGCGGGGAAACCACTACCAGTGAGGCGATGTGGGATAGAAGAAATCGTCATGACGTTTCGGGTGACGTCATCACCCACGTAGCCGTCACCGCGGGTGACGGCACGAACTAGGCGGCCCCCCTCGTAGATTAGGGAGAGCGCCAGCCCGTCGATTTTGACTTCCGCGCTGAACTCCAAGTCAGTGGAGCCGGTCTGCACATGCATCCGGTCAACCCAACTATTGACCTCACTCAGGGTGAAAACGTCTTCTAGGCTCATCATGCGGCTGGGATGGGCGACCTTTTCAAAGTCGTTGCTAGAGCCGCCGCCGACCCTTTGGGTGGGCGAATCCTGGGTACGCAAAAGCGGCCACTGCGCCTCCAAGTCATCTAGGCGATGGAATAGTTTGTCGTATTCTTCATCTGACAGCGTCGTCTGGCGGCCCTCAATGGCCTCACCTTTTTGGTCATAGTATTCTGTCTGCGCAGCCTCAACTTTCGCGGCAAGGTCAGCCCATTCTGCGCGGACCGACTCCGGTGGGGTATCCCCGTTAATCCCGGCATTGCTAAGGTTTTCAGTGCTGTCTTCCATGGACTTTATCTTCCCCGATGTGCTAAGGGTTCGTCTACCCAGAATCTTTACCTGTTAATAGTTTTCCACATTTGCGGGCACTTTTGTTTTTCCCCAACCTGATACTGGCTTTGAGGTGCGACGATTGAAAGGAGACTATATCTAGAAAAGTGTTTTCGATATCTGATATTTGCGCCGAAGCCCATCTGGCGGTTCTGTCTGGGCCAGATGCGGGAGTATGCCTGCCTCCCGGACCTTTCGGTTTGTCTCACGGGCTAAGCGACCCCGACTTGGCTTTGGCGCATGGCGTGTGGACATGGGATGCAGATAGAAATACTGGCACTTTGTTACTTTCCCACCAGGCAGGGGTGACGCGACAGCTCTTTCAGGCGCGTCCGCAGCTTGGCCCGTTGTTAAGTCTCTTTAGGTTTTCGCGTCGGCTTTATCCGGGACGCAGCTACCAGATTCGTGTCGGCACCCGTTTTGCTTCTGGGAACACGATATGGCAGGTACGACTGCGGCCCGGTAGCGGAGCTATCCCCGCCCCGCAGATTGAAGCAGAGAGAACCACAAAAATTGGCAAATCTTGGCGTCTTTTTGCTCTTCTCCCTCTGCTGTTTTCTTTCACCCTGCTGCTGCGGCTGACGGGCTGGGGAGGGGTAGAGACACTCAGATGGTTGCCCGCGCTGGGTGGCATAATGGTCTTGTTGCTGTCCTACTGGGTTTGGCGAGGGAAACAAAAACTACCTGTGCTGGATCCAGCGCAGCTACTTGCCGCCGCGACTTTGCGTTGCCGAGGGGGAGCCCCACCAAAGAGCGGTGAAGCAGCTGTATCTGCTTGGTTAAGCGACGGCTGGGTCAGGCGCCGTCCACAGCTGAAAGATAGCGGACTGCCTCAGGTTCTAACTGTGACCGCTGGAGAAACAATCTGTCTCACTGGCCCCAGCGCTTTACCAGCCATGCGCTGGTGGGCTGCGCAACTACTGCTCCGCAGGCAAAGCCGGCATATCACTGATTCATCCGGCACTTGGGAGTTGAACCGGCCTAGCACATTCCCCGAAAACGGAGGGAGCGCACCAACTTTGCGACAGATTCGTTTACTGTCCGCGAAGGAGGCCGAAACTGCTCCACCCTGTCAGGCTGACGAGGTGCTCCTAGTCTGTGCAGAGAGAACCTCCCAGGCACCGTGGGACTGCAACCTGATAAGTACCGCCCCACCAGCGGTAGGCTCCGCGAACTGGTGGCGGCAGTTGATGAAACCAACGGCATCAAGTGGCTTACAGCAGAGCAACCTCGCTCTGGAGCGCAACGGCTGGATGACGAAACCGCGTAGCATTGCCCAGAACTGGCAGAAGAACCATCCGGGACTAAGCACAGAAGTGGGCGCCCAGTGTGGCGACTCTGCCCCTAGTTATTGGCTTGATCTAGCTGCGAGTGGGCCGCATGCTTTGGTGGCAGGGACCTCGGGATCGGGAAAGTCTGAGGCCCTTTTGACCTGGCTGGGAACCTTGTGTACCAGGCACTCCCCCACGCAGCTGTCCCTGATTTTGATTGACTACAAGGGCGGGGCAACTTTCAACCGGCTGGCAGGGCTTCCGCACACCATGGGGGTACTGACCGACTTAGATACAGAGCTGACAGTGCGCGCACTGGCGGGGATTTCACTAGAGCTAAAACGAAGAGAGCAAGTTTTTGCCAGTCGGGGGCTCAGCGACTACGATTCTTGGCTGGCAGCAAAAACAGATTCAGATGAGATCTTACCCAGGCTACTGATTGCGGTGGATGAATTCCGTGAGCTAGCGCAGCATGCCCCCGCCCAGATGGAAAGCCTAATTCGGCTGGCCAGTCAGGGAAGATCCTTGGGAATGCACCTGATTTTAGCTACCCAACGCCCAGCCGGGGCAGTCGATTCCACGATTCGTGCAAACTGTCCGCTGAGGGTCGCCCTACGAGTCACCGATAGCGCTGACTCATACGATGTTTTAGGAGATGGTAGTGCGGCAACCTTAGAAACGAAACCAGGCAACGCGATTGTGCAAGCTGAACAATCGACCGCAATCCGTTTCGACTATCTACCTAAAACAGACCTTGACCAGCTGGTTAAAGCCTGCCAGATAGCCGCCAAATCTGTGGGCCGCACAGGTTGTCGGGTGCAAACGCCCTGGACTGAGCCCTTACCTGAAACTCTCACCCAGGACCATCCAGCTTTGCTTTCCTACCAGCAGAGCACACCAGTTTCCTTGCCACTCGGGCTCTATGACGCCGGCCCGTCAGAACCGGCGCAAGTATTCGGCATAGACCCGGGCACAATTGTCACAGCCGGAGGCGGAAATACCTGGCAACAAGAGCTAACGGAATCTCTACTCGCCAGCGCTCACAGAGCAAACTGGGAAACCATCAGAGTCGGACCGGATCTAAACGGCCCACATGATTTCGATTGGCATGACCCGAACTGGTTGCAGACGGTGCACGCAGAACAATGTTTGGACTCCACGGCATCTGGCAGGCTAATGATTCTTGAAGCCGCCGATCAGTGGCTGAAATATGCCAATTTCACGCCCGGCCAGATAGCGGCGGAAGCTACTTTTAGAAGCATCAGGCAAAGCCAGACCAGCCTGCTCATCATTGGAGATAGCGCCGTATTTACTGCCGCTTCCCAAAATCAGGCCGACCTGCTGTTAGCCCCTGCCGCTTTGGACCCGATTAGCGCCAGCCGACTTGGCCTCAGTCCGACGACCAGCACCCGGACACGCCCTCGTCCCTTTAGCGGACTGATAATCCGAGAGGGGCAAGCCCAGACCTTTACCCTCACCCGACCGAAACCCCTCGCCAGAGAGGAAAGCAGCCCCGCCAGATTCTAGTTCTCACCCTGCTGGACTTGGACATGCAAAAGCACCTCAGTACCACCCTCAGCGCGCTTTCGCCAAGTAATCGAACCATGCAGCTCAGCTTCCACAAGGGAAGCCACAATCTGGGTACCCAGCCCCGTGCCGGTCCGGCCCTCAGCGATGCCTACGCCGTGATCAACCAGTCGGATGTGAGCATACTGTCCTTCACGTTCCACATAGACTTCGATGGTGCCGTCGTTATCCTGATACCCGTGCTCAACCGAGTTTGCGACCAATTCCGCCAAAACAGTTGACAGAGTGGATGCACGATCTGCGTCGATCAGGCCGAAATCTCCCTCAACCTTGGTGACCACCTGGTTTGCTGAAGAAGCTAAAAGAGCAGCATTAGCAATTACTGTTCTAGCCAAAGGCGTGTAAGCAATCGTCCCCTCTAAGGAGTGAGATAGTGCCTCATGTACAGTTGCGATAGTAGCGACACGCCGGTCAGCTTCACCCAAAGCCACCTTAACCTCCGGATTGTTGGAGCGGCGAAGCTGCATGCGAATCAACGCAGAAACGGTGGCGAGATTATTCTTCACGCGGTGATGAATTTCGCGTATCGTGGCTTCTTTCGACATGATTTCGCGTTCAATCTGACGCATTTCAGAAACGTCACGCACCAGCACTATCGCGCCTTGCCGCCCACCACGACGGGTTAAAGGCAATGCTCGTATGGATAGGGTCGTTCCGCCAGCTTCCACTTCGGTACGCCAAGCAGCCCGCCCCATCAGCACCAAGGGCAAACTTTCATCAACCACGGAAAGCCCCTGCACTGTGCAGTCGGCTACAAGTTTTACTAGGTTCTCATGAACGATCTGAGATTTTACGCCTAAACGACGGAAACACGACCGCGCGTTGGGGGAAATTCCTAGCACGATTCCATCCTCATCTAAGCGCACCACACCATCGACCACACGCGGCGCACCGTTAAAAGCAGAGGTAGGTGTGGCCCGGTAAGGGTATTCTCCGTTGGCAATCATTTTCATGAAAATCTGCGCAGAGTTGGAAAGCCAAGCATCCATGTTGGAGGTCGATGTGGAAGCACCCAGATTGGTTTCAGCGCTCATCACGGCAATGCAAACTCCGTTGCGCACCACGGGCACAGCGGTTTCCTGCACCGAATATGAGCCAGCCCAACGGGGGGCTTGCGGACTGATTACCTTCATGGAGCGGCGGGCCTCGTTCAGGAAGCTGGCTTTCGAGGAGGAAGTGTAGAGGCCCACAATGTCATCGAGGTGGACGGTCACGGCAGTAGCTGGACGGCAATGTGCGACCGCAATGAACCGATTATCAGAGGTGGGAATCCACAGCACCAGATCCGCTGGGGACAGGTCAGCCAGAATCTGCCAGTCAGAAACCAAGACTTGCAACCAGTCGATCTGCTGATTGCTTAGTTCCGGACTGGCATTTTTTGTGATGATTTCTCTAAACTTCTGCACCTCACTATCGTACCCATTGTGGAGCGTCAAGCGAAACGGGGCAGAACTGCACATGGTAGGATTCCTACACTGAATTACTGAGCAGGGTACGACACCCCATCCCCCTCGTTGAAGGAGCCTCCATGGACTTATCTGCCGCGTTCACCTATCCCGCTTCCTTAAGCCAGGTGCATGAGATGCTGCTAGATCCTCATTATCGGACGGTTCGGGCAGAGGGAAGGGCGGTTGATTCACAGGTTGAATCTGAATCAGCTTCCGGGGATGTCACTTTGCTTTCAACCTTGCCTTTGCCCCCTGAAATGCAGACTGGTCCAGCCGCGAAGGTCTTAGGTGGGGCGGAGAGCATCTCAGTGAGAGAAACTGTTGGACCTATCGAAGATGACGCTTTCAGCTATGAAGTCGCGAGTTCTTCCCGTGGGATTCCGGTTTCTGGTGGGCTCCAGTGTGAGTTGCGGGCCGAGGGCGAGGGGGTCGCGGTGACCGTATCCGGCAGTGTCAAGGTGGACGTCTTCCTGATTGGCCCGATGATAGAAAGCGCAATCGCGGGGAAGACTAATCAGGCTGTGGAGCGAGAGCTTGAGGCTGCGAAGCGTTACCTAGCTGGGTGAATTTATTCCCAGTTCGCTGAAAGGCCAAAGCGGCCCGTTTCTGGTCTTTTTCGGGTAATCCATGAAAAAATATGGCCATGAGTGAAAAGAATTCTGTAACAGTACAAGTGACCGACGATCCCGCAGCTGATTCGGGAGCGACGAAGGAGCTGTGGGCGGAACGCACCGGCGTCCGCACCTTTGTGGGGCGCAGCGCCAGTGGCGCTGAAGTGAAGATCGGCAAGGGGCCGGGAGAGTTCAGCCCGGGTGATTTGATTAAGCTTGCCATTGCAACCTGTAATGCGATGTCTGCTGACCACACGATTTCCCGCGCCTTGGGGACTCGTGATTTTGTGGAGACCGTGGGGGTTTCTGGTACGGTCCATGAGACTGAGGAGCGTTTCGATAATTTCCAGATTGAAATGGTGCTCTCGGGAACGGAACTGTCCGATGATGAGAAAGCCCAGCTGGCAGAGAAGGCGGGGGAAGCCATCGCTAAGTACTGCACGGTGGGTAACACCGTGCACACTGGCGCTTCCTATCAGCCTATGTTGACTTTTGAAGGCCGTTCCGACACTGAATAAAGGAGCCGGTGATGAAGATCCCTTCAGCCCTACTTAAATCCATTGGGGTGACGCTAACTAATGCGCTTGCCTCTAACTCTGAAGAGGCGATGCTGGAAGCGATTGATGCTGCTTTGAAAGCGCCTGCCCCGCTGATTATTAAGCGGGTGCAGAAGCTGCGCCGTAAGTATCCGGATGCGTCTAGCGATGAGCTGGTTGAGATTGTTGCTGACTTGTTCATTTCGCGTGCATCTTGGACCGGTGGCGCTACCGGTGCGGCGGCCTTCATGCCGGGGGCTGGCACAGCGGTAGCCGTGGGTGTTTCCACGGCTCAGCTAGCCGCCTTCTTGGTTCACTCCGCGTACATGGTGTTGACTGTGGCAGAGATTAAGGGAGTGGAAGTCAGTTCTCAGCAGCAGCGTCGTTTCATGTTGCTGGCCGCTCTCCTAGGTGAAGGCGGTGCGGAGATGGCGCGCGAGGAACTGGGGAAAGTTGGTTCCTTATGGGCGAAAGCTACTTTGGAGCGAATCACCGGCACTTCAGGGAGCACGATTAACCGGATGCTGGCGAAGTTCGCGACTAAGCAGATGACGAAGAACACGGGCAAGCAGCTGGTGGGACGCGCTTTGCCTTTCGGTGTGGGCGCGGCCGTCGGCTTCTTTGGGACTCGCTCTATGGCCCGTGACGTGGTGGCTGGTACTTATGCCAGTTTAGATATGGTTCATTTGGAACCGCAGGCTTTTGTGATGGATCAGGTGCACGATGCCAGTTTTCAACCAGAATCCCTCCCGCGCGGACGGTAGGGTTCCTTCCGTAGTTGGAGCCATCTGGGCGCAAAGCCCCGAGGGCGTGATTGCACGTGAGGGGAAAACTCCTTGGCATGTGCCCGCGGATTTGCAGCTGTTTGTGCAGTTGACGCACGGATTTTCAGTAATCATGGGTCGCAAAACTTGGGAGTCCTTCCCTCAGCGGCCACTTGAGGGCCGCACGAACATTGTTTTGACCAGTCAAACAGATTGGGAGGCCGAGGGCGCTTTGGTCGCCCACAGCCTGCCGGAGGCCCTCGATTTGGCCTCCAATTTTGGTGATGAAACCTGGATTATCGGCGGCGAATCAGTTTATCTGGAAGCCCTAGATATTTGCACAAAGCTTGTAATTTCAACGATTGACATGAGTTTTCCGGAAGTGTCTGAGACTCCTGAGCGGTTCACTTTCGCTCCGGACGTGGATTCACACACGTGGACTCGGGTCCCTCAGCTGAGTGATGAGTCTTGGCGTCCACGCAGTGGTGAAGCGCGCTGGCGCGTTGATGTATATGTACGATCTTGAAGCTGTTTAGACCTTTCTTTTCGGATTCAGCTGATGGCTTTGGGAAGTGCCTGTCCGTACTGTTTCAGTTTCATTCGGGCACGGAATAGGGCAGAATAGAAGTGTCTGATACAACAACGAAGGAGAACGTTATGAAGTTCATCGGCAAACTGATCAAAGTTGGCGGCCTGCTGGCCATTGGTTTCTTCTTGGGCAGGGAAAAGCCTGACTTGATTGAGACCATCTTGAACAAGGTGATGGGCTGATTTACAGCTTAAGTTTTGGGGCGTCCACTTCGGTGGGCGCCCCATTATTTTGCGTGGTGCGGCACTTAATCTAGTCTCTCGTACGTTATGCTTTCAGGCTGGCAACTGGGACGACGCACACTCCGTCTTCGCGCGTATAGGCGTAGTCCCCAACCGCGATGAGAACCATCTTGAAGCTTGGGGCTGGCATTTTGGTTGTATCAATCTTACTGGCTAGCTTGTTTAAGGTTTTGGCTCCAGCCTCAATGGATTGCTCGCCACCAAGTTTGATTTCTATGAGACCGTATTGGCCGTTACGCAGGTGAATAACCGCATCACATTCTAGCCCATATTTGTCACGATAATGGAACACCTGACCATCAAGATGTTCAGCGTATACTCGCAAGTCTCTGATGCATAGATTTTCAAAGAGAAAGCCCATTGTTTCAAGATCTTGGATGAGATCTTTTGGTCCAGCACCCAGCGCTGCAGCAGCAATCGATGGGTCCACGAAATAGCGTGTATCGACGGTGCGGATAGCAGCTTTGGAGCGCAAATTAGGATTCCATGCCGGTACGTCCTCGAGCACAAATATCTGTTTGAGAGCCCCCACATAAGAATTTACAGTTGGAGCTGACATCTGCTGTGACTCGTTTGGCGACGTGTCATCAATAATGCGTTGCAGAGACGCGGAGGTTCCGATATGCCGCGCATACGATCGCATTATTCTGGTAGCACGCCGAGGGTCTCTTTGCACGCCATCGACTCGATTGACATCTGCATTTACCACTGAGTCAAAATAATCAATTGCCTGTTGTAGAGCCACGTCCTCGTCCTGCCCGAGGGAGAGGGGCCAGCCACCCCGACAAATCAAATGAGCCATGTCATCTAGTCTCAATCCGTTTCGCCCACTGACAGAGCTGGGGTCAGAGAACATGCCCTGTAAAGACACTTCACCACTGGATTCCTCACTCTCGTAAAGAGACATGGGCCGCATCGTCATTCGGGCAATTCTTCCGGTGCCAGTATGTGCTCCTTCATCTAGTGTTGTTGGAACAGCGGAGCCCGTGAGGATGAACTGGCCAAAGTCACCCCGACGATCCACTTCGAATCGGACGGCATCCCACAGCATCGGGGTGTTCTGCCATTCATCGATCAGTCTAGGGGTGTCTCCCTGTAGTAACCGAGCAGGATCTAGGGCAGCTAGCGCTCGGTTTTGCCGCCTGCTTGCAGGGTCCTGCATGTACTGCACCGAGCGTGCTTGTTGCAGGGCAGTGGTTGTCTTACCACACCATTTCGCCCCTTCTATTAGTACCGCACCTTTGCTCTTGAGCCGCTTCTGTAAAAGGTGGTCTGCGATCCGCTTCTGGTATTTTTTCATCTGTCCTCCTAGCCTCGACTTTACACTAGTTTCTGGACTGATGAGACCACTATTTTATGATTTGGCTATTTTTCGTTTTATGATCTGGCTATTTTTCGTTTTATGATCTGGCTATTTTGATCACGCTAAATTCTGCCTGTCTTTTCGTCGTTGATAGAATGCACAAATGACCAAGACCATAAAAGTCACCTATCTCCAGACCGTGATTGGGGAGCTAGTGCTAGGCGCTTTAGGTGATGACCTGTGCCTGCTGGATTACCGGTACCGGAAGACACGCGAATCGGTGGATCTTCGTCTGCAGCTACGCCTCAAAGCAGAGTTTGCGGAACGCCCCAGTGACGTCACTGCCGCGGCCCAGCGCCAGGTGGAAGAATATCTAGCGGGACAGCGCAGAGAGTTCACTATCCCCTATCTGACTGCCGGGACGGCATTCCAGCAGGACGTTTGGGAACAGATTGCCCTGGTCCCCTATGGCCAGACCATTTCCTATCTGGAATTGGCAACTCGGGTGGGGAATCCGAAGGCTGTGCGGGCGGCAGCGTCAGCTACTGGCGCGAATGCGTTGGCGCTGTTGCTTCCCTGTCACCGCATCATTGGGAGCGGAGGCTCCCTCGGCGGGTATGCGGGCGGGCTGGAAACGAAACGTCATTTGCTTAGGTTAGAGGGACGAGGGGGAGCCGCGGAGGAATCGCCAGCGTGCACTCAGTCAGCCCAGCCACTGTTTTGAGCGGAATTTTTAGAGTTTCAGACTTAATGCTTGTAGCGGTGTATTGATAAGAAAATCAGATAGAAAAAGAAAATCGTGGTGGTGAGACCTGATTGCTCTCACCACCACGATTCCTCTGTTTTAGTTACCGGCATTTGGTATTTCTAGGTACTTGACGTTGGGGTCGTAATCGCCATTGGGGTCCGGGAAAGGAAGGTCTAGCAGTTCCCGGGAACGATGCGCGTAGCGGTAGAAAAATGCCGCAGTAGCATCCCGACTCGCGTAGGCATTCGGACGGAAGGAGCCATCATCCCAGCCGCGGCCAATACCGTGAATATGGAACCAGAAGATCTCCTTGTAGAAAGGAGAGCCTACGGCATCGGGAAGATGCCCCTGCTGTGCGTACGCCTTGTAGTACTCTGGTAGCTTGGCTTTATCTGCACGGGCAAAGAATGCGGCAATGGCACCTCTTTCAATGAATTCTTTGGGGCGATAGGTTCCATCCGGCCAGCCAGTTGAAATTCCTTCAGATTTCATCCAGCAGATTTCTTTTTGGAACTGTGAGTTGGCGATATCTGTGAAACAGTTTTGGTCCGTGTTGGATTCAGCCTCCGGTTTGGCTTTCATGCGGTACATGAATGCGGCGAAGGCTTCGCGGGTAACCAGCTGCTGGGGGCGGAAAGTACCATCCGGCCAGCCGCGTAGATAGCCATTCTCGGCACCCCAACGAATCTCTTCAGTAAACATGTTCCCCTCAATGTCTGAAAAAGTCGGGTAGAACTTGGGAACTTCTTCAATAGTGACCGGGATGTCATTGTCTTCTATAGTGGCTGGTAGTTCGGGAGTTGCAGCTAGCGCAGTCCCGGGAATAGACATCATCAAAACTAGCGGCAGTGCTAGTACCTTAACAGAAATCTTCATGATTGTGCTCCTTGCTGCTTCATTCCAACAGGCAGATACTCTGACTTTGTGAATGAATCCATTATTAACTCCATGTGCAGTGATGCCAATGAACCTATAGCCGCCATTGGCACGCCACCTAGTGTGGAGTTTGTCTGCCATAACTACTTTAATGTATCTGGTCATAAAAAAAGCCGTTTAGGAGAGCAAATTAGAGACGTTTATTCGCTAGGTGCTAGCCTCGCTCTCCGGGGACGATACAGTTCCGCGAAGGCTGTTCCGCCGAGGATGAGCGCCACCCCGAGGTACTGGATGAGGCTCATCTGCTCACCCAGCAGCAAGGCGGAGAAAATGAGCGCCGACATGGGCTCCAGGTAGGCGTAGATGCCGACCGTTTGGAGCGGCAATTTTTGCAGTGATGAGAACATCAGGTTCACGGCTAGACCAGTATTAACTACCCCCAGCAGCAAGACCGCGATTGCGGCTGAGAAGCTGAGGGAACTAGGCAAGCCGGTGCCGCGATAGAGTACGAATCCAAAAACCATCACGGAAGCAATCAGGAGCTGCCACATGACGCGCTCTGATCCTTGAATTGAGGGCGCGAAGCGGTTACAGACGATGAAACCCGCATAGGTGATGGTGGCTGCGAAACCGCAGGCTAAACCGAATAGTGAACCAGCGGAGAGGTCATTGCTGCTGATGAAGACCATGCCGACGAGCACCACGGCAAAACCGAAAAGTTTGTGTTTTCTTAGCTGTTCTTTGAAAATGAGCGGGGCTAAAACCATGGCGAGGGCGGGGCCACTACTGCTGAGGATTTGAGCTAGACCGACACCAAGGTGACGGTAGGCTTCGTACAAAAACATCCAATTCAGGCCCATGAAAATACCCGAAAATACCAGCATTTTCATCTCTGACAGGTGCTGTTTGAATACCAGACGCTGACGAGTCAGCAGAATAATCAACAGCATGGAGAGCGCACCAATGGTGGTGCGGGCCAACACAATCTCGTAGCTGTACCAAGGGACAAAACTGGCTAGGACGCCGTTGGAACCGAAGATAATCATGGCCGCAATAAATTCGAGATTGCTTTTATTCATTTTCTTCTACTCCCCCTAATCACTGCTAGTTAGCTGCCTGGAAAAGGCAGTCTACTAGATTGAGATCTGAAATCGCAGTGAAGTAGGTGATCGTTCACTAAACCACCAGCTTGCATGAAGGCATAGCTGATGGTGGGGCCCACAAACTTAAACCCTCTCTTTTTGAGGTCTTTGCTAAGATTTTGGGAGATTTCGGTCTGCGTGGGAACCTGTTGACTGGATTGCCATGCGTTAATGATTGGTGCGCCATCAACGAAATTCCACACGTAGGCGGCAAATGTCCCGTACTGTTCGCGGACCTCTAGGAATGCTCTGGCGTTTAACGATAGGGCACGAATTTTGAGACGATTTCGGATGATGCCGCTATTTTGCATGAGTTCATGCTCTTTGGCTTCATCGTAGAAGGAAATTATTTCCGGATTGAAGCCATCAAAAGCTGAACTGAACGCTTCCCGTTTCTGCAAGACTGTCAGCCAGGATAGTCCTGCCTGCATTCCTTCCAAGATGAGTAGCTGAAAGAGTTCTTGGTCGTCAAAGACCGGCACACCCCATTGACTGTCATGGTAGTCTTGTTCGATTTGACTGTGGGTAGCCCAATCGCATCTTCTTAATTCGTCGCGCATTCTGTCACTCCTCCGATTAGTCTTATGAGACTCCTCGGCGCTACTACATATCCAGTGATGCTACACGTTTGGCAAGGCGCTCACTATCCAGTTAGGGTGCAAAGCAGGTAATCGACACCACTAGAATCCCGCAAGTGCAATCTCGTATCCATACTCCTCTTGTTCATATTGCTGAGGCAACTGCTGACGCACTGAAGGAGAAAAAACCTTTCCAGAGTTGGCCTGTTAGGTAACAAGTACACCATGCCGCAGGAGTTTCATACGAACAAGCTGATTTAAGTAGGTATTGATGTTGTGATTCCGGAAGGCGATGACAGAAAACACGGCTTCTATATCATTCCAGCATGCTACTGGTTAGAAACCAGATAAGATAACAAAATGACAGAAATTCGCACAGTGTTGATTGGTTACGGAGGTATGGGCAGGCAGGATGCCGCCCTGCTTTACAGTGGAGCTGTAAACGGTATGCGTCTGACCGGGATATGCTGCCGCAATAGGGAAGGACAGAAGGATATCACTATCCGATACCCTGATGTGAAAATCTATGAAAATGCAGACGCCATGTTCGCAGATGCCGATAGTTTTGACTCTCTGGTCATTGTCACTCCCCACAAGACGCACGCAGACCTTGCTTCCAGAGCCATACAATTAGGGAAGCACGTTCTAGTGGATAAGCCCCTTGGCATTTCCACTGGAGAAGTCAGAAAGGTTTTAGCCCTTGCCGAAGAAAGACAAGTCGCCTGCGGCACGATTTTCAATATGCGGGGCTATCCCGTTTATCAGAAAGCGAAAGAACTTATAGAGAACGGAAAGCTTGGCAAACTCCATCGGGCGGTCTGGGTCGCAAACAGCTGGTACCGTTCTCCCACTTATCATAGTTCTTCCGCATGGAGAAGTACCTGGAACGGGGAATACGGCGGTCTGTTAATCAATCAGTGCCAGCATTCTCTTGATATCTGGCAGTGGCTTCTGGGTCTGCCCGACCGTGTCTATGCCTCCATTGACTACGGTAAATACAATGATTTCCGGGTAGATGATGCAGTGGATATGCAAATGGAATATACAAGCGGCCTCCATGGCACTTTTATCGCTTCCAGTGGTGAAGCGCCGGGTGTGAACCGGCTGGAAATCTGGGGCAGTAAGGGCAGACTTTGCATTGAGGACAATCTACGACTGACCTTTCATGAAAACGA
This sequence comes from Boudabousia marimammalium, assembly GCF_001936115.1. GTDB lineage: Bacteria > Actinomycetota > Actinomycetes > Actinomycetales > Actinomycetaceae > Boudabousia > Boudabousia marimammalium. Next base: position 21,882 of record NZ_MPDM01000006.1, read on the forward strand.
AAAAGATTTAGAAACCTTTGCCGCCGAAAATAAGGAAATTTACGCATCCCTTCCCTACACCAGTAAACAAATTCCGGTAAGAGAAGATTATTCGGACAGCTATCAGATTCTCTTTCAGAAGTTTTCTGATCATATCCGGCATGGGACCGCCCTGCTGGCCTCTGGAGAGGACGGCCTGAAGGCATTACTTTTATCCGGAGCCGCCTATCTCTCCTCTTGGCATCATCAGAGCATTCACCTCCCCTTTGAAGATTCTGCCTACGATGCTTTTCTTGCCCATATGCTGGAATCTGAACGATAAGCTCACACGGTTAGAAGTAGGTTGATTACCAGTCAACCTCCACCGTTTCTACGGCGTGTTACTGCGTAGCGAAAGATGTTATGGATATCTTCCGATTTATCTAACACTCCATAGAGCAGAGCCGCTAAAACATCGTAGGTGAACGCAAGATAGCCCAAACTTCTGATTTGTCACCCGTTTAGGTGTTCTCCCACAAGGCTCTCTTTCGCCATGACTACGGTACCTGCCACCAGTACAGCAAGGGCAAAAAAGAGCTTTAGGTTTGGGTTTCCCCCAAGGAACAGAAAAGTAAAAGCCACCCCGAGTAAGGGCGCCACCGACAGCAAAGCAAGTACCGCGGTGGTTGGTTTCTGCTTCACTCGGTGTCCGCTCTGGTCAGCCACGCCAGCACCTCTACATGCGAGGTGTGGGGGAACATGTCAAAAATCCGGATCTGTTTCACCCTGTAGTTGGGTAGCATTTCTAGGTCCTTCGCCAAAGACTTCGGGTTGCAAGAAGAATAGATCACGGTGCCGGGTTGTTTGGCTTCCAGCCAGGCGCAGCCTTCCGCGGTGATGCCCCGCCGAGGGGGATTCACCACCACTAGGTCCGGCACTCCGCCTAAAGCAGCCGCACCCTCATCAGCTAGGGAGGGCGCATCACCAGCCGCGAAAGTCACCTCACCGTCTTCTGGCAGTACCGCCAGCTTAGCCGCCGCGATTGCCTCCTCGGAGATGTCGATTCCGTGTACTCTGCGGCCCGGCTTCGCTAGGAATAATCCGAAGCCGCCGACCCCGCAAAACAAGTCCAGTACCGTAGCCGGAGCCACTTCCTCGGCCCAAGCCTGCGCCTGCCGGTACAACTCGGTCGCAACCATAGTATTCGTTTGGAAGAAGCCACCCGGACGCGCATACAGCACCCGCTCCCCCATCGGCATCGGCAAGACATCATCAGCGGTCAAAATGATTTCAGTGTCCCCCTCAGTCAAAGCCACCGGCTGCGGCAAAAGATTCACCGACACCACCCGCAAAGACGGAAGCAAAGCCTGCAAGGCCGGCAAAGATGAACGGATCGCCGCCACGAAACGCCGAGAGCGCAACACGAAACGCAACATGTGCTGCCCGCGGGCATTCTCCGTCACGTGAATGAACTTGATCTCCCCGTTGCGGCTCTCCACCTCATAGGGCGGAATCTTCAAGGTCGCCAAAAAGTTAGCAATCACCGGGAACAGGGCACGCAACGAATCCGAATACAGCGGGCAAGCGGACAAATCCACGCCCTGCCAGTTCTCATCCAAAATCCCTAAAGTCGGGGCAGTCGCAGAACCCGAAACCACCATTTTCGCTTTATTCCGAAAACCCTGCTCCGGGCCAGTCATGGTGGACAGCCAAGCAGACGCGGGAATCTGCGGCAGTAAAGCGTGGCACTCCTGTTCCAGCCGGGCGACCTGCTGCGGGTAGGGTTGATCCAGCCACTGGCAGCTACGGCACTCGCCGGCATCAAAATAGGAGCATTCCATGCGCCCATATTATCGGGTTTGTCCAGTTCACAGCTCACTCAAAGCCGTAACTGGCTACAATGGGTGCAAAACCTTTAAGGAGAACACATGACAGGCGAAGTGTTAGTGATTGGTGTGGCAGGTGGAACCGGCTCCGGGAAAACCACACTGACGAAGGCTCTGGCTTCACGTTTTGATGGGGACGTGACCGTCGTAGAGCATGACGCCTACTACAAGTCTCACGCCGATCTGCCTTTCGAGGAGCGCGTCAAACTGAACTTTGATGCCCCCGAGGCCTTCGACACGGACCTGATGGTGGAGCAGATTAATGCGCTAGTTGCCGGTCGGGGCGTCGAATGCCCCACCTACGATTACGCCCGCCACACGCGGGCGAAAGAAACCGTCTATTTGCCGCCGAATAAGATCATCATTGTGGAAGGCATCCTGATTTTCGCGGAGAAATCCATCTGCGACCTGTGCGATATTAAACTGTTCGTGGACACGGATGCGGACGTGCGGATTTTGCGCCGTCTCAAGCGTGACCTGGTGGATCGGGGGCGCTCCCTCGAATCCGTGGAGGCGCAGTATCTGGCGACGGTGAAGCCCATGCATGAGCTTTACGTGGAACCGTCCAAGCGCCAGGCCGACATTATTATCCCCGAAGGCGGCACCAACCTGGTGGCTTTAGATATGCTGTTCCACCGGATTGAACGCCATTTCGCTCAGCTCCAAGACTAGGCGTCTCCTTTGCCTGATTTCTCTGCTCCCAGCGGCGCAGTTTCCGCTTCCCTGCTGGCCCTGCATGACCTGTTAGCGTCACCACCGGACCTACCGGTGGTCGCCGGATTAAGCGAAGTCCGCGGCGCCCTCGACACCCACCACACCCTGGTGGTTTCCGCTCCCCCGGGCACGGGTAAAACCACTTTGCTTCCCCCGCTGCTAGCTGATTTGCTGGCGGGGACGAGGGTGATTGTGACGCAACCCAGGCGGATTGCGGCCCGCACGGCGGCCACTCGACTGTCTGCTTTGCTGGGGCAGCCGGTGGGAAAAACTATAGGTTACAGTGTGCGCGGTGACACCAAAAACTCTGCCGCCACGCTAATTGAGTTCGTCACCCCGGGCGTGCTGCTGCGGCGCTTACAAAACGATCCGGAGCTTAACGGGGTGGGCGCAGTCATCATTGATGAAGTCCATGAACGCAACCTGGACTCTGATTTAGCGGTAGCTTTCCTCAACGATGTCCGCCAGCTCCGTGAGGACCTGTATCTGGTGGCCATGTCCGCGACTGTCGCCGCGCAAACTGTCGCCCCGATCCTCGGAGATGGCACACCGATCGTGGAGATTCCTGGCCTGATTCACCCGGTCACGGTAGTGGAGGCCCCGCCGGGGCGCGGCCAGCAGGCTCTGGGCACGGTGTCGCGCTGGGGACAGATTGGGGTGCGCCCCGAATTCTTACAGCACGTCACGGACACAACGCTGCGGGCGTTAGCGGAAACCAGCGGCGACATTCTGGTGTTCCTGCCCGGCGTCAAAGAGCTAGAGAGCGTGGCCGCAAATCTCCGCACCACCCAGGCCGGCTGTGAAGTACTGCCGCTGCACGGCGGGCTTTCCGCCGCCCAGCAAGACCACATCTATCAGCCGCATACAGTGCGGCGCGTGATTGTTTCCACCGCGGTCGCGGAATCTTCCATCACTGTGCCGGGTGTGCGAGTGGTCGTTGACGCCTGTCTTTCCCGTGAGCCACGCATCGACTTAGCCCGCGGTTTAAGCTCCCTAGTGACGGTCGGTGCTTCCCGGGCGGCCTGCACGCAAAGAGCAGGGCGGGCAGGCCGTGAAGCTGCCGGCACAGTTTACCGTTGCGTGGATGCCGCCACCTGGGCGGGGATGCGCGAACACACTGAACCGGAGATTACACACAGTGACCTGACCGGGCTGGCGCTGCACTGCGCTGCATGGGGTGCGCCCGGCGGGCAGGGCCTCAACTGGCTGACGGATCCGCCGGCCCCCGCCTTGCAGGCAGCCGAACGCACCCTCGACTCCCTCGGAGCCACCAATGCGGGGCAAATTACCGCCCTGGGGCGGGCCCTAGCTACGCTCCCGCTTTCTCCCCGCTGGGGCCGGGCCCTGATAGAAGCCAGCCCATGGATTGGGGCGCGGCTGGCAGCGCAAGCGATTGCGACCGCGGACGCCACCGTGCGGGCCGAGGGCGCCGACGGCGTGGCCCTATGGAAAAGTCTGGCGCGCGGCGGCGGGAATCCGGCGGCCGCCAGCCAGTGGAAGCAGCAGTGGCAGCGCCTCGAAAAACAGGCGCAGCAATGGTCCGGGGAAATAGTGCCAAGCCCAACCACCCAGCAGACTGCTAGGCAGGGTGAAACTACCCGCGATGAGGCTTTAGCGACCGTGATTGCGCTGGCCTACCCGGACCGGCTGGCCCGGCAGCGGGCGAAAGACTCCCCCAACTATCTGCTGGCCGGCGGTGTGGGCGGGCAACTGCCAGAGCACTCACCGCTACGCGGGCAAGAGTGGCTGGCGGTGGCGGATTTGCTGCATTTGCAGGGCCGCAGCGACGCGCTGATTAGTTTGGCCGCGCCCATTCCAGCTGATTTAGCGTTAGAGTTGGGGGCTTCCCTGCGGCAAGATATTCCTCAGGTTGAGGTCACCGAACGGGGTAAGGTTCGGGTGCTGTTGAACCGTCAGCTGGGGCAGATTACCCTGCAGCAGGTGGTGGAAAAGCAGCCGCAGCGGGACTTGGTGGAGCAGGCGATTCGCCGCTACCTGACTGAGCATGGCTGGGGCGCTTTGGAGCAGAGCCCGGCGGCTAAGCAGCTGCTGAGTCGGCTTAGTTTCCTGCACGCGCAGTTGAGGGCGCCGTGGCCGGATGTTTCCGAAACTGCTCTCCTAGCGCGCCTAGATGAATGGCTGGGTCCTGAGCTGGCCCAGGCCGTGAAGGCAGGCAAGCTACCGAAAGTGACGGCCGCCGCCGTGCAGGCCCTGTTGCCGTGGCCGGAGGCAAGCCGCCTAGATGAGCTGGCTCCAGAGCAGATTCAGGTTCCCACCGGCCGGCAGATTCCAGTGGATTACAGTGATGGGCAGCCGCGCATTCGCGTCCAGTTGCAGCAGTGTTTCGGCTGGACTGATTCACCGACTCTAGCTGACGGGAGGGTTCCCCTGACGATTGAGCTGCTCTCCCCGGCGCAGCGTCCCCTTGCGATCACCGCCGACCTGCACAGTTTCTGGACCGGCCCCTACGCGGGGGTTCGCGCCGAAATGCGGGGCCGTTACCCGAAGCACCCGTGGCCGGAGGACCCCTTGACGGCTACCGCCACCACGCACGCTAAACGTCGACGCTGACTTTAGGGGGACGAGGGCGAGCGCAGTGTCATCAGTCGGCTGTTAAAAGATTCTGGAAGCGACTGTAAAAGCATTGCTTTTCTTTAGTCTGCGGGTCGATATAGCGTAAGCTTGCGGCCAACAGCTGGAGCGGCATAGTAGACGGCGCTTGCGGGTCATTGCCGTACTCTGGGGCGGCTAAGCCACCATAGAGAGGGTCCCCAACAATTGGCGCGCCCACCGAGGCGAGGTGTGCCCGTAGCTGATGCATCCGCCCGGTCAGTGGCTCCGCCTCTACTTCCATGACCGGGCCGACCACGCTTTCCCATGGGCCTTTCACTACTTTGAAACGGGTAAGCGCTGGCGATGCTGCCGGATGCTCACCGACCCTCACGAAAGGCTCCCCCGCGGTTTTGGAAAGCGGCTGATTAATCTCATGCCACTGCCCATCCGCGTACTTTGTTTGGGCACCGGTGACCATCCGGTAGGTTTTGTGTACTTCCCGCCGGTCGAACATGGTCTGGTAGAGTCCGCGCATCTGCGGGTCATTGGTCAGGAGTACCACGCCAGCGGTCATCCGATCCAGCCGGTGAGCCGCTACGATCTGGTCATTATTCTCAACGCGACGTAGCTGCACTGTGAGGCTGCGGAACACGTACTTCCCCCTCGGCATGGTGGAGATGCCAGCGGGCTTATCCGCTACCAGCCAGCCGTTGCCGCGCCCCAAGATACGGATTGGGGGAACCGCAGCGCCCTCGTCAGCGATGGGACGGTAAAACCAGACGCCCTCGTCACGTCGGCTAACCGGGTCGGTGAAAGCGCAAACCTGACCAGCCGCGGACAGCACATCACCTGCGGCGAAGAGTTCTGTTACCGCGCGGGCAGGAAGCTGCGGGTAACGGTTCTGAAAGCACTCCCCCAGAGTCGGCGCCGCGCAGTCACATTTGAGCTGAGTGGGATGCACTCCCCCGCGGGCTGGCGGACTAAGATGGCTCATCAGGAAAACTAGACGCTACACTCTACTCGTGGGAAACCACAGTGGTGCCGATTTCAGCCCAGTCGTAGAACCATTTGGCGGTCGCTACGGGCAGGTTAATGCAGCCGTGCGAGCCGGCCTTACCGGCATAGCCGAAGGAGCTGCGCCACGGCGCACCATGCAGAGCGTAATCACCATGGAAGTAAAGAATCCAAGGCACACCAGGAGTCACGTAGTCGCGGCCACGCATGGTCTGCGAACGGACCTTCGCCCAGACCGCGAAAGTCCCCTGCACGGTCGGGTGCTTATCAGCGCCGTTGACCATGGCGACTGGGCCGCGAGCAATCTGGTCACCCACATAGGCGGTAGCAGTGTGGTTAGTGAGATTAACGTCAATCCATTTTTCATCCGGCAAAGCCGCGTATGCGAGCTTTGCCGCATTCGGGCTAACTACTTTGCTAACGTCTTGAGCTTCCAAAACCTCAGTGTCAATCTTGCCTTTGAAGCTTTGACCATCTTGATATGCGGCAATCACAGACTTCAACAAGTCATCGCTATTAGTGACCTGACGGCCGTCTTTCGGCTTGCGCACAATCTGCGCAATCGCGCCGCTCTCATAGACCTTGCGCAGGCCATTCTTCGGCTTCACGTTGACTTCTGAAACTACGCCGCCCACCCATTTGGCAATGGCTTCAGTATTGACTTCCAAGTCCTGTGCCCCATTGTCCGCCGTGGTAATAGAAACAAAACTGGCGGTTTCAGCGGCGGATGGCTGATAGTTCTTCCCGTCGTGGTCCAAAGCTACGTCTAGGGCGCGTTTTGCGTTGATCTTCTCAACTAGCTCTTTTGCTTTCGCGGTGTCAAACTCTGGAGGCTCAACCTTGAAGGCGACCTCCACTGTGGCTGCGGCGGGAGCCTGCGCGACAGCTTCCACATCACTGATGAGTTTCTCCAGATCGGGGACGTTTCCATCCACCGATTCAGATACGCTAACTTCACCTGATTCTTGGTTTACGCTGACCACAGCTGGCTTACCGTTCAACAGTTCGGGCGGCATGACGGAGTACAGGTACTCTTTAGCTTTCGCGTTGTCGAGGGAGTATTTGCTCGGAATCACACGGTCCTTGAATAGGCTACTGTAGTAGGAGTACCACGCCGGACGGGCAATCGCCTGATCAGCCAGCTGCTGGGAATCCAGTGAGACCCCAAAATCTGCGAGAGAAACAGTTTTAGTTTCATCCTCAATCTGGAGAGAAATATTCTTAGCAGATTCCTGCTTTTCAACAGCCTCCATGATTTCATCATGAGTCATGGAGCTAACGTCCAGATTAGAGACGTGGGTGCCCGGCAAGGCAAGACCCTGATAGCTCTTGTAGACCACCAGGTACGTTACACCCATGATTAGAATGAGTGCCCCTGCGATAGCTCCCGCGATGATGGCTGCTAGACGTTTTTTCGTCAAATCTCTCTACCCACTTTGATGCTTCAATTTGCATTAATGCGTTGATTTTATGCGATTTCCCGCATATCAATCATAACGAAAAATAGGCGCAGAGAATTGCACAGTCCCGGGAAAACTACCTAAGAGTAAGCAGGTCCACATTTTCCAGGCGAACTGGGCCATATATTTGGCGAATTTTCGCTAGTTTTGACAGCCTGGACACCAAAATAGTTTGCGCCCCGCTAGGTTCTTTTCCCGCACTGTGGCACCGCACCGCAAACAGCTCCTGCCGGTGCGATGATAGACGGCGAAGCGTCTCGCTTCTTTATCTTCTGGGGCGATATGTGCGGGAACCAGTTCGGTTGGTACAGTGATGATTTTTCCGTCGCGCACGCCCTCTCTCAATGCGACAACTAGGTCCCGCCAAAGTGTTCTAAGTCTGTTTTCTGAGACCTGTTTAGCTGCCCGGTTTGGGTTGATTCTGGTTCTGAAAAGGCATTCGGCACGGTAGATGTTCCCCGGGCCGGCACAGATACTCTGATCCATCACGGCCTGGCCGATAGGGATGGAACGCCGCCGCATGAGAGTTACGAAACGGTCCTCATCCCCGGAATGGTCACGGATCGGGTCTGGCCCCAGTTTGTCGAGGGTGTCTGCCACCTGCACGGGGTCTAGGATTTCGCATCGGTTAGGGCCGGACAGGTCTGCGACCGCATGTTCAGTGTGAAGGCGGAGTCGAACTTGTCCGCGCGGCTGCGGGAGGAGCCATGTTTCTGTGCTGCCGGCGTCTTCTACCCGCTCGTCTCCCTCACCGATACGAACGCGCGGAGCGCCAATGGCGTGCGGAAGAGGATGACTTTGGTCAGTGTCAAAACGCCAGGAGCCATACAGTCCTAGGTGAACATGTAGCCAGTTCGGGTATCCGGTGTCTGCACCGGCCTGGAGTTTAGCTAAGTCTGTATCCCCCTCGCCCCCAGGTTGGGAGGTGGGCCGGAAGGGCAGGAAAAGGTGTTTCCCCCAAGCCTGCGCCACCCCAGCCTGTTGCCCGTCTAGGATTTGCGCCCCGGCAATGAAACGGCCCTGCGGGCTGCGGGCTTGCACCTGCTCCCTAGCAAAAATGCTGGTGAGAGCGCCTGCTACACGGTGAATCGAATGTCCTTCTGGCATGCCTGTATTTTCTCATGGAACAAGCTCCGCCGCGGACCCGGATGGATTCGCGGCGGAGCTTAAACGCTACTTTCTACTTAGCTGGGGGTGACGCCCAGTTCTTCATCCCATACGGCGTTAACCATGTCTTTGGGAAGGTCGGGGTTGTCCACGCCAACGAAGCTGAAGTCATTAGCAGTACCGGACTTGACCTCAGGAAGCTGGCGCTCATAGTCACGCAAAGCGGCAATCGCCCAGCCGCCCATCGCGAAGATGGCAACTAGGTTAACTAGCGCCATGAGGCCCATCGCGATATCTGCCAGCGCCCAAACGGTGCTGAAAGCCCAGATGGAGCCCAAGGCAACTGCTGCGACAACTAGCGCACGCAGCAGGTAGTTGGGTTTGCCGACACCACGGATGAAGTCCATATTGACTTCCGCGTAGGTGTAGTTACCAAGAATCGAGGAGTACGCGAAGACGAAGATAATCAAAGCGACCGGAATCGCAGTCCAGCCACCCAGCTGATTCACGATGGAGTCTTGAGTGAGGGTCTGTGCCGCGTCACGGTCGGTTTGGTTCACATTGTAGACGCCACCGACAATGCAGATGAACGCGGTTGCGGAACAGATTACGACAGTATCCACAAAAACGCCCATGGACTGGATTAGTCCCTGCTGCACCGGGTGAGAGACCGTGGCGGTAGCGGCCGCATTCGGTGCTGATCCCATACCGGCCTCATTGGAGAACAGGCCGCGCTTGACACCGTTGAGTAGTGCGGCGGTGAAGCCGCCGGTGAGGCCGCCCGCGGCAGACCAGAATCCGAAAGCGTCAGCGAAGATTGCGCCGAATACAGCAGGAATCAGGCTGAAGTTCATGCCGATAATGATGATGGCGATCAAGACGTAGATGAGCGCCATCAAGGGGGCAATGATTTCAGTAGCTTTAGCGACCGGGCGGATACCGCCCATGATGATTGGCGCACACAGGGCGACGAGGATGAGTGCGGTCCCCCAGGACGGCACTCCGAAGGAAGCCTCGAACACACCTGCAATGGTGTTGGCTTGCACCATGTTGAATGCGAAACCGAAAGTGAAAATCAGGAGCACAGCGAAAACCAGACCCCAGGTGCGGCTACCAAGCCCGCGGTGAATGTAGTATGCGGGACCGCCACGGAAAGAGCCGTCGGAGCCGCGAACCTTAAACATCTGCGCCAAAGTGGCTTCAATGAATGCGGTTGCCATGCCCAGCAGGGCGACTACCCACATCCAGAAGATGGCGCCAGGGCCACCGACGGCGAGGGCGATGGCGACACCCACGATGTTGCCTGTACCCACACGTGAAGCAATCCCGATAGCGAAGGCTTGGAAGGATGAAATACCTTTACCTTCGACGCTGCGGGACTTCATGATGGTTGAAACCATGTTTGCGAACAGGCGGAACTGCACGCCCCGAGTCCTGATGGTGAAGTAAATGCCGGCGGCCATGAGCAGGCCGACCAGCATGTAGGTGTACATAAAGTCAGAAATATGCCCGAGGACAGTGTTAAATGCTTCCACAGCAAACCTTTCAAGTACGACCGCTCGGGGAGCGACACAAGCTTAAATACCCAAAATTTAAGTATCAGATTCCCCTAGATTCTCACATATAGGTAAAAGATTAGTCAAATCCGGTATTAACTGATTAAACAAACTTATCTGCTTCCCGAATCCGATATATTGGCTTACATCAGCATGGATATCTAATCCGATAGGTCAATTCAAAAAGAGAGAGAAACATGGATCGCGAGTCTCTAAAGGTTTTAATTATTGCTGCAGTTGTCCTAGGTCTACTAGGACTAGGAGTCGGATACTACTGGTACGGGGCCTGACTCCCTCCCGTCACAGGAATATCGACAGGACTCCGGTCGCCAAAGCTACTACCGTCACACCTCCGGCTACGATTGAGACGGTCTGCCAGAAGATTAAGGCATGGGTCCGGAGCGTCGAATGAAATTAGGGCTGCGGAACTGATTTGCGAGGGCAAAACCGCCATCCCCACTGTCACTAGGCTCACTGAATGCCTAGAGCAGTTCCTGCCACCCACCATTCATGCGACTGAAACCCTGCAAGGTCTGATAGCTGGATTCACATTCTGCTTCAAAGACGGCGAACTGGTTGGTGACCCGAAGATTCACAACATTATGACCGCCGAGGAGCAAAAGATTGAAACCTGGCTAATCGAGCTACAAGCGCAAGACGTTGAACTAAATATGGGACTATCACAGGCAGTACAACTGTTGAAGAATCGGGTGAACGGTGTCTCTATCAATCTGATTGGGAAAGCCCCTAGCTACAGCATGAAAGATGCGCATGCTGCCCTACGAACTGCGGCGACACTGGTCATTAAGGAAAAATAAAACCGCTTGGCCAAGAACTAAATCTTGAAACCAAGCGGTTTTCATTGGTAGCGGGGACAGGATTTGAACCTGCGACCTCCGGGTTATGAGCCCGGCGAGCTACCGAACTGCTCCACCCCGCGTCAACAAAATACAGTCTAGTCTCTAGGCCCCGAAGCAGCAAACGCAGACCGGGAGATTTCCCTCACTATAGGCCAAAAATCAGGCATTCAGCCGATAGCTTGACCGCAGTCTAAGAGGCCGGAGCCCGGTCAATCGGGCAACTCATGCACCGCGGGCCCCCTCGTCCTCGGCCCAGCTCCCCACCTGGAACCTCAACCACCTTGATCCCCTGCTCACGCAGAAAATCATTCGCCCGCTCATTACGGTCATACGCGAAAACTGTGCCCGGCTTCAAAGCCAACAGATTACAAGCATCATTCCACTGATCACGCTCCGCCGTCAAAGAATCACCCGGATTCTCCAGCACCCGAATCGAAGCCAGCCCCAAAGCCTTCGCGATAGCGTCATACATGCCCGGACCCTCATCATGCTGCTCCACCAGCTTATGATTCGCCCCGCGACTCAAAGTCACCGTAGGCACCTGCCCCAGACCCTGATAGGCCACGAAAGTATCCTCATCCACCATGGTCATCACGGTGTCAAGATGCATGAAAGCGCGTGAAATCGGGAGCTGCGCCGCCACAATCCGATCCACCCGGCCAGAATCCAGCATCTTCTCAGCCAGACGCCGCACCGCCCGCATCGTGGTGCGTTCAGACACCCCAATCAGCAAAGACCGATTCCCCAGCACGCAGACGTCGCCGCCCTCCAAGGCAAACTCATCAGACTCGAAAGCCTCCGGGTCGAAACCCGCCTCATCATCCCAACGCAGGAAATCGAAACTTTGAAAATAAGGATGATAGCTATAAATAGTTTCCAGATTGACTGTCTCACGCCGACGCGCCACCATCCGCATCTGGTTCAAAGACACCCCACCATAAGCCCACGCTGAACCATCCCGCGTAAACAAATGGTTCGGCAGGCAGGGCAAAACCATGCCACCCAAAGTCTCCAAATCATCGGGGAGATTCTCTCCCACAATCTGCTCATACTCTTCAATCGTGACACCGGCAATCAGGCGCTCCCCCAGCTCCGCTGCAGACAACTCTCCAGCATGATCGTGCAAAGTGCTACTCACCCGCGGATCAACATGCATGCTATTCAAGGAGTTATCCAAGGCAAACTGGCGGGCGGCGGGGTTCTCCAAAGCCTCAGCTAAGAGTTTATCCACCCATAGCACTTCCACGCCGGACTCTTGCATGATTTGCGCGAAACGGTCATGCTCCTCTTGGGCGCGGCTCAGCCAAATCACGTCATCAAACAGCAAATGCTCTTTATTGGAGGGAGATAGACGAGTAAACTCAGCGCCCGGACGATGTAGCATCACGGTCTTCAACTTGCCGATCTCACTAGCAACAGTTTTTTGCAAAATAGCCTCCTGAACCAAACCCTGGGTCAGCCTAAACTCTGTAGCCGAATGCTACAAGTATTACTCCACAGTACCGCCCAAAATGCCGCAAAGCATTCGCGTTTATACGCATAAATATGCCGAGGGCGGGTCCCTTCCAGAACCCGCCCTCGAAATACTGTTCTCTTATCTCACTTCAGTGACAGCTCAAAGAGAGATAAAAACTACTGGACTACCGCGCGGCCTGCTCCTGAGCTGCCACCGCAGCCTCAAGCGCCTGCTGTAGACGCTTCTGGGCTTCACCATAGGCTGCCCAATCGCCAGCCTTCAAAGCTGTTTCAGAGTCCGCGATAGCCTGCTTCGCATTCTGCAAGGCAGTCTGCAAATCAGGGTTATCGCCGGTCTTCGGTAGCGCCGGAGCCTCAGCCGTAGCACCAGCATTATCAGGAGTAACGCCAGAGCCTTCAGGAGTTACCGCCGGAGCAGCCGGATCGACTACTTCACCGTCAACCCGCTTCTTTCCGACAATATCCTGATCACCGGTTGCAGCTCCCGCATCTCCCCCGAAGACCTGATCCAAAGCCTCAGACAAGGTGGGGGCAAAGCCGACCTTCTCACCGAAGCTGACCAGCACTGAACGGAGCAGCGGGAAAGTGGTTCCCTGACTGGACTGCACGTAAACGGGCTGCACATAGAGCAGACCGCCACCGACCGGCAAGGTCAGCAGATTACCGCGAATCACCTTAGAACCACGCTGGTTCATCAGGTTGAGTTCCTTAGAGACCTGCGGCTTAGAGGACAGATTGGACTGCACCTGACCGGGACCCGGAACCGTTGTCGATGAAGGCAAAGCCATCACCCGAATCTTGCCGAACCCATCTCTAATCTTGCCTGACTCATTGCCAGTCTCAGAATCAACCGCAATATAACCGGCCATAGCTTCACGCTTTGAAGAGCCACCCGGCACATACACGGAGCTCAAGCTGAACTGGGCAGAATCCTGAGTGGGCATCTTCAAGGTCAGATAGTAAGGAGGCTGAGCCGGAGCATTACCAGTCTCCCCCACATCCACGGTCGGATCCGCTGGGGTCTTCCAACGGTCACCACCGGTGTAGTAGTCACCCGCATCGGTGACGTGGTAGGTAGCCAGCAGGTCACGCTGCAGCTTGAACAGATCCTCCGGGTAGCGCAGATGCGCCATCAGGTCGCCACTAATATCACTGAGCGGCTGAACCTTCTGCGGGAACACGTTCATCCAAGCTTTCAAGATTGGATCTTGCTCATCCCACTGGTACAAGGTCACCTTACCGTCATAGGCATCAACCACTGCCTTAACCGAGTTACGAATGTAGTTGATCTCTTCGCGCGGAGTATAGAACGCAGCATTTCCGGTAGTGGAATCCTTAGTCACATCCGCCAGCTCTTCATGCTGAGAGTACGGGTAGTTATTCGCGGTGGTGTAGCCGTCAACAATCCAAACCAGACGCTTCGGAGTACTGGGGTCACCATCCATGTCGACTACCGCCGGATAAGGCTTACGTTCCAAAGTCAGATACGGGGCGACTGCCGCCACACGATCCGCTGGGGCACGCTCATACAGGATCTGCGACTGCGGGTTCACCTGGTTAGAGAAGAACAGGTCGGTGGAGCGGAACTTGATTGCGTACAACAGCTTATTCCACAAATTACCAACACTGGGGCCACCATCACCTTGATAGGTGGTTTTGACCTGTCCACCCTCGGCCTTATCATCCGGATAGTCCAGTTCCTGGCCGCTATTGCCTTCAGCTTTCGGGCCACCCACAATCGAGTACTGCGGCATGTTGTTGCCAAAATAGACGCGCGGCTCATAGTCGCCGAGGAAGCCCTGTGAAGGGATGGAACTTTCGGAGAAAGCCGGACGCCCATCAGCATTCGCCGTGTTGCCGTGCGCAGTCACAACGCCGTAACCGTGCGTGTAGACCGTATGGTCGTTCACCCAGTTACGCTGTTCTGGTGCCAAACCGTTCTGATTCAAACCACGTACCGCAATCACAGTGTCGTGGAGCTTACCGTCCATCATGTAGCGGTCCACAGCCAGCTGCTCTTCAAAGTTGTAGTACAGACGGTTCTGCTGCACCTGAGTGAAAGTCGGGGACACAATATTGGGGTCAAGTAAACGAATCTGGTTAGTGGATTCGCTATCTTCACGTAGCTGACCGGCGGTGGCAGTGGTGACTGCGTCAGAGGTCGTGTACTCAATATCTTCCATGCCGTATGCCTTCAAAGTGGCATCAATATTGTGCTGAATATAGGGTGATTCCAGCGCCTGAGCGTTCGGCACGACGCGGAACTGCTGGATCAAAGCTGGGTAGGCCATGCCCACAACTACCTGGGAAAGCACCAGGACCAGCACTGCGGCGGCAGGCATCTTCCAGGTGTCACGGAAGGCAGCTACCACGAACATGGCAGCCACAATCACACAGGTGATAGCCAAAATAGTTTGCGCCGGAAGCTGGGCATTGATTTCACGGTACATGGCACCGTGCACGCCGAGGGCGCCGCCGCGAGCTTCCGCCAGCAGAGTGTAGCGCTCCAGCCACATTTGCAGACCGAAAACGAGGGCGACTGCGGCAGCGGTCAAACCCAGCTGCATGCGGGTGGTTTTCGCAATCCGGAACTTCGGGAACAATTCCACGCCACCGTAAAGATAGTGGATGATCGCGCCCATAATCAGGCCCACGAACAGGACCTGCATCA
Organism: Boudabousia marimammalium; assembly: GCF_001936115.1. Taxonomy (GTDB): domain Bacteria; phylum Actinomycetota; class Actinomycetes; order Actinomycetales; family Actinomycetaceae; genus Boudabousia; species Boudabousia marimammalium. The sequence goes on from NZ_MPDM01000006.1 coordinate 37,137, forward strand.
GGAAGCCGACCACCATCTGCACTACCGGCAGGGTGAAAACAAAGAAAGAAATATCGTAGTTAAAGATTGGGTCAGTGCTACCGAAAGGGCTCTGGTTCCACCACAGCAGCACATTGCGCCACTGCGAGGCTAAGCTCAAACCTGTGGTGACACCCATGAAGATGGGAATCGCCCACAAGAACAGCTTGCGGCGAGATTCCATTTCTTCCCGGTAGCGGCGCACGTTCGAATTCAAACGCACGCCCTTCTTCTGCAAGGACCGGTAGGAAAAATGCATGTAGAGCCAAAGGATTGAACCCTGGATAACCGCACCGATCACGAACAGCAGCGCCATGACACCGATCCGGGTCCAGAACACGCTAGCGTAACCAATCTGGTTGAACCATAGGATTTCGGTCCAAATCTCAGATGACAAGCTGATAAAAGCGCCCACTAGCAACAAGATAAGTAAGAAGATAGTGACCGGATTACGGAAAATCTTCTTAAAATCAGGCAGATGCATTTCTGGCTTAGGTCGATTCTGTCCGGGCCCACCAAAAGAGAATGGGTTATTGGGACCGTCACCGCCGCCAGATTCTCCGCCGTTACCTCCGAGGTTACCGAGCGAGTTAATCCATGAATTATTGCTCACGATGTGCCTTTCTTTGACATACGTATAACCCTATGGTGTCATGCTCAAGGTGTTCGCGCACTCCATCCGTGGGATGATTTAGGCATGGATATTGAATCATTAGGGGTCAACCCCGACCATGTAGCTTTGGCTCGCGCCGTCTCGGAGATTGAGCTGGAGGTCGCCCAGCTGGGGTGGGATCGTCCCTCCACCGTCTACGCCCTCGTCCCTTCCAGCACTATTTTGGCTGATCCAGCTGGCCTCCCCGCCGCTATTCGGCAGGATTTAGAGGCACAAGTGCAGGCCTTCCCGAACCACCTGACCGCCATTTTGCAAGAGGAATTGCCGGGGCAGCGGATTGAAGAGTCCCTCGGCTACCTTTCCTGGCCAGAGCAGGTTGTCGGCATGGCAGTTTCCATGGAACGAGTCTCAGTTCCGCCGGAGGCTGAAAAGGATGCTCCCTCGGACCCGGATGCGGCAATCAGCTACTATGCAACCCACCCGGACCGGCAAGAGTTCCGGATTGTGGCGGGCGTGCTGCGCGACGGGCAAAGCTGGTCCGCAATCCGCTCCCGCGATTTAGATGACCCGGACAAGGTCGCGCAGGCGTCCGACTTGGTGCCGGACCTCACCGCCGCCTTACTGGCGACTTTCACCGACGAGGAAGAGTAGGGTCTGCGCCCCCAACTCATTTGTGGGGGCAGACTTCTAATTTGTCGGTCTGCCCTGACTTGATAGCACGCAGAACCTCAGCCGCCTGTTTCAGGTTCTTCACCCTTACCGGGGTGATTCCCTCAGGCAGCTTCGCGTCCTTCAACTCGTTACAATTGATGTCCGGGGCAAGGAACCACTTGGCACCGTCATGGTAGGCGGCATAGATTTTCGGAACAATCCCGCCAATCGGGGCCACCATCCCATTGGCGCGGATAGCGCCGGTCACAGCCACATAATCTTTGCCAAGCAGGTCGGCGCCAAGCTTGTGCATCGTCGTTAGAGCCATCGCCAGGCCTCCAGAAGGACCGTTAGCCTCAGATTCCATAACCGGATGATACTTACCGTAGTTTTGCGTAGTCGTTAGCTCATCCGCGAAGCGAGAGCCAGGCACTTCGTCTTCTGGGGTAACCGTAGGCAACTCCAAAACTGTGGTTCCCTGATTCCGCTTCACCGTAACCTGAACTTTTGTCGCCGGAGGAATCTGCTGCATAACTTCAGCCAGGTCAGTGGTGTTACCAATGTTGTGCTCCCCGGCGGAAGTCACTACGCCTACCAGCTGGTCCCCTTTCTGAACACCCGTAGCAGAGTCTTTGTTGAAGACAATCTCAGAAGAGTAAGGGAGTCCCATTTCTGAAAAGGCCGCTCCAAAAGCGCTGTCTACGGATTCAGCGAAGCCATCATCAGCAGGCAGGTTCGCAAGTTTCTCACCTAGCTCTTCATATTCTTTAGGGCTGAGCTTTTCAACTTCAATCCCCTTAGTTACATCAGCGAGCAGGCAGTGACTCAGGCTAATATCGCTTTCTCCTGGGAAACCGTAGGCTAATACCCCGACTGCAAACAGCTTGGCACCATCAGACTCAGGGGTTGACGACTCTGACTGCGTCGCGCTCTCCGGGGCTGAAGAGACATGAATCTGATCAATCAGATTCACACTTGGTGCAGGGGTGGCAATCAGATAGTTCTCACAGGCACCAAAGATTTTCGCTGGAGTCACAGTGAACAAGACAGCAATTAGCGCCAAGGCAGCGATACCTCCCACCGCATATTTCACAAAGGGGTGAAAGTGCACCTCGACCGGCGGTGTCTCTTCCTCGGCCTCCCTAAAATTGCTGTCATCCACTGAGATTGTCCTTCCTCAACTATTTGTGCGGGCAGATATCTAGTTGGTCGGTCTGCCCTGACTTAATGGCACGCATAACCTCAGCCGCCTGATTAACGTCCTTCACGGCGACCAGCTTGATTTCAGGCGGTAGCTCCCGGTCTTTCAGCTCCACGCAGTTATCTTCCGGCATGAGGAACCAGTCCGCTCCGCCGCTGAGGGCGCTGTAAACCTTCGAATAGATACCGTTCACCGGATAGGTCACGCCATCGGGCCGAAGATCACCAGTTACCGCTACCGAGTCCTTCCCCATCAGGCTGCCCCCGTCCAGCGCATTCATGGTGGCCAGAGCAATAGCTAGGGAACCCGAGCTACCGTAGATACCGGAATTAGGCAGATAGTGCACTAGTTTATTGAAGTCGTAGTCAATTTTGAACCGCACGGGAAGCGCAGACCCAGCCAGATCAGGCGGCCCCACGATGGTAGCAATCGTTTCAGTAATGGTGTCGCTACCGCGTTTGGCGATTACTGTCACTTCAGTCCCCGCCGGGGTGTTCTCATAGAATTGAATAAGTTTCCCAGCTGAATCAAGGTTGATGATGTTGTCACCTTGCCGGAGTTCGATTAGTTCATCCCCGGCTTTCAATGTCTTTGCCTCCAGCGCGTCCACGACAACGATCTTGACTTGATGCGCAATCTTCATGCTCTCAAAGGCTAAAGCGAACGCGGTATTGCGTCCCTCTTCATAGCCGCCATCATCAATATCTTGAGGGGCTTGTGCAGGTTCATCCTCATCGGAGGAGGTAGCTTCTGCGGTGCCTTCATCCGGCGTGTGCGCCTGCATCTGCGGCATGGCGTCTTCAGGCGTACCGAATTCCGGTGTTGGCATATCAACCAGCTCATAGCCGTCAGAAAACATTCCGCGCAGACAAGAACTCACGCTGATTTCCCGATCACCATCAAGGCCTTCTGTGAAAACCGAGACTGATAACAGCTTGCCGCTATCTGTAGGCAACTGAGCCAGCTGCACGGGGGTCCCGTCCGTGTGCTTCAGCTTATCTTCCTCGAACCTGATCTTATTCACCATATTTTCCGCATCACCCGGGTAAACCAGAACCTGGTTCTCGCACAGATTCAGCACCCTAGCTGGCGCAGGAATTAAAACTATTAGACCAAAAACCGCGACAAGGAAAGCAATCAGCAGCTTCTTCTTAGTTGGCATCTTGGCTTTTGGTTGTTCTTCTGCCGGTTCAGAAACAGTATCCATGTCGACTCACTTCTTATTTGTGGGGGCAGACTTCTAATTTGTCGGTCTGCCCTGACTTAATGGCGCGTAGCACGTCTGCGGCCTGCCCCAAGTTCGTGATTCGCACTGGGGTGATTCCCTCAGGTAGCTTCGCGTCCTTCAACTGATCGCAATTATAGTCAGGAGCAAGGAACCATTTCGCCCCGTCATGCTGCGCACCGTATATCTTTTGCACCACACCGCCGATAGGACCAACCATGCCGTTCGGACTCATGGTTCCGGTGACCGCCACAGAGTCATTCCCGATTAGCTCTCCGCCGGAGATAGTGTTCATCATGGTCAAAGCGAAAACTGTGCCAGCTGAGGGACCCCCAATCGATTCAGGAATATTTACAGAAATCGGGTAGGGAAAGTGATAGTCCGCGTTAATGAAAGCACCCAGCAGGGAACCTTTGCGTCCCTCTTCCCCGGGCGCTATGGTTTTCATTTCGATTGTTTCCAGCTGGCTGCCCCGCTTTACGCTCACCTTGATCTGGGTGCCAGGTTCAGTGGAGTCGAGGATGCGATACAGATCGGCGGTGGAAGTAATCTGCTGCTCAACCCCGTTGTGGCTGATTGCAACGAGGACGTCATTTTCTTTGAGTTTCCCGTATCCGTCAGACTTTTCGCTGACCCCCGCGATCGTAATTTTGGAACTGAAAGGAATCTCCAATGCGGTGAGCGCGGCAGCGCGGGCATTATCTTGTGACGATGTCATGAACTGCTTCTGAACTTTCCGCTCTTCCTCGGCGGAGACATCCTCGGGGAATACTTGGCTGTACGGAAGTATATTCTGGCTGGGATCAAAGTAGGCAGAGATCAGTTCCCAGCCACGTACTGCCGCAGTTGAGGGTCCCCCTCGCATGGAGACTGTCACCAGCCGTAGCTGGCCTGGTACTTGTGAAGTGGGATGATTTTTCCCGTCAGATACCTCCACAATCGGACGGGTTTTCCCATCAATCTGGGTATTCGCCAGCAAATTGATGGTCGGTCCAGGCATCTCAATCACATAGGGGAAAGGGTGAATAACCGCCAAATAGACCGCAGCAACGACAGCTACAAAAATCAGCAGCCAAGCCCACCGACTTTTCCGCCGCCCAGTTTTCACGCTAACTTGATGCGCAAAAGGAACCCCGGAAGAGCCGAACACTTTGCCCTCTGTCAGATGCTTCGAATCAAAAGAAGTAGAATAGTTACTCACCTGTCCCATTCTGCACTGTTTTACGCTCACACGCTAAAGCAGACCCCTAAGATTCGTAGTTTCCGCGTTCGCCTTCGGAGCAATCCATCCAGCGTAGCGGCCTATAGATGGCTTCATAAGTCCATTTTTAGTACCGTTGTTTCACCAGTTGCCGCACAAGGAGGCACCATGTCGACTGATCAGCCAGCAGATAGCAACCAGCCTGAAGACGAAGGCAATCAAGCTTTCGATGATTTCTTCAAAGCGTTAGAGGGCATCGTCCCGGAGCATGAACTAGAACAGGTTAAGAAAATGCTGCAAGAGCAGGGACTTGATCTGGAGAATCTAGACTTAAGCGGCGCCATGGGAATCGGCCCGAACGGAGCCTTCATGATGCCCGGAGGTGGCGGCCCCATCATGTCGGTGATAGGTGATTTATTCGGAGAAGGCTCTGAAGGCCCCGTGAACTGGAAGGTGGCCCATCAGCTGGCTACCGAAGGAGCCCAAAAGAGTGGCAACCAGACTTTAACTGCCGCGCAGGCCGCGCAATACCGCACCGCCCTGCAGGTGGCCGGGCTGTGGCTGGACGCCGTTACTGATTTGCGTCCCGCCAGCGTGGAGCCGGAAGCTTGGACTCGCACTCAATGGGTTGAGGCCACAGAAGCTACCTGGCGAAGCATCTGTGAGCCGGTGGCCTTGAACGCTTCCCGGGCAATCTCCAAAGCCATGGGAGATGTAATGGGGAACCTCGGTTTCTCAGACTCCGAGGACATGAGCGAACACCTCCCGCCGGAAGCGAAGCAGATGATTGCCTTAATCGGCGGCGCTGGGGCGGACGGCGACAGCCAGAACCCCCTCGGCGGCATGATGGACCGGATGGGTGCAACCCTGTTCGGAATGCAGATGGGTCACGCCATTGGCGCTTTAGCCTCAGAAACTTTAGGGTACACGGCTATCGGTATCCCGATGCTAGGGAAACCGCGGGTCGCCCTCGTCCCCCGAAATGTTGAAGAGTTCGGGGAGGGCTTCGACATCCCAGCCAATGAGGTAACCAGCTTCGTGGCGGTTCGAGAGTCAGCTTTTGCGCGTCTTTTCGCGGCAGTCCCCTGGTTGCGTCACCATGTTCTTTCAGCGGTCGAGGCGTACTCGAAGGGGATTGACATCGATACTGATGCGGTTGAGGACGCTGCCCGTTCCATGAACTTCGAGCAACCCCAATCCTTCCAAGATGCACTATCTGGCGGCATGTTTACGCCCCAGATTTCGCCTGAGCAGCAAAAATATTTGGATCAGTTGCAGACCGTACTTGCCGTCATTGAAGGCTGGGTGGAGGAAGTCACCCTGCGGGCAACCCTGCCGCATATTCCGCACGCCATCCAGCTGGATGAAATGATTCGTCGCCGTCGCGCCAGTGGTTCCCCCGCGGAGAAGATCTTCCATAACCTGGTGGGCTTGCAGCTCTCCCCGAAGCGCTCGCGGGATGCGAAACTGCTCTGGTCAACCTTGACGGACCAGATTGGCCCGGATGCTCGTGACGCTTTCTGGGCGCATCCTTCCACGATGCCAACCATGGAGGAGCTAGATAATCCTACCGCCGTGGTGCAATCCCGCCAGCAGGCCGCAGAGAAGCAAGACGAAATGGATGCGCAGCTCGAAGCCCTCCTTGAAGGCAAGATGGGCTGGGCTGAGGGACTGGCTCCTGAGGATGATTCCGAGGGGGATACCCGCGCCCAAAACGACGGTGAGGATTCAGCCTCCCCAGAGGCTTAGTTATCCACAGATGCCGTAATGGGCCGGTAATCTGGCGGTTCTCCTGCGAAGCTAATTACAGTTTCAAAGCAAGGAGAGCGCATTGGCATCACTCAAGCTACGCCACGGCATCCCGATTCTGCAACGCGGAAACGGTGAGCTCCAGTTCGGGAGCGATCCGGTTCATGGGCTGGTCCTCAAAGGACTTACTGACGGGGAGATTAGCTATCTGCTGTGGTTGGGGCGCAGAACGAATCGCTACCAGATTGAACGCCATCAACGGTGTTTGCAGATTACTGACGCAAGGGTGGCGGAGCTCTTGCAGCAGTTGTCGGATGCTGGCCTGATGGATAGCCCAACCAGTCACCGTAACCGTCCCTACACTGCGGAAGAAACCCTCTGCTCCAGACTGGATGGCTCCCAGGAGGGCTTTCGCTGCCGCAAAGAAAAACATGTCCTAGTGGTGGGGGCTGACCGCTTGGGCGCGCTGGTTGCCTCGCTGCTGGGCACGGCAGGAATCGGGAATATTAGCGTAAAGACGCGGAAAGAGAATGAGCGGATCAGTGCCGCGGAGTTATTTCCGTTTAGTTCCAGCAGTTTCGGGAAGAAACGCTCCGGAGCGATAGTGACTACCTGCCAGCAGTACTCACCGAAAATCAACTACTATTCGGTAGCCCAATGCGACCTGGTGATCATGATTAGCTATGGGGCGTTCTCAACCGTGGACTTGAAACTAATGGGGTTGCAGCATATCCCCCATCTGGCGGTCAGCCTGTCAGATTTGGGGGCGACAGTTGGGCCACTGGTCCAGCCGGGAGCTACTCCTTGCACGCACTGCGTTGATCTGCATCGCACAGACCATGATTCCAGCTGGCCTAGGCTTCAGCAGCAGCTTATCTCTTGGGGGAGGAATCCCCCGCCGGGGGTACTAGATGCGGCATCCTTAAGCCTGATTGCCGGCGTGATACTGCGGTACGCCACTGATTACTTGGATGGCCGGCATCTTATTCCGCTGGGTTCCCTAAGCTATGTCCCGTACTATCCGGCAGATACCACCACTACCCAGGTTCAGCCGCATCCGCGTTGTAGCTGTCAGGCACTCTAGCTGAGGTGACTATTTGTCTCCGCGCAGCTCAGCCAGCAAATCTAGGACTTCTTCACCCCACAGGGATAGTTTCGTATCGCCGATGCCCCGTAGCTGTCCCAGTTGCGTCAGAGTCTGCGGATCCTCCAAAGCTATCTCCCGTAAAGTCACGTCCGCAAAGATAGTGAAGGCAGGCTTGGACATTTCGTCACTAAGTTTGCGGCGCCAGGCTTTCAGCTGGGTGAACCGCTCCAGCGAATCAGTGCTGGCGTCCTCCTCAAACTGGCGGGCTGCCATGCGGGCACGTTCACGCGGGCTGGCGGAAGCCGAGGGGGTCGAGGACGACTTGGTACGCTCTGGCCACAGTGGCGCTAAGAAATGCGATCGCTTATTCTTTCCCCGCCCACCGGAGCGGCTCTGCGCGTAGCTGATCCGCAGAATGCTTCGCGCCCGGGTGACCGCCACATAGAACAGTCTGCGTTCCTCTGCGATTGCGGCCTCAGTTTTCGCCATCGAGATGGGGAGCAGGCCTTCTCTAACCCCAATCAGGAACACGGCCTCCCATTCAAGGCCTTTAGCCGCATGAATGGTTGAGAGCGTCACTCCCTCAACAGTCGGGGCATGCTGGGCTTGCATTCGTTCTTTTAGTTCTTTCGCCAAGGCGTCCGGATGTACCCCCTCGGCGGCACGGTCTTTCGCCAAGGTGTAGAGCGCGTTCAAAGCATCCCAGCGTTCACGTACTGCACCCTGGGTTTCTGGTGCGGTTTCAGTCCAACCAGCTCCGCGTACAGATTCACGCATGAATGTGGCGGTGTCCCCGTCGGCTTCGGAGTTTGCTAGATTCTGGAAAGCAGTGATTGCGGCGCGCACATCACCACGGTGGAAGAACTCTTCACCGCCACGCATCACGTAGCCGATTCCGGCAGCGGTAAGGGCCTGTTCAATGGCTTGAGATTGCGCATTGGTGCGGAACAGGACCGCAATCTGAGACAGCGGAAGTCCATCTTCGTAGAGTTCTTTGATTTGCTCTGCGACCTGCTCTGCTTCAGTCTCATCATCATGGAAGGTGCTGAAACTAGGTTTCGGACCAGAAGGCGCATGAGATTTGAGCTGCACCGCCCCTTGCATCATCCCACCTGGTGATGAAACCAAAATCCGGTTCGCTACCGTAACGATTTCCGGTGAGGAACGGTAGTCCCGGTTCAAAACGACGGTCCTGGCCCCCTCGTAGCGTTGCGCAAAAGAACTCAGATAGTGCGGGGTCGCACCGGTAAAAGAATAGATAGTTTGGGCGACGTCACCGACTACGCACAGGTCGTTACGCTCCCCCAGCCACAAGTCCAGTAGCTGCTGCTGGAGTTTGGAAACGTCCTGATACTCATCCACCACAAAGTTTCGGTACTGGGAGCGGATACGTTTCGCAATATCGGGGCGTTGCTGCAACATCCCCACCGTCATGAGTAGGACATCCTCAAAGTCGATAACCCCGTTGTCGCTTTTCACTGCCTCATAGCGGCGCAAAATGGAGGAAACCGTCTCCGGACTCATATTAGTTGGGGGAATTCTATCCGCCTGAACGGCTGCATCCACATACTGTTCCGGCGTGATCATACTGACTTTCGCCCACTCAACTTCCGCCGCTAGGTCGCGAATCGCTACGCGGTCCACATCAATACCCTCATCATGGGCGGCAGCGGCCACCAGGTTGCCTTTCTGCTTCACCAGCGGCGGGAAATTGCCTCCCACCACGGTCGGCCAGAAGAAAGATAACTGCCGCAAAGCGGCCGCATGGAAAGTCCGGGCCTGCACGCCGTGCACGCCAAGAGCAGCTAAGCGTTCACGCATCTCACCAGCCGCCCGGGCCGTAAAAGTCACGGCCAGCAATGAAGTTGGCGCAAAAGCTTCTGTCGCCACCCCGTAAGCAATCCGATAGGTAATCGCCCGAGTCTTACCTGTACCGGCACCAGCCAGAACGCACAGCGGACCCGAAACCTGCCGAGCGACCTGCCGCTGTTCAGGATCCAGATCGGCTAGCAGCTCATCAGGCGATTTAAGTTCCGGCCCAGACCCTGGAGAGCCTTGAGATAAATCAGGATAAGAAGTCATAGTCTCAGTCTGTCATAGGGGCGGGACATTTATTATTCCCACACCTCAGCAGGCATCATTTCACCCATCCACTGTGCAATATAGGCGCGGGCTACCGAGGAAGACGCCGGCATCATTAAATCACGGGTCTCAATGGCTTTACGTAGGTCAGCTTTAGAATAGAAATTGGCCCACATAATCTCATTATTATCCACCTGGATGAGCTGGTCGGCGGCCTCCCCCTCGACCCCCAACTGAACCCGATAAACCAACATTAAGGAACGCGGGAAGGGCCACGGCTGGGAGGCAATGTACTTAATGGCGGAAGCATCAATCCCGTGGAAGCCGACCTCTTCAGAGATCTCACGCAAAACGGCGGACTCCGGGGTTTCCGCGGCATCAATATAGCCGGCAATCAGGGAGGCTAGACGCTCCGGCCAATGCGCGTTATGGGCCAGCAAAAGCCGATCCTGCTGATCATGGATCGCCATGATGACCGCCGGATCTGTGCGCGGATACACTAGATGCCCGCACTTGACACATTCTTTCATCCAGCCTAGCGAACGTGTCCGCAACGAACTACCGCAACGCGAACAGTACTTCATCTGGCTATGCCAGTTAGCCAGCGCGGCGGACTCCATCGTCATCATTACCTCAGCGTCGTTGAGGTAAGCACCCACGAACTGCAGACGTTTCCATTCCTCACCCTGCGCCTGCGAGTCGGGCACGAAAAGCCCTACACAAAGCTCCCCTTCTGGGGTTTCCCCCAAAAAAGCTGCTCGCCCCTGCGCGAACTGCTGCGCTAAGTCAGGAACCGACTCCAACTGGCTGACCGTCAAGGAATCTGAACCCTGAGCGGAGCTTTGTGACAGCTTGACTCTGCCCCGCGTACTGACATGGCAAACCCGCAGCTGCTGCGCTGTAATCAGCTGCTCGTAGAGTTCAACACTGGTACGGTCAGGGGTACGCGGATCAAGACCGCGACGAGAGCAAGGCAAATTCTTCACCCTTATACGCTACCCTTTCTGCTCATAATTTATCTTCACTTGATAGGCTTGTTTCATGATTAATGAAACTTTGCGCGCCGATGGGCGCACCCCTGACCAGCTCCGCACTATCCGTTTAACCCGAGGCTGGCAGCAGGTCGGGGAAGGTAGTGTCCTAGTCGAATTTGGTAACACCCGCGTGCTTTGCGTGGCCTCCTTTACCGAGGGCGTCCCGCGGTGGAAGAAAGGCCAAGGTAGCGGCTGGGTGACCGGCGAATACTCGATGCTGCCGAGGGCGACTGAAACCCGCTCGCAGCGTGAATCTGTACGCGGCAAGGTGGGTGGCCGGACCCAAGAAATTTCTCGCCTGCTGGGCCGATCCTTGCGGGCAGTGGTGGATGTTGATGCCTTGGGTGAGAACACTATCGTGTTGGACTGTGACGTCCTCCAAGCTGATGGCGGCACCCGTACCGCTGCGATTACGGGCGCCTATGTGGCCCTCGCTGACGCGGTTGCTTACGGTAAGGCGAACGGTCTGATTAGCCCCGGCAGCAAGGTACTCACTGATTCGGTTTCCGCGATTTCTGTGGGCATTATTGATGGTCGTCCCTGCCTGGATCTTCCCTATGTTGAAGATGTCGCCGCCGGCACTGACATGAACGTGGTGATGACCGGCTCTGGTACTTTCGTTGAGGTGCAGGGCACCGCAGAGCATGGCGCTTTCACCCGTGATGAGTTGAATCAGCTATTGGCTTTGGCAGAGAGCGGCAATGCGCGTCTCACCCAGTTGCAGGAAGAATGCTTAGCTGGGGAACCCGGGGTGGTTTTCGTGGCGGAGGCTGGCAAGTGAGCACGGCGGGGTCTTCCTCGTCCTTGCCGAGGGTGATTCTGGCGACCAGAAACCAGCACAAGGTTAATGAGCTGCGCCAGATTTTATCGGCCGCGATTCCCGGTTTTCAGCCAGACTGGCTGGGTTCAGCTCAAGATTTTGACACGGTTGAACCGGTTGAAGATGGCGTTGATTTCGCGGAGAACTCCCTGATTAAGGCACGCCAGGTGGTGAAAGATACCGGTTTGCCCGCGATTGCGGATGATTCTGGGATTTGCGTTGAGATCATGGGCGGCGCCCCCGGGATTTTTTCGGCCCGCTGGTCAGGCGCCCACGGCGACGATGTGGGGAACCGCAATCTGCTTCTTCATCAGTTAGCTGACGTGCCGGAGCGGAACCGCGGCGCCTACTTTATGTGCGCCGCCTGCCTGGTTATGCCTGATGGCAGAGAGTTCGTGGAAATCGGTAAGATGACTGGCCATTTGAGTTTTGCTGCCGCAGGTGATTCTGGTTTCGGCTATGACCCGATTTTTATTCCGACCGGCTACTCCGTGACGAATGCGGAGCTTTCTCCGGAGGAAAAGAACGCCATCAGCCACCGGGCGAAAGCTTTTAACGCGCTCGCGAAAACCCTGCAGGCTGAGCTTCTCTAGTCTTCCGATCTGGACTCTAGGAGCCTCAGATTAGGTAGGATTTACCTGACTCGGCGATTTCGAAGGGGCCGTCCCAAGTGGAGTTGATTTCTTGCTCTACCACTTCAGCTTCGGTCCACGGTTGAATATGGGTTGCGACTAGAGCACCCACGCCGGCTGATTTTGCCAGCTGCCCGGTCCTCTCCGCAGTCATGTGGATTCCGCGGGTTTCCGAGCCGTCAGGATTGGTGGGTACTTCAGTCGCAGTGAAGCCGGCCTCTGCAAGCAACAGATTCGCTCCGTTCGCTGCCGCAATTGTGGGATCATGCAGGTCAGTGTCACCAGTGTAGGTGAATACCGCAGTTTGGGTTTGCGTGACCGGCCCTAACTGTTTCGCGTTACCAATCTCATCGGTGGGGAAACCGGCAGGTCCTTCGATGCGGTAGCTCCAGGCGCGAACCGGATGCCACGCGGGGAATGCCGTGATTTTGAAGGGTCCGATTTCAACCTCCCGGTTGTGCGCGGAAATGACTGTCACATCAAATTCGTGGTCGTAGCTGCCTTGCGTATTGCCGTCAATCTGTCCAATTCGCTCTGTCGTCCCTTTTGGGCCAATCAGGCTAATGGTTCCACCTGACGAGCAGGGAGCCCATTTTTGAAATACGTGCAAGGAGACCAGGTCTGCGCAGTGGTCAGCATGGAGGTGAGTTAAGGCAACCGCGTCCAGTTCAGTGGGTTTCAAGTAGTTCCACATTTGCCCGTATCCGCCCGGGCCCAGGTCAAGGAGGATGCTCCAGATTCGGGTCCCGCCATTGCCATCAGGACCGGGAGCTTGCAGGAGGTACGAGGAGGCGGCGCTCTTCGGGCCAGACATGGAGCCGGTGCAGCCCACAATAGTTAATTTCATGAGGGCTTACCTTCTGTTCCATGGGGTTTAGTATGTGCGGATTGGTCACCAATCACCGTGACGCTGCGGACCGCAGGACCGATGAATCGTTTTGCCATTTCGGTAAAGTTTTCGGAGGCGTCCGTAATCATGAACTCATGCTTTGGTTCAGGCATTTGCGGGTCCCGTCCTTCGCCGGAGTCAGTGATGTAACGGTAGACGGATTCGGTGCTGGCATCAGAGGAGGACACGAGGTTCACCCCTGGTCCCATCACGTATGAGATGGCACCTTTAAGGAGAGGGTAATGGGTGCAACCGAGAATCACCGTATCCACTTCAGCGTCCTGCAAGGGCTTCACGTATTCGCTTACTTGCGCGATTACTTCCGGGCCGCTGGTTTGTCCTGCCTCCACCATGTCGACTAGGGCTGGGCAGGCTTGGGAGAATACCTGCACATTAGGGAATCGCGAGAGGACCTTATTATAGGAGCCTGACCTGATAGTTGCGGGGGTGGCGAGCACGCCGATTCGACCGCTGGGGCTGAGCGCCGCCGCATTGCGAGCGGCTGGCTCTACTACCTCAAAAACAGGAATTGAATAGAGGTTGCGCGCTTCTTCTAGCACTGCTGAGGAGGCCGTATTACAGGCAATCACCAGTGCTTTTACTCCGCGTTCGACCAACTTATCCATAATGTCGAGGGCGTAACCGCGAACCTCAGATATTGACTTGGTTCCATAGGGTACATGCGCGGTATCTCCAACATAAAGAATCTCCTCATGCGGCAACTGCTCAAGGATTGAGCGGGCCACCGTTAGCCCACCCACTCCTGAATCAAAAATTCCGATTGGCGCGTTATTCATCATTGTAAGACTAGCCAATTTCCGCAAGATTCCAACCCTTTGAGGGGGTGAGACTGGACACTACAGCGCGCCGAGATACCTAAATCAGCCATTTTTGATACATTAGTGTGTCTAAATCAACGTAGCAATGACTACCCTAACAGTTATATGATTGGTCACATGAGTGCTTCTTGGTCTACATCCTTGCTAACCGATATGTACGAGCTGACCATGGTGGATGCCGCTTTGAAGAGCCGCACAGCTGAGCGTCGCTCCGTTTTTGAACTCTTTGGTCGCCGTCTTCCTGATTCCCGCCGTTTCGGCGTTGTCGCCGGAACCGGACGCATCCTAGAAGCACTGCAACGCTTCGAGTTCACCCCTGAAGATATTGACTATCTGCATAAGCACAAAATCGTCTCAGATGACGCGATTGATTATTTCCGCGATTACCGTTTCACCGGCGACATCTGGGGTTACCGTGAAGGTGATGTTTACTTTAAGCATTCCCCCCTCATGACGGTGGAATCAACTTTCGCGGAGGCTTGCCTGCTGGAAACTGTGTTGTTGTCAATCCTCAACCATGACTGTGCGGTAGCTTCGGCGGCCTCCCGCATGACCATTGCCGCACACAAGCGCCCCTGCTTCGATATGGGTGCCCGCCGCACCCATGAGCGGGCCGGTGTTTCTGCAGCCCGCGCCTCCATGATTGGCGGCTTTGCTGGCACCTCAAACCTGGAGGCTGGTAAGCGTTACGGGATTCGCACCATCGGCACTTCAGCGCACTCCTTCACCCTACTCCATGACAGCGAGGAAGCAGCCTTCAAGGCACAGATTGATAGCCTTGGTCCCGGCACCACACTGCTGGTTGATACTTATGACATTCCCGAGGGCGTAGAGCGCGCCGTCGCTGCGGCACGCGCCGCCGGTGCCGAACTGGGTGCCGTCCGGATTGATTCCGGTGACCTGGTCGCGCAGGCCTTCAAGGTGCGTGGGCAGCTAGATCGTTTGGGCGCTAAGTCCACTAAGATTACGGTCACCTCAGACCTAGATGAGTACGCCATTGCGGCCCTCGGTGCAGCCCCGGTTGATTCCTACGGCGTGGGCACAAAGCTGGTCACTGGCTCCGGTATTCCAACTGCCGCTTTGGTTTATAAGCTGGTGGAGCGCGTAGGCGCGGACGGGAAAATGGAAGGCGTCGCTAAGGCCTCAAAGTCCAAGTCCACGATTGCGGGACGTAAATGGGCTGCCCGCGTCTATGACGAGGAAGGCTACGCCGCTGAGGAACGCCTGTATGTGGGCTCTTATGATGAGTTCTCACAGGTGCTGCAGAAAGAACAGGATCGGGGCATCACGATTACCCCGCGCCAGCGCAAAATGGTTTCAGATGGCGTGATTGATGAGCAGTGGATTGGCCCCGAAGCGGTGGTCCGTGGCGCTGAGCTGCACAAGGAGATCCGCGCGAAGCTCCCCTACGCTGCCTGGCACCTGTCCGAAGGCGAGCCAGCTATTGAGACTCGCGTAATTGAACTTCCCAGCGCTAACCCTGCCAAGTAGTCTACGAACAGACCCGCCACCGGCTAGATCGGCTGCAACCTAGATTCCTCAACGCTAGCTGAGTCGCAAGTAGAATCCGCTACCGGCTAAGCTACCTTGGCTTTAGCGTTTCCCGACGAACCAGCGCCTGAGCAAATCTATGCGCGCCTGAATCTGCTCAGTTGAGGCTTGCGGCACTTCCGGTCCCCCACAGCGCTGGCGTAGCTCAGCATGGATTTGGGCGTGCGGTGTCCCATTCCGGCGCGACCAGCCTGAGACCAGGTTCTGTAGTTCTTTCCGTTTCGCGGCCCGCAGACGATGCGCACTCAAGTTCGCGTTAGCGTCACGTTGCGCTTTCGTGGCAGCTTCACGACTGCGCCGATGCTGCTCTGCTTTCATCTGCTCTTTTTGATGCTGCCGGAGCAACGATTCCACCTGGTCGGGTTCCAAAAGCCCAGGAATCCCTAAGTAGTCTTGCTCTTCCGGGGAGCCAACTTGGCCGCCTAAACCGAACTGGCTGCCATCGAAGAGAACAGAATCAAATTCTGCTTCCGCCCCTAGAGCTTCAAAGCCTTCCAGCATGTCGGAGCTGGCTTTCTCCTGGCGGTTAGCTTCCCGCATCTCATCTTCTGGGCTGCGTTCTGCCGCTTCGGGACGATCCAGCGCATGGTCACGTTGCACTTCCATCTCTGAGGCCAGCTCAAGTAGCGGCATCACTGACGGCAAAAACACGCTGGCCGTTTCACCGCGCCTACGAGCACGCACAAAACGTCCAATAGCCTGCGCAAAAAACAAGGGGGTGGAGGTGGAAGTCGCATACACACCGACGGCTAGCCTGGGCACGTCCACGCCCTCGGAAACCATCCTCACAGCCACCATCCAGCGGGCGTCAGACTGCGAGAACTCCTCAATCTTCGCGGAAGCCCCAGAGTCATCCGAAAGCACCACGGTGGGAGCCTTGCCGGTAATCTCACGCAACTGCTTCGCGTAGGCGCGCGCCGCCATCTGGTTAGAGGCAATCACCAACCCGCCCGCGTCGGGGACGCTGCGACGCACCTGGGTGAGACGCTGATCCGCCGCGGAAAGTACCGCCGGCATCCACTGCCCTTTCGGATCCAGCGCGGTCCGCCAAGCCTGCTTCGTCATGTCTTTCGTGAGGGGCTCCCCCAGCCGCGCCTGCACCTCATCCCCAGCGCTGGTACGCCAATGCATGGAACCCGAATATGACATGAAAATCACCGGACGAACCACACTGTCACGCAGCGCCTGGGCGTACCCATAAACGTAGTCCGCATGAGAGCGCCGAATCCCCTGCTCATCTTCAACGTAGCGGACGAATGGAATGGGGGCGCTATCAGAGCGGAAAGGGGTGCCCGTCAAAGCGAGGCGGCGGGTGGCATCCGCAAAGGCAATCCCGATCCCGTCACCCCAGGTGAGGCTGTCGCCGCCGTGGTGGATTTCGTCGAGGATGACGAGGGTGCGATGGGCTCGCGTGCGGGTCTCATGTACTTGCGGATTTGCCCCAACCTGCGCGTAGGTGACTGCTACTCCATCGAAATGGGAGCCGGCCACTCTTTGCGCATTAGTGAAGGCAGGATCCAGCTGGATACCCACGCGAGCAGCCGCATCAGCCCACTGGTTTTTCAGATGCTCCGTGGGGCAGACAACCGTAATCTTGTCAATGACTCCGTCGGCCAGAAGGCCAGCTGCAATCCGGAGTGCGAACGTGGTTTTGCCGGCTCCCGGGGTGGCGACGGCAAGGAAATCTTTAGGGGCAAGGGCCTGGTATTTTTCGATAGCGGCCGCCTGCCAGGCGCGTAGTGACGTGACCGTTCCCCAGGCTGCCCGGCGCGGATAGGCAGGCGATAAGCTCTGCGCTGCGGAGGGAGAGACGTTAGCTGGAAGAGAGGAATCAGCGGACGGGGAAGGCGGTAGCGGCGTCACGAGTCGCTTCCGGAGTCCGAACCGGACCCGGAACCATTATCGCCATTAAAAGGCCAGCCTTTACCGTTGTTCTTTGAAGCCTCATAGATGGCTTTGCAGGTCGGGCAAACGGGATAGTCTTTCGGGTTCTTCCGAGGAATCCAGACTTTGCCGCACAGGGCAATCACCATGCGACCGGGAGCGGCTTTACGGGAACGCACATAGTGTGCGTAGCGCTCATCGTCACCGTCGTCTTTCTTTGCGTCAGTGTCGGGCTTTTCCATGACCCCGACAGCACCTGCCGTTTGGGGCTCAGGGGCCGCAAACGGATCTTCAGGACCGGTTGGTGCATTGTGGGATTCAGAGGAAATCATGTTTGCCATTTTACCGCCCGTCCCTCACAGATGCCACTGACCGGAGCGGAGGTGAATCTCACCCCTGCGCTCCGGTCAGTAAAAATTCTTGATTGACGGTGTGATTCTTCGCCTTTAGTCAGCGAATCAGTGACTCTCCGCAGCCTGCATTTCGCGGTAGTAATCAATCAGCTTCAGCTTGGAAGCGGCAGCCTCATCAAGGAATACTTTAGCGTTGGGGTGCATTTGCATGATGGTGGCCGGCCACATTGCACTGATTGCGCCCTCGACCATCTGTGCCACAGCCTCAGCCTTGTTAGCGCCGGTAGCGACCAGGCAGAGTTCCTCAGCGTCCATGATGGTGCCTAGGCCTTGGGTGACGCAGTGGGTGGGGACCTTGCTCAGGTCATCATCGAAGAAGCGAGCATTGTCAACGCGGGTCTGCTTGGTCAGGGTGTCCACGTGGGTGCGGGAGACGAGGGAGCCGCCCGGCTCATTGAAGGCGATGTGGCCGTCAGAGCCGATACCCAAAATCTGGAGGGCTACGCCACCCTTGTCTTTGATTAGCTGATCGTATTCCTTCACTGCTACCTGCAGGTCTTCAGCGTTACCTTCAGGGCCGTGCACGTTTTCCGGCTTCACGTCAACCTGGGAGGCAATCTCGGTGTGGATGACGTTGTGGTAGCGTTCCGGATGGTCCTCAGCAATACCTACGTACTCATCCAGCATGAAGAAGTGCGAGTCTTTGAAAGAGAGCCTGCCAGCGGCAACGCGAGCAATCAACTCACGGTAGGTGGGGAGCGGCGAAGAGCCGGTTGCAACGCCTAGGTTTGCCTGCGGGCGAGCGGTGAAAACCTCTTCGATACGATCCGCAATTGCTTTACCGATAGCCTCTTCAGAAGGAAGAATAAAAATCTCCATGTTATTCCTTTCGCGGAGCAAAGTTGCAACATTGCTCATTTTTGTGTCACCACTATTCTACCCATTGCGGCACCCATTACAAGGCCGAATCGGTGTGATTAGATAGCAAAAGGGCCCACAATCGTGGGCCCTTTTTCGATGTAGCTGAGCTTCAGCTACATAAGTGCAAGAATCACTTCTTGGCAACAGCCTTCTTCAAGGTGGAGCCAGCGGAAATCTTCACACCGTAGCCGGCGGGAATGTGAATCTCTTCGCCGGTGCGGGGGTTGCGGCCGGTGCGAGCTGCACGCTCAACACGCTCAACTGAGAGCAGGCCGGTGACCTTAACAGCTTCACCCTCGGACAGGGAGGAGATCAGCACGTCCTGGAAAGCGGACAGTGCGGCGTCTGCCTGCACCTTGGTCAAGGAGGCGCGCTCCGCAATAGCTGCTACTAGTTCGGTACGGTTAATCGACATAAAGTTCACCCTTCATCATATTGGCAGGATACGGACGTATCCTGGGTAAGAACGTGACGGCCAGACATTTACTGACCGTCTCGCATCCTGATAGACATTTTGCCGTGTTTTACGCGAAATTACACGGCGAAACCACGAATATCAGCAAAATTGCCCCGAATTTGTGACGTAGTCCGAAGTTTTTCGCTATTTTCGGGCCGAAACTCATGGTCTGACCGCAATATTCCCCTGTTTATGGGGGAATGTCAATGCCTAAGCGCGGTCTTAGAGACTTATCTCAAACTCAGGCGTTGATTGCCGAAGTTATCTTCACGCATTCTGATTTACCGCAGTTATTGGTGGAGGGATTAGCGTGACATTCAGGGCAGAGCAGGATCAGTTCACGGCAGTCATTATTACCACAGTTGTAGAACTTGTGGGTGCCTTCACCGCAGTGGACGCACTGGCCCAAAACTTTGACATCCGGACCGAACTCCATGTGCATACGACGATCAAAGACGTAGAGGGAGCCTTCCCACAGGCCCTGGTTGCCGTATTTTTCACCGTAGCGCACGATGCCACCATCCATCTGGTAGACCTGCTTGAAGCCACGGTTCTTCATTAGGGCGGTCAAGATTTCGCAACGAATCCCACCGGTACAGTAGGTGACGATTGGTTTGTCTTTCAGATCGTCATAGGCGCCGGACTCAATTTCGGCAATGAAATCGCGGGTGGTTTCAGTGTTGGGCACGACCGCGTTCTTGAAGTGACCAATTTTTGCTTCCATCGCGTTACGACCATCGAAGAACACTATGTCACCGTTGTTCTCATCCATCAGTTCATGGAGCTGTTCGGGCTTGAGGTGGACGCCGCCGCCCACTACCCCACCGTTGTCCACTTTGATTTCTTCGGGAACACCGAAGGTGACAATTTCTTTGCGCACTTTCACGCTCAGGCGCGGGAAGTCCTCAGCCCCACCTTGCGAAATCTTGAACTCCATGCCCTTAAAACCGGGGTAGGAGCGGGTCTGTCGCATGTATTGTTTGCAGGCGGATAGTTCACCGCCAACAGTACCGTTAATGCCGTGCTCAGAAATAATGATGCGACCAGTCAAACCCAGCTTTTCACACAGGGTGCGCTGCCACAGCATGATTGCTTGCGGGTCAGCTAGCGGAACGAAGTAATAGTATAGAAGGATTCTGCTTTCACTCATTTAGCCAGTTTACACCAGTATGCCGCTCTCACAGAACGGCTTTACCCGATTTTGATGCCTGGTAAGCGAGGGCTGCATTAGACTTGTCGCATTGCTTTACTGTTCGGTTTTGGAAAGGTGCCTGCCCTGATGAGCCCATCGAACCAGATGAAGAAGACCGCAAAGGATTTGTGGCGCCTGTTCGATTGGCTGGATTCCAGTTTTGACGCAGGGAAGTGGTGGCCGGCTGAGACTCGGTTTGAGATTTTGGTGGGCGCGGTTTTAACCCAGAATACGGCGTGGACGAATGTGGAGAAGGCGATTGTTGCTTTACGGAGCGACGGCCTGTTGGAGGCTTCCGCACTGTTAGCGGCGGAGCCGGAGCGGGTGGCGGAGCTGATTTATCCGACCGGGTATCGCAACACAAAAGCGGTGTATTTGCGGGAGATTTCGCGCTGGTTCCTTAACTTTGACGGGTCCGTTTCAGGCTTGGGGGACGAGGATGTGAGGTCGTCGCTCTTGTCGGTGCGCGGAGTCGGGGATGAGACGGCGGATGATATTTTGCTGTACGCCTATAACCGCCGGGTCTTCATCTATGACCTGTATTGCCGCAGGTTTTTCAAGGCCACCGGGATTGGAGATTTTAGTAGCTACCGGCAGGCAAAAACTGCAATTGATCCGGCGGTCAGGGAGGCTGAATTCTCCCTCGACCAACTGCAACTGTTCCACGGATTGATCGTGGAATGGGGTAAGCAGTTCCGGGCGAATCCCCTCTTGCTATCTGAAAGCAGGGCTTTGCAGTAAGCGGGCTTTCCTTGAACGTGTCATTTACCGATCTGCCCCAGTTTGGTAAAAATCGGTTGGATGAGGATGTGCGCACCTCCTCGGGACCACATCCAGAACGCTCCCCCAGCAAGGAAGATGATGATGGCGACCGCTTGCCCGCCGGTGGTGATTGTTGTGTATCTTGCTGAAGCGATGGAGGGCCAAGGCAATTGCGTGTTGTAGAAGACGCTTTGCCCGAAAACCATTGCGACCCAGGCGGTAACCGAGATGAGGGGGCCCGCAATCTTCCCAAAGACGGCAACGGTGAGGGCTGCCAGCCCGATGAAGGCGAAGCTTTGGTAGACAATCGTGGCAGAGAATAGGTCTGTAATCGTATCGGGAGATCTAGCGATTTCAAGGCCGAGTATGCTCTGTAGGATTGAAGTCGGCAGTACTCGGTACAGTAGCCAGAGAAAGTAGTGAAGGGGCCCTAGTAGCACGCTGATAATCAGAAAGAAGCTCAGGGCGGAGATTTCTAGCCTACGCACAGAGAGCTGTTCAATGATGGGGGCGGAGGGAACCCAACTGACGAAGGCGGCGAGCGCATAGATGAGAGTCAGAATCTCTATCATGGGAATGTCACGGGGAACGGGACTACCCCCGAGGTGGAATCTGAAGTAGAGGCCTTGGATAAAAATCAGCGCAATCGCGATTAGGATTCCCGCTCCGATAACTATTTCCCAGTTTCTCCCCCGCCAGTAGGGGGAAACTTTCACGATGCTAGTCATTGGGGGATTCCTAACTGTTCCAACTGACAGTTCATGAGGGCGTCACGGTTACGGCTGAACCATTCAGTGAACTGGCTGTCGCTCAGTTTCAAAAGAGTTTTGGTTTCTTCCGAATAGTCTTCAGTGAGGGTGTCCAGTTTCAATACTTTTGTCGCATCACTGTTTTCTTCTGGCTGGTCCCCGACTGTCTTTATCAGAATCGCATTGCTTGCTGCGCGGGAGATTTCACTAGCTGAGGACTGCGAGGATTCACTTGAGGCGTCCCCTGCAGGGCATTTCTTGTTGCCAGTTAGATAATCAGAAATTTCTGCCCGTACCTGGGTGCGGTACTCCTGGTTGGTGAAACTGCCAGTGGTCGGCACTGTAATGCTTTGCGGGTCTGCTTTAACGTTCTGCTGATAGTGGTCTTGCTGGATTCGTATGGATTCGGGGGCAGTGTCAGTTAGCGCCAGAATTTTATTGGCTTCTTCAGCGATTATTGGCGCTATGGATTTTTCTACTGCATAGGTGCAGATTTTGATTCCGGTGGCGGAGTTTTCGCAATGCGAAGGCTCGTCTTGGAAGTAAAACAAGGGTGGGGAAACCAACATCGCGGGAATCAGAACGAGGATTGGAAGAGCGGGCACCACCCAAAGGGTTTTCTGATTCCGGTTGCCTAAGTAGAGGTTAAGCAGATAGTAGGCACATAACGCCATCAGCGTGAAGATGCCTAGTCGTGAAACTTCAACTCCCATGGCTAGTTGCGCTCCGGTGGGAGGAAATTTGGTAAGCCACACCGTCGCGCCGGAAAGGGTGGAGTAACCCGTATTGAACAACACGGTCTCATTCAAGAAGGTTGGCAAGATTGCTACGAATGCAACAGCTAACGGCGCGAATAGCATCCCGAACTGTTTGGGACTGAAAATTGCGACTGTATAGGCCAATAATGTGAGTGCCATAATGGCTGCGCTGGTAGCCAGCAGGGAGATCAGAACGCTCAGTGTGAAGTCGGGAGCGCCAGAGCTTATTAGCCGCACTAGATACGGGATAGTACCAATTATTAGACCCGTATAGATGGGAGCCAACACTTGCAGTTGATGCCGCAAAATGATTGTCGAGGTTTTTACTGCGGGCGCAGCCCCCACGATTACATTATTCGTGCGCAACAGCATGGCTGGCAAACTCGCTAGCACACTAGCTAGGATGCTGATTCCGAGGGTGGCTTCTCTCCAGTTGGCCGCTAAAGTCTGCCAGCTACTAGGGCGCCAGAATTCGAATGTTTGAGCGGAAAATAGGACAAAGACAGCGGTCACTGCGGCAATTAGCCAAAAGCTGAGCGAGTGGTAGATAGCAAATGCTGGCTTTGACGAGGTTGTTTTGAGACTCATCGTGGTGACCTCACTGCCGGTTGGAGAGTACATACTGGTAACCGGCCTCAATGGTGGACAGGCCCGGCTCAGCGTGCGCTTCTCCAATTTCGGTCAATTCAGCGGCAGAGCCCGTGTAGAGAAGTTGCCCGGCATCCATGATTTGTACGTCGGAAGCCATATATGCTAGGTCTTCAACCTGATGTGTGGTGATCAGAATGCAGGATTCTTCACCTAGTCTTTCCAATAGTTTTCTGATACCAATCCGCTGGTTGGGGTCTAGGCCTACGGTTGGCTCATCTAACAGCAGTAGTCGTGGCCGATGCGCGATAGCGCAAGCAATCCCTAAACGCTACCTCATACCTCCCGACAGGGATGAAGCTTTATCTGTTTCACGTTCTAATAGCCCCACGGTTTGTAGCGCCCAACTGGCGGCCTGACTGGTTTCAGCAGGTTTCACGCCGTGCGCCCAAGCCGCATATTCCACATTGTCTTTGAGTGAGCGCCGATCCAGTAGCTCAAACTTTTGCGGCAGATACCCAATCAGTCCGCGGGCTTGAGCCCGGTTCTTGCTTGATTTTACTGAAAACCCGCCAACATTTATCTCTCTTTGCTGCAACGGCAAGGCTGTGGAGAGCAGTTTCATCAAAGTCGATTTCCCTGCCCCGTTAGGACCAAGGATTCCGGTTATGCCTTTGTCGTAAGATGTAGAAAGCTGACGGAGCGCCTGGTGTGAGCCGTAGGCGAAACTCACTCCGAAAATATCAACGATCTTTGTTGGTGGGTTCACAGTCAGCCTCCGTTTAGCGCCAAACAATGAAATAGGGGGTACCTGCAGAGCAGCGGGTAGCGATTATCTCTAGAGTTTTCATCACATTCCTCCTGAGAGAAGATAAAATACTGTGTCATCAAGAGAACACTCGCACAAAATGATAGTAACAGAACAATAAGCTAAGTTTAGGGCAGATTTATTGCGTTTCAAGCAACTTTCTAAACGGGTTTAGTGCGGTAAGGAGGGTACGTCTTGGACACTGGCAGGATGGAAGCTTTTAGCGATGGCGTGCTAGCCATCGTCATTACCATCATGGTATTAAAATTGACGCTTTCCGAGGGGCCCGATTGGACAACCCTGACCGACGCGGCACCCGTCTTAATGGCCTATGTGGTGAGCTACCTATATGTGGGTATCTATTGGGCGAACCATCATCACTTGGTCAAAGTAGCAGAATCCGTGTCTGGCACCATTTTGTGGATGAATCTGCTGTGGCTGTTTTGGATGACGCTAATCCCAGTCGCTACAGAGTGGGTGGGCTTGTACCCGTTCTCGCGTATTCCGACCCTGTTTTATGGGGTAATCCTGTTCTTGTCTGCGCTCTCTTACCATCTGCTGCAAACTTCGATTGTGCGTCAGGCGGGACCTGATTCTGCGATTGCGAGACGTATCGGTAAAGACTGGAAAGGCAAGCTCTCCATCTTGGCGTATGGTTTAGCTGCTGCCGGTTCTCTTTTCCAACCAATCATCTCTTACGCTTTCTATGCGATTGTAGCGATTGCGTGGATTGTTCCAGATGTGCGACTAGAGCAGTTGTTCGGGGAAATCGAAGCTTCACCGCCTGAGAGCGATACGGCCAGCAATGAGTGAGCTGTTTTAAGGTGTTAAATCCCGCTGACTGGCTGCAGGCGGTGAATAGACACCTACAGCCATTCGAGTTCATTTATTTGGGGACGCCCGCCTACTGCCATTGGGCGGCGGCCGGGTCAACCCCGTTCGCTTCGGCGTTGGCATCAATAATGGCTTTCAGCCATTCAGCTAAACCCTCGGCGCGCTCCTCATAGTAGGCGCGAAAACGCGGGTCACCCACGTAGCCGCGGGCTAGCAGCACCTGCTTGGCGTGCGTGACAGGGAAGAAAGCGGAAACCAGTTCACGGTGTACTTCCGCTAGCCGGTTCGCTTCCTCGCTGCCGGGCTTAACGCCAGCTTTCATTCCGGCTACCAGCTGGCTTTCCACCTGGGCTGTCCGGGTTTTCATGTCAGCCCAGTCTGAGGCGCTCATCTGTGCGGCAACCTGTGCGCTGGCTTTCCAGTCGTCAGTGTCACCCCACTTTTCTTCGGCTTCATCCTGGTATGCAGCGAAACTGGCGTCCCCTAAGATTTCACCGATTTCTTCAGCAGATAGTTTATGCTCGCTCATTGTTTCCTCCAGCAGGTGGTTTACGGCTTGAACCATCCGGTCCAGTTCGCCTTGTTTTTCGATGAGCAAGTCACGCTGACGACGCAGATGGGTGACCGCATCCCCCTCGTCCTCAAATAGCTTCCCAATCTGATCCAAGCTCATGCCGGTGGCCCGGTAAATCATGACCTGTTGCAGACGCTCAATATCTTCCGGGCCGTATAGGCGATACTCTGACCAGGTGCGTTCCGTAGGCTGAACCAGTCCGCGTTCTTCCCAATAGTGAAGGGTGCGCACTGACAGGCCGAGGAGGCGGGAAACCTCCCCCACTGTGCGTAAATCATCTGGTTTCTTGCTCATGCCTCCACCCTAGAATCTGACGTTGCGTCAGGGTCAAGCCGAAACTGTCAGCCACACTCCTAGCGCCCAAACTACTAACACGACTACGGTATCAATAATGCGCCAAGGTACCTGCTGGAACTCGGTGCGCGTCCGGTAGGCGCCCAGTGCCCGAGAGTCCATGGACAGTGCCACTCGCTCCGCATGTTGGACGCCCAGAATCATGAGCGGCAGCGCCGACCCGAACCAGCGCACCACGGGACCGAATATCCCCCACTTGGAGCCGATTCTCCGCAAGGCACGGGCGGTCCGCAGCAGGGTGAAATCACGGCGGAAACCTTGGATGAAAGCGATCGCGGTAGTACCTGCCGCGCCGATCCGGTAAGGCAGCCGCATAGTGGTGGTGAGCGTAGTGATCACCGACGCAGGGTCACTGTAAACACCCGACAGCAGAACTAATCCAAGGAAGGCACCCACCATCGTGCTGGCGGTAACGGAGGAGCCGTAATCGTAAATGTAGACGGCCTCTCCCCCGGCGGACCAACTGTAGTTGAAAGCTAAAAACAACAAGCCGGCGACCAGCCAGCTGGCGGCAACCGTGCCCGCCGCGCGACGCCAACCCGGTCGGGCTGCAATAATCAGCCCACTGACCACAATCATGGTGGTCAGGTTAAGGCTGGTGCTACGTACCGCGACTAGCGCATACAGCATCGGCAAAATCGCCAAAAACAGAGTCATCGGGTTCAGTGCGCTGAACAAGCCTTTGGGCTTCACTGGTCGCGGAGGTATCGCGGGCTGAGGGGATGGCACGGGCTGAGGGGATAGCACGGGCCGAGGGGGTATCGCTGGCCGAGGGGGTATCCGGGTCTGGACCTGCGGTGAATCCAGCTGTGCTGCCGGCGGATTCGCATCCGGTAGCACAATCAAATGTGAGGCGTGAGAGAGCGCCAGGTTAATATCGTGCGTCGCCATCAGCACGGTCCGGCCCTCCGCGCGGAGCTGTTCGATGAAATCAACCAGCTCACAGGTGTTATCCCAGTCCTGCCCGTAGGTTGGCTCATCCAGCACAATAATTTGCCGTTGTTCCGCGACCATCGTGGCCACTGAAAGGCGCCTAGCTTGACCGCCTGACAGGGTGAGCGGATGCCGGTCGCGATGCTCCCACAAGTGGAACTGCTTGAGCAGCTCCTCACAGCGCTCATTGCTAACGCCGGTAATCAAGATTTCTTTCTGCACGGTGCTGGCTACCAGCTGATGTTCAGGATTTTGGAACACGTAGCCGACCTGATAGCGGCCCTTCCGCACCTCTTTACCGACGGCCTGCGCGACCGTGCCCTCGCTCTTTAACAGTCCGGCAAGGCCCGAAACAAGGGAGGTTTTCCCCGCCCCATTCGGTCCCAGCACCGCAAGGAATTCTCCGCCAGCCAGTCGCAAGGAAATCTTCGGGCTCCGGCCGGGAATGTCGTAACCTTGCAGATTCAGCACTGGAGTTGAGCCTGCCGCGCTGGTGTCCAGTCCAGCTACCTGCCGCCACTGTCCGCCGGTCTTTTCATAGTAGGCGACGTCCGTTTTAACTAAATCATGCAGGCTGGGATGCTTAATGCTTTCACTGCCAGATTGGAGGCTTTGCACGCCCTCGTCCCTGAGTTCACGCGGCAACCAGACCCCGATTTCTTTGAGCTGGGAGGTGTACTGCTGGAAGACCTGGGCGGGGCTACCTTGGGCGAGGACTTTCCCTTCCGCGTCGAGGGCGATTACTTGGTCCAGCACCGGCATCAGGGAGTCCAGATTATGGTCGATAATCACTACTGCGGAGCCGGCCGCGGCCCGCTCCCGCACAATCTGGTGGATGGTTTCGCGCCCGAAATCATCGATTGTTGAGGTTGGCTCATCGAGGATAAGTAGTCGCGGGTGCGGGGCCAAAGCCGCCGCCAAGGCGAGGCGCTGCCTTTGCCCGCCTGAAAGCGTCCACGGGTCGTCCCAAATTTTTGGTAGCAAACCAACCTGCTGCAAGACCTCAACTACACGGGACTCATTTTTCTCCAGATCCCAGCACAGATTCTGCAGCGGGAAAGCAACCTCATCATGGACGCTGCGGGTAATGATGGCGGCGTCAGGATTTTGGCCCACATAGCCGACGTTCGTGGCAATAGTTTCAATGGTGGCGGCGGCAATCTCCTCCCCTGCCAACGCCACATTACCGGCGTACCGGGAGGGGATGCAGTGCGGGATCAGGCCAGCTAGGGTGCGAATCAAGGTGGTTTTGCCGCAGCCGGAAGGCCCAATAATAGCCGTCACCTGGTGGGTTAGCTGATTGAATGTCACATCCCCCAGTAGCCAGCGGGGTGTGCCCAGATAGTTGACGGCGAGGTCTTTGACTGTAATTAGGGTTTCGTTCTTGCCGTCAGGGTCGTCTACTGGAGGGCGTCCACGGCCAGCCAAAGTCTGCGCCCCCGTCTCAGCGGCGCGGATGTCATGATTCATCAGATTGCTTGCAATCTACTTTTTGTGATCGAAGCCGACGCCAGCGCGGTTAAAGAGCTTGGTGAGACCAATCGCGGCTAAGCCTCCCAGCAGCGCGGAAGCCACCGAGATCAGCACCATGGGAATCATGGAGCCGTAACCGACCGTGACCTGCAAGAGCATGGTGTACATCCAGCCGTTCATGAAGCCGAAAAAACCGGCAGAAATCAAGAATGCCCACCAAGTCCACTTGCGGTAAAGCATGACGGCCAGAGGAATCTCAATGAAAGCACCACCGATCAGGTTACCGACGATAGCACCGGGTCCGGCGGGGGTAGTGAAAACACTGATAATACCGGCGATGAGGGCGGCAATCATGACCGCACCGGGACGACGCACCACGGTGGCGGGCAGCAGGTAGGGAATCACCCACAAGCCCATGATGGAAACTCCCACGTAAACGGCTTTCGGGGATGATCCCGCCGCCGGAGCCAAATAGTTCAGCGGGATTAAGAGAATCATTCCCAGCACGGCAAGTGCCGCTGTCACCATTAGGTTTCGGGTGCCGAGGGCGGAGTCCGCCAGTCCCTTACGGGCGGAAGTGTGAATCTGGCGCTCATTATTCTCTACAGGATTATTGGTTTCCATCAGTGCAATCCTTTTGCAAATCAGTTCATTCTATGCCATCAAATGGTTACTTAGGTAAGTCTAACCTCACGATAGGCTTTAGGCAAGGAAACACATTGTGTTGGGAATATCTGGGCTCTTGAGACGTTTAGAAAAGATGTATTAGGAGTGGTGAATATGAATGTTTTTCTGAAACAGGTTAAAGAAACTATTGTCCCTTCTGCCGGAAATCCGCACGGCCCTCTACCCACGCTGTTCGTACTGTGGACCGTAGTGACCGGCCTAGTTGACGCCTATTCGTATTTGGCTTTGAGCCGCGTATTTGTGGCGAATATGACCGGTAACGTGGTCTTCCTCGGCTTCGCCCTCGGTGGGGCACCAGGCTTCACCTGGTGGGCTTCCATTCTGGCTATCCTCGCTTTCATGGGCGGGGCCTTCAGCGGAGGTAAGCTCCGCAGTAGCAGATTCGGCAAGCATCGGGCGCAGCTTTTGGCGGCGACCATGGTGGTGCAGATTTCGCTAATGAGTTTAGCTGCGCTGGCAGCTCTCCTGCTGCATCCGGCAGTCAGCCTGATCGGTCTAGCTACCACGGTGCTGCTCCTGAGTATCTCCATGGGACTACAAAACGCAATCGCGCGGGCGATGGCAGTACCAGACCTGACTACCACAGTGCTTACCTTAACGATTACAGGTTTAGCCGGGGACGGCAGCGGCCAGCCCGACAAGGAACATAATGTTGGGCGGCGGATTATCTCCATCAGCGCGATGATGCTGGGCGCATTCATTGGGGCAATCCTGGTGCACTATGAAACTCCTGTGGCCGGCCTTGGAGTCGCTATCGCGCTACTGGCGATTATCCTGTGGCGCGCCCTCGTCCATCAAAACGACACCGCCAAGTGGACGGTTGTGCGGTCTAAGCCCTAACCGGCGACAGCTCAGGCTTCCCGAACCACTCCAGAGGGACGGTAGTGAAATAGACGCCTTGCGTTTCCCGCTCCCAAAGCAAACCAAGCGTGTTCTCATCCAGTCTGGTCAGGCACTGGTACACGTAATGGTAGGGGTTGAAAGTGCGGGAGATGCTCCAGTTCTTCCCACCGTCCAGAGAAACCCGCAAAACTCCTCTTCCCCGGTAGGGTAAGAGCTGTGAAGCGTTCGCGAAAACCAGTCGATCAGGGTGCTTCTGGGTGGGCATGGCAATGGCGTGCGGCTGGGAGAAAATCTCCGGCAACTGGTCGTGGAATGTTACTTCGCGCCAGCTTTGACCGCCATCTACACTGGTTGCCGTTGCCACGCGCTGGCTAGGATCTTGGTTGCGCATGAACAGCATCAGTGACCCGTCGCGACGGTCAACCACAGTGGATTCATAGTTGGCGGCCAGCTTATTGGTGAAAGTTCTTGCGAAGATTTCTTCTCCGTCAAAGATTCGTCCGTCGTTGGGGGCTGCGCCCCGCTGCCAGGTCCGCCCGTGATCGTCTGAATAGATTACTGCCGAAGAAAACGAACTCAAGTGCTCAGTGCTGAAATAGATGGGAACCACCAGACGGCCAGCGTATTTGCCGTGGCGAATCTGGATGCCGGTTCCCGGGCCGGTTCCTAAGAAAGCCATCCAGTTTTCCTTCACCTGGTGGTTCACGTGTTGCGGCTTTGACCAGGTCTGCCCGTTGTCATCAGAGTAGATATAAATCAAGAAGGAGGTCCTGGCGACCATGAGGCTTTGCGCGGGGTCCTCCCCCTCGGATAAGAAAACATTGCCCTTGGGCTGAGATCCCAGGAATACGTCACCATTTTCGGCGAGGGTGTACCCGGTGGCTGCACCCTCAGTAGTGGTGACTTTCCCGTCCGCTTTCCACACGAACTGTGCGCCTTCACTGTCGTGAAGCAGGTATTCTCCTGCCGCTGTCACCCCTTTGCCCAGCCCGTTGTTTGGTTGCCCGATCCCACCGGGGAATTGGTCGATGAATACGAAGATTCGCCCCGTTTCTTTATCTTGCAGCAGACAAGAATCAATCACGGAAGAACCCGTCAGCCCCTCCCCCGGGTACTTCAGGAGCGTCCGCATTTCTTCCCAAGTTCTTCCCTTGTCCAAGGACCGCCGCATAGTGAAGTTAATGGAGTTCGGTGCGTCGTTAGGAATAGTTTCCCGCTGATCGGCCCCCGCTAAGAGCACCCCGTCTTGCGTCATCAGAAGTGAGGGGATCCGATATGAGGCTGCCCCATGGTAGCCGTAATCAAAAAGGCACTGAGTGGAGAGAGGCTTCACGCCGCTGAGTCGTTGGATCTGCCCGTCGGTGAGAGGATAAGCGTAGATTGAAGCGTTCCGGACCTCACCGAAGAGCTTTTCACCGCTAAAGTCCTGGCCGATGATTACCCGGTCAAGCCCGTCCACATCCGCGAAGAAAGCCTGCCCGGGAAGATGCGCCTCCAAGTATCCGTCAACATAGATGTCTACTGCGCCGCGGGCGACCCGCAACACCACATCATGCCAATCCCCCTCGTCCCAGTGCCCGGCAACCAAAAAATCCCGCCACTGCTTATTCCTACCCAAAACGGAGTATTTCAACCCGTTTGCGCTGAAAACTAGTTGCAGCTGTTGCACGCCGCCACCAGAGGCAGCCAGAATCGGGCCGGCCTGCCCCGGGCCGCGTACACGGTAACGCAAAAATATGGAACCTGAGCGGAGCTGCCCCAGCTCAGCCGCATCATAGGCGGAAAGCTCCGTAGCGGCAAAATCAATTAAGGATTCAGGTGGGAGCGCCCGCGCCAGCACCTCTGCAGGCGCGCTTTCCTCCGGTAATACCTCCAACCCGGTCACTTCTACCCCGACACTGGAAGTTGTGAAGATTTGTGCGTCGTCTGCCGTTGAGCCTAGAAGCTCATGGAAAGCGAGAGAGGCGGTCGCGGAAAAACACTGGTAGCCGTCGAGGAAGATCTTGGTTCCCGCCGTCCCCGAGGTAATCGCGAAAGAATGCCAGGTACCATCAGTCAAGCCGAGGGCGTCTTCGATCTCTAGCCGAATTTTCTGCTTGGTTCCCCCGAGCAGCAACGGAGCGGAGCCTTTAATCGCCAGGTTCCACAGCTGTTTCCCATCCGCTTCGACGCGCAACAGAGGGGAATCAATGCGCGTTCGAAAATTGAAAAACAGAGAAATCTGGGAAGATTCCTGCAGCTTTCTGCTCACTACCATGCTCATATCTACCTAGTCTATAGCAGTTGGAATCCACATGATAGGGTTACAGATCAGCCCTGACGAAGCCGCTCGATGAAGCCACCGATGTCATCCACTAGGCCACCATACGCCCCTTGCAGTGGCACTTCGACATTGACCGCTACAGACGAATCAAAAGCTGGCCAGTCACCGTGCAGCACACCAATCCGCTGAACGTATAGTTCAACAGCAAGGTCACTCGTGGTTGACCGCACCTTGAGTAACATCCTGATCGGAGGGGACAGTGATGGTCGCCGTGAGTTCCATACCGGTCGCCTGCATGGCGGCAAACAATCGGTCCATCATGATGGACGGCTTTCCAGCCTCCAGTTCCCAGATGTACTTCTGAGTGGTGCCTAACTGATTCGCCAGTTCACGCTGAGTCAGCCCAGACACCAAGCGAGCCTGCTGCAGCATGCGCCCAAGCGACTCCGGACCCGACACTTTACCGTGGTACTGCATCCAACGCTCTCCTCACTGCGTCAACCACAAGAGAATTGACTTCAATATCGAAGTCACACTAGCAGACTCCAATATTGACGTCAAAAATCAGCGACTTCGCCACCGGCGTCAACAACAGTCAGTTTTCCGCATAACAACGAAAACCCCGCTACCTTAACGATAGCGAGGTTTTGCTGGTGAAGCTTCATGAAAACTACTCGAAAGAAGCAGACAAACTTATACACCGAAAAGGATAAGCATATGTCTCAATGGCAAGCTCTCAAGGCGTAAAAACCGCACTACCGGCTTAACTGGGCATTTTAGCGCCCTTGCTCCTATTACAACGCCAGCACAGAGTCTGAAGATTGTGAGGCTCACTTGTTCCGCCTTTAGACACCGGAATAATATGGTCCACCTCCAAAAGCAAGTTCGGCTCTTCCGCAACTGAAACACCACATGCACTATTCTGACATGTATAGTGATCGCGTTCTTTAATCTCTGCACGCAAACGAGCCGTCATCAAAGCCCGTTGACCAGCAACAGACTTTGCCCAACGAATCTTATCCGCCAGCGCCTGCGAAAGAGCTTCGAGGGTAGGCGTATCAAGTTTAATGTTTACTGTTTGGCTACTATTACCGCCAGCGGATACGTATTCAAACTTATAAGTTTGATAGGGCACGGTAATTGGGGAAAGATGCACGCCAACCATATCCCAGAACTCTTTAGCGTATCGATTTAAGATAAATGCCGGCGGATTAATCGTGGAGGTAATCTCAGCTTCACGTGTTTCCAGATTGGCAATCGCCTCTTCAAGTCTAGCGATATCATTAGACATTCGTTGCACTTCTGCGAGAGTCTCCTTATTAGCCTTTATATCAAAATACTTCATTAGGTATTTGATTGGTTCCATGCTCGCATTACGTACGACCTGTAACGAGGCATTGTGAACATGAGGCGCATACTCCGCGATATTACGATCACGTCGTATGTTCCATTTAGAACTGTTTTCGAAAGTGGCCAGATGAGCGTACTGCCCTGTATATGATGTACCAAGCTCAAATGCTCCCTGCGAACGGATCTCACTCACATAGCTCGCAATATCGTTGTGCTCGTTTACTAAGGTCTGCACCTGAGCACGCAGAGATTGAAATTCTTCAGAGTTGAAATAGCGGTCTTTGCGGATTTTCCAGATAATCGGGTTAGCAACAAAAATGGTCACGATAAGAAAGAATCCGAGCCAACCACTATTGAGAGATCCAGCAAGTAATACTGCCATAATTGATAAAACTACAATAAGAAATACAGGCATTATGTCTCTCCACAAGAGATGAGGGGAAGGCGATTTCCCATAAATAATACCAGCTTCTTGACATTTCAAGCATATCCAGAATTTGAAGCGCTAAACCCGTTATCGCACTTAGAGGGAGCCGTACAACAGTAAGTTCCCCGCATAACAACGAAAACCCCGCTACCAGACCGATAGCGGGGTTTTATAAGTGGAGATGCGGGGAATCGAACCCCGGTCCGGCGATTGGCCCTGAAGTCTTCTCCGGGTGCAGTTTGACTAACGGAGTTTCTCAGCCCCCAGTCTACGCTCAAACGACTTTACTGGACAGGCTCAGTTGCAAAAATCTCGACTACCGCATCACAACCCTACGGCAGTCCAGTGGCTCTCTAAACGACGCCAGCACCCGGACCGAAAGCACTTCCGGGGTGACGGACTTTTTAACGCTCGATGGCTCAGGCGGCCAGAGCGAAGTCGGTGCGATTGTGTTCGGCACCTATTGGTTTACACAGATCGTTAACGAGGTGACTGTGCATCCTCGACCCGCTTCCCTTCAATCGACAATCGTCGTCGAAACCGATCATCCCCTATTGAGTTGTTCCCAGCCGGGCAGGCAACCAGAAGCTACCGTCCACAGTGGGAAAATCAGCATAGCACTTTCACGGCACGAATGCCATACCGCTACGCCCTCGGCAATCAGCCGCGCTTCGCGTACTCTCTCATGGCACGCAAAGCCTCACGGTTATCCTGTTTCTCCCGCAAAGCCTGACGCTTATCCCATTCCTGCTTACCGCGAGCCAAAGCGATCTCCAGCTTCGCCCGGCCGCCAATAAAGTACAGTTCCAAAGGCACAATCGTGTACCCCTTCGCCTGCACCTTCATCGCCAAGATCTCAATCTCCCGGCGGTGCAGCAGCAGTTTGCGTTTGCGGGTGGGCGCGTGATTCGTCCACGACCCCTGCGAGTACTGGGGGATATTCGCCCGATGCAACCAGACCTCACCATCTTCAACCTCAACCCAGGCTTCCATCAAAGATGCGCGGCCCATCCGCAGGGCTTTCACCTCCGTACCTGTCAGCGAAATGCCCGCCTCGTAGCGGTCCTCAATATGGTAATCGTGATGCGCCTTCTTATTTCGGGCCACAGTCTTGCGTGCTTGCGCCTCCGCCTTCGCTTTCTCAGCGGCACTCAGTTTAGGCTTCTTCCATTCTTTTGGCATGTCCCCTCCTTTCACTCACCTAGATGCGGACAAACCCGTGTCATTCAAAAGAGTAACTATCATAGCCTAGGTTGCAGGCAAACACCTTGCAAGTACAGGGACGAGGAAGATTGTCTACAAGCCGGTGTACGGAATCGGGTTAACGGATTGCCCGTCCTTCCAGATTTCAAAGTGCACGTGCGGACCGGTGACCCGGCCGGTGGAGCCAGTCAAACCAATCACCTGACCGCGGCTAACTCGCTGCCCAGTACTTACCAGGCGCGCAGACAAATGACAATGACGGGTCATCCAACGGTGCCCACCGAAAGAACCATGCTCAATGGTGACAGTCTGTCCGCAGCTACCGTAAGGGCCAGACGAGCGAACTACACCGTCATGGACCGCGTACTGCTTCTCACCGGTAGGTGAACGCAAATCCACTCCCGTGTGCAGACGACGATAGCCCAGCACCGGGTGGATGCGGTAGCCCCAAGGGGAGGCAATCGACATCTGTCGCCCCAGTGGCTTCCCCCAGACCCCTGAACCGGTAGAAGGCAAAGTATCAGGAATATAGGGTTTATTCTGCTTCTTAGCTTTGGCCCGCTCCGCCGCTTCACGAGCCTGAATCTCACGGTCAATTGCGGCCATCTGAGCTTGCGCCGCTTGAATCTCCTTCTGAGCTTCCTGCTCAGAAGCAGCGAAAGCTTGGCGCTGCTGGCTCAGCTGCGCCTCAACGGCTTCATTCTCTTTGTGGAGATTAACCAAAGAGTCAGCTTTCTGCTTTTTAGATGCCAAAGCCTGCTGATACTCTTGCACCGCGGCTTCAGCTTCGGCCTTCAGATCAGCTACAGAACTGGTCAGAGCCTGCTGTCGGTTCTCTTTGGCACGGTTATCTGCCAAAGTGGACTCCAGCTGGGAGGTCAGACGGGTCTGCAGTACGGTGGCCGTGTCAGCTGCTGAAGCCAGCTGAGAAATATCCTTCACAGAGGTATTGGTCAATACCAGCGCCATCGGAGAAGAACCAACCTCACCGCGATAGCTACGACGGACCAGCTCCCCAATCGCTTTCTGAGATTCATCCAGCTTCTGCTTGTCCTCAGTAATAGACTGCTTCAAGCCGGTTAGCTCTTGCTCCGCGGCCCGCAATCTAGTGGCGACGGCTTCTTCTTTACGCTGGGCAGCAGCCAAACTAACGTTAGCTTCCTCGACCTCAGCGACAGCAATCGGAATCTGCGCGGCAATCTCTTTTTGCTTAATGTAAAGCTGCGCCAGCTGAGTGTCCACGCCCTCCATAGCGGAATGGGCATCCTCAAGCTCCTGCTTCGCCTGCTGGCGGCGGCGTTCCTGCGCCTTACGGCGGTCATTCAGATCATCAGCCTGCGCCACCGGCGCACCCCAAGTCCAAGCCGACTGGGAAGCAGCAGAGGGGAAGGCGCTGTCGCTAGAAACGGCAGCCCCAGGGAAATCTTGAACGGTCGTCAGCTCAGGCACCTGCGGGGCGACCAGCGCCAAAGCGCAAGCCGCGAAAACCGCAGTTACGGAGAGCAAAGACTTCCTAAACATAAATACCACTATACCTTCGTGTACTTAGCTAACGAAATGGCGGCCGCAATCGCCACAAAGATAAGAGACACAATCACCAGCACCGGAGTCAGGTAGCCGACTTCCTGATAGCCCACAAAAGAGCTCCACGGGAATGAGGGAACCAACCAGGCTTGCACCACGGTACGGATCGAGAAGAACAAAGTACCAATCGCAAAAGCGGCACCCACAAGGGCGGCAATCGCAGACTGCACAATGAAAGGCGCCTGAATGAACAGGTTAGATGCGCCAACCAGTCGCATAATCGTAGTTTCACGTTCACGTGACATCGCAAAAAGACGAATGGTTGTGGTAATCAACAGCACGGCAGCTACCGTCATGATTGCTGCCAGGCCCCAAGCCAGATAGGCGGCCCGGTTCAAAGCAATCAGCAGCGGCTCCACAATCTGCCGCTGATCCGAGACTACGGCCACGCCCGGACGGGACTGGAACTCTTCACGAATAATACGGAACTGATTCGGATCAACCAGTTTCACCCGGAAGGACTCACCCAACATATCGGGGGTAGCTTGGCGGGCAATCGCGGAATCGCCAAAGATTTCCTTGAAGTTCTTGAAAGCCTCTTCCTGAGAAACGTGAATGACTTCCTTCACGACAGGTTTAAGCTGGTCAGATTCCAAGGATTTTCGAACATCCTCAACCTGATCTTGGGTGGCCGCCTGCTCATTACACTGCGCGCGAGTGTCATTTTCAGCGCACATGAAGACGGTGACTTCGATCTTGTCGTACCACTGGCTTTCCATCTGGGAAACCTGCATCCGCAAAAGTGCGCCGCCACCAACGAACAGAATCGAAACATACATGACCAAGGCAATCGCCAAAGCCATACCCTTATCGCGGGCTAGCCCCTTAAATGCTTGAGATAAAACTAGTTGCGCTCTCATGCTCACCTCGCCATTCCGTAGGCGCCGCGTTCCTGATCGCGTTCCACCCGTCCATCAACCAGTTCAATCACGCGCTTACGCATCTGGTCCACAATCTGATGATCGTGAGTCGCCATCACAACGGTTGTGCCGGTGCGGTTAATCTGCTCCAGTAGCGTCATAATGCCCCAAGAAGTAGTCGGATCCAAGTTACCGGTCGGCTCATCTGCCAACAACAGTTTGGGACGGTTCACCATCGCGCGAGCAATCGCTACGCGCTGCATTTCGCCGCCGGAAAGCTCATGCGGCATCCGCTTCTCTTTGCCGGCTAATCCCACCATTTCTAAGGTTTGCGGGACTTCAGTTTGGATGGCGTGCCGAGGGCGTCCAATCACCTGCGGGGCGATTGCCACATTGTCATAAACCGACTTATTCTCTAGCAGTTTGAAGTCTTGGAAAACGGTGCCAATCTGGCGACGCAGACGCGGAACCTTCCAACGCGACAGACGGGTCACATCCTGACCCAGCACATGAATCTGACCGGAGGTCGCACGTTCTTCCCTCAGCACAAGGGAGAGCAGCGTGGATTTACCTGAGCCGGAACTACCAACCAAGAACACAAACTCGCCCACTCCAATATTGAGTGAACAATGATTAAGTGCCGGGGCAGCCCCTCGCTTATAAATCTTCGTTACATCATCTAAATTAATCATGCCGTCCCGCCCGCTCATATGAGAGCTGAGATTATACAGATATTCGTATCCAGCCTACGGTAGTTGCACTAAGCTAGGCTGAGCGACACGCTTCAACGGCAGGCTCACCCGGACCGGTTTGGCCACCACCGCCCTGATTAACTAGTCAGCGTCAGGATTTTGTTCCATATTTATACGCCAACGAATACCCGCATCAATGAAGCCATCAATCGCCCCATCAAAAACCGCTGAAGTGTTACCGTCTTCATGGTTAGTCCGCAGATCCTTCACCATCTGGTAG
Organism: Boudabousia marimammalium; assembly: GCF_001936115.1. Taxonomy (GTDB): domain Bacteria; phylum Actinomycetota; class Actinomycetes; order Actinomycetales; family Actinomycetaceae; genus Boudabousia; species Boudabousia marimammalium. The sequence continues at coordinate 75,558 of NZ_MPDM01000006.1, forward strand.
GGCTGCAGAACATAGGAGCGCATCTGGTCGCCCCAGGCGGCTTTAATATCGCCAGCCATTTCCTTCTTCTGTGCTTCTTCCTGCTCGTGACGCAGCTGCAAAAGGCGTGACTGAAGCACCCGCAAAGCCGCGGCACGGTTTTGAATCTGCGACTTCTCATTCTGCATGGAAACCACAATACCGGTCGGAATGTGGGTCATACGAACCGCAGAGTCAGTCGTGTTGACGGACTGCCCACCCGGGCCGGAGGAGCGGAACACGTCCACTTTCAGCTCAGATTCAGGAATATCAATCTCATCATTGGTTTCAATCAGCGGAATCACTTCCACTGCCGCGAAAGAGGTCTGGCGGCGTCCCTGATTATCGAAGGGGCTGATCCGGACCAGACGGTGCGTACCAGCTTCAACCGACAAAGTGCCGTAAGCATAGGGCGCTTTCACCTCGAAAGTAGCAGACTTCAAGCCGGCTTCTTCCGCGTAGGAAGTATCCATAATCTGGGTCGGGTAGCCGTGACGCTCCGCCCATCGCAGGTACATGCGCATCAGCATTTCCGCGAAATCGGCAGCGTCCACGCCACCCGCGCCGGAACGAATCGTCACCACTGCTTCACGCTCATCAAACTCACCAGAAAGCAGCGTCAAGATCTCCAGCTCACTTAAATCCTCGCGAATCTTCAGCAAGTCAGTTTCCGCTTCCGCTAACAGCTCTTGAGCGGACTCCGGTTCTTCCTCGTCGGCAATCTCCACTAAAGCCTCAAGGTCGTCGATACGCTCCCCCATTGAGGTGACGCGCGCCAAATCTGACTGCGCGTGCGAGAGAGCGGAGGTGACACCCTGCGCAGCGTCGGGATCATCCCATAGGTCAGGGGCGGAAGCCTGCTCAGAGAGCTCCGCAATTTTCGCCTTCAAGGCGTCAGGGTCCGTCACCGCCTTAACATTGTCAAGTACGGTGCGCAGTTCGGAAATACTTTCAGAAAAATCAGTGGCCACGGTTGGATTCTAGCATCTTGCGGCTCACTCCCGCCGGGCGGAAGAGAACACCACAGTTTCCACCCGCGTCCCCAGTAGCTCTGTCAGCAGTGGAACCCGCAAGCTGGCGGACAGTTCCACGAACACCGTGTCAGCTTCCACGCGGGCCTGAGCAACCCGACGATTAGTAACCCCGCCATCTGCCTCATTAACTAGGCTTTTCAGGGAGGTTTCCGCCTGCTGGATTGAGGCCGAGGGGGACCCCGCCCCAGACTGCGGATAGTAGGCGTCATCATTGGTGGCGGTAGCCAAAGCAGCCGCCAGATTGTCAGCTTCGGCCTGCAGCTGAGAGTACTCCAATTTGATGGCGGTGAGATTCACCCCAACCGCTAAAACCATGAACACAATCAGTCCCAGCGCCAGCATCAGCAAAGAAATCCGGCCGTCTTCTTCCGCGACCAGCCTCCGCGCGCCGGTTTTAACTTGCCCCCTCATTGGGGCGCCTTCACTGTGATGATGCTACGCGAAACTGAGCTCACCGGCACAGTTATGGTGCTACGCAGATTACCAATCGCTGGAACCAGCGGGAATACAGGCGTGACAGTTGCTTTGACTGTGACTACGTCACCAATCTCGCAAGCCCCGCAGGAGATCTCCAGCTGAGCCACTTCAGTGCGGAAGTCCTGCGCAACTAGGTGCGCACCTGCCGCAATCTGATCAGCGTCCCCGCCTTGCCCGGCCATGATAGCGGCAGATACCGCAGTTTCTTGAGAGGCGTACGCGGCGGCCTGCACTGAAGCGAGTGCGCTCACCAAGAAAATCAGGGGAACAATCATCACCGCAGTCATTATGATGAACTCAATCAAGGCTTCGCCTTCTTCAGATTCTGCCATTACGGGGTCCCCCTCGGCTCAAAACTGATGGCGTGACCGGACACGGTAAGGACATCCGCCGGACCCAGCATAGCAATCAGGGGTAGCGGCATCGTGACTTGCATTTCCACCACCGTGTACTGTTTTTCGGCCAACTTGGGGCCGGGCTGATAGCTGACAGTAGGCGTGACCGGGAAACTAGAAAAGGCGCTTGCAGAGACCAGCTCTTTGACACGGGCAACGCCCTCGTCCTCGGTCCCACCCTGAAGCGCGATACGGCGAGCACCCTGCACGGCAGCATCTATCGCAACGGTCCGCAGATGGAAAGCATAGGCCAGCTGCAATAGTGCAACCACCACGAAAACCACTAGGGCTTGCACCATCACATGTCCAGCTACCGCCGAGCCGGATTCATCTTTCCACCAGTTTCTCATGAGTCCTGTCTTACTGAGCTAAGGTGCTTTTACGCCCGAAATTGCCTCCTCAAAGAGACTAGTTAAAGCACTACCTGCTACCGCCCACAACACTGTGACTAGGCCGGCAGTCATCAAGGTGACCAGCACCCAGCCCGGCACATCCCCCTGTTCGGAGCGCAGCCGGAGACGCCCGGTTATCTCTTGCCACTAGGCATACAGCGTGAAATAGAGTGCATTCATTGTTTTCTCCTTCGAGGTTAGAAATTGATTCTTAAAGACATGAGGCCCGGATAGAGGGCGAACAGGACGGTGATTGGCAAAATCAGGAAGACCACGGGGATCAGCATGGCGATCTCTTTCCGGCCGCCTTCTTCAATGAGCTGACGCCGGGCAGCTTCGCGCGCGTCAGCGGCTTGAGCTCTGAGCATTCCCGCTAAAGGGGTCCCGCGTTCGAGGGCGATCAGTAACGCATCAACCAGACGCGACAGTGGCGCAGAGTCATTACGGTCTCTGAGATTTCGTAATGCGACAGCCACTTGCGTTCCCGCATTAATTTCTGCCACCACGGCAGCTAGCTCCACAGCCAAAGGTCCAGTCAGGACTTCACTCACCCTGGCGAGTGCCTCCACGATGCCTTCTCCAGCGGAGACAGAGAGGGAGACCAGTTCAGCGGCGTCGGAAACACTGGAACTTAAGGCTTGCTGGCGGCTACGGGCCTTCATGGTCAACAGCTGATCGGGGAGGATAACCCCCACCGCAGTTATTACTATGATCAGGACTATGGCCAAAAGGATTGGGATTCCCCGCACCAGAATCAGGAGTACCGCCAGCACGGTGGTACCTGCAAATGCTAGGCCCGCACCCAGCATCTGATAGGAACGAATCCGCTGGACTCCCCCAGCCATAGCAGCATGCCCAAGACGCACCATGACTGATTGGTTGGTAGACCCCACAGAGTACAAGAACCAATCAAAAACCCGCCTGAAGGGGTCCGTGAACAGCTGCGCGAACTGCGGCGTGTCACTGGTCGTTTCAGATGTCTTAGCGATCACGGGAGAGAGTCTGCGGGAGAGAGTCACTCTGCGGCTTGCCCACGCATACCAGGCAAGTACCAAGCCCACCCCCGCCAAGCTTCCGACTATCGCCCCATAGGCGAGTTCAAGCATGATCGCCTCGCTCACTCAGCCTCCCCAGCTTCAACATCAGCCAGTAGGCGATGCCAGAAACCAGTAGGCCGCTAAGCAACACCATTGTCCCTTGCGTTGTCGCGTAAGCCTCGGCAGCATTCGTTCGGGTGGAAATCATCACCAGCACTATCCAAGGGGAAACTACCGCAAGTCGGGCAGCATTAGTAGTCCAACTCTGCCTTGCCTCAATCTCCCCGCGGGTTCTCAGGTCGGCTCTGATCATGGCGGAAAGCTCCCGCAACAGGGAACCTAGGTCTGTTCCGCCGACTTCCCGCGACAGCCGCAACACTTCAATCAGTCTGGTTGCGTCAGGATTGTTTAACCTCCATTTGAGGGCGTCAAGAGCGGTCGACATCCTCCCATTAGCCCGAAACTCTGCGGCGAAGACAGTGAAATCTGCCCGTAGCTGTTCGGGCCCGCTCTCTCCCAGTTGGATGAGGATCTCTGGCAACGACATGCCCGCGCGGATTCCGGCAACAATATCGTCGATTACGTCCGGCCATAACTGCGCTAACTGTTTCTTCCGCTTTTTTGCGCGAGATTGCAGCAAATACCAGGGCAAGCTGGCGGCCCCGCTGGCAATAATTAAAGAGATAGAGGCAGTCTTGGTGAGCAAATAGACCAGTAGCATCACCATCAGCCAGATGACGAGGCTACTGGACCAGACCGCCGAGGGTGAGGTCTCCGGCAGGCCGGCAGCAATGAGTAGCGATCTGGTGCGGTCAGGAGGCTCCGTTTTCCGATGGGACGCGAAAGCCGAATGGGGTTCAGCTACCGCCCACCAGATCAGCGCTAAACCCAGTCCCAACATCATTCCTAGAGCGGCACCCATTAGCTGGCAACCCCTTGGAGTAGCTGATGAGCGTCATATCCGGCGGCGATAAAGCGTTCAGGGGCAACCGTGCCGGCAGTGTTCACCGGACCATCCCCGTCATTGCGATACAGCACGGAGCCTTCAATGGTGCCATTGTCCACCCTCCCAGGCAGGTAGAGGACTTCTTGCACGTACCGGCGGCCTTTACGGTCCCGGTTGACGTGAACCACCAGATCAATCGTGGTAGCGACGGTGGGAATCACAAACTGGTCGGTGACGTTCTCCCCCGCTAGAAGCGGGAGCACGCAAAGCTTAGAGAGTGCTTCGCGGGCCGAATTGGCGTGTATGGTACACATTCCGGGAACACCAGAGTTCAAAGCAATAATCATGTCTAGACTCTCAGAGCCGCGAACCTCACCGATGATTAGTCTTTCTGGTCTCATTCTGAGGGTTTCTTTGACTAGGTCCCGCAGTTCGACTTCTCCCCCGCCTTCTAGCGTCCGGGAGCGAGTTTGCAGGGCAACTACGTCGCGGTTACGTAACCCTAGTTCGAAGACCTCTTCGCAAGTAATTACCCGCTGAGAGGCAGGAATCGCGCCGGCGAGTGCCCGCAGGAAAGTAGTTTTGCCGGCCTGAGTGGCGCCGGAGACCAGCACGGACAGACCCGAATCCACAGCCGCACTCAAGAATCTGACCAAACCTTGGGTGAGTGTCCCCAGCTCAGCTAGATCAGTGAGCCGGCGCCCCTGCACCACGTGTTTACGAATATTGAAAGACCAATGCTTTTGGGTAATCGGCGGGATCACCACATGCAGGCGCTCACCCCCAGCAAGCATCGCATCCACAAAAGGCGTTGATAAATCTATTCGCCTGCCGGAGGTCAGCAGCATTCGTTCGACCAGGTCACGCACCCCCTCGTCATCCAAAATCAGGGAAGTTAGCTCCGTGACGCCGCACCGGGACACGAAAATCTTCTGCGGCGTATTCGCCCAGATTTCTTCAATCTCGGGATCATCTAGGAACTGCTGGAGCGGCCCCAGCCCGCCAATATTGGCGGTGATTTCAGCGCAAAGTTTGCGTTTATCAGCAAGCGGCACGCCAGTGCTGAGGAAGATTTCTTGCTCATATTGGCTGACTATTTCATCAACCAGGTTGCGCAGTTCGCTGGCCTGAGCGCGCGGGTCGATTCTAAGTTCGCGGACACGCTGACGAACGACCCCTTCAATGGTGTTGAGCTCCATAGCTGCGCCGTTCTGTTAGTTGCGGTTATTTCCGCGTCTTTTGGTCGATGCGTTCATCCTATCGGGGCTCTACTATGATTTACAAGCTTTTCTAAACAAATGTGGATAACCGCTAAATTCTGTGGTTTTTCTGCTTTTATCAGCAGTTTTTGGTATGTCAGGGAGCTGAGGTGAAGGGTTTTTACGCTAATCTTGGGGTGTGATGAATGAACGGAATCCTTTGACTTTGGCTTCTTTAGCGGTAGCTGCTTTGCCCCACGCCCGGATTGTTGGTCTCCGCCCACCCCAGTACGTGACTGAGGACTTGGAGGTGACCGGTGTGGTTGACGAAGAGGGCAATCAGTATGTGGTGGTGGCCCCGCGTTCTTCCGCCGCTGGCGCGTCTTTGGAAGCCCAGTATGCTCTGCTCATGTCTTTGTCTCATTTGCATGAGAAGCGGGAGCTGATTGTGGAGGTTCCAGTCCCGGTGGCGATGGGCCGCACCCGCCGCAATGGGGACGTGATGGTGCAACAGAAAATGTCTGGCGTGTCCATGTCTGATGCTGATTTGAGTAACGCGGCTTTGGGGGCGTCGGTGGGCCGGGCAGTCGCCTCTTTGCATGGGGTTCATCCGCGGAATCTTGATAATGCCGGAATGCCGGTGTATTCTGCCGCGCAGATTCGTGCTCGGCATCGCGCCACCGTTAAGTCCGCGCAGGAGACCGGCTTGCTGCCCCGCCGGTTATCTATGCGCTGGAATCGGATGCTTGATGATGATGAGTTGTGGGAGTTCCGCCCCTGCACGGTGCATGGCGACATGGAGGCGGAGAGCTTCCTGATTGTGGGCAACGTGGTGATGGGGATGCGAGATTTTTCGCGCGCTCACGTAGGTGACCCGGCCGAGGATTTTGCTTGGGCTTTGGCGGGGGCCGAGGATGCTTTCTTTACACGAATGTTGGATTCGTATCTGCTGGCTGCCCCTGAAGGTGCGGGCCGTTTGGAGGATCGGGCGCAGCTGATCACGGAACTGAATCTGGCCAAGTGGTTGCTTTCCGGTCAGGCCGCTGAGGATCAGGAGATCATTTCTGAGGCCACGCAGATGCTGCGCGATCTGGCGGATCAGCTGGATGATTCTTTAGATTTCGAGTCTTTTACCCCGGTTGCCGGGCAGCCACTTGAGGATGATGAGGACAAGGTTCCGGGTGTCCCGATCCTGCGGGTGGTGGCCGAGGGTGACCCTGCTGACTCGGCAGAGACGATGACTGAGTTTACCGCAGAACCTAGCGGTGTTGAAACATCTGTTGAGACGCCCGCCCAGGAGTCATCTGATATTCCAGCAGTATTGCCGGAACCAGCTCAGAGACCAGAGCCAGAGGCAACTACTGAGCCGGCGGAGCCGAAGAAATCGGCTGCTCAACCCGACCGTAAGGTGAATCCTGATCGGGTTGAGACCGACGTATTGCCTACGCTTCCCCCGCAGTAGTTGTCCCGTTAAGGGCGGCTTCAATTCGCGCCTGCGGATCCTCCCCGAGGACGCCTTTTTCTACCAGTTCCTGATAGCTGACGGTGCGCCCATTTTCCCCGAAGAATACCAGTGTGGCCTCTAGTTCGGAGAGCGGAATCTGGTGCTTCTTAGCGTATGCCAAGCGGTAAAGGTGTAGCTGCACCGCATAGTTGAACAGGTGCTCTTGGTCTTTGGGAACCCGACCGGTCTTCCAGTCAACTAGCATGATTTTGCCGTTTTCACGGTTCTTCACGACCGCGTCAATTCGGCAGATTACATTCACGCCGCCCACTTGTGTCACATATTCATGCTCAACTTCTACTGCCTCATGGGTTTGCCACAGCGGTAGTTGATGGAAAATCTTCTTCCAAGCCGCTAGTTTGCGCCCCTCTGCTTCGGTGAGGACGACAGGTAGTGAAGTCGGTTCATCATCCAATAAGGAGGCGCTGGAGCGTAGTTCTCTTTCCACCCAGGCATGGAAGAGATTACCCAAGTGGGTGCTCTCCGTCGTGATTGACGGCATGGGCCGTCTCAGGTTCAAAAGCGCACGCTGCCGGTCCGCCAGCAAACTAGGCAAACTGGTGGCGGTGGTCGTCTGCAAGGGCAGGGTAACTGTCTGCTCTTCTCTTTGCGCGGCCTGCTCAGCCAGAAGCAGTTTCACGTCATGTCGGGCGCGTTGGATCTTTTCTGCCGCCTCCTCCGGAGCGGCCTCTAAGGCAGCTTCCAAGAGCTGATTAAGCTCTTCATCTGTGTGCCCGATTAGTTGCTGGACTTTTTCGGCCACCTGCTGAGATTGCTGCTGCAGCGGGGTGGCTTCAGGAGGCCAGATTTCTTGAAGTTTCGCCTGCTGGTAGGCTTCAACTCTTTCCTCTGTGGGAGGCTCTGCGAAGCTGCCTTCCTGGTTTTCGGCGGCTAGGATTCTCAGGCCGGCAGTGTTTAGCACTTGAGTCATGAAGGTGGAGGGACGGCTGACTGTCTTCCGCCGAGCCGACAGGTAGCTGCCGGTTAGTAGCATGCCGGTCCGGGCACGCGTAAATGCCACATACGCTAGGCGTCTCTCTTCCCGGAGTGCGTGCACTCCCAGTCGTTGCCGGTAGCTGTCAATGGTGTTCTTTTCTTCCGCTGCGGTAGCCGGCTCCACCCATTGCCATTGCGGCAGATACTGGTAGTCACCTCTGAGGGGGAAAGGCATTTCTGTGATACCGCTGAGCCAACCGGATTGTTTGGGCATGGAAGAATCTGCCTTTCTGGCGGCCGCTTTACCGGGGAAATCCCCCTCGTTCAAAGCTGGCACAACCACGAAATCCCATTCCAAGCCTTTGGCAGCGTGAATAGTCAAAATGTTCACTGCCCCCGGCACGGGGTCCGGGGTGACGCCCTCTAATCCGCGTTCTTCTTTTTCAGCAACTTCCAGCCAGCCCAGGAATTGGCTGAGGCTGGCGTGCGAGCCATTTTCCATGAACTCTTGAGCTAGTTCAAGGAACTGGTCTAGAGCCCTCATGCTGGAGGATTCGTTCGGGTTCACCATGGCTTCAACATCTAGGTTGAAAATCCTGATTCCGGCCCGAACCCGATCAACTAGAGATAAGCCAGCTGTCCGGCGTAGTTCCCTGATTTGCTGCGCAATGATCAGGCAACGCTGTCTAGCTTCGTCACTGAGTCTGCCATGCTCATTTGCTTTGTCAGCAGATTCACCTGCGGCCAGGCCGGTGAGACTATCTATGACGTCAATAATGGTGGCGGAAGCTGCGCTGACACCTTTGACTCTATCTTTGCGAGCCCAGCGGGCTAAGCGATAGATGTCCGCTGCCCCTAGATTCCATTTAGTGAGAAGTCTCAGGAGCGCGGTAGCCCGGCTGTTATCTTCCGCTACCTGCAAGGCAGCGAGGAGATCTTGGATGATTGGCTCACCGAGGAGGCCACCTGTCCCTAGGACTGCGGCGGGCAGGTTAAGCTCTTGACAGGCGGCCTGCATTCGCCCCATGTCTGCACGTTTGCGGCAAAGGATTGCAGTACTGGGGACGCGCTTGCTGCTTGTCTCATCACCAGCGGCCTCTGCCTGGTAGGTGTCGTATTTGCCTTTCAGCCAGGCTGCAACACGGGCTGCTTCTGCTTCCTCAGTTTCAAAATATCCAACCTCAACGAGGCCTCCCGTGTTAGCGGCACGCGGTTGCAGTTGGGGTGACTGCACATAACCGCCGCCGCGGAGGGCATCCACATCAACCTCAAAGTCAGCCTCTTTTTGGGCTCTCTCATAAGAATCTGGGCGGAGCTCTCGCGCAACCTGGTTTGCCACATTCAAGATGGCTTCATCGTTGCGCCAAGAAGTGGAAAGCGTAAAGTTGCTGACTTCTTTGCCGCCGCCGAAGCGGGCCTGGAAAGTTTCTAGCGCAGCACTGGAGGCGCCCCGCCAACCGTAAATAGCTTGGAGGGGGTCACCCACAGCTGTCACAGATTTACCAGCAAAAATACTGGCCAGCAGGTCCAGCTGGATAACGGAGGTGTCCTGGAATTCGTCCAGCAAAATATCTGTGTACAGGCCGGCCTCTCGCGCCGCAATACTGGCATCTTGGGTGACGATCTGGTGGGCAAGCGAAATTTGGTCAGAGAAGTCAATTAGCCCATGCTCAAGTTTGTAGTCCTGGTAGCTAGTGACCACGTCCATTAACGCAGCCCGAGTAGTTAAATCTTGCACAATCTTCTTGGCCGGACTGTAGATTTTTCCCGCAGTCATTTCATCTATAAGCTGGTTGATGCCCTGCCGTGCTTGGGCCGGCTGCAGGCTGTGATCACCCAGGCTGGAGGCAAGGCTCAAAGCAGCTGCGGTGAGACTGTTCACGGTCCGGTCCACGAAGTCTCCCCCGTCTGCTTCATACGGCAGGGCACGCACTAGTTCTTCCATGATCATCCACCGGTGGGCATCCCCAATTAGCGTGGTATCAGGTGATACCCCAATCCGGTAACCGTATTCTTTGACGAGGTTGGCCGAATAGGAGTTATAGGTAGAGACAACCGGTTGCAGGCCCAGAATCCGGTCTTCGGAGGCAGGAGCCCACAGACCCTTTTCTTCGAGGGCGCGTAGTCGATTCATCACGCGCTCTCTTAGTTCGGTGGCCGCTTTTCGAGTGAAAGTCAGGCCCAGAATCTGATGTGGTGAAGCCAAACGGTTAGCAACTAGGTACACGAAGCGAGACGCCATGGTTTCGGTCTTGCCTGATCCTGCACCCGCTACCACTAGGGCGGGTTCTTGCGGCGCTTCAATGATGAGTTTTTGCTCTGGAGTGGGAGCGAAGATACCCAGCTCTGCTGCTAGTTCTTCAGGAGTGTATTTAATACTCATGAGATAACCCCTTTGGATTCACTGTTCAAGTTGGTGTACCGGTGCGCTGAGCATACTGAGCAGCGGTCATCACCGCAGGAGGCGAAACTATTACCCGCCATCATTTCTGCCGCCGCCGCAATGTATTCTTGCGCTACTGGCAGGCTGATACTCTGCGAGTCACCTTCCAATAGCTGAATGTCAGGAAGGGGACGAGGATGCTTGAGGTCCGGTGGCTGCTCCCCCTCTGTTGGATTAATCAGCGGCTTCTGGGTTCTCACACTGGCTTCTTTAGTCCCCTTCGTGTAAACCAAACGGGCATCGCTGACCGTCCATCCCATCTGTTGGAGAGCCACCTGATAGGCCAAAAGTTGCGAGTTTTCCAGAGTAGCCTTCACCGAGGGGACAGTATTTCCTGTCTTCAAATCAGTGACATTCACTGCTCCGTCTTGGTGTTCTTCCAACCTATCCACGCTACCGTGAATGTGGGCGCGACCAATCCTAGCGTCAACTGTGTATTCGGTATGCACCCGATTCACGGTGGTAGACAGGTATTGGGCCAGCAGTTCAATCTTCTTGACGTTTTGCCGCCAGGCGACGCCCCCGGAAACAGTTTCCCGGTCTTCCCCAATCTGGTCCCAGGCTTCGTCTAGTTCTTTAATCATCAGGGAAGCAAGCTCTTCAACACTGGAGACCCTAGCGGCTTGTAAACTGGGGTATTTTTCTGCTAATGCGTGAATGAATGTGCCAAACTCTTGGGCGCTCTTAGCCGGCTCTGAAGCAACCGTGTAGGTGTACCAGCTGAGCGGGCACTTCTTCAAGGTATCCACCATGGAGGGGCTCACATAGACTTCTTCACCGTCGGGGGTGAGCGGAGCATTAGTGGAGAGCGGATAGGCCTCTGGCCAGAGTTTCGGGTCTGCGACTGCCCCCTCGGCCTCCCGCGGGAAAGGGGACTCAGTTTTAGTCTCTTTTGCAGATCGCGCAATAGCTGCCAGCAAAGCAGAGTATGCTACGCGTTCAGCTTCGCCTAGCTCTGGATTGAGCAGCTCACGGCGTAGCCGAGCCGTGGTTCCACGAATGTCGAAAGCTGGAGGAACCCCATCTACCTCAATATTCTGGTCTTCATTACGCTTGAGTTTCTTCTCCAACGGAGTCAAAGCATTGAGTAGTAATGAAGGAGAGTTCTGTTCATCAGAACTAGCGGTCACAATCAGCTGCGCCCGCGCCCGCGACACCGCGCAGGTCAACATGCGGAGCTCATCGTTGAGGGCATTACGGCGCCGCGAATCAGGGTCACTGCGGTACTCTTTGCCCCAGCGGACCACGGCATTTAAATCCCCGGCCCCTAAAATATGATCCTGAGCGACCAGATTCGGCCATTCTCCATCACATAGGTTCGCCAGGAACACGTACTCCCATTCCCTGCCCCCACTGGCTGCTGCAGTCAAAATAGTGACTGCGGGTGGCCGGATTCCCGCATGAGCTAGGTTAGTAGATTCAATCTGCTGCTGGAGGTGCTCTGTTGCAAACTGCGCAGCATTCAAGCCCTCATTGCTTTGCTCCCATAAATCTGCGGCCCGAAGCAAAGCGGTGACGACATCAAGGTAGTCGTCAGCCCACTCCTCACCGGAGATCGCCTGATCACGCCAAGCCTCAGCCTTACCGGCAGTCTCCCACAACGAAGACAAGCCCAAACGCGGACTCTGCTGACGGGCCATTTTCGCTACCTCTAGTAGCCGTGCAGCGGGTTTCAGCTGGGCGAAACTGTAGAGCCCCTGCTTCCCGCGGCAGTACTGCTGATAATGCTCAATCAAACTGGTGTCGCTAAGGAGCAACGCGACTGCTTCGTCGAGGTCGGTAGTCTGGCTGAGCGCCTGATGGAGTCGCTCCCAGTCCGCCTGCACGTCATCATTAATCTGGGGTGAAACAGTAGTCTCACCAAACTCCAAATACTTCGGGTAAATACGCCATTCACGGGCAAGAGTCCGCTTCAATTTAGCCACCATCATGGAGTCCATCCCCACCAGCGGACTCACCAGTAGCTCCGGCACGCTGATAGAGCCATCCAGAAGACGAAGCAAATCATTGCTGACTGGATGGGAGGAAAGCAGGACTGAGGATGCTGGCATCTGCACTGGAATGCCCCGAGCGCGTAGCTGACTAAATAGTGTCTCCACGCTCTTTCGACTGCGCACAATCACAGCCATCTGGTCGTAGGAAACCCCATCTTCTAGGTGGGCTCTGCGAATCCGCTGAGACAACCAGGTGGCTTCTTGAAGGGCACTAGCAAAAACATGAACCTCCAAGTTTTCTACCGATTCCCCCGCTACCTGGGGGAAAGCTAAATGACGACGATTATCACCGGTCTTTTCGATAATATCGGCAGCCAGCTCAGCTATTTCCCCCGACAGTCGGTGTTGCCCATGCAGTTGTATTACTTGCGCACCCGCACGCTCCCCCAGAGCACTTGAGGTTTTAACTTCACCGCCTCGATAGGCGGAAGTGGACTGATGAGGACTGTTGGTAATCAGGAGCGGAGAATCTGCCGCCGCCGCAACCGTAAACTCCAGTGCCGCCTCAGAGAGCTCTTGCGCACCATCAATCACGATTCTTGACCACCGCGGCACCGTGGCATTCACGCCTTCCAGCGGCGCTAAATCATCCCAGTTCTCCAAGAGGAAGGCAGCTAGCACCATAGCGCCAGGAGCAATCAGCTGTAAGCCTTCCCGGCGGTTGCCTAGACTTTCGATCGCCAGATCAGGAATCTGACTCAAAGACTCAAAGCGGGAATCGGCGGCGCCTTCTGGAAGCAGGCCCTGCAAACGGATTATCTCAGCGGAAGCAACATCGACGAACTGGAGAATCTCAGCGACCGCCACCCATTCTGGGCGGCCAGTTTCCTTCCCCAAGTGAGCAATCTGCGCCGCGGACAGTCGGGCCTGCGCAGCCGCTTCAATTAGGGAGCGGGATTCAGTCCTAAACCGCTGGCTTCCCCGGACTTCTTCAGTGAGTTCTGCCGGCCAGGGAGACGGAACCCGAGTAATCAAATCCGCCAAGATAGCATCAAATTTTGCGCCCGTAATCAAAACCGGAGCAGGCAAAGGGTCTGCACGTTCCACATACCAAGTTCGTAGCACTTCGAAGGCAAGGGCTGCCGGCGTCACCACCGGCCGCGCTGACAAGTTTGCTTCATCCAATAACGCACGGGTGGACTGTTGTACCGACATGGCCCGGCTTCGAGAGCCGACCACCATCACGGGTGGCCGCAGATTCGGCCATTCTGCTTTTGCTGCTTCCGCAGCGATTCCAACAACAAGCGCCCGCTGCGCCACGGTCGTCAAACCTGAGCCGGGCACGCCCTCGACAACCAGCCTGCCTGTACGGGAAAATGCCTCAACTGCCTCTTGTTGCTCTTCATCGAGCTGCACAACTGCTGTCGGAGTGACTGAGGAAAGATTGAAAACTGTCATGAATATAGCTAATCACACCGGCGGGACATTTAACCCCCTCGACAATGCGAAAGCCGAAAATCACTTCCCCGAAGGCGAACAAGTTAGCCTCCCACCACCCGCAACCTCGCTTCGGCACGTAGACTCTACTTCTAAGAGGACAGTGTCCAAACTGGAAGGATAAGCATGAATATCAATATTGGCGTTCGCGGGGTAGCCCGTGAAATCGCGCTCACCAACCTAGAGCTAAGCAAAGAAGAACTCTACGCCAAGGTTGCTGAAGCGACCACTCATGGCACCCCCTTGGAGCTGACCGACAGCAAGGGCCGTGTCGTCATGGTCCCCGGCAAGTCGATTGGTTTCGTGGAGATTGCCGATGAGCAAAAACGTCCAGTCGGTTTCGGACTAATCGCCGGAGAGTAGCACTCCCCCAAACATAAAAGTGGGGCGACCGGAGGATTCCTTCCTCACGGTCGCCCCACTTTCTGACGTCTAGTTGGTTTAACCGGCCAAACCGGCTGCCTCCATCCGGTCCTCATGCTTTCCGCCGAGGGCGTGCATCACCTCAATCAGTTTAGTTGTGCCACGCACCCCCAGCTCCAGACGCAGCGTCAAACCTTCCCGGGTGAGGCCGAGGGTTTCACCGAAAACTCGCCGCCCCCACAGGGATAAACGGGCGGTTTCAGCTTCGTCATTTTCCACATGCGCCAGTAGTAGCGGACGGGCAAAGTCAGCGTAACCGTAGTCAGTCATCGCGGGAGCGCATTCCAGCAGATCAGTGCCGGCACCCACCTCGGCGGCCAAGTCAGCGAACAGACCAATGGTGATATATGACTTAACTAGGCGCTCCCACCAGTCGCGGGGCCGCAAACGAGATTCCAGGTCATTCACATTGCCGTAGAACGCAGCCACCAAGCCGGGCAGTTCCTCATCATGTTTTTGCGCCCACCGATGAAGATTATCGATGGCTTCACAGGCCTGGCTCATCATCCCGGCCAGCTGGAGGGATTGATGCACGGAAGGACACATCGTTGAGTCTTTACCCATGCGACCTACAGCAGCTAAAGAGGCGTAAGCTACAAAGCCCGCCTGTGCTGGAGTGGCCTCAACCAGAGGTTTATCTTCTTGATTGGTGAACAATTTATCGTCTTTACTCATGACAGCTCCCTTGTCGCCTATAACTCATATCTTACCGCTAATGGAAGAAACACGATAGAATAGGAATGTCCATGGCTGCCCGGTCGTTAACCGGTAACTACCATTTGTGAGTTTTATTCGCTGCCCGCGCGGGATTTTCTGCGCCGAGGCGGCTTAGATATTGCGCGATCGGCTGCCGACACATGCCGTTCGCCGCACCCTTGTGTGGCCATTTAACTGCGGCTTTACAACAAGGCAGATAATGACTGAAAAAAATGAAGAAAACGAAACCGCAACCGTTTCTGGTGTGGTTAATCTTGAGGATGTCTCCGGCCCGGCCCCTGAAGTTCAGGTGGCAGCCGATATTACTGATGAAGACGGGTCAACTGTTGATTTGGATCAGAAATCCTTCCTCGACTTCGGGGTGGATGAGCGCATCGCGAAGGCCCTTACTGAAGAGGGCATCACCTACCCCTTCCCCATCCAGGCTTTGACCCTACCGGTCGCTTTGGGACGCCACGACATTATTGGTCAGGCGAAAACCGGTACCGGTAAAACTTTGGGCTTCGGCATTCCCGCACTCATGTCGGTGCTCGGTCCGAAGGATGAAGGCTTTGACAAGATCCTTACCGCCGGCGCTCCGCAGGCTTTGATTATTGTTCCCACCCGTGAGCTGTGCAAGCAGGTGGCGCAAGATTTGAAGGTTGCGTCCAAGTACCTGTCGGCTCGGGTTCTGGAAATCTATGGCGGCGTCGGTTTTGACGCGCAGATTGATCAGCTAGAAAAGGGCGTGGAGATTGTTGTCGGCACGCCCGGCCGTCTCCTTGATTTGATGAAGCGAAAGAATCTGGTGCTGTCGGGGGTCAAGACCGTGATCTTGGATGAGGCTGATGAGATGCTGGATCTGGGCTTCTTGCCGGATGTGGAGACTTTGCTCTCTCGCACTCCGGCGAACCGTCACACGATGCTGTTCTCTGCGACGATGCCGGGCGCTATCGTCGCTATGGCGCGTCGCTACATGACCCGCCCGACCCATATTCGTGCCCAAGATCCCACTGATCAAGGCGCCACTGTGAAGTCGATTAAGCAGGTTGTTTACCGCGCTCACAATCTGAATAAGCCGGAAGTCGTGACCCGCATTTTGCAGGCTGAGGGCCGCGGCAAAACCATTATTTTCGCCCGCACGAAGCGCACTTGTGCGCGCCTGTGTGAGGAGCTGGTTTCCCGCAACTTTGCGGCCGGCGCCTTGCATGGCGATCTGGGTCAGGGCGCACGCGAGCAGGCGATGCGAGCTTTCCGTAACGGCAAGATTGATGTGCTAGTGGCAACCGATGTGGCTGCCCGTGGCCTCGACATTGATGACGTCACGCACGTAATCAACTACCAGTGCCCGGAAGATGAAAAGATCTATTTGCACCGCATTGGCCGCACTGGTCGCGCGGGCGCTTCGGGTACCGCAGTTACTTTCGTGGACTGGGATGATGTGCCGCGTTGGTCTTTGATTGATCGTGCTTTGGGTTTGGGTAAGCCAGAGCCAGTGGAGACATACCACACCAGTGAGCATCTCTACAATGATTTGAACATTCCGCGTGATGCGAAGGACCGGATTGCGCGCTCGAAGCGTACCGCTGAGGGTTTAGACGCTGAAGAGTACGTGGATTTGGGTGGTTCTAGTTCAGGTCGCGGTACGGGACACGGTAAGAATCATGGCCGAGGGGGTCGCTCCGGTGGCCACCAAGGGGGACGCGGTTCCAGTCACGGTGAGGGCCGAGGCCGAGGGCGCCGCCGCAGTGACAACGGTGACAGCTCTGGTGAGCGTCGTGCTTCTGGTCGCGCTCCCGGTGAGCGTCGTCCGCGTCGCCGTCGCAGTCGTAGTGGCGAAAGCGCAGCCGAGTAGCCTCAACTATTTGATTGCGACGATTCTGTCTTCGCGAATCTGTACTTTTAGCAGCTGACCAGGCTGCGGCTTAGGCTGGCTCATCGGGGCGGTAAAACTGACCTGATGGGCCAGCATTTTTGCGTCCACATCCCATACTCCTCGTCCGGCTTTGGCGGCTGTGACCATAACCTCGATGGTTGCGGCGGGCTTTCCTGCGGGCTCTGTTCCGGCGGGCTGAGTTGCGGAATCTGCCAAGCCGGCAGCTTGACTGCGAAAATGCGGGTCCGCTAGTTCCACTGCAGCTGGCTCTAGCGCAATCCAGCGGCCACCGTTGCGGTCCAAGAGTTCTTGTAGAGGTTTGGCCGCCTCTAGTTGCGTGATTTCTGTCCTGTCCAGGAAGGGGCCGTAGCCTAAGAATTCGGCTACCGTCCGGTCGGCTGGTTGGAGCCACAGCTGCGCAGGGGATGCTAGCTGCACGATTTTACCTTGATTCATCATGGCGATCTGGTCGGCGAGGGCGAAGGCTTCATCTTGATCATGTGTCACATAGACGCCGGTTGTCCCGGTCGTTTGCATGATTTCCCCGATCACAGAGACCATGCGTTCGCGCAGTCCTCGGTCTAAAGCGGACAGCGGCTCATCAAATAGCAGGCAGCGCGGGTTGGGGGCAAGTGATCTGGCGAGGGCGGCCCGCTGGGCTTGTCCACCGGAGAGCGTCGCAATGTCACGGTCAGCCATTGAGCTTAAACCCACTAGATCAATTAGCTCGGCAACTCTTTCTTGCTGCTGCTGTTTGCTCCAGCCTAGTCCGTGTAGCCCGTAGGCAATATTGCCGGCTACGGTGCGGGAGGGAAAGAGCTGCCCGTCTTGGAACATCATCCCGAATCCGCGTCGGTGCGTGGGCGTGCGGGAGAGGTCTTCCCCGCCGAAGCTGACGGTCCCTGATACTGCCGGTTCCAGTCCGGCGATAGCCCGCAGCAGTGAGGATTTACCGCATCCTGATGGTCCCAGTAGCGCCAGCATGTGGCCTGGCGCAACGGTGAAGCTCACCTGGTTTACCGCGGTGAGAGAGCCGTACTTAACGGTCAGGTCGCGAACTTCCAGTCCCAGGTCTTCCGGTCCCATATTCTCCCCGTCGGGGCGCAGCTTGCTGTTTATTTCCATTAGAATCCTCCCAGGCTTTGCGGGCGTAGCTTCTCCACTGCCACCATGATGGCGGCGGCGCTCACGCACAGCAGCATACAAGCTGCCATCGCCATGCCTTGTTCGGTGGCGCCGGGGCGTGAAACCAGTTGATAAATCACGATTGGCAGGGTGGGGCTTTGCGGCCTAATCAAGAACGATGTGGCCCCGAATTCGCCCATGCACACCGCCATGGCGAAGCCGGCTGCCACTAGGGCTGCCCGCAAAATCATGGGTCCGTCCACTGTCACGAGGACTCGCAGCGGGGAAGCCCCTAACGTTGCGGCGGCCTGCCGGAGGCGATCATTGATTCCCCGAATCGTCGGCGCGGTAACCCGCACCACCAGCGGTATCGCGACGATGGCTTGCGCTAGCGGCACCATCAGGTCGCTTTGCCCTAGGTTGAGGGGTGGGGCGTCAAGGGTGACGAGGAAGCCAAAGCCGACAGTGACCGCAGAAACCCCCAGCGGCAACATAAATAGTGCGTCATAGGTGCTCTGCAGGGTACGAACTTTCGGACTCCTGACGGGACGTGAAGCTATCACGACCACAATCAGACCCACCAGCACAGCAATCAAGGCAGCTACCGCCCCGGTTTTCAAAGTCAGCCAGAGGGATTCCAAAACGGAGGTTTGTAAAACTTTAGCGGCTTGCGGGTCAGCCATATCCGTGTAGTTCGCTAGGGTCCACTCTCCCCCTCGGCGCAGAGATCTAATCACCACGTTCACTAGCGGCAAGGCGATAACTACCAGCACAATCAGGATGCTGGCTATGGTAACGGGAGCGTCACTGGCGCGCAGGGGCCTATCCACCACGGTCGCGTTGAACCGCAGGGAGGTTTCAGCTTTGCGGCTGGAGCGGAAAGCCAGCAGCAGGGCGAGGGCCACAATCAGGATTTGCACAATGGAGAGGACGGCTGCGCCACGCAGGTTCAGGTATTGCGTCGTCTCATAGTAGATTTCAGTCTCAATGGTGGATACCCCAATCCCGCCCAGTACCATCACCAGAGAGTACGCGGTGGAGCAGTACAGGAATACCAGTGAGGCCGCGGAGAGGATTGCGGGACGCAGAGCTGGGAGCGTCACCGTCCGGAAGGTTCGACTGGGGGTGGCGCCGAGGGTGCGGGCGGCCTGCTCTAGCCGCGGATCGAGGCGGGCCCACAGTGATCCTACAGAGCGGGCAATGAGCGCCGTATTGAAGAAGATCATGGCGATAATAATGGCCGTCTCAGTGTGCTCCAAGTGGAGGAACTCCAGCCAGCCGCCGCGAGTAAAGAGGGTCTGGTATCCGGCGGCTACCGCCACGGTCGGGAGCACGAAAGGCACTGCGATGAGGCCGCGGGCGATGGTACGGCCCGGGAAGCGTAGTTTGTAGAGGACGAAAGCGAGCGGCAGCCCACAGATGACGGAGCCGACCGTCCCGGCGAGAGCCATCCAGATGGTTCGCCAAATCACTGACCAGGTGTGGGATTGAGTCAGCAGCGTCTGGAAGGCGGATAAATCCAGTTCACCCTCGGCAAATAGCCCCATCCCGATGAGAGTGAAGGACGGCCAGAGGAAAAACAGCCCCAAGAAAACGAGGGTTCCAGCCACCAGGAATGCCACCAAAGTGACTGCCAGCAGGCCGGATGCGGGGCGCTTAAACAGAGCCGCCCCGACCTGATCCTTTGCGGATGAGGCCGGGGACGGGAGCTGCTCAGTTTGCATGATTAGCTAAATCAGCCACCGAAAATGGTTTTGAAGTCCTTAATCCAGGTGGCGCGGTTGTTTTCAACCTGCTCTGAATCCATAGGCTTAGTGTCGTTCGGTAGCGGCGCGAACTTCTTCATGGCGTCGGGCACAGCGGCGGCCGGGTCAATCGGGTACATGTACATATTGTTCGGAATGTCTTCTTGAACGCCCTTCGACTGGAGCCATTCGATGACTTTCTTGGCGCCTTCGGGGTTCTTCGCATTGGTGAGGACACCCGCGTATTCAACCTGCGGGTAGCAGGTGTTGAGGACGGAGGCGGTGGCAGCTTCAGTGCCGGCTTCGTTCACAGAGTACGAGGGGGAGGAAGCGTAGGAAACCACGATCGGGTAGGTGCCTTTGCCTTCGCCGGCCGTAAATTCGGTCTGGTAGGCTTCGGTCCAGCCGGAAACGATTTTCACGTCATTGGCTTTGAGCTGAGTCCAGTAGTCTTTCCAGCCGTCCCCGAACTTCTGCACGGTGCCGGTCAGGAAGGCTAGGCCGGTGGTGGATTCACCCGGGTCGATAGCGACCAGCAGGCCCTTGTATTCAGGTTTGGCGAGGTCTTCGAAGGTGTTCGGAGGGGTCAGTCCCTTGTCTTTGAAGTACTTGATGTCGTAGTTTAGGCAGACGTCACCGCGGTCGATCGGCACGGCGCCGGGGACCTTCGGGTCAGCGAACTGTTCGGCGCCAGCGACGGGCTTCAATCCGCTGTCTTCCACCAGTCCGGCGGAGGCGACGGCACCCATCACGTTGGTGTCGATACCGTAGACGGCGTCACCGATGGGGCTGTTCTTTTTCAAGGTCAGCTGGGAAACCATTTTGGCGCCCGAATCTGCGGCCACTGTTTTCAAGGTGATGCCGGTGTCGGTTTTGAGCTGGGCGATGAGTTTCTCATCGACTTTGAAGGAATCATGGGTTACCAGGGTGACGACGCTGCTGTCGCTCATACTGGTTTCTGTGGTTTCAGCTGATTTGCTGGCCTCTTTCACCGGTTCGGTGCTGGCGCAGGCGGCCAGGGTGAGGCTGGCGACCATGACGGTCGCGATTGTCGCTGCACGGCGAATGGACATTTTGTATCTCCCTTGTCTTTGCGGATAAGGGGGTACGTCTGTATGTGGTTGACTCCCTGCGTCGGTACTAACCGAATCAGGTTCGAGGGTCTGCGCGTTTGCGCACTCTCAGCTTCCTTTGGACGCTCCCCTGTCGTGCGACATAAGTCTATCGTCCTAGATGGGGTTTTACCAATGCGGGTTCCCCTAGTTTGGTGTGTTCTGTGCCGCTTCACTGAGGGCTGCGCGAACCTGGCTGCGTAGTTGCACGAACTGTTGGTTGGCGGCGCTCACCGTGTTTTTTGCGGCCAGGTTCACGCTGCTGGTGTCGATTTGCGCTCGGATTCCACCGGGGGCGCGTCCCATCACTAGGACTTGGTCTGCTAGGAGGACAGCTTCATCCACATCGTGGGTAACCATGACGAGGGTGAGTCCTTGCTCATCTACCACGCCGGTGAGCCATTGTTGGAGATCTTCGCGGGTCAGTGCATCAAGTGCCCCGAACGGCTCATCTAAAGCAAGGACGGGCCTGCGCGTCAGCATGGTTCGGAGGAAGGCAACGCGGGAGCGCATTCCGCCGGATAGTTCTGCCGGCCAGGCGGTAGCAACCTGATCGAGGTGGAACTGTCGGAGTAGCTCCAGTGCTTGCTGGCGGCGCACTTCGCGGCTGACACCCGCAATTTTGGCTGGGAGAGCCACATTGTCCTGCACTGTCAGCCAGTCGAAGAGGGCGTCTCTTTGCGGCATTAAGGCTACCTGCCCGGCGAAGGAATCGACGCTTTCGCCGGAGATTTTCAGCTGCCCAGAATCTGGGGCGAGCAGACCTGAGATTAAAGCCAGCAGGGTGGATTTACCGCAGCCGGATGGGCCAATTAGCGCTATCTTATGCCCGGGTTCAATGGTCAGGTTAATGTCTTTAAGCACCGGCACAGCTTGGCGGCTGCTCTTAGTGAGCCATCCCCCTCGGCCCACCGGGTAGGTGTAGTTGATGTGGCTGAGTTGCAGTTGCGGCATTATCCCACCTGCGCTTCCGGCCAGCGCACTAGGCTGCGTTCCAGCACGGCAATCAGGGCGAAGAGGATCAGGGTGCAAACCGCCAGAGTGAAGGCGGTCGCGAATACTAGGTCGGTCCGGTAGTTGGCTCTGGCGGAGTTCAAGTACACTCCCAGTCCCGCACTGGCACCCACGTATTCACTCATCGCGGCGGTCCCGAAAGCGTAGGTCGCGGAGATCTTGATTCCGGACAAGATGGTGGGGATTGCGCCGCGTAAGCGCACCTGCCAGAGCGCCCAGCTGGGGGAGGCGCCGAGGGTGCGCACCATGGTGACATACTCATCTGGAACTGAGCTCATCCCCCGCACGCAGGCGGCCACCACCGGGAAGGACGCATAGACGGAAACCAGCAGGATTTTACCGGGCGGTGTGAACCCCATCCACAGCATGATTAGGGGTGCGACCGCGATAATTGGGATGGTCTGTGCAGCGACCAGAAGCGGGTAGATGCTGGCTCTCATTACGGCGGAGGCATACACCCAAACACCCACGATCACGCCTAGCCCACAGCCGATCAGCATTCCGAAGAATACTTCTAGGCTGGTGGCCCAGGTGGCGGCCAGTAGTAGTTCCCGATCTTTCCAGGCGGAAGCCAAAATGGCCGAGGGCGCGGGCAGAGTACGGGCCGTAATCTGGCTGAGTAGAACAACTAACTCCCAGAGGATAAACAGGGTCAGGACAGTCAGCGTAGCTGAAACTAGCTGACGCCGTTTGCGTGGCCGCATCCGGTCCCCTCCCCTAGGTTGTGTTGCGGTGCCGGCTACTTGAGGTAGCGGTTAGTCACCATGTCGTTGGCGGATAGCGCCGCGGTGACCGGAGCGCCAGTGGCGTCATGCAGTAGTTCTTTTTTCTGCAGGTAGTTAATGTAGTCCTGCCAGGCGCGCAGGTCGGCGTGCCCGGTCACGCCTTCATGGTCTTTCCAGTAGGCGGCAGATAGTGAAATCTGGGTTTTCTTCACCAGTTCCGGATCAAGGTGCGCATCAGGGTTGGCTTCCAGTAGGATCTGAGCGGCTTCTTCAGGATGGTTCAACGCGAAATCGTAGCCCTTCTGGGTGGCTTGCGTGAAGGCTTCAGTGGCTTTGGGATGTTTTTCAATGAAGTTATTGGAAAGTACGATACCGATATCTGCCGGGTTTGCCGGCACGTCGTAGTTATCGAAGGCAAAAGTCTTATATGGGGTACCGTTGAGTTTGGCGCGCTCCCCCTCGACAGTCACGAAACCGGTAGTGAAGTCGACGCGCCCCTCATTCAGTGCGGTGTAGGCGTCCGGGCCCGCCAAGTTCACGGTCTTGAAATCACCCTTGCCGCCGTCGTTCTTAATCATGTCTTGAACTTGAGCGCGAATGGTGGCTGAGCCCCAGTCGGCGTAGGTGAGGCCATCCAGGTCGCGGGGGCGGGTCACCTCAGCTTTGTCTGCTTTCAGCAAGATTCCGTAGGAGGGTTTTTGCTGCGTGTTGTGCACCATGGTGACACCAATCTGGTTGATGGCAGCGTTGATTACTGCCTCTGCGTTCGTGTCTCCCGCGTCGGCTGCGCCCGCGGCAATCACTTCGGTGGGACGCTGACCTGAGTACGGCAAGACTTCCAGATCGATTCCGGCGTCCTTGTACCATCCCATTTTTTGGGCGACAAAAATACCGGTCTGGTTATTGTTCGCGGTCCAAGACATTGTGAAACGCACCTTCGTGGCGGCTTCTTCCGGGGTCGAGGATGAGGCGGTGGCGGCCGGTTCCGCTGTGGGGGTAACGCCGCCGGTTCCATTGATGGAGCAGCCTGCAATCGCCAAGACAGCGAGAAGTGAAATGATTGAACCTGTCAGACGTGAAGACATGCTGTGCTCCTTGAATCCCATATCGAACATTTTTATGACACCAACTATACCCCGGCGCCGGGACGATTCCAGGGGTGCGTAAGGTATCTAGTTTAAGCTAAACCCAGTCTCTTTGCTCAGCCCAATACACTCCTGTAGCGCAGTGTTCCAAGATGGTCTGTAAAACCTCTGGTTGGGTCAGGTTTTCTCCCAGTCGGTTAGGTTTGCCGTCGCCATGAAAATCGGAGGATCCGGTCACGAATAGGCCGAACCTTTCAGCTAGTCCAGCAACCTTCTGCCGTTCCGCTAGACCATGATCACGGTGGTCTCTTTCCAGCCCCATCAGGCCCGCTTCCACCGCCAGCGCGATTTCCTCATCGGTCAAAGTGAAATCGCGGGTGACGCTGAAAGGGTGGGCAATGACGGGAACGCCGCCACTGTCCCGGACCGCGGAAATAGCTTCCGGGGTGGAGGGCGCCCAATACGGCACATAATATTTGGAATCCCCCGCTAGGGGGCCGTTGAAAGCGGCGGTGCGATCAGGGAATTCTCCAGTCTGCACCAGGGCATCCGCTAAGTGCGGCCGGCCTACGGTGGTGCCATCCCCTTGGGTTTGCGCAAGGACTTGCTCCCAGGTGATTTCGTAGTCTTTAGCCAGCCCATCAACCATGTCTTGAGCCCGGGTAATCCGCGACCTTCTAGCTTTTGCCAGCATCTGATCGAGCACCCCTCCGGGCTCATATCCGTAGGCCAGAAGATGCACAGAGTTTCCGTTCAGATTGGTGGATACCTCAGTGCCGCACAGCAGATTCATGGGCACATCCTCGGCGGCCGCTAAGGCTTCCTCCCAACTGGAATGCGTGTCATGGTCGGTGAGTGCCACCCAGTTCAATCCGGCTTCGGCGGCCTGGCGGATCAGCTCCGTAGGGGTATCGGTGCCATCTGAAACGGAGGAATGAGTGTGCAGGTCAATCCGGGCGTCTGGGGCTACCCGTAGCCCTGCACTTAAAGTCGGATTAGTCATGACTTCCTCCCATTAAACTGGCTCTTTCCCGTAGTGTACCGATTTTTCGCCACTTTCGGGTGCTTGCCTGCTTTCAGCTGGCAGCCTGCTTCAGCTGACAAATCTAAGTTTCGGTAGCAGAATAGCTAACATGAGCACAGAGAATAATAATCCCCCCAAAAATGTTAGTGAATCTGAGGCTGAGGCCCAACGCGCCTACGCCTCCGCAAATGAGAACCGGGCGGCCAGCCCCTTCACGCCGGCGTTCCGTGAGTTTATTGGCAGCCATTGGGGTCCGCGCCCGCCAGTATCTGAGGAGCGTTCCGGGGCGGTTGATTATCTGCCTGCCCGCCATCAGGCGATTGGCGCCCTATTCCCGGGTGAGCGTCTGGTGATTCCCGCGGGCCAGTACAAGACCCGCAGCAATGACACTGACTATCGTTTCCGCGCCCACTCTGCTTTCGCGCATCTGTCCGGTCTGGGCGGCGAAATGGAACCAGATTGGGTGCTGGTGTTGGAGCCTCTCCCACAAGGCCATGAGGGCCCTGAATCTCACCGGGCTATCTTGTACTTCCAGCCGCGGGCGTCTCGTTCTTCGGAGCAGTTCTACGCTGATTCCACCTATGGGGAGTTCTGGGTGGGGGCACGCCCCTCTTTGGAGGAGATGGAGTACTTCACCGGCCTGACTTGCGCCCCGATTGATTCACTGGCGGATGCCTTGGCGAAGGATGCGGGTGCCACCAGTTTGCGCGTAGTGGAGGCGGCTGACGCTTCCGTTACCGCCCTCGTCAATGAGGTCCGGCAGCAGGCTGGTCTGCCTCACGGTGAGGACGCCAAAGCCATTGACGCGGAGCTGGAGCGTGCCCTTTCGGAGCTGCGCCTCACTAAAGACGAGTATGAGGTTGCGCAGCTACAGCGGGCCGTGGATGTCACTAAGGCTGGTTTCGAGGAAGTAATCCGTAACCTCCCCCGCGCGATGAAGCATCATCGCGGTGAGCGCGTGGTCGAGGGTGCCTTCATGTCGGTCGCCCGTGAGGAAGGCAACGGCGTGGGCTATGAAACTATTTCTGCTTCAGGTAATCACGCGAATACGCTGCACTGGATTGATAACCACGGCAGCATTCAGCCGGGGGATCTCTTGCTTTTGGATGCGGGCTGTGAGCTGGACAGCCTGTACACTGCGGACATCACCCGCACCCTGCCGGTGAGTGGTAAGTTCACTGACGCGCAGCGGGAAATCTACGACACCGTGCTGCGCGCCTGTGAGGCCGCTTTGGAGGCTGCGAACCGTCCTGGGGCGCGCTTCCGCGACCTGCATAATGCCGCAGTTGAGGTGCTGGCCCACCAGATGGAAGAGTGGGGTATTTTGCCGGTGAGCGCGGAAGAATCTTTGAGCTTGACCGGTCAGCAGCATCGTCGTTGGATGCCGCACGGCACCAGTCACCACTTGGGCTTGGATGTCCACGATTGCGCTCAGGCACGCCGCGAAATGTATGTGGATGCGCTAATTGAGCCGGGCATGTGTTTCACCATTGAGCCGGCCTTGTACTTCCGTGAGGACGACCTGGTTGCCCCGGAGCGCTTCCGTGGCATGGGCGTGCGCATTGAGGATGACTGCATTGTCCGTGAAGATGGCCGGGTGGAGCGCCTCTCTGAAAGCATCCCCCGCACCGCCGACGCGGTTGAGCAGTGGATCACTGAAATTCAGGGCCGCTAAAACCTAGTTTTCGTAAGGAGAATGCCACCTCATTTGGGGTGGCATTTCTTCTTCCCCATTTTGAGTCTCTACTTCACCGGGACCGGCTTCTGCGCCAACCCCGGGAGCGGTTTCTTCCGTCGCGTGGCTTTGCTCTTCCTGCAGGTGCAGCACCCGCCGGGAGGGAATCGGCACGCCTTTCGGACTGGTCCGCGTCGAGATAGCCTCATAGTTGGGTCGCTCCGTAGCGACGGGTGAGGTTTCCTCCAGCCTTACCGGCGTCTGCGTTACCGGCTCTGCTCCGCTTTCAGCCGCTACCTGGGCTGTTCCGCTTTCGGGCACTGTCGGGGCCGCTGGCGCCTTCTGCTCTGCTACCGGTTCCGGGGCTGATGTTTCTGCCTGCGCTGGCGTGTCTGCGGAGACGCCCTCGGCCTCGGCGTTGAAAGCCTGCTTTTGCGCTTCAGTGAGGCGAACCCCGTAACGTGGGGGCCGTTTCGAGGGGTCATCACCGCCCGCGCGGGGACGCGAGATTTCCCGACGAAGCAGGTTCCCGGGGCTGTTCTCCAAGGTTTTACGCGCCAACTCGGCGTTCTCTGCGGCGATCACCTCATAGCTGGCTGCGACCACGTGAGAGTGCGACAGGTAGTCGCGTTTGTCGCGGCGCATGAAATAGCTGAGTATCCCGAAAAGGATGCCACCGACCAGGCCGAGGGCGGAGGCGAGGGAGAGCGTCACCGCGAAACTTGCGGTGGTCACTCCGGAACCGACCACGCCAGCAATCAGACCAACCATGAAACCTAGCCAGAGGCCTTGAGCGGCGCCCGCCAGCAGGACTTTCCCGAAGGTGATTCGCCCCATGACGTGTTCCACTAGTTTCAGATCCACACCCACAATGGCGACGTGCTGGACCGGAAATTCAGCTTCGGAAAGCTGGTCGACTGCGGCCTGGGCCTGCTCATATTTTTCGTAGCGGGCCACGGCGGTGCCGCTGGGGAGGGTGGCTCCCCCGGTTTTTATCGAGTTACTCATTGTCATAGCTACGATTCTTACAGTTTTTCTGCTTTCTTGCGCGAAAATGCGCTTTTTCGGGCGGCAAATTCGCAATTGGCGAGGGATTCAGATTCTCTCCCCCACCGGAAAGGCGTTAGAATGTTAGACAGGGCTTTATGCGTTTTAGCTGAGGTGGGGAATTATCCCGCCACTAATGAAACCTGACTAGAAGAAAGCGGGGACGTGAATGGCCAATCAAAGACAACCACGGAAGAACCGCACTAAACGTATTTTTGCTGCCCGACTGGCCGGCACCACAGTTTTTGACCCGATCGGTGACGCGGTTGGCAGGGTGGCTGATATCGTCATTTTGTTGAGTTTCCGTAATGCTCCGCGCGCAGTGGGACTGGTCGTTGAGGTGGGTAACCGGCGGCGCGTATTCTTGCCGTTCAGCCGGATTACCTCCATTGAGGCGGGCGCTGTCATTATGACGGGCCGCCTAGATATTCGTCGTTTTAAGCAGCGCACTGCGGAGACTTTAGCGATTGCGGATTTGCTTGACCGGCTGGTTGATTTCAAGGACGGTTCTGGTCTGGGCCGGATCGGTGATATTGCGTTGGAGCAGTCCCCGCACCGGGATTGGATGGTTTCGGAGTATTTCGTGGAGCGGGTTCGCCCTTCCACTTTGGGCTACCGTCGCACCGGCGAATCCCTCCTCGTGGGTTTCGATCAGGTTAGCGGGACCGCCACTTCGGGGCTCCCCCAGGATGCTTCCACTTTGCTGGCGACTTTGGAGAACTTAAAGCCCGCCGACTTGGCTGACTCTTTGCATGATTTGACTGAGCAGCGGATGATTGAGGTCGCTAAGCAGCTTCCTGATGAGCGTCTCGCTGACGTCTTGGAGGAGCTTTCTGATGATGACCGCCTCACCATTGTGAGCGCTTTGGAGGACTCCCGCGCGGCAGATGTTTTGGATGAGATGCAGCCTGATGACGCCGCCGACTTGGTGGCTGAGTTGCCGCAAGATCGCGCCACCCAGCTGCTGCAGTTGATGGAGCCCGAGGAAGCCGAGGACGTGCGGCGTCTAATGGCTTATGAGGAGCATACCGCCGGTGGTTTGATGACTACTGAGCCAATCATTTTGCCTCCTGACGCTTCGGTGGCGTCTTTACTGGCGAATGTGCGGCGTGAGGACATTCCAACGACTTTGGCGGCGATCGTTTTCGTGACGCGGCCACCGTTGGAGACGCCGACCGGTAAGTATCTGGGTGTGGTCCATATTCAGCGGGCTTTGCGTGAGCCTCCGCAGACCCTGATTGGGCGAATCTTAGACACCGATATTGAGGGTATTTCCCCGGATACTTCGATTGGTACGATTACCCGTCTGATGGCTACCTATAATCTGACTGCGGTGCCGGTGATTGATGATGCGGGCATGCTGTTGGGCGCGGTTTCAGTTGATGACGTGCTAGATAATTTGATGCCTGATGACTGGCGTGACGCCGATGAGGATGTCACCGATGAGACAGTGACAAGGAGCGCTCATGGCTAATCCGATTGATGCTCCTTTGACCCGTCGGCGTTGGTGGCAAAAGTTCAAAGCGAACCATTCTTTCTCTGAGTCTTTCGGCAAGTTTTCAGAGAATTTTGCGAAGTTCATGGGCACGCCCCGGTTCTTGCTCTATATGACGGCTTTCGTGGTGATCTGGATTGCCATCAACTTGATTGGTATTTACGGTTACCGTTTTGATGAGTACCCGTTCATTTTGTTGAATCTGATGTTTTCCACGCAGGCTTCTTATGCGGCTCCTTTGATTTTGTTGGCGCAGAACCGGCAGGATGATCGCGACCGCGTAACGGCGGAGCAAGATCGTCAGCGGGCGGAGCGTAATCTGGCGGATACGGAGTATTTGACGCGGGAGATTGCTTCTTTGCGTTTAGCTATGCGTGATGTTGCGACCCGCGATTTTGTTCGTTCTGAGCTACGCGATATGCTGGATGACTTGATTGAAGAAATTCGCGCTGAGAATCAGAATTCGGACGCTGAGCAGCTTTCTGCTGCCGCGGAGGATTCCAGTTCAACGGGGGCGGATGATTTAAGTGAGCCGGCCCCTGTCGTTACCGACCATACTGCACGTAAAGGTGATTGAGAAATAATGAGTGATTTCCGCGAAGCCATTGATGAGGCCTTGAATCGGGTGATTGACCCGGAGATTAAACGCCCTATCACTGAGCTGGGCATGGTTCGTTCCGTTGAGGTCAGCGATGATGGTCAGGTTACTGTCGGGGTTGATTTGACGACTGCGGGTTGCCCGTTGAAGGACACCATCACGAAGGATGTTAAGCAGTTGGTTTCCGAGGTCGAGGGCGTCTCCGCGGTCTTGGTCAATCTGGGCGTGATGAGTGAGAAGCAGAAGAAGGAACTGCGGGAGAAGCTCACGGGCCATACGGAGCGGGATATTCCTTTCACTAAGCCGGATAGTTTGACTAGGGTTTTCGCTATCACTTCCGGTAAGGGCGGAGTTGGTAAGTCTTCGGTGACCGCTAACCTGGCTGCCGCGATGGCAAAGCAGGGGTTGAAGGTCGGCGTCGTGGATGCCGATATTTATGGTTTCTCTATCCCTCGCATGCTGGGCGTGGATGATCCGGCTCAGCAGATTGATTCGATGATTATTCCGCCGGTCGCTCATGACGTGAAGGTGATGAGTATCGGCATGTTTGTTCCTGATGGGACGCCGGTGGTTTGGCGGGGCCCAATGTTGCACCGGGCTTTGCGTCAGTTCTTAGCTGACGTTTATTGGGGTGATTTGGATGCTTTGCTGCTGGATTTGCCTCCGGGTACGGGTGACGTAGCTATTTCGATTGCGCAGCTGTTGCCGAATGCTGAGATTGTGGTGGTCACTACCCCGCAGGTTGCTGCCGCTGAGGTGGCGGAGCGGGCTGGTTCGATTGCCACGCAGACTAAGCAGAAGGTGGTCGGCGTGATTGAGAACATGTCCTACCTGCAGCAGGAGGATGGTTCTAAGCTGGAGCTGTTTGGTTCTGGGGGCGGTCAGCAGGTTTCGGATCGGTTGTCTGAGATGCTGGAGTATAAGGTGCCTTTGTTGGCGCAGATTCCGATTGATATGAGTCTGCGTGAGGGCTCTGATGGTGGCAATCCGGTGGTTTTGCAAGGCGGTGAGGCCGCCATGCAGCTGGAGGCGGTGGCCGCGGCTTTGACTAAGCGGGCTCGTGGTTTGCAGGGCCGTAATCTTGGGGTTTCTCCGCTGTAGGGCGGGTCGTTGAGGAGGAATCCCAATGGATATTGCTTTGATGTGGGATTACACGGATGAGGTAATCCCAGAGGATGAGGTAATTGCGGCGGCTCGCATGGATGCGATCGAGTTGGGCGCAAATCCGGTTTCCCCTAGTGTGGGGGCGACTTTGCGGCTTTTGACGGCGGCTTTGTCGGCCCGCTCAGTTTTTGAGGTGGGCACTGGTGCGGGTGTTTCGGGCCTGTATGTTTTGCAGGGCATGCCTGAGAATGGGGTTTTAACGACGATTGATTCCGAGGGTGAGTCCCAGCAGGCCGCCCGTGCTTCGTTTAAGTGTGCTGGTTTTCCGAGTTCAGCTACCCGGGTCTTCAATGGCCGGGCTTTGGATATGATGCCGAGGATGAACGCTGAAGCCTATGATTTGGTGATTTTGGACGGCAATCCTGAGGAGGTCCCCTACTATTTGCCTCATGCTACACGGATGCTTCGCCCGGGTGGCGTGTTGGTGATTGTGCATGCAATGCTGCGCGGGCAGGTGGCAGACCCGGTCCGCCGTGACGGGGTGACCGTAGGAATGCGTGAAGTGATTGACGTTTTGACTAGCAGCGAGGGTTATTTCCCTTGCATGTTGCCTTGTAGCGATGGCGTGCTCGCAGTAGTAAAACGGTAGTCTTTCACCTA
This sequence comes from Boudabousia marimammalium, assembly GCF_001936115.1. Classification (GTDB taxonomy): domain Bacteria; phylum Actinomycetota; class Actinomycetes; order Actinomycetales; family Actinomycetaceae; genus Boudabousia; species Boudabousia marimammalium. The sequence continues at coordinate 106,774 of NZ_MPDM01000006.1, forward strand.
GTTTATGTAGGATGCCGGGGTCTCAGTGAGGCTGTTTAGATATTCGAGGGACTGCGGATGGCTGTCATAATACTTTTTTTGAAGCTTGTAGAGGCGTAACGCTATTGTTTGCCGCCATTGTTGAGCAGCCATATCCCAGTCGGGACTATCAACTCCAACGCCAGGTAACCCAAACCGACGCTTTTGTAGTTCTTCCAGTAGCCTCACATAAACCAGCGAATAGTCAAACCGTTGATAATCTACATTGACCATAGTGCCAGATTCGTATAGCTTAAAGCGCTGTATTCCACCTTCCAATCGGGTGATTCCAGAAAAGTGGACTTCACGATAAAACCAAGGCCCAAACTTGGTCCACACCTTATCCTTATCCACCCCAAACCGCCGCCAAATCCCGTGAGCCAGCAGAGTGAGAGAAACTAACAACAGAGCCAAAGCATCAAATAGACTTCGCCCGGTCGGATCCCCAAAAATTAGGATAGCTAGCGCCAAAATAGAAAATATCGCTCCAACAGGAATCAAGATTTTCGACTGTGAGAACACCCTAGGCTGTTCCGGCCAATCGCTCATCTTTCGTATGGCCCGTTGCCCTAGCGTACTGATTCCGACAAGCTTTGATAAAAGACTCTCATCCGATGGGTCCTCACTCATCTTCCGCAAAGCCCGCTGCGCACTAGCACTATCAGCACCCGCAGCAAAAGCCGCCTCGTGGCCAAGTTCCATCCAAACCCTCCAGACGATGTAGTTCAAAACTAGTACCCAGTCTAGATCAGAGCGTTTCTTTGGCGCGCCTAGACGCTCTTTACCTCGCTTTACTGCCCAGAAAAAGCGTTAGCCCTACCAGCAATGCGATAGGGCCAACACTTTAGGGACTAAGCGAATCAGCGGCTCAGTAGTTACCAACCATGGTGGTAACGTCCAGTGCCTTATCCAGCTGCTCTTCGGTGATGTCACCGTTGGCAACATAGCCCAAATCAATGGCGGCCTGGCGGACGGTCACACCGGTCTTCACGGAGTGCTTAGCGATCTTCGCGGCAGCTTCGTAACCGATGAGGCGGTTCAGCGGGGTCACAATCGAGGGAGAGGACTCAGCGTATTCTAGGCAACGCTCCACGTTGGCGGTGATACCATCAACGCAACGGATAGCCAGCTGCTCAGCAACATGACCCAAAATGGTGATGGACTCAAGCAGGTTGCGGGCCATTACCGGCAGCATGACCAGCAGGTCGAAGTTGCCCTGGGCACCAGCGAAAGCAATCGCCGCATCGTTACCAATCACCTGAGCAGCAACCTGCACGGTAGCTTCCGGCAGCACCGGGTTGACCTTACCCGGCATGATGGAAGAGCCCGGCTGCAAGTCAGGCAGAGCAATCTCGCCAATGCCGGCGCGCGGGCCCGAACCCATCCAGCGCAGGTCGTTAGCAATCTTAACGAAGGAAACTGCGACGGTACGGAGCGCACCGGAGGTCTCCACGAGGGCGTCCTGTGCGGCCTGTGCCTCAAAGTGGTTGGGGGCTTCAACGAATGCCACACCAGTGTTCTCAGCGACCAGTTCAATCACGCGGGCACTGAAACCATTCGGGGTGTTGATGCCGGTGCCCACAGCGGTGCCGCCCAAGGGCAGCTCACGTAGACGCGGCAAAGTGTCCTTGATACGCTCAATGCCGTTGCGGACCTGCTGTGCGTAGCCGGAGAATTCCTGACCCAAAGTGATTGGGGTGGCATCCATCAGGTGGGTGCGACCAGACTTTACAACATCTTTGAACTCTACGGCCTTCTTTTCTAGGGATTCAGCCAAGATAGCTAGTTCACCCAGCAGCTCCTGCTCAATGGCAGTGGCGGCAGCAATATGGATTGAAGACGGGAACACGTCATTCGAGGACTGAGAGGCGTTCACGTGATCGTTCGGGTGAATCGGCTTCTCGCCCTGGAAAGTCTGGTTAGCGAGGGAGGAAACAACCTCGTTAGTGTTCATGTTCGAGGAAGTCCCTGAACCGGTCTGGAACACGTCAATGGGGAAATGGTCGTTCACTTCGCCGGCAATCACCTTGTCGGCGGCAGCAACGATGGCGTCAGCCTGATCTTGCTCCAGCACACCTAGCTCACGGTTAGCTAAAGCGGCGGCGCGCTTAATCTGGCCCAGCGCCGCAATGTGGTGCGGGGACAGGGTGACACCGGAAATCGGGAAGTTCTCTACGGCGCGCTGAGTCTGTGCGGCGTACAGTGCGTCGACGGGAACTTTTACCTCACCCATCGTGTCGTGTTCGATGCGGTATTCGGTCATATTTGGGTCCTCCTTAGAAGGTTTAGTAACACGCTGATTTTACCATCATGCAAGGCGAGCCGAGGGGGCATTTCGTCCTCGACCCGCGGTGATAGAACAGCTTTAGTAGGGGTTCACGATAATCGTGACACGCTGCAGGTCTTTGACCTCATTGAAGCCGGTAGTGGCCATGGTGCGCTTCAATGCTCCCACAATATTGAGGGTGCCGTCAGAGCGGTTCGCGGGGCCGTACATGACCTCAGAAATGGTGCCGGCAGTGCCGACGTGTACGCGACGGCCGCGCGGCAAAATCGGGTGGCGAGCTTCCGAACCCCAATGCCAGCCTCCACCGGGAGCTTCCTCGGCCCGAGCCAGCAGGGCACCCAACATGACAGCGTCAGCGCCACAAGCAATCGCCTTGACTAGGTCCCCGGAGTGCCCAATGCCACCATCCGCAATGACGTGCACGTAGCGGCCGCTGGATTCATCCATGTAGTCGCGGCGGGCTGCGGCGACATCAGCTACCGCGGTGGCCATCGGCACGTGAATACCTAGTGCCTGCCGGGTTGTATGTGCGGCTCCACCGCCGAATCCCACTAGCACGCCGGCAGCGCCGGTACGCATCAGATGCAGTGCCGCCGTGTAGGTGGCGACGCCACCCACGATTACTGGCACATCCAGTCCGTAAATAAAACGCTTCAGGTTGAGGGGCTCCTTGCGGCTGGAAACATGCTCCGCAGAGACCGTGGTTCCGCGAACCACCAGCAGGTCCACTCCCGCTTCCATGACCGCATCAATATGGCGTTGGGTTTTCTGCGGGGACAGCGCGCCGGCCACGGTAACGCCGGCGTCACGGATCTGCTGGAGCCGCTCCGAAATCAGTCGGTCTTTTACGGGTTCCCGGTAGAGCTCTTGCAGTTTCGCAGTCACTTGATCTTCTGGGACGGTCCGAATTGTCTCATAGACGTCGGTCGGATCATCATATCGGGTCCATAAGCCCTCTAGGTCAAGCACACCAACGCCGCCTAGTTTGGAGAACATAATGGCGGTTTCGGGGCTCATCACTGAATCCATCGGAGCAGCCATGATGGGCACGTCCACATGGTAGGCGTCAATCTGCCAGCCGGTGGTGACGTCCTCCGGGTCGCGGGTCCGCCGCGCAGGAATCACCGCAATATCATCGAAAGAGTATGCTCGGATGGCACGCTTCCCGCGCCCAATCTCAATCTCATTAGCCATTGTTTCTCCTTCGATCAATTCTTGCAGTAGGTTCAGTCAGGCTTATTTGGCGGGCGGAATCAGCAGGTATTGGCCGGCGGAGACACCGAATCCGCGTCCGGTTTGCAAATCCACGCAGGTCATATTCGGCAGCAGACCACCGCATTTGAAGCGTCCCAGCTCAATCGTGGAGCCGTTGGCTAGTTCTTTCACGCCGGAGACGCGCTCAGGGATGCGGTCACGGTCGTGGCTGTCGGTGCGGGCATCTTCAGTCACGGGATTGTGCCCATCATGGCAGGCGCCATACCCCACAAAGGTTCCGGTCAAAGTGGCGGAGCGTCCTTTGAGTTCATGTTCAGGGCAGGAGCGGCGGTCTTCTTCTCGGGGCAGATTGGGGCCGAGGACGAGGGAGCAGGCCACCCCGGGACCGCTCAGTGCGGGCTCATCGCCGGTGGGAGCGAGGCGCACCCAGCGGTCATTGGCTAGCTGCGAGATATCTTCGGCGTAGGCGCAGACTTCGTTCGATGAGGCGGAGCGGAAGCGAATAATCCCATTTTCAGTCCGATAGTCTTCCGGGTTTACCGGAGTCAGAGCGGCCAGCTGCTTGACCTGCTCAGTTTTTGGTCCCCTAGTGTTTGCGAGGGCAGGATCATCACCGGCTTCGGGGCTGGAGGGGCTTCCTTCAATAGTGACGGGGATAGCGCCCGCATGCTGTAGTTTGGGCGGATTGCGGTAGGTGTCGTAAATCCAGTACATGGAGCCACCCATGGTTCCCAGCAGAATAATCGCAATAATAACTGCCACCCAGTTCGGCATTTTGGTGGTGATTGGTTCTGACATTCTGCCCCTTTCAGTTGCCCCTATTGTGGCACATTTTGTGTCGACAGGTGAAGCTGCCTCTCTCCTTATCTAGTTTAGGCTTTCCCGAGGTTTGTTTTCCATTTTGTCCCGCGGATGGGGCACACTGGAGGCATGAGTATTGCAATGAATAAGATTTGGACTAATCAGTTCCGCTTCGGTTTCGACACGGAAACCACCGGTGTTAACCCCACGCAGGTACGTTTAGTTACTGCCGCCTTGGTTTTGCGTCAGCCCAAGGGTGAGGACCAGGTAATCACCTGGCTAGCGAACCCGGGAGTCCCCATTCCTGAAGCGGCTTCGCGGGTCCACGGTATCAGCACTGAACGCGCTGTCGCTGAAGGTCGTCCGATTACTGAGGTTCTGGAAGAAGTAGCTTCACAGATTGTGGACTACTGGCAGCGGGGCGGCATCATGGTTGCTTTCAATGCGGGCTACGACCTACAGGTACTGAATTCTGAACTGAAGCGGCACGGAATGGCCACTTTGGAGGAGCGTTGCGGAGCCAGTGAAGTTCCCGCTGGCGGCGTGGTTGACCCGTTAGTGTTGGATCGGGCAGTGGACCGCTATCGGAAGGGAAAGCGGACACTGGGCGCCATGTGTGAAACCTATCAGGTGGAACCGGGAGATAACCTGCATACCGCGGAGTATGACGTTATCGCCACTCTGAACGTGCTGGATAAGATTGTGGAGAATTACCCGAAACTGGCGCAGCTCACGGTGGCAGAGATTGTCTCTTTCCAGCGTGAAGCGCACCATGCTTGGGCGGAAAACTTTAACGAGTTCCTCAGCCGGCGCGGGCGCCCCGCCGATGTGGGCACCCGCTGGCCGTACTAGGAATGTGAAGGATCAGGAATGGTAGTTGGGGGCTTCCTTCGTCATTTGCACGTCATGCGGATGTGATTCCTTCAAACCCGCGGACGTAATCTTGACGAAGCGTCCCCGCTCAGCAACCTCCTTGAGGTTGTTAGCTCCCAGGTAGAACATGGACTGGTGGAGTCCACCCACCAGCTGGTAGATAACATCAGCGAGGCTACCAGAGTATGGCACCTGTCCTTCGATGCCTTCGGGCACGATCTTGTCGTCACTGCTGACGTCGGCCTGGAAGTAGCGGTCCTTGGAGAAGGATTTGCGTCCGCGCGAGCTCATCGCCCCGAGGGAGCCCATGCCACGGTAAGTTTTATACTGCTTGCCGTTGACGAAAACTAGCTCTCCGGGAGATTCCTTACATCCAGCCAGGAGGGAGCCCAGCATTACGGTTGAGGCGCCAGCTACGATGGCTTTGGCAATGTCACCAGAGTAGTGCAAGCCACCGTCTGCGATGAGGGGAATCCCAGCGGGACGGCAGGCCAGGGAGGCCAAGTAGACTGCGGTGATTTGCGGCACACCGATGCCGGCAACTACACGGGTGGTGCAGATGGAGCCGGGGCCCACGCCCACCTTCACTGCGTCAACTCCCGCATCGATTAGGGCCTGGGCCCCTTCGGTGGTGGCGACGTTTCCGCCAATAATGTCGATGCCGGCGAAACGCTCATCGGCTTTAATCTTACGAATCATGTCTAGGGCCAGTTGCGCTCCACCATTAGCGGTGTCCACCACTAGCACGTCGGCGCCAGCTTCAGCCAATGCCACAGCACGATCCCAAGAGTCACCCCAGTAACCGATGGCTGCGCCTACAAGGAGGCGTCCTTCTGAATCTTTAGCGGCATTGGGGTACTGCTCGGTCTTCACGAAATCCTTAACCGTGATGAGGCCAGCTAGGTGTCCTTCATCATCAACCAAGGGTAGCTTTTCGATCCGGTGCTTAGCTAGTAGTGCCTTAGCTTCTTCGCGCTGGATTCCCACATGTCCGGTCACTAGCGGCATGGGAGTCATACAGTCCGCGACCTTACGGGTGGGCCATTCTGCCGCGGGAATGAAACGCAGATCGCGGTTCGTAATGATGCCGAGGAGGGTATTGTTCTCATCTACTACCGGTAAACCTGAGACCCGGTAATGTCCACAGAGCCGATCTAGCTCCTCAATCGTGGCTTCGGGGTGAATCGTGACCGGGTCGGTCACCATCCCTGATTCTGAACGCTTCACCTGGCGTACATGCGCTGCCTGATCCTCAATGGAGAGGTTGCGGTGCATAATGCCTATACCACCCTGACGGGCCATCGCAATAGCCATGCGAGCTTCAGTGACGGTATCCATGGCGGCTGAGATCAAAGGAATCTTCAAAGTTATGTTACGACTCAAACGGGCGGTCGTGTCCACCTTGGATGGAACCACATCGGTTACTTCAGGTAGTAGCAAGACATCATCGTAGGTTAGCCCTTCAAGGGCGAAAGGATCATTTACTAAGGGAAAATTTTGTTCGCTCATCTCTCATATTCTATGCGCAAAAGGGCGCTTTAGTCACCCCAGCTACGGATTTGTTTTCACTCAGCATGATTACTGCCCCTGAAGACACGGCCAAAGCTCAGCTAGGGCCCTACACTGAGTCGGTGAATAATCGCGGCCATCGCATCACGATTCACTGAGTTTACTGGGCGGAAACTACCATCGGGCCAGCCAGTAATCAGGCCTCTTTGCTTGGCCCATTTGATTTCCTGATAAAACTGGCTACCCGAACTCACATCGACAAAGAATGCGTCTGCCGGCTTTTGAATCAAAGCCGCGCCCTTACAAGTGTCACTGTACTTACCGCAGTAGCGTTTCAGTATGGCGGTCAGAGCGCCCCTTTCAACGGGCGATTGCGGCCTAAAAGTTCCGTCGTCCCAACCATTCACTAACCCCATTCGTGAAGCCCAGTTAATCTCTTCCCTGAACTGACTACCAGCGGGTACATCCGCGAAACGCAACGGTTTAGAATGTGCGGGGCGCGGTGTCTTCCCCGATTTTTTATGCAGACGATAAAGGAAAGCTACCACGGCATCGCGCTGCACCGGCTCTAGCCGCCGATATGTCCCATCGTTCCATCCTGAAGTCAATTGGTTATCCCTCATCCACCAAATATCGGTTGAAAAGGCATCCGAAAACTGCACGTCAGAGAACACATTAGTATCCAGATTGGGGCGCATAAAGTAGCGCTTATGCAATTCCCAGAAACTATAATCACCGTGTTTGCTGCATTCTTTATCCTTATACAGCCAAGCATCACTGGTGACATGAGGCGTGTACTGATACAGAGACGCGGTTGCCTGATTAGCGAAGGTTACTGATTCAGAGCACTTATCCGCATACTCTGCCACGGTTATGCCTGCGTCGTTGGTGTAGGTTCGTTTTCCCTCAAAATGTCTGGTATCACCCGCATGATATGTCCAGCTAATATGCCTATATCTACGAATCTGTTTGGCCGCACTATAAAGCTGTTTGAACAGACCAGCCTTAGTTGAGTCACAGGGCTTACCATCAGGGCAGCCGTAACCCAAAGCTGAATCGTAGCTTCTTGGGGGCTGCTGAATCAGACTGGACTCTTTTTGAATCGTCACCAACAAGAATTGGGGGCTGACGTTACAGGCTTTACTCATCCGGGCAATAAGCCGGGCGGCGGGTTCCTGCTTTCCACCCTTCATAGCCTCACAGACGGTTACTTCTTCAACTGGACCATACTGAGGGTTACGGTTAGTCATGGTCTGCTTCCCAATCGGTTCCGTATCTAAAAGCACATCCTTCAAACAAGGCGGCCCGCCCGGTTTCGGCTTACATTTGGCTCCCCAGCGATCCAAGAACGCTTGGATTTGTTGCTCATCCATCCACCCCGGCTGATACATCAGCTCATCATGAATGATTAGTTCACGTTCGAAACCATCACTTTCCGGCCGACGCTGAGCGGCTTGGGCTCCCTCGACAAAAAACGGAGTGGGAGCCAACAAAGCACCCAACACCAAACCCAAGACCATTAAGTAACGCGCACGCCCCATAAAACCTCATTCAAACTAGAACAGCATTATTCACAACTTACACGTTTCACACTAAGAATGTCCTGCACTTCAGAAAGAACCGCCCGCAGCGTGCGCATCCATAACACCTGAGAATTCAGTATGGGAGGCGGATTCTTTCCCACACAGATCACATTACTTCCCCGCCCCAGCAACTGCTCGATCAGCTCCGCAGGATGATTCTCTTCATCAATCAGCACCACCACATCAACTGGCCGGTGCTCAAGATGAGTCAGGATTGAGTCAATAACGTCATGCCCAGATTTTGAAATTACCCGCACATCGATCCCGTTCCAACGTAAAGCTGCCCCAGAAACATGTCCCGCCAGGTAACGATTAGCACCTGTTACCACCAGGGCTTGTGGCGGGTTCACCCCCAAAGGCTGCGACTGATCAGACACGTCTCTTGCGGCCTCCATCACAACTCTGCGGACTAGGCTATAAGGGTCTTGTCCGGGCACATCACCTGTGGTACGGTTTGCAAGTTGCAAAACCGCTGGTTCGACATAATCACAGTATGTTCGCACCAATCCATGGGAATAGATTTGCCGTGCTATCAGTAATCTGATGGTGTTGAGATCAGCATTTGTAGCAGCTATGGCCAAGTCAGCTGGAAAGTCGTTTCCTACCGCTGTCACGGTCGCAGCCGAAGAGGTTTCAGCTAACGCATGTTTGGCGGCATCAGCAGGATTAACCCCCTGCTCTCGCAGCTCTTTCATGCGACGCAAAGTGAGAATATCGGCGGCAGTGTACTTTCGGACGCTTCCGCTACTGCGAAGCGAGGGCCCAATCCCGTACCTACGTTCCCAGGTCCGTAGAGTCGCTGGGGTAGATCCAACCGCTTTCGCTGCCGCCGCGATAGAAACAGGGGCATCGAGGTAGTCAATTCCATGCAATTGAATGCGTGGCATGAGGACTTCCTCCTGCAGGTTCACAGCCTAAGCTTCTGCACAAACGTGCAGGGTGAAATATTTATGAACTACAAATGAGCAACATTGTTGTTCAATTCCTGTTCAGAGTATCTAATTATGAGGCAAAAAGCACGTTGAAATCCTTAAAACGTGACTTAATCCGCTATATTTGGCGGTTTTGGGTCTTGTTTTCTGTTATATCGATTTGTTAGACTACTCTTCATACGGTTTTTAGACGGAGTCTACAGAACCTTTCCATCCACAACATTTTTTCAATTTCAAGGAGTCGCTATGACTGACGCATCTCGCCTGCCAGGTCCCGTAATGGACCTATGGGAGTGGCAGTACGAAGGCGCCTGCCGAGAAATGGATACCGAGTTGTTTTTCCATCCCGAAGGGGAACGCGGATCAACTCGCCGTCGTCGCGCAGAGAACGCAAAAGCAATCTGCGCTAAATGTCCGGTTATGCAACAATGCCGTGATCACGCCCTGCGGGTTCGTGAACCTTACGGTGTTTGGGGTGGCATGACCGAAGAAGAACGTCGCTCCTATCTCGCTACGCACGATCGTAAAACTGCCTAGTTAATAAACTATCCAGAGCAGATATAAAGCTAAGGAGGGCGGGTCGGTTCCAGTTGGAACCGACCCGC
>NZ_MPDM01000007.1 GCF_001936115.1 Boudabousia marimammalium
CCCATCTACACACACGCACGCTGGGTTTTAGTACATTTTCCCTTTGATATACTTGTATCTAAAGCACCATAGGCTATTAGCAAGCTGGGTTTTAGTACATTTTCCCTTTGATATACTTGTGAGGTAGCGGTTGTCCACGGCGACGACGCTGGGTTTTAGTACATTTTCCCTTTGATATACTTGGGGTGTGAACTGCTGCTGTGGTGGTCGCGCTGGGTTTTAGTACATTTTCCCTTTGATATACTTGGCGAGATTCGGATTAACGGCCTTTGCGGGCTGGGTTTTAGTACATTTTCCCTTTGATATACTTGCCATGGTGTTCACGCCCGCGGTTCCGCCGCTGGGTTTTAGTACATTTTCCCTTTGATATACTTGCACCGGTCTGCACGGCGACTACCGCTGCGCTGGGTTTTAGTACATTTTCCCTTTGATATACTTGAATCGCTGACAGGATGATGTGCTACAAAGCTGGGTTTTAGTACATTTTCCCTTTGATATACTTGATCCGTGATTCGGTGAGCGCATCCCCCAGCTGGGTTTTAGTACATTTTCCCTTTGATATACTTGACCTCTAGGAGAGATGACAAAAATGGCAGCTGGGTTTTAGTACATTTTCCCTTTGATATACTTGTCGCCTTCCTTTTCAGAAAGGTCAATGCGCTGGGTTTTAGTACATTTTCCCTTTGATATACTTGTCGCCTTCCTTTTCAGAAAGGTCAATGCGCTGGGTTTTAGTACATTTTCCCTTTGATATACTTGTCCGTGAATGGTTGAACCAGCTGGACGGGCTGGGTTTTAGTACATTTTCCCTTTGATATACTTGAGTAAGTTAAGATTCCTCAGGTATATCAAAGGGAAACTTATATTCTGGTGTTTAAAAAATTGTTAACTGTTCAGGCTTTGGTTCTGTTTCTACTGGGTTTTGATTTACATATCTAACCGAATTTGACCACTGCCGGTCAGTAATAGTTACTATCTGCACTAAACCGCCAGGTGGGACCATCTTCTTAATTGACCTTCCCAAAGACAATAGCCGTCCAGAGGAAGGAAGATACTTGACATACACGCTTAATTGAGCCATATGAAAGCCCAACTCCACCAAGAACTTGCGAAATCCAGTTGCATTGCGCCTTTGCAAGGCCGTCTTAACCGGAAGATCGAACATCACTAAAACCCACACGGCGTCAGTCCCCTTTCTTGGCATAGAAAGTCACTTCCAAACAGGAACCGGAAGAGAGTCAAGATCATCCTCAACGAACAACCCCAGAGATTGACAGAAACTGTCTAGGCAATTAGTCAAAGACTGCCCTTCTTTGTTGAAAGTCTGCGTAGAGGCAGCTACCAGCTGCTGTTTAACTTCAGGCTGTGACACATCATAGGATTCAAGAGTGGTCAACAACGCATAGTCGATAGCCGGTCTGAAAGGTTCAATCACGTCATCGACTAAAGCAAAGGGATTGGAACGACTATGATGAAATAAGCCAATAGGGCCGCATAAGCCCGCACCGACCACAGAGCGAATCCCATGACCTCTCAGAACTGTATAGGCGTAGTCGAGGCACTTGTTAAAATCGTCACCGCCAGATCCAGGTTCTCTCCTGAACCCGTCAAATGGAGAGATAGCACCCCAATATAAACGAGCTGCCTGAGCCTCACAATTCTCAGGATCCCCGCTGCGCACAGATTTAGCGATTTCCACTAAACGTTTCGAAGCGAGTTCTGAACACAAAGAAACAGTGTGCGCTTGCCCAAGAATTTTCGCCTTAACAATCGCAGCCCACGCTTGCTTTCTGCGTGGTTGAGATAAAGAAGCTTGCGCATTATGACGAGCGGCAATCCGCGAATGATCCGACCAAGGATAAGCCCCTGCGCAGGGAATACCACGCCAGTCACAAACCAAAACACTGGCATCATGATCACTGAGCTTCATTAGAGCTGCACCAGAAATAGTTACCCGGACCCCCAATAGGACCACGGCCACATCTGCTAGAGGCACCATAACCTCTGGTTTATCCGAGGGGCGCACCACAAGATTCCCATACTTATACCCGATGGAGCCCTCCATGGAGAGCAAATCTATGATGCGCCACCCCGATTTCATAACTACTCCAATGACCAGCTCACAGGAAGACCAGAAAGCGTTTCAACACGTTCATTTCCCAGAGAATCTCTCCTAATAAGACGAGTGTCTGAGTTCTCAAAAAGTTTGTTTACAGATGCCAACCATCCGGGCCGATCAAGTAACTTCCAGATTGAATTAGGAGAGTTCTCTGATAATCCTTCAGAGCTGAGCTGAGCCGGGCGAAGGCGCAATCTGCCAGAATCAAAAAAGCCCTCAATAGTCCATCTGCTAACTTTCCCGTATTCTTCAGTCAGTACGGACATGTCCGCACTCCCATGTTTAGAAGTATCCACCAGCAACTCGTCGTCTACGACGATCCAGCCGAGGTATTCGGCTGTCCCTTCGGCTAATGCTTTGCGGAGCTTCGGGTCTGCTTTACGCACCGACATGGTTTGCGGCGGTAACTCTACATTGAACAAGTCCTTATCACGATGCCTCTGTAGATCTAGAGCGTAAACCCTAAGCATTACATATGCGACTTTCTTACCGCTTGGCACACGATAAATACGAGCATGATGGAAGGAAGAGCCTAGCTCGGCGCAACCCCCTCGGACTGCCACGCAAGCCGCATTCACGGGGAAGAAAGAAACCTCATCCTCAGGCCCGAAAATAGTTCCATTAACCCGAATAGTCCGCTCAGGGTTTGCCGGTAGCCCCTTCTTAAAGTCATAATCAGGATCCCTCGTCAAAGCGCACCACAAGGCCTCTGAGGATGCCCGATCAATCATTTCAGAGGAGAGCTCCTCCCCCACTCGGTATTTCACTAGCGGACGGATCGAGTCCTCATGCACTCGGCTATTACCAAGACGCAGACGTAGATTACGAGTCACCGGAACCTGGTCAGCATCCAAAACCTCCTGCAGCAAAGGAACAAGCTCCTGCATCTTCTGAATCCACAGCCGCCATTGCTCCTGGTGAGCATAATCCGCACCCTGGTACTGTTTCCACGTGGGCTCCTCCCCGGAGAGCTGCTGAGCGAAACGAATGTTCATCCGCTCCCCCAAAGTCTGCGCCACAAATGAAGACATGAGCGAAACAACCGCCGCGTCAACCGCATGATGGCGCCGGTCTAAACGTGTCTTGCCAGTTCCACCGATGAACTCCAGCTGCTTTTCAATGCCGGAAGCCTTCCGCGCCTCCGCAGTCACAGCACCCGCAAATACCTGCACCTTATGAGCAGAGTCCCCCTCCGCCTGAAGCGCATACTTGTGAGCAATGCGAGCCCGTAGCTCGTTAGCCATCCATGCGACAGACTCGATGGAGCGGGCATCCATCTCCTCATCGAAAGTTGCCCGCTGGAGACGCCTCATTACCGACAGCTTGAAAGAACCGAAATCCTTGGCTGACATGCCAAGGTCGCGCTCCCAGAACTTCAGGCGCATCTTCGCTTCCTCGACGCTCACGCCCGGACGGGAAGTCTTCTCAGCCCACACCGCGAACGGGATCTTACCTTTTTCGGAGTTACAAGCGTGACAGACTGCAAGTAGGTTGTCACGAGTATTGGTTGACCCTTGACCTGCACGTGGCACGATATGATCCATCTCAGAGTTCGCCATCGTGATACCCGTACCACAATAGGCGCACTGACCATTTTGCCGTGTGACAGACTGGAAACGCCACATATCCGCCCTGCTAACAGGCCCGTCAAGCCCTCTGGCAGCTCGAATATCCTCACGCAGAGACTCATTACGCTGTGCCCGTCGATTAATATTGCGATCAATCTCCATAGACTTCGACTTGCTGGTAAAAGCATCACGCACATGCTCAATAGTGACTCTTTCAGGTTCACCCCAACGGGCAGTCACACCATCTAACCAGCGGGCTACGGTTTTCAGCACCCGATCAACGGCAGGATTGCCAACAGGCTCTCCGACCCGCGGGGCTGGCGGCTTCCAGTCACCTGGCACACCGAACTCAATCTCACGGGCCTCAGACAAATCAACACCTTGTTCAAGCATGACCTTGGTCAGTCTACGCAAGGAATCTTCCGAGTATGCTGCCCTGCCAGCAGGAAGATGCACGGTATCCAACAGTGCCTGGTCCTCATCCGAAAGAGTCATCAAGAACTCATCCACCTGAGCGTCATAGTCCGAGGTGGAATCGACTGCCTCACTGTTGGATAATGCGCGGAGAATAGCAGCCCGCACACCCTCGTCGGATTCCTTCCAGAACTTAGCCAAAGACTTGAGCTTGACCGAACGCATAGTCGCGTTTGTTTCATGGATCGGAGGGCGAGCACTCACCCGCTCACCATCATCGGTTACCGCGGCAGTCCCCTGTAGTTCACCGCGATCAACACCGAGAAGTTCAGCGACCTCATCCCAAGAGGCTTTATCCTTAGAAGGCACAGATACGAGGTATTCGAATACCTTTGTTCTTTCCTCAGTAGCTAATGGCCGACGCTTACCAGCCTCTAGCAATCGCAGGTTGCCGATAACAGAAACAATCCGGTAGCGCTGGAAAGCATCGCTGGCCTTGGCAGCACGAGGGAGTTTAGTCTGCCCCGGCAAAGCGTCATGCCCAACCTTGCCCGCGGCAGAACCCTTGGGAGATTCCGCATCGAACACGACTTTAATTACCTCACGGAACAGCTCATCACTCAGACCTTGGGTTTCGAAAATTACTTTGAGCTCCCGTGCGTGATCGGTTTGTTGGAGCCGAGCGCTAATCAGTCCGGACTCACCCCGCAGGCGGTGTTTACCATTGCTGGCTAACGCGATAACCTGCCCAACGGTTGCGCCCTCGGGAATAGGTAACCCGGTAGCCTCCTTCACGCTCTCCCTCACAGCTACGAAAGCGTCACTGTCACCAACCAACTGGGTTAATGACTCTGCCTTAATGTAGGGATTTCTCCAGCCGCGATGGCGGGCAATGTGGCGTAGAGCGACGGACAGCTTCTCCGCCAGTTCAGCTTCATCAGTGATCTTCTTGCTGGCGAGCTCTGCACGCACCAACCAAGGATATTGAGGATTAGGGAATTCTTCGAAGCTGTTAAGTGGCCAACCCTGTCGAGCGATGAACTTGTCGAGTTTCTGCAAGCGTGCACGGCGACGCCTAAACATTCGTCTGGTTCGTCTGGCCACACCAGAAACTGCGAGCCGTGTCTCCGCACGTTTTTGATGATTCGGATCAACACCAGAGTCATGAATATGCGAAACCGCATTCAGAATCTCAATCGGGTATCCATTATCGTCAAGCTCAACAGCAGCCATGCCTACAGAGTAGGAACCCACATCAATACCGACTACATATCGTGTCACGTTAACCACACCTTTGAAGAAAACAAATAGTTGTGCTCATTTTACGACACCCGCGGGACAATTTAGAGTGGTTGAACGAAACTAGTTGTGGAAAATCCGCAAAATAAAAACCGACATCCGAAGATGCCGGTTTTAAAGAGGCCGTAGCCTGGAGCATTCGAAAGCCAGTAACGAGCTGGCTCTTACTGAGTTTTAGTACACGACCAGTTTATGAATCTCGATTCAGAATGTCAACCCAAAATTGAGCTCTTATCGGCCGTGCTCTTGCTCAGCATCATCAGTGAGCACATAGTTATAAGGCTTCACCAGTTGCGGCTGGCTCTTCTCCTCACTAACCATCAGCTCAGCCTCTACCACCCACTGCCCAGTGGCAGGGTTAAACCACTCCACCTGCCAATAAGTCCGCAACGTGACAACAAAAGAACCCTCCTTAACAAAGTTACGGTAGAAGCTGCCCTTTAGCGCTTCCGGATATGGGACCGGCTTGCCCGCTTGAGAAAGAACAGGGCCACCATCACCGAGATCAGCCTCATACCGTTGAGCCACAAACCGCAAATGAACATTTTGCCCGCCCAACACAAAGTCAAACTCTTGCCTGTCTTTATCCGTAGAGATAATCGCCGGCTTAGAAGGAATATGTCGCCCCTCCGGCTGAATCCGCATCCCAGCTTTCGGGACGACAAACTCTTTACTCTCTTTCAACATCGCCACCACAGAAGGTATAGCTTTAGCTTTGTTGGCTTTATTCGCTTTTAGAGGCTTCTCATAGCCCTTCAAACAATCATCGTAAGCAGCCCTCTCCGAAGCCGACAAAGTACTTAACTGAGCAGACACAGAAGGAACACCAAACCGATTACGTTTAAGCCCCGCAGAAATCCGATCCAAATAATCGTAACCGCGACCAGCCATCACCTTGTTAATACACAACTCAAACTTTGTAAAACGTACAACCGGGGAACTAACTCGCTTCGACCTAGATTTGGGCCTGCGAGTATTACTTTTCTTCCGCTCTGAAGCTGTCTCAGCATTACCTGCATCAAAATACTTCTCCGCAGAAACTACAGCCACATCGTTAGTCACAACTGAACTAAAACGAGAGTGTCGTGTTTCCCTATTTTCATCATCTGCATGCGAAATGCTACAGGGAGCAAGGCACAAGGATAAAACTAACGCAACAATAGACAGACTTATTCGGTTCGGCACTAGTTGGGCGCGAGGACGATTGAGCAATCTCAAAAACATCATTTGTCCTCGAGGTACTGGTTAAAAGTGCCATTCGCGTAGGCAAGCTCGTGTACTTTCCACCCGTGGTCGCGATCGAATACCAGCATCACTCCACCTTCATGCTCAATTAGACCCAATGATGAGAGGTCTTTTGAGTTCGGGTAGGGAGGCGAGATAGCGTACTTCACCCGAATAAAATATTTCTGGTCTCCTTCCAGTTCCACTGATGTGCCGATCATCTTCAGCTCATCAATGCGACCCCATTTACCATTGCCTATAAGCCCATCAGTCTCGTCAAGCTGTTTAAGCCTATCTTCATAAGTTTTATCCACTAGGCTACGAGCGATCAAAGTGGTGCCGGTGTTGAATTCGTAGAAGTCGGAGGCGAATACGTATTCTGCGAAGGCTTTAGCTCCTTCCTCACTGGGCTCTCGCGCCAGGGCCGGCATCTCAGGGTTGAAATCCTTCACCCACTGCGGCAACGGCGGAGCACCCACCGGCTGCGAAGGAATCACATAGCCACGGCCAATCACCCCATCAGGCCAATCCAAATACCCATCCCCATCAGCATCCACAATCTTCATCTCGACCGTCGGCTCACCCGAAGGCTCAGGCGACCCCACACCCTCGACACCAACATGAGAACAACCAGCCAAAACCAGGCCAGCCAAAGCCACAAACGCAACTAACCGCAACCGAGCCAAAACAAACACCGCCAAACAATAGGAGAGCAACTGCCCTAACCCTACCTAAAAGAAAACGGCAAAAACAAGCAAAACCCGAATCCTGTGGAAAACCAAGACAGCAAAACCTCAGCTAACCCCAAAAACAACTAGCCCTCCAACTGGGCCGGCCGGAACACCTCAAGCAAATAAATCGGCAAAGCAAAACCCACCAAACCGTAATAGAACAGCACCGCCACCCACTGCGACGGCACCAAAGCCAACAGTAAAAACGGCGCCAAAGCAACAAAACCACACACCAGCGACTGCCAGCCAAAACGCATCGACAACCAGGCCGCCCCAGACACCGAAGCCGTAAAACCCCGACCACCGTCAGCCTGCAAAGACATAAACCACAACGACAAAACCACAAACACAAAGCAGCCCGCCACAATACCGGCCCGCAACACTGTCACCAGCGTGCCCGCAGGCAAAACCGCCAGCCACAGCCACTCCACCAAAGCAACCCCGGCTACCAGCACCGTCAGGACACCCCAAGCCGCAGACATCCGCCAGCCGCGCCGGCCCTCACGGAAGAAAATCCGCCACACAGGCGCGTCACCGCGGGCCTGCGCCAAAGCACGCAAAGCCAAATGCGCGGCCCGGCCAGCAGCCCCAACAGTCACCAACGGCAAAGAAGAAACAATCAGCAGCACATTCACAATCACCAAATCGGCGGCCGCATCGAAAGCCTGAAAAAACTTAGAATCAGGGCCAAAACGCATCAGCTAGCCACCGGCCCAGTCGACTCACGCGCACTCAAAACACCCGGCACAATCACATGCCGATGCTCCCCGCCGCTCATCAAAGAACGCAACAGATCCCAGGTTTCCGACACCAGCTCCTCAGCCGGCTGCACCACCGTCGTAAGACGCGGGACCGTAAACTCAGTCACCAAAATACCATCAATACCGGCGACCGAAACATCCTCGGGAACCCGCAAACCCAAATCAGTGAGCCCCCGCACCGCGCCCAAAGCCACCACGTCAGAAACTGCGACCACCGCGGTCGGCGCATGTGAAGCCAGCTTCTGCGCGAAACGGTAACCATAAGAGAAAGAATACGGGTCCTCCTCAAAACGCTCCCCCGCACACAAATCCTGCACCAACGGGACGCCAGAAGCCTGCAAAGCCTCCTGGAAAGCAGACTCACGGAAAGAACCAACCGACAAATCATCATCATCGCAGCCCAGATAAGCGATCCGCTCATGCCCCAGACCACGCAAATGAGTCACCAAATCCCGCATCGCCTGCCGGTCATCAATCACCACAGTCGAATACTTATCAAGATCCGCCCCGGCGACACTATAAGTAGTACAGAAAACCGTTGGCACACTAACCTGCGCCAAACCCTCGGCACCCACATTGAACCAGCCGCCCAGCATGATGGCGCCCGCGTAACGAGTCGAAGCTAAAGTCGCCTGCGTGATAGCGACCTCATCCTCGTTATGCCAGATACGGACAATCGAAACAACGAAACCTTCCGCCCGCAAACGATGCTCAAAACGCTCCAACAGCTCCTGGAAAAACGGGTTCATTGGGCCCTTAATAAAAATCCCAATCAGATCCGAACCCCTCCGGCGCAAACGCTGCGCCGCAACATTCGGCAAATACCCTAGCCTCGCGGCGGTCTCCTGCACCAGTACGCGAGTCTCCTCAGACACCCCAGCTTGCTCATTTAAAGCACGCGAAACCGTAGAAAGACTCACGTTGCATGCGCTCGCAATGTCGCGAATCGTAGCCGCCATGATAAAACCTATCTAAAGACACGGTACGGGACTAGACAGAATATCCAGCCCCGCACCCAATGATAAAGGATTAGCCCTTCACAGCGCCAGCAGCTACACCTTCAATAATGTACTTCTGGGCTGCAATGTAGAAAATCACGATCGGCACAATAGCTAGCACCAGCATAGCCATCAGTGCGCCCATATCTCGGTTACCGTTCGAACCAACCAAGAACTGCACCACAATTGGGATCGTGCGGTACTTGCTGGACGGCCCCAGCACCAGATAAGGCAACAGGTAGTCATTCCAAACCCACATGGAGTTCAAAATCGCGACCGTAATCACCGTCGGCTTCAGCATTGGAAGCACAATCCTGAAATACGTCTGCAAAGGGTTGCAGCCATCAATCGAAGCGGCTTCCTCAATCTCCAACGGGATCGCCTTAATGAAACCAACGAACATGAAGACAGACAGGCCAGAACCGAAACCCAAGTACAGCACAACCATGCCGGCAGGATTCGCGAGGCCGAGGGAGTCCGCAATCTTAACCGTCGGGAACATGACCATCTGGAACGGAATCACCATAGAGAAAACAAAAATAAAGTACAGTGCTGAAGTCCACCAGGTCTTCACCCGGGCCAGATAGTAGGCGGTCATAGAGGAAAAGAAAACAATCCCCGCAACCGAACAGATCGTGATCACGAATGACCAGAAAATAGCTGAAAATGAGCCGGACAAAGCCAAACCGGAAACATAGTTTTCCAAGCCGACAAAAGAATCACCCATCGGAACGGAGAACGGGTCACCGGAAATCTCAAACTTAGCTTTAAAAGAGTTAGAGAGAATGAACAGAAGCGGCCCAATGAACACTAGAGTCAAAAAGACCAGCACAATGTAGCTAAGGACCTTACCAATCTTGCTGTGCATTATGCTTCCACCTCCCGCTTACGGGTTTCCCGCAGCTGAGCCATAGCCAACACCACGACCACCACTACGAAGATAACGGCTTTAGCCTGAGCCACGCCCTCGTCACCCACACTGGCAAACATAGAGTTCACAATGTTAAGAGCCACCATCTCGGTTTGATCTTGCGGGGCACCATTAGTCAACGCCAAGTTCTGGTCAAACATCTTGAAAGTATTGGCCAAAGTCAAGAACAGGCAGATAGTGATAGCGGGCATCACCATCGGGATAGTGACATTGCGGAGCACGCCCCAGCGGCCAGCACCATCAAGTTCAGCGGACTCGATTAGTTCCTTCGGTACGTTCTGCAGGCCAGCAATGTAAATGATCATCATGTAGCCAATCAGCTGCCAGTTCAGAACAATAATCAAACCCCAATAGCCGTACTTCCAGTCAGAAATAATGGTCGTATTATATTTCGTCAAAATAGAGTTAATCAGGACCTGCCAGGTGTAGCCCAGCACGATGCCGCCAATCAGGTTCGGCATGAAGAAAACGGTCCTAAAAAAGTTCGTGCCCTTCAACTTACGGGTCAGCAACCAGGCAATCCCAAAAGCAAAAACGTTGACAGTAATAATCGAGACAATAGCTACCAGCACGGTAAAACCGAAAGCTGCCGTGAAGCCAGAGCGCTCAGCGAAGACATCCACATAGTTCTGGAGGCCCACGAACTCGAAGTCAGTCAAAGTGGTGAAGTCCGTGAAAGACAAACCGAAACCCAGAATGAATGGCACGAAGAACGCAATTGCGAACGCGATCAGTGTCGGAAGCGCAAAAATCGGAAAGTAATGTTTCAGTGATTTCATGTTATGCCCTAGAGAGACACTGTGGGAGGAGCCTTAATCATGGCCCCTCCCACAGAAGACGTCTAACTACTTCTTTTCAGCTTTCCAGCCCTCAACGAAGATCTTTACAGAATCTTCCCAAGCGCTGTTGCCGGATGCGTACTGAGCCAGGGACTGACCGAAATCTTCCTTAAACTTCTGTGACGGGAAGGTGGTGAATACCCACGGCACAGCCTTCAACTCAGTGTTAGAGGTGTACTTAGCGATTTCTTTAGCCAAAGGATCGTTAGGAACCTCAGCCTCGCTGAAGGACTTGAAAGGAGCGTTGAAGCCGAGGTCGTCAACGACATGCTTCTTGCCCTCATCAGAGGTGAACAGCCAGTTGATGAAATCCATGGTGGCCTTCTGGTCAGCTTCGGAAGCCTTAGCGTTCACAGCTAGGAAAGCTTCGGTGCCAACTGCTAGACCCTGCTTCTCTTCACCCTGGTGACCGGTGTAAATGGGAAGGAACTTAATCTTGTCTTCCTTAACAGTGTTGCCAGCTTGTTCGTTGATCTGACCCCATGCCCAGTTACCGTTCTGAACCATGGCGGCCTTGCCCAGCGCAAACTCAGCCATAGAGTCAGACACAGTCTTGGACGGGGTAACAGCCTTGTCAACAGTGGAGTTATCCAAGTACAGGTCGAAGATGTTCTTGAACTCGTTAGCGAAAGTGAACTTAGCTTCCTTGGTGTCGGTCACACCGTCAGCCATGTACTCGTAGTACATGGGGATGTTAGCCAAGTGAGTCTGCCAGCGCCAATCCTCACCGGACGCCAGTGAGGTGGCTGCGAAGACACCGTCAATGCCAAGGTCAGCCTTGTGAGCCTGCATGTCCTCAACAACTTCTTTCAGCTTAGCGAAGTCCTTGATTTCATCCATGGACTTAGCCTTGGCACCCGGCATGGCGAAGTATTTATCCATGATTTCTTCGTTGTAAATGATGCCGTAGCCTTCAATGGCAACGGGAACGCCGTAAATCTTGCCATCTTCACCCTTCAGAGCTAGACCGTCATCCTTCAGGTTCTTAGCAATCTCAGAGTCAGTAATGTCAAGAGTGTACTTGTGCCAAGATTCTAGGCCGACCGGGCCGTTCACCTGGAACATGGTGGGAGCGTCAGACTTCGTGATTTCAGTCTTCAGGGTCTGCTCATAGTTACCGGAAGCAGCGGTTGCAACCTTAACTTCAATACCTGTCTTTTCTTTGTATTCCTTAGCGATAGCTTGATAGGCTGTCTCCGCTTCGGGCTTCCAGTTCAGGAAGTAGACTGAGCCTTTTTCATTACCGGAACCGGAATCAGAGCTAGAGCAGGCACTTAGGCCGGCGACAGACAGAGCGGCAATCGCGGTTACCGCCATGAACTTCTTCATTGACATATTTGTCCTCCCTTGGACTATTCTCAGTTCTGCAAGCTGCTTTTCAGCTAACAAAACGATGAGTTTAGTTGTGGCTAACGATTTG
The DNA here is from genome assembly GCF_001936115.1 of Boudabousia marimammalium. Lineage (GTDB taxonomy): Bacteria > Actinomycetota > Actinomycetes > Actinomycetales > Actinomycetaceae > Boudabousia > Boudabousia marimammalium. The sequence continues at coordinate 12,305 of NZ_MPDM01000007.1, forward strand.
ACACTACGATGAGTCAAAACGTTTACGAAAACGTTTTCGTTAGGGTTCAGCCTATCACCCCAAATCCGTTCTGACCAGCTTTTACGCAAACGTTTTCATATTGTTATTATGCGGTTTTGTCAGACATCTTGACGGTTTTTGCGCCAGCTTTAGAAACCTTTGCAAAGCCCATAGGTAGCTATGGCAAAAGTTTCTGACACTACCCAGAATCACTCCAACTAAAGCTTGCCCGATACGGTCGCATTTTAGTGCGAAAAAGGACAAACGGAAACCGGATTTTGCTAGAATCAGAGGTAATTGGAAAACTCACGGAAGGATATCCAAATGAAGACTCCAACTAGGGACAGCGTGGTTCGTCTAGTTCTGGTTTTCTCCTTTTACCTGCTTGCCCCGCTTTTGCCTTCCCTGATTGATTACTTCACCCAAGATATCTACCTCGTCTCATCGTGGACGATTATGATTCTGTTACTGGGGCATCCGGCTTTCACTTTTGCTATCTCCCTATGGGACGGAATAGTGAAAGGCTTCGGCTGGTGGTGGGTCATAGCTCCCCCACTTCTGCTTTTGCCTTCTGTTTTCATTTTCTACAACGAAAGCGCACTGATTTACTGCCTATTTGTTGCCATAGCTGGAACTATGGGTTCGGGTGTTGGACTACTGTTGCGCAGCTCAAAGTAGCTCAACGCAAAGCCAAGCGATTCCTATTTTCTTTTCAAAGGCACTATCGACCAGTGCCTCTTGGGACTGCTTAGTTGGGTTTCAGACCAAATAAGCCGGCGGGCATCTTGACCCCAGATGCTACTGCCAATAACGGAGTAGATAGCGCTGAAGCGAATGGTCGCGTTGCTCTAAAGGCGAGGGGGATTAATCTTTTACCACCACCCGGGCAATTCTGGCGAAAAGTCATACCCAACCGCAAAAATCCCACCCAAACACCAACTTCGGTATGACTTTACGCCATAAAAAAGCCAATTCCGACAAAATTTTGGCCAAAAGTCATACCCAACCCCAAGTGATCACCGCTGCTACAGCACAGAGGCGCAAGCCATTATTCGGAGACAAGGCTTAACCGGGCCAGATTGACTGCTCGCGGGATATTCTTAATCTGCACAGTATCGCTTTCAAATACGATCCCGTCAATATTCCACAGCAACGGCTGCCCATCTGACCGACGAACACTCACTGAGCCCACCCTCGTCATGTGAACTTTGGGACTGGACTGGTGCGTGCCTCGGCGGTAACTGGCCAATAGCCGGCCAATCCCCAAAAGATTCAAATCATCCGAATATAGCAAATCGGCCTGCCCATCATCTAGCATCGCGGCGGGCAGCGGACGATAGCCGCCACCGTACATGCGCCCATTCCCGACCACAAAAACAGTGCAGGTATGCTCCATACTACGTGCAGGCGAATCAGGTTCTTGATATTCGAAGTCCAGGTCAATCGCTTTCTGGTAGAAAATGGTGCGCAACACGGCAGCCTTGTACGCGGATGAGCCAAGCGACCGGAAACGCCTCTGCAAGGCCATAGCTTTCCGTAACACCTCCGTGTCGTAGCCCAACGAGAACACGTTCACGCAGTACTCGTCATTGACCTGCAGCAGATCTATGGGCCCGAACTGGGCATGCTTAGTTGCTGCCACCAATTCTATAGAGCCACGATAACCGGTATCTTCACCGTAAAGATTGCGGGCAAAATCATTGCCCGTGCCCGCGGGAATAACCCCGAAAGCACAGTCCGTGCCGGCCAGCGCGTTCGCTACCTCATTAACGGAGCCGTCACCACCTGCCACATAGCAGACGCCCTGACTTCCCCACATCTGCGCCCATTCGGTGGCTAGTTGGCTGACATGATCGGGGCCTCTGGTCAAAGAGATCTCAACGTCACTAGGATAGATGCCGGCCTGTCCCAGCTCAGTATGTTTAGCGGACGGATACTGCGCCAGGATTTCCTTGGCCAGCTTATGCGCGTTTCCCTTCCCCGCACCCTTACTGAGAATAAACCGAATCCTCGGCCGTTCTTCAACTGTTTGCAGCGCCGGGCTTGAAAAGGGTGAGTTATCCATGAGAAGAGTTTATCGACCCGACGCCCTAGTTACCAGAGCTCCGCAAGAACTTTCTCTAAAAACAATGGGCAATCAGCGAAATCCCGTATTTTTCAGAACTGGGACAGCTACAATAGAGCCAATCATATTTCTGCATCTGACAGGAAGGAACCCAGCATGAACGCCCGCACTGATTTTTCTAAATCTGGCAGCGACTCGAAAGCTATTGCTCTAGTGCTTGCCGTAGTGGTGGCCATCGTTGTGGCTGGTGGAGGAGTCTTCATCTACTATCAGAACACGGTCCAAGCCTGCCAGAGCGCCACCGCAAGCTACACGGGAGCTGTTTCAGAGCTCATTAATCGGCGAAATGATGCTGTAGCTGAGATTAAAGCTGCCACTGACACGGCTGCCAATCCTGCTGTTGAGGGTTTCGCAACAGCTGAGGCCGAGGGCGTTTCCGGTGAAAAACTACTAGCCAAGCTACAAGCCTTGGTGGATGAGAATCCTGTGCCTGAGGCCAAAGCAGACTGTAGTTCTCACACGGAAGCTAGCGCTCTAGCGGAGAAGCAACGTGCCATTGAGGCGAAAGCAGAAGAGATTCTGGTTGCTACCGCCCAGCTAAATAACGCTGTAACACAGTACGTTGCCTCCACTAAATAGCTCAGGAGCTGAAGCTAGTTTTACGAGGAGGCTCCTACTGTTGCTTTTGGCGGCCACCAACCAGTAATAGCCCGCCAGTCAGCAATGCTAATACAGCAACCATTCCCGGGAAAAGATCGAGGCCAGTTTGAGACAGTCCCCCACCTGGTACAGGAGGCTCGACAGAGGAAGGAGTGGGGACGGGCGTAGGAACCGTTGTCGGGGTAGGCGGAGGCGTGGGTTTGTATGTATTGGTGACGAGGAAGCCGTACTTCGTGGTGCCGCTGATTTGGGACTCATAGGCGGGGATAGTCTTCTCTTTCACCGAATATTCAATCACGTGCCCGTCCTCGGCCTTCTTCAATGCCTCGAAGGTGCCCGACCATCCGTTCTTAGCGGTCAAACGTAAGATTTTGCCGGTGGGTGCGCCATCGGCCAGCAGTTCAATCTCGACAGAGTCGGGGCGCACTTGAGCCGCGTCGTCCTTGTCGTTCCAAGTCTTTGAGACAGGGATGATAACCATGTCAGGATAGTTGAGTACGTTCGCTACGCCAGGAATCTGCATGGGAACGAGGACGCCCTTATCGTTAGTTCCAGCCTGCAGTGGAATTTCAAAGTCAGTGAACTGATTCAGAATCCGGTATGGCTCAGGGGCAGAAATCTCTTTAAGCAAGTATTGGCCAGGCTCCAATGCAGGCGCACCCGAGGGCGTATAGCCGCCGGTAGCGTCTGTGACAAAAGTTCCGTCAGCTGAATCGAATTCGGGTAGCTTGACCTGCCGCGCTTGAACCTGCTCACAGCCTGTCGGCTCAGACTCAAGCATTTGAATGGCTTCCGCAGTTGATTGCGGAGTCCGCAGCTCACAAACCTTGAGGGACTCAACACCCGTCATATCTGGTTTTACACCGCAAGGGCTGACCTTGTCGTTAACCACTTGATAGAGCGCGAACTTCGCTCCCTGAATCGGCTTACCATCTGGGGAGGTCTTCTTCAGTTTGAATGTGCCCGGCGTCTTTTTGTAGGTGAAGTAAAGATGCTGAGTCTCATAGCCAACTGTCTTATGGTAGGAAAGCCTAATATTGGGTGCGGCTTTGAAAGTCGGGATTCCTCCCGAACCCATTTTGTCGAATGCGCCGCTCTCGTCGATTGGCAGATCATTATCCACATAGGTGTAGCCGGGGATCTCTTTCTTCACCGACTCAAAGGTCGGCTTGTACGGTAGGTTCTTATCCCCGTAGTCCAGGAACTTCTCGGCCGCGCTGTCGTAGTTGAAAGGTCGTAACCCTGCAGCAGAAGCCCAGGTGCCAGGTTGCTTCAAAGAGAACTCATACGGCCACCTTGCCAGCCCATAGCTTCCGGAGCCGTCAGCAATCTGGACGCTGCCCGCACTGTTGGCAACACTCGGATACTTCTTAGCTAGTTCCGGATAAACATCCGCAGTCTTCTTACCAGTAACCACTGGAGCTAGGAACTGATCTGCAGACTCCAAGCACTGAATGGTCGTGTAGGTTGACCCTTCTACCGGGCCGGACCATTTAGCCAATGGCCGGTGCGGCAGTTTCGGTGCGACTCCAGTAGCATCTGTACCCGGCACGCTCATAGCCTGCCGGTACTCTGTATCCAACACATACCTAAAATCAGCGTATGCGGGAATGGAAACATAAAGGCCGTTAGCTTTCGCACCAATCGATCCGCCCTGAGTGTCACCAGTGGAGCCAGTACCAATCGACATGCCGCCACCGTCAGCAAAAACCGGCAGGTAGCTATCCCAAACAAAAGTATGTTCTTCATTGAATTCGAAGAAATCATCAAAGACCACGTGTTTGGGTTCGAAGAAACCAGTGGGACGGTCCGGAATATGGCTCCAGTCCCCGTTAGCTTTCTTCACTACGACTGATTCTTGGTTGGCCGGGTCGTAAAGATTCGGGTCAATCTTCTGCCCGTCCATGGTCATGTTTTCAACCGGCTTCCACACGTAAGGGTCATTTGAATCCCGGCGGGTGTGCTGCCAGGTAACTCCTAGGCGGAACATATTAGTTGGGGCTGCGCTAGCGCCAGTCTGGGTATCGTCATAGTACCAGCGCATGGTGGTGCGCACGCCATCGCAAGGGTTCAGCACCGTGCGGAAACCGAATGTAGAAAGATGGGTGACTGTCGGATTCTCTGACCTCAAGCAGCCGTCACCGGGGTCACCCGGCTTCCATTGAGGATCCGCTTCACCGTGAATCCACTGGAATGAGAGATCATATTTCGGGAAGGGACGCTCCGCCGCTTGAACCGGAACACTGCCCGCCGCACATAAGGCGACCACAATCCCAATGCTTGCAAGTACTTTAGATTTTTTGATCAAAGAATCAGATAACAACCGCATGCTAGTCTCCCATCTTCCATACCGCTAGCTTTCACATTACACCTAACTAGCGGCTATGCAAGCACAAATGTTTAGCGGCGGATACACCCTCATATCTAGGCCAGAGGGGTTAAGCCGCGCACCCGCCGGGAGTTTTGCAGCAGACCTCGCCCCGCCAAGCCTCCACCCCTTCACGCAGGGCAACAATCGAGATTACCAGCGCGGCCAGAGGATCAGCCCAAGTCCATCCCATCACGCTGTTGAGCAGCAAACCAACTAGGACCGCTGCCGACAGGTACGCGCAAATCAGCGTTTGTTGAGAATCTGCGACAGCCGTAGCGGACCCCAGCTCCCTGCCGGTCTTGCGCTCAAAAGCACTAAGCAGGGGCATCACTATCAGGCTCAGCGAGGCCAGGATGATGCCAACTAGAGAGTGTTCAGGGCTGGCGTATCCGGCAAGGGACAGAACCGAGCTGGCCCCCACATACGCGGCGAGGCCGAAGAAGGAAATCGCAATGACCTTCAAGGCGATTCGTTCCCTAGCTTCAGGATTAGCCGAGGAGAACTGCCAGCCCACCGCGAATGCTGACATGACTTCAATGAGTGAGTCTAAACCGAAAGCGATTAGGGCCGAGGAAGAGGCAATGCCACCGGCGGTAATCGCCACAATGGCCTCAATAATGTTCCAACCAATAGTGACTGAAACTATTAGTCTGATCCGGCGTTCTAAGACGCTCTTACGGGAGGGAGAAACCGTCACCGTGCTCATAGTTTCGCTCCTTCATTACAGCAACCTAGTACGGTGCAGTCCGGATTCTCACAGGTTTTGGCTTCGTCAACAGAAATGGTGGCTTGGAGTAGCTGCCCGAGTGCGGCCGCTAGATGCGGATCCACCAGACTGTACATGGTTCTTCTCCCCTGCACCTCTGTTCTCACCAAACCACAGCCCCTCAGGCAGGCCAGATGATTGGACACATTGGTACGACTTAACCCCAGTTCAGAGGATAGCTGGGCGGGATAGCAGGGCTGTTCCATCAGCGCCAGCAGGATACGAGACCGGGAAGAATCGGCCATGGCCCTGCCCAGACGGTTCATTACATCAACTTGATTATTATTCATCACCCACTGATTGTACAGCACCTACTGTACTATATGCAATAATCTATCGATGAACAGAGATTAAACACATATACCACCCAAGCATTTAGCTGACCATAATGTCACACATTGTCACAAAATGGCAATAATCCTTGCAGACCTAGAAGCAACTTCATATCATGTTCCCTGAGGATAGCCTAACCTCAGCTATTTTAGGGATTTTATTTCCAAGGAGAGATTTATGTCAGTACGGCTACGCAAGACTAGCCAAACTTTGCTGCGTACCGGCTTGGCAGTTGCCACAGCCGGTGCTTTGCTGTTTAGCGCTAATATCGCACCCGCTTATGCGACTACCACCAGCCCCAAGTTTGGCACCACTGCTGTTGTGCCAGTGCCGCCCAGCAGTCATTCGCTGGCCGCTCAGAACGTTACTGTTAAGGTCGAGGGTAAACACATTAGCGTCAGCTGGGAACGCGCGGCAACCTTCCGCGGCGAATACCGGGTTGCCCTGATGGAGGGTAACCGCATCCTGATTGCTAGGAATGGCCGCGCCACCACCGCTGAGTTCGGTCCTGATCGTTTAGAAGCTGGACACACCTATTACATTGCTATCCATGCTCTGGATGACTGGAACATTGATCCCGTCCCGGGTTCAGGAGTCCTCTCAGATAACTTTGTGATTGAGGACGATGCCCCGGCGACGCCTGATGCCCCGGGCGGCAATACTACTCCTGAGGAAAATAATCCTGGCACCACCCCGATCGTGGAGGCTCCCAGCGTTCCGAATAGGTTGAGCGCACGCCTCGTCACGGGAGACACTACCGCTATCGAGGCTTTCTGGTTTGAGCCTACAGAGGGAGCCCCAATCACCGGCTACGAAGTCAAGCTAGTTGGCTCTGACGACAGCACTGTAGTAGCCAATGCCGACATGACTGCGGGCCTTCCCGAATACTGGAAGTTTACCGGCCTGAACCCCGGCGTCAGCTACCAGGTTCAGGTTCGCGCACAGAACGCTGGTGGCTGGGGCGAGTGGACTGCCCTGTCCGATGCCGTCATAGTTCCTGCCGACCAAGACGCCTACAAGATGAGGATTGACGAGGATGGTTTCGGTGCTTTCGTACACCAGAATGGCCATGTCGCAACTGTGAGCTGGTCACCAACTGGAGACGAACCAGAGCACTCGATTTATCTGGTTCGCATTGTTTGCGTGAAGGCATGCGGCGCAACTTTCAAGAGCCACTTCGAACAATTCGAAGCACACGGTCATTTGACCAATTGGAAACTTGAGAGGCTCCCTGCAGGTGTCTTCCAAGCACAAATCAAACTGATCAATGGAAATAAGTTTTCTAAAGTAGTTACTTCCGCACCTTTCAAGATTGGCAACCCCACTGAGATTGCCGACCCGAAACTGGTGGTGACCCCAACCAAGGAAATCGATCCCGCGAAGGCTAACACTTTTGAGGTCTCTGGCACCGGATACCTTGGCGATGGTGCGGCGCGAGGCGTCTACGTCGTTATCGCTGACACCTCGGTTTGGACTCCAGGCACCACACCTGACGTGAACCGCATCAGAGAATACAAGGCCGTAGTGCCTGTATCTGAACTCGAAATCAGGAACGGCGCTTTCAGCACCTCACTCACCGTGCCAGCCAACATGTTTGAACCAGGCAAACAGTACTTTGTTGGCACCATGGCGGCACATGCACTTTCCATTGTCGACCGCACCCTGGACCAGCGTGTGGATCTAAGCTTGAAGCAGGCTGAGCCGACTGTGGAACCCACGGTTGAGCCGACTGTGGAACCGACTGTGGAACCGACTGTGGAGCCGACTGTGGAGCCGACCGTGGAACCCACGGTTGAGCCCACCACCGAACCCACTGTTGAGCCGACCATGGAACCCACGGTCGAACCTTCCACTGAGCCTTCGGTTGAACCTACTGTGGAACCGACTGTGGAGCCTTCTGTGATGGTGATGGCTGATGGCGTGGAGATTAACTCCTTCACCAAGGGTGAGGCCATCTCCCTAGAACTGGTCTTCACTAAGGCGCCTGAAGGATCAATGTGGGAGGTTGTGCTTCATTCTAATCCGGTGTCTTTGGGTACTGTCACGGTTAAGGATGGTCGCGCTATGTTGGCTGTTAGTGCTGAGACTGCCGCTAAGTTTGTTCCGGGTGAGCATAGCTTGCAGTTCCGTCAGCTTGGGGCTGCTAGCCCGCAGTTGATTAAGCTGGCTTGGAGTGTGAAGAAGGCTGAGTCTGCTCCTAGCGTGACTGTTAAGCCTACTCCTGATGGTGCTGGTGCTGGTGCTGGTGCTAATGGTGTCCCCGGTAAGACCGGTAAGGCTGGTAAGGGTTCGCTGGTTGAGACTGGTGCTGCTGGTAAGTCTGGTAGTGAATCACTTGCGAAGACAGGCGTCGATGCAATGACTCTTGCTCTACTGAGCTTGACGATGCTGGCAGCAGGCGCTGCCGTGCTTCGTTCCCGGAAAGCCCAAGGCTAACTCCCTAGTCAAATAGACAAGGTGGCAGACCCTACAAGGTCTGCCACCTTGTCTTCTACCCAGAACTTTGCAGCAAATACCGGTAGGAATTACGGAAGCCTATTGCTTCACTCAAATGCCTTAACTCTCAGGTCCAAACGCACTTCCTCGGACTAGTAAATGGGAAGGCCGAAGAAAAATATCTGTTAGACAATAACCAAATCTGCTAGACTGGCACAAGGTTAACTGTAGGCATGTCCACATACACCTACATGTCTATATTCAGGAGCGCAGTAATGACTTCTTCCACGTTCGGATTCAATGATGTACCAGCGGATGACGATTTAGTGCAAGTTGAGAGTTACCTTACTGGGTTATCTTATTTTATGACCATTTGCCAAACACCGATGACCATCGCAATCCAAGGTGATTGGGGCACAGGTAAAACCAGTGCTATGCGCGTGTTAAAGCACAACCTTAGCAGCAACGACTATTGGCAAGTGGATTTCAACACTTGGCAGTACGCTCAGTTTGACCTTGGCGATCAACTAGTGTTTTCGTTGATAGGCACGATACTTAGTGAGCTGAATGCACGCATTCCAACACCGAAATCCGAAGAGAACGAATTCGCTACTAACCTCAAAAAGAACATCAAAAAGACAGAAAGAGCTGTAAAACTAGGCCTATTAGCTGCGGCTCGTACCGCAATTAAATCAATGGTGCCTTACGGTGAAGCAATAGTTGCAGGACTTGACGAAGCCCAAAAGACCCGAGCAGAAGACATCGATAGCGAAACATCAGCAGGTGGTCTTGCAGAAATGGATGCTTCTATCCAACTGATTACTGATTTGCGCAGCAGCTTACAACAAATCGTCCAGGATATTGTACAAGCAGATCCGAGCATGCATGGTTTTAGAGGGCCAAACCGAATAATCATATACATTGATGACTTGGACAGGCTTGAACCAGAACGAGCGGTTGCAATCATGGAAGCAATCAAAGTGTTCTTAGATGTTCCAGATTGCGTATTCGTCTTGGCTATTGATTTTGCTGTAGTTCTTCGTGGTGTCCGGGAGAAATATGGTCCTGACTTTAGTGAAGATAAAGCGAGAGCATTTTTCGACAAAATCATCCAGGTACCTTTTAACCTGCCAGTAGGCGCATACAATGTCGCTGAACTTTTGAAAACAGGTTTGGAATCAATCGGGCTGGATGTTTCAGAGGACGAACTTGAAAATTTCGATATTTTGGCACAGTCTTCAGCTGGGCGTAACCCTCGTTCAATTAAGCGTTTGATCAACACTTTTGGTCTCATCAAAACTATTGGCAAAGCTGTTCTCAGTACAGATAAACAGAGTTCCAATAATGATTTGGCTAACGATATTCATATTTTTGCAATTCTGTGTCTCCAAACTGCCTACCCAGATGTTTTTTCCGAGCTAACGCGTCCTCAATCACTCGAAGGTCGTTCAGAAAAATGGAACGAGATAATAGAAGCCGCAACACAAGACTCAGAGGAATCACGCACTTGGCGGGGGAAATTCGGGATTAGCGAGTACAAGGAAGACGCATTCAGGACATTTATCGAAACGGTTAACCAACTGTTTGCCACAAAAGAAGGAAAAGAGTTCAATCCCGAACTATTCAACGATGCTCTAGTTAAGTCGGCTGTGACCGCTGTAGGCACCACAGAAACAGCGGGAGCCACAACTCAGACCGCCTTCCGGTCTTCTGCTATCGAGAGCCTAGAGGACCGCCAGTCAGCGCTCCGTAAAACCAACTCCCATGCAGCCGATTTGGCCATTATTTTTGAGAATGTACTTAAAGAAGTTCTTGGGGATATCCAGGCTGGAGTAACGCCGGCATACTGGAGCTATCAAGCAAGCGCTGAAAGTCGTTTGCCATCAGCTGTCATAGGTAAACGATTCATAGAACTATACCCTCGACGGTATGGGATTAGCCTAATGTTTGGCAACTATTTGACCGATAAGGCCGGCCTTGACATTCTGACTGAGATGAAACACCAGTTCCCCGAAGTAGCTACCAAGCATTCTCCAAATTCTAACCCCCGGTTCTCGATTCGAGAGATTAAGACAGAGGACCATACTAGGTGTGCGGCACGGCTTATTGCAGAAGGGTATCTAAGAAATGAAGGCTAGAACGGTTCGCTTTCATTCCTGTTGGGATTAACTGCGGATTTAGAGATAGAATGCTTACTCTACCCTTGAAGCTTGCTAGGTCATCCGACAAAAGCCGAAAGTCTCCGTGGAATGTTCTCGGTTTTTGGGTTCTGGCGGTTTGATTGTTGTCTATCGGCCTCCTCCCTGGGGAGGAAAAAAAGATGACTGTAAAGAGATTTACGAAACACACTCCAGAACAGATTGTTCTCATATTGGGAAAACCTCGGGAAAACAAAGAGAGAGCGCGGATCTGTCACCTCTTAGATTCTGACTTGGTCGGATATTAGTTAAGAGACACTGGACTGAGGACAGGCTACCCATACGAAGGAGACCTAGAGTGAGGCTAAAGAACTGCGCGGGCTACGTTATGAGAACTCGCGCTTGAAGCATCTGCTCGGTAAAGCCAAGCTAGAAAAAGTAGCGGAAGGAACCATCGTAGGGGAGCTTTCCGCAGAATCTGGCGCGAGGAAGGTCTGCGTGTACTTCCCAGGGAGAAGCGTAAGCGTGTACAGGTAAAGATTACCGTGAGGTTACCCCTAGTCAATACCCAAAAGATGTATGGGCACTGAATTTCTGGTTCGATTCAACCTTGCATGTCAAGATGAGCAAAATATGCAACGTCATCGGTGAATACACTCAAGTACATGTTGCTTTCACTACCGATGACAGGTTTGATGTGGCTTCGGCCATCTAGCTACTTGACTTAGCATCACTCGAGCATGGTGGTGGGCCACGAGTAATCGGAACGGGAAACGGCCCAGAATTCATCGCCCACGCACGACTGCCCATGAACCAATGGGCACAGCGCTACATTAACTTCCACCCGCATTACTCGCCAGACTATCTCAGCCCCGCGACAACATGCGCGACAATGAAAACAAAGCCGCGCCAGCATCCTGCCCGAATCAGATTCCACAATCTAACTCTGCACCCACTAATCGCCATCATATACCTGTTTCATACACAACCTACGCAGATTCACGCACTTACGAAGCATCCAGTTAAATATAGTTACAAAACCCCTTTCCCAAAAGACACGAAGGCTAGTTTCGTCCGAAGCGGCACCTCTCGGAAGCACAGTAATAGGTAATTCTAAGTCCCCCACCTTATCCTTGATTCGCAGGCTCAGACCAGAAAACTCTCAAATAGCTATGTAAAGTTCCAGCTAACGTAATGGTCACCACGTAAAGCAGAACCCCAATAGTAATTTGATTTTCAGACACAAATGCACCTCCTCCACAGAGATCTAACATTGCCGTCAACCAAACTGGGTCGTCTACATGGGCAGCCACTTCGGGGGATATTACTGGTGCGGAGCAAAGCTCTTTAGTTACACCTGAAGCCTGCAGACTTGGGGCAAATAAATGACGGGGATCAAGCTGAAAGCCATAAACAACAAACGTAAATCCGACAATATCTGCAATCCCAGGTATCCACCATCTATAAAACAAATTGTTGGACTGCTTGCAAAAACTAAATGGCACATAAATTACTCCAACAATGTATCCCATTACTGCAAATAGTGCGGGAAATTCTACAAGGATTACCGGACCAACAGTAGACCTACCGGGTGAAAACTCATCGATAAGCAATGGAGAAACTGCAGCCGACGCAGCCCCTGCCGCTGCGAAGAAGCCCACGGTGTTTGCTAAATTCATGCCAGCGCTACGCATATCGAGACGAAAACGAACTATTCCCTTCCACTGTGCCAATAGACCAAACGCCACAACACATAGCACCGCAACTGTGCAGATAGTTGATATATACAGAATATTAAAGCTAGCAGCACTCCTGAAAGCGTTTTCCGAGATATCCTTTGAATCCAACAAAATGGATACTATAACAATTACGGATATGCCTAATACCGATACCAGTATGAGAAGCAGAAACCACCCTACCGCAGCCGTCTTTTTCCTCTCATATCCATCCGGAAAGAGTTTGATTTCATCCCAGTCCTGCGCTTTTACTAGTTGCAACCACGAATTGCAAGCAGCAGTAATGATTGACCCAAAACGTGCCATCTCGAATCGAACGAGACTCATAACGCTCTTCACTTCAAGTACACTCATCCTATGCTTGAGAGCCCAATACAAGAAACAGCACAAAAATCCTGCAAGAAACAGTATGGTACAAAGTTGCTTAAGTGTCTGGGATTTCACACATGCTACGATCAGTATAAGCGTGACCGCTATAAGTACTAGACACATGCAAACGAATCGCGCTCCCCTACAGATTCGTTTAAACAAAGAATATGCTTTCATGAGATAACCTCACTAATACAACGTTTGTTTGAAGCTTGCTTTGCTCTGCTTCTATTGCATTCTGTTGAATGTCTCGACTATTCTGGAATAGCTAAAATCGTCCCACATAAAAGTCAAGTTCAGCATTGCTGTCTCGTAAACACTACGTTCTTTCTGGCAATACCGCCTCTAAGACCAAGTTATTCTCCACTAGTTTCTCTTTAAATCAGCTAGAGGTTGAACAAATATACTAGGATACTTTCAGTAAATCCCGAGTCAAGCTCTCGAAAGCGATTAAATGCGTCAAACAGTCCAGATTTTAAAACGGAATACGCCTATACATCAAAGAAATCTACCAAGTCGACTGCACAAATATTCACATCGGGTGGTAGCGCACACGCAAAGCACTACACATTGAGAGGTTACCCATATTCGCTAGAGGGTTAATCATCCACAAAGTATAACACCAAACAGCAGAGACTGAAGTTGTACCTAGCCATTTACCTATGCAAGGCTCCAGAGCAATCATACGTTAGCGATGCCCCAGTTCCGTAAAGCTAACGTACCCACGACTCAAATCTCAAAACAGTACTGTTTGCTCCCCCTCTACCTGCGATGCCGAATCTTTCTGTTTGGGGAGGCTATCAGTTCGATAGCCGATTTCAAGAAATCTAGCCGGACTCTCCAGCGCTGATTCTAGTAGACCTTTCCGGAATAATCCCACGACTTTAGCCACAGACCTTGCTTGGCAATTAATTGATTTAGCTGGGTTAAACTCTATATCAGTCATCGCGTCGTACTCTACTATCTTTTCCAAGAGCTCATGGCGCCCCTGTAAGGCCTTTGCATACAACCAGTCATAGAAATAAGTCTTTGGCTCAAGCGGGAACGTGTACTTATAGAACCTAAACCCGGTTAGACTTCCACTTTGGTGTAACCGTGAGTCTCTTTTTGCTTCGCGAGAGGTCGCCATCAGTAAATCCTCATACGGGCCTCCATGCTCAAAACACTTCGACGCTTGGAAAGCAGATTCTACTGAATATTGACCACGACTATGGGTAATCATCAAGTTGAATGCACTCAGCTGAACTCCAAGATCATCCGGGCTTTTACTTGAAATATCAATAATCCGTGTCGTGGAATGCTGCGCCAAGTATGCCTCGTGCAAACTTGCAATTGATTTCTGCTTCTGCGATACCGAGAAACCAGAGAAGAACTTAAACTCTACGTCATCGCTAGAAAAGAATGGAATTGTTGTTTCAGCACGGAATACTGGTCTATTCGCCATTTTTGTCCTGTCCATACCAATTATGCCAGCATTTCGGGTATCCAAAGACATTGTAAGCCCGCTCCCCTTTTACTTTCCAGGCTTGATATACGTAACATCTCTTTGCCTGCCTATGTAGTAACTCCTCTACCTTTAGCTTTAGTTCTATGTCCTTGACCGACACAAACTTGACTAAATCAAAAGGGACAGTCGCATCAATTTGCACCTCAGCTTGAGGATCTGTAGTGAGAAAACAAGGAATGCCGTCATCAGTACGATTCACGGTCCGTCCTTGTTTGGTACTCATCTCATCACGAAACAAGTCTTCAATGTCTTCGCCATCCACCGAAACGCTTTCACTACTTTTCTTGAATATCGCATTGGCAGCATTAGTGTGATAGAAGTAAATCCTGCCAAGCTTTGCAATTTTTTTGAGGTCCCCAACAGGGATAAAAAGGATACATATACCGTCATCCTCCTTGCTTTCTTCAATCTCCTTACTATATTTGTACATCATAAGGAGATTTGGGAAAGAAACAGAAAAGCAAGACCGCTCCCTATGCTGATCCAACCTTAACTCATCAAAATACCGTACCTCAGAGCGCTCAGACTCAAGCTTCCCCCTCGGGACAATTCCTTCCTGTATAATCCTTGGGAGATTACTTACACGCGTAAAATGTACTAAATGCTCAACCTCACGCTTTTCTAGATAAGCGATTACATCGTCGATAGTCCTATTCGGCATACCGGTAGTTTAACAAGATCGCCATCAAATGTGAATCAAATAGTCATAGAGCAGATATAGCAAGTGGCACTTCTAATACAGCAGTATCATTTACGAAAAGTCACCAACTAACTTGGTAGAGCCCAGGAGGCACGTGTCGAATTTGTCTTGTTCTACTCACAACTGATTCTGCGCTCCACTCCTTCACTGACTATGTAAGGCGACGGGTACCTAATTGGTGCGTTCGCCGCCGAATACAAAATCGAAGAGGTCAAGGCGGGCACCCCGGTCACCCCTAGCAACTGTTGCCGCTTAACATCATCAGTCGGAAAACCTATTGGATTGGGATTACAGACTCTCTTCTGCGGAGCTCGCGATATCATGGTCTTCATGAGGGGCCAATATCCCGTTCTCATCGGGGCCATAACACGCCTCATCCCCATGGTGTTTCGCGGCTCCTCCGACAAAAGACTGGCGCTCGTTCCAAGCGTCGTAGGCTGAGTTTCTGCGTCCCAGTCGAATCGCTGACTCCACCACGAACTGGCGACAACGGAGGAAGACGTCATCGGAAAGGTCGGAGCTGGGACACCAGAGGAAATGGACCTGCGCACCCATCGGCATCATGACCCAGGTGTATATGCCAAGAAAAACATGTACTCTTGGAGGTCAATCCCCAAAACAAGGATTCTAACCCAACCATCCAAGTTCTCCGACCACCCGAATGCCTTCTCTCCGACCCTCCCGTTATAATCTCGGATATCGAAAACTGAAGGAAGAAGACTCAGCTTCGTCATGATGAGGAGCCGTCCCGGATAGTATCTCTTACTTTGCTTACACCCCTGCACCATTGCCTCGAAGCAGAGGCGCAAGTACTGAAAAAGTATGCGATCTTCGAGTGCGTCAAAGCTGCAGTGATCCGCCCGGTGCATCTACTAGCGCATCTTGCTCGGCTACGTCAGCGAGGAAGTTGATACTGTTCGCGATGCATCTGTAGATTGTCTGCTTGGCGCTTTGATTACCGTGGTGTTTAAAACCGACACGGGCGCTGTTCAGAGTAATCATGGCACTACGATGCCCGGACAGGGCACCACCCTGGGTTTTCATACAATCGCTAAAGGTGCCGAACAGCTTCGCAAAGTCCTTGCTCGGAGTGGCCGCCTGATGGTCCTCCGCAATAAGGCTCAGTATCAACCCGACTGCATCGTGGATGGTCTAGATGCTTACCGCGTTGAGTGGTTCCAGCTCCTTCGCTTGGTTCTTTCCAAGATCAGAATGGCATCTAACGATTCTCAGCCACTCGACGTGCTCCCGTTTCAATTCCATGTTACTTTTCACCCCTATGACCATACTAGTAAACAACGAGAGTACCAAGACCACAGTGAGACCCCTATCAGGGCAAGAAAACAGGTGCAGTGTAAATCTCCTTGAGTGATAGCAAAATATCCCCCAAGTTTTCCACAGCCGAACGCCGTAGAGACCCGAACACAGTAGCCGTCCGCAAGCGCAAACAAACCACTATGGACGGTGTTTAGCCGGGGAAGATTTGCCTGAAACACCGAACTAACCCGCACCCGTATACCCAACTTATGCCCAGCCAAGGAACAAATATGACATTTACGCAGGTCAGAGATTTTCGGCGGTCTGTGTCGAACTCCGCGTGAACAGATACTACGTGCCATTGATCAGCCAGCGACTTGGCGCATCACCCAGCTGCACATCGACGCCTTCCCAACGGGATAAAATCCCACTCTTACTCGCGCAATGCCTAGGGCGAGCGCGAGGCCAACTCCATCGTTTCATGGTTCTACGACGAAACCAAGAGTTAACCCACGGGGAGTATGTGTAGGTAAGAAAAGCGGAGGCAGTGCTTACTCTCGGTCAAGAGTTTGACACTTCAACACCTCCCCACACCACGTTAGGTGTTTATGCACACAATACCGCAAGCTAGGCTTAGCCGGGACCGAGCCCAAATCCCGCAAACCCCGCTCTAAGCCCAACCCAACCAATGACAACAGTCCCAGCCCAGTCATAGAATAAGCTGGCCCTTCAGGCGTGAAGAGCTTGAGACAGAGCCTTCCTTAATCTGACGTGGAATAGCTTGTCCTGCCCCGCCAGCATTACCGCTTAACGGTTATCTTCGGGCAATGGATGCAGACGCCGGTAGGCCTCTCGGTAACCATTCTCGCGTGCTTTGCCCGCCGCGAGGAGGGGGTCCTCTCCTTGCAAACCCCACAGGCTAACACCGACTTTCCCATCCAGCATTTCCCAAAGTTTGACTGAGAGTTCAGGCATGCGAGCCCGCGTGGTTCTGTAGGCCAGCCAGTTCAACATCAAAAAGTTGAGTGGATCGTTTGCGTCAACATGCGGGACCAGCCGCTCAAAAGCTGCTTTCACGGTATTTTGGCCTTGCGGAGAAAGCCACACGATTTCGTCTATCTGCTGATGTGATAGTTTTCCAAACCTCCGGTAAGTGACGGAGGTTGCCCCAACGCAACCATGGACAGTGCCAGTGCGGGACTACCTTCAAGGGCCCCAACTGCGAGATGATGAGCTAGGTTCTTTAAATCATTTTCAGTACCGAGCCATCGCGAATCAAGCAGTGTAATCAGCATGTACCAGCCGCCATAGTTCCAAAGGTCAATGTCCTGCCATAGTTCAGCCCATTCAAGAGCTTTCTCACGATCGAAAATGCGGGTCGGCCCCTGGCCTAGCACCAACGGATGAGGGTCCGTAGGGTCAACCTCTTGTGCCTGCAATGCAAGTTGCATAGCCAACCTGGCAAAACGCTCGTACCCTTCATCCCCTTCTTTAGTGACCGTATCGATGGTCCCATACCCGCGATACTCGCCAGAGATTTTCACTGCCGCCTCAATAGCTCCCAGCAAAGACGCAACTGAACCGTACCTCTGCGCCGCTTCTAGGTGTGCTTCTGGAACTGCACTAATCAGAGGCTGAAAATCTAGAACAAACCGGGTCCGATCGAAGCCTTAAAGGCTGTTGTAGATACTATCTACCGTCGGGAAATCACCAGCCAGCCAAGCTTCAGCAGCCTGCTCTGCCCCTAGGTTGAAGAAATCCATTGAAACCCTAACGAGGGGTGGCAGTGAGGCAAGCAGGCTGGCATTTTCTTCTTCCCGGGCACGACATTCAAGGCTCTGCCTACGCCAACCAAAGAATGCCATAGATTTCTCCTCTCTGCGATGAGAATACCCAGATTACGATAACATACCTAGCAAACTACAAGCCTTTTAAGACCGTAGCCAAAATTCGCCACATCTATGACATGCCTCACTCGAACGAGAAACCTTAGGCGACATCTCTCACTGGGTTCCTAAAATAATCACTATGTCTGTTGAAAGTCCAACTCCCCCACTCAAGCGCAATCCGATTCAACGCACCATCGCGTGGCTACGTAGCTACGCTCTGATTCGCCCTATCATTCTCCTGTTAGTTTTTCTTGCCATCACAACATTAACTATTTATTTCTACCCTATTACGAAGGAAGGAACCTATGCGCGAGAAGTTGTTGTCGCGGCCATCGGTTCATTAATTACTATTATCGGCGCGATTGGCGTTGCTATCGTTACTTTTCCACAGCAGATACGCGCACAACGAGAGAACCGCAAGATCCAGCACATGGATGAAGAGTCATGGAATAAGCGCCACCTCACGGTTGGCGGAATGGTTATTGACGACATTGTTGTCGTCAAGTCAGGACGAGAGAAAACTCCTTGGACTGACCTAGCAGTTATGGAATGGCAACCAACGCTCCCGGTGGGTAAGCGAGACAACTTCTCCAGCCACAAACTGGTGGATACTGCTAGGGAGCAGTGGCTCGGCGACATTGAAAGGGATTGTAAGAACAAAGGGATTGCCCTTAGCGACGACGCATGCGTGGACATGGTAGACATCACTATTTCCTATGTGCACAACAAATCAGGTCGCAGAATTCCTAAATACACTATTACCCCTGCTATAGAGAGCTACTACAATTTCCTTTGCTCCACAGCAAACCTAGATAGAAAGCTCATAGTGGATGGCCAAGAAACGACTCTGCGAGAGAACGTCGCACACCCTCCGACCGACATTGAATCAGTGCGAGAACTTCCATTCATGACGAAAGTCGGAGTAGGAACAGTAGCAATCACCTCTGATGGTTTCCTTGTCCTTGGAGTTCGTGGTCGCACAGCAATCGCTGGCCAGTTTGAGTATGACGAGATAAGGAAGGCAGTCCACATTGTCGCGGAAGGAATGATTCCTGAAGACCGTGGCGTTGGAGGCACTATCGACCCGCAAAAAACTTCCTCTCGTGCGCTTGAGGAAGAACTCGGCATTTCAAGCGGCAAAGATGCCATAGGCGAAGTGAAGGAGACGGCTGCTACCGGCTTCTTCTTTGATCAACTCAGATATCAGCCGTGTTTCGCATATATCGCTCACCTTGATGTGGATCGAGATCAGCTACAGGCAGGTCTGGGTAGTGCCCAAGATTCCTGGGAAGTCGAGAAATTGTTCTTCATGAGATTCGACCCGAACAACGCCGAAGTGATTGCACTGTTACGTCATGAGCACCCTTATCTAAAACTAGCATCTAATCATGCGCATGCAGTTCTGTGGTTTGCCTGCCTGTACCAGTTCGGCTACTTCAAGATGCGGGACTGCCTGAACACTCCACTCGGACGAATTGATAACGGCCAATACAGCCTATAAAAACATACTCGCGAAGTGCGCTGGTTTAGAGGCGGCCAATCTGCGAGATACAGTTCTCCGCTTCAATAACGGTCGAGCAATTCAAAGTGCTACACGCTGCAATCCAAATACGTAAATCAAGCTTGAGATAAAAGCTATAAACAAAGTCCCACATTCCGGGGATAATGGTGGAGCTAGGGGTGTGTGATTTCATGACATATGTCCGCTTCTTTGGCGCTGGGGTATTTCATGACATATGTCCGCTTTGAGGCTGTGGTTATGAGTTGATGTTTCACGAGATATGTCCGTTTGGTTAGATAACATCAATCATGTCTTATTCAAGAAACAGAGCAATCGTCCTCGCAGTAAGCGAAGGCGCAATGACAACTACTCAAGCAGCTAAACACTTCAACATCTCCCCACGCCACGTTAGGCGTTTATGCGCACAATACCGCGAGCTAGGTTTAGCCGGGATCGAGCCTAAATCCCGCAAACCCCACTCGAATCCCAACGCGACCAATGAGACTATCACTATCAAAATCATCGAAATACGCAAACAACTCATACGCGAAGACCTAGACGCAGGACCATGGTCAATCTGGGACAGGTTAGAACCAGCAAACCGCCCCAGCCCCGCTACCATCTGGCGCATCCTTAAACGCGCTAACCTCATCACAGCCCAACCACACAAACGACCCAAAAACTCATACCACCGCTTCGAAGCAGACCTACCAAATGAAACCTGGCAATCAGACTTCACCCACTGGCCCCTCGCTGATGGCACAGACACCGAAATCATCACCTGGCTAGATGACCACTCCAGATACCTCCTCCACCTCAGCGCTCACCCACGCATCAGCGGACAAATCGTCATCGATACCTTCACCCAAACCGCTACCACCCACGGCCTTCCCGCCTCAACCCTGACAGACAACGGCATGGTCTACACCACCAGACTCGCGCAAGGAAACAACAAAAGAAACAACCAGCCAAACGGATTCGAACAACTCCTCGCACAACTATCAATCACCCAAAAAAACGGAAGACCAAACCACCCCACCACCCAAGGAAAAATAGAACGCTACCACCAAACCCTAAAAAGATGGCTACGCGCACAACCGGCAGCCCAAACCATCACCGACCTCAACAAACTACTAGCCGATTTCCAACACATCTACAACACCCAACGCCCCCACCGCGCACTAAACCGAAACACACCCCAAATAGCCTACAACGCACCCCAAACAGCCTACAACGCACTCCCCAAAGCCCAACCCACCATCAAACACAACAACCAACACTGGCGAGTACGCATCGACACCATAGACGAAACCGGAACCATCACCCTACGCTACCTAGGAAAACTCAAACACCTAGGAATCGGCAGAGCCCACAAACACCAACCCATCATCGCCCTAATCAACGGACCCAACACAATCATCATCGCTAAAACCACAGGCGAAATAATCGCAGAACACACCATAGACCCCACCCGCACCTACCAAAAAAACAACCTCAACAAACGGACAAATGACGCGAAACATAAACCTAAAAAAACGAAAATCCCCCGATGTATGCGGACATATGTCGGGAGAAATCACGATGGTGGAGCTAGGGGGAATCGAACCCCCGACCTTCTCATTGCGAACGAGACGCGCTACCAACTGCGCTATAGCCCCTAGGACACATAGGATTTTAGCACCAAAACATTATGGTGTGCGAATTCTAAAGCGTGTCATTATGGTCGAGGGGGATTCCCCCTCGACACCAGTAGTGGAACTAGCTGGCGGCCGCTCGACGCTGCTCGATTACAGAGTCCACATCGAACTCTAGGGCGGCGCCCGCAGCAACCTCAGCGGAACTCAAAGCACCGGTCGCTGGGCGGCGGGCACGAACCGGGCGAACCGGAACCCGGCCGACAGTACCGGGCTGTTCAAGCTGCAGATCCATTACTTCACGGCGCGGCTGCGTGGCACGCATCGTGTACAGCGGTTTCGGCAGAGGACGCGGCTCCCAGCCAGCAGATTCAGCTGCCACCGTCTCAGTTTCAGACTCTGCAGCTACCGGAGTCTCCACCTCCGTGGAGATATGCGCGGCCGGCTGAGCAACAGGCTGGGCGGCGACACTCTTCTTCCGCGGAGCGATGACCGGGGCAACAGCGGCGACAGCCTCATCCTCGGCCCCAGAAACCTGGCGTGAAGCCCGCTTCTCCGTGGGGGTCTGCTCACGACGACCAGAACCCACCCGGGCACGAATCTGCGCGATCTTAGCGTTCAACTCGGAAAGCTCACGACGGCCAGCCGCAGCAGCGAAACGCCCCTGCACCAAAACCACTGCCACCATAGCGACCGGCAACGTCAGCCACCACCAGGAAACAGTTTCCGTCAAAGCCAAAATGATTACGATCGGCAAAATCATTGCCAAAGTCAAAGCCAGCACGGTCACGCGACGTTTCGCCTGCGCAGTCAAACGCCCATGCACTTCAGCGCGCTGTGACAGCGCGGACGCTAACTCCGTCACAGAAGCCTGTTTCTTTTGTGTGCGGGCGGCCATGCCGACCTCCTTACCGATGACTGCTCTTTTCCGAAGAGCAGATGAACTACCATTTCCAAGCCTACCGGCTGGCGCGCCCTCACGTTGGAAACGCGCCGAAGAAACCGCAGGATGTAAAGGAATCGAACTGGAGCCATACTCCCGCGGGACACCGGATTTTTCCACCGTGATGGGCACCAAATGCATCCGGTCAGAGAAGCGGTCGTCCGCATGGCACTGCGCATCAAGCGTGCGACGGTACGACATGCCAGGCGCCATGTAGCCCATCACTAAAAGGCCGGCGCCGGCAAGAACAACTCCAGCAATACTCACCATTCAAAAGTACGCGAAACACTCACAAAGTGACGTAATGCCACGCCGATTGTTGCAATATCAGCAAAATTTAGTGGTCAGCTAGGAGCCGGGACACCAGGCCGCCGCCGGCTAGTTCCTCCGCCGTGACGGCATAGGAAACATGATCTTCCCAGCTGCCGGCGACGTGCAGGTAACTGCGCCGCACGCCCTCGGCCCGCAACCCCAGCTTCTCTACGACCCGTATGGAAGCCTGGTTGCGGGGCATAATGTTGACCTCAACCCGGTGCAGGTTGCCCTCGGTCAGCATGAACTCGATGACGGAAGCTAAAGCCAGCGGCATAATCCCCTGCCCAACCCGGGAGCGACGCAGCCAGTAGCCTGCCATTCCGGAGCACAACGCTTGCCGGCTAATCCCGCCAACCGAAATTTCTCCGGCCAGCTCCCCGTCAGCCCAGATTCCGAAAGTGACGTGGCGGCCCTCCGCTAGGTCACGTTGGGCGGCTTTCACGTAGGTGCCAAAACTGGGGGCACCCGTCACGTAACCGGGCGGGCTGGTGGCGTTCGTGGGGCTGAGCCAGCCGTCCTCCGCCTGCCGTAGCCGCAGCAGATCCGCTAAGTCACACCCCGTTAGCGGCACCATCTCAAGCTGGGTTGGCGGCAAAGTGCCATCCCCCGCGGGATGAGTCACCTGCGCGACAATCCGCGGATCGGGGACGAGGATGATGCGTCGCCACCAGCTTAAAGCGCGGAATCGAGAGATCCATCCACTACCAATCGGAACGGTCATAGCGGGACGACTAGTCATCTAGGAGGATGCAGACCAGCTCATCCTCCTCATTCACGTTAGTGACGTTCTCCGGCACGACCGCCAGCGCATTCGACCGGCCCAGCGCGGACAGCAGTAGCTGATGCGGGCCGCCTTGCACGCGGGCCACATAGCCGGCGCTCGGGCTACCTTCCAGGCGGACCCGGACGAACTCCCGCCGGCCTCGCGGCGAATACCAGGAGCGGTCCACGCGAGCCCGCAGGGTGGGCCGATATTTCGCGGACCAGCCAGCCATCGCTCGCAAAGCAGGATGCACGAAGACAGCGAAGGAAACCTGCGCCGCTACCGGGTCACCGGGCAGACAGAAAATCGGGATCCCGTCCCCCACATGGCCAACCCCAAGGACACGGCCCGGCCACATCGCCACCTGGTCGAACTCCACTTCACCGAGCGGCGCCAAGACCTCTTGCACCGTGTCGGATTCGGAGCGGGACAGGCCTCCGGTCGTAATAATCAGGTCGGCGCGCACCAGCTGGTTTTCCACCATGGCTCGTAGTTCACCGCGCTGATCAGAAACCGCGGAAACCCTGAACACGTCGGCGCCCAAATCAGAGGCCGCAGTAGCTAAAGCGTGACCGTTTGCGTCAAATACTTGGCCGGGCTTCGGGGAGCGGCCCGGCTCCACCAGCTCATCACCGATCGAAATCACGACAACGCGGGGGCGAGGACGCACCAGCACTCTTTCCCTGCCAGCGCCGGCCAGCAAAGCCACCTGACGGGAACCAATGCGGGTTCCCGCACGCACCAGCGGCTCACCCTTCGCCACATCCTCGGCCTGACGGCGAATATTCTCACCCACGCGCGGCGAGGACTTGATCTGGACTTTCGCAATCCCGCCATCCGTATAGTCGAGGGCGAGGACCGCGTCAGCGCCCTGCGGCAGTGGCGCACCTGACGAAATCCGGGCGGCGTTACCGGCCAGCAAAGCTACCGGATTAATGTCACCGGCACGAATATCCTCAACCACACTCAAGGTCACGGGGCTTTCCGGATGGGCGTCACGCACATCCTTGGTGCGGACCGCGTAACCGTCGCAGGCAGCCGAATCAGAGACCGGCAAATCCCAGGGGGCGACAACATTCTCAGTGAGGATACAGCCAACCGCTTCCAGCAAGGTGACTTCCAGCTCCGGAAGCTCCCCCACTGCCGCTATACAGTCTTTCACATGCTTGGCGACGGATTTCATTAGAGTCCTTTCACGTGTACTGCCTATAGATTACCGCGCGTAGACAGCCGAATGGTTGAGGCCTCCGGCGAGTGGTTGAGATACATCCCATAACCGACGGACCCATGATTTTCAGCCCGCGCCGCACCACATGCGTTATTGTTCAGTTGAGTAACAAACTATGTTGCAACAATCTACAGGAGGCTTCATGCTTAAAGGTTTTAAAGAATTCGTAATGCGCGGCAATATTGTCGAGCTAGCCGTCGCCGTTATCATTGCCGGCGCTTTCGCCCCGATTGTTAAAGCAGTCACCGACTTTATTCTGAATCTGATTGGCGCTATTTTCGGCGCTCCCTCATTCGACGCAGTTGGACAGTTCACGGTGAACGGTGCCGTCATCCAGCCGGGCACCATCCTGACCGCAATCGCTAACTTCCTGCTGGTGGCAGCAGCCGTGTACTTCATGGTCGTCATGCCAATGCAGAAGGCTGAGGCACGCCGCGCCAAAGCTGAGCCTGCGGCCGAGGCAGAGGAAGTAGTACCTTCAGAGGAAGTCCTGCTGCTACGCGAAATCCGTGACTCTTTGCAGAAGCACTGATTCCACCAGCTAAAATGCGTTAGCTAACACGCGCAGAGTTAAAGCCGCAAGTTCCCATTTCTGGGCTTGCGGCTTTTCTCTTACGTATAGCGCCCGCTGACATTTATAGCTTCGGCTGGGCGTGCGGCGGAATATTCTCCACGATACGGGCGTCATTCTCTGTGCCGGAGCCAGTGTCGGTGCTGAGTCCGTCGCCGGGGCCGTCCTCCCAGGAGGGTTTCAGCCCCTGATCGATTCGGGCCTGGTCGGCTTCCGAAATGTAGACCGCCCGCCGTCTGGGACGCGGCCGGGCCGGCCGGGCAGTTGACTCACTCATTCTTGTTACCTTCACTGCTGGGATCATTCAGCAGGTTCAAGATCTCATAGTTGCGGCGAATCGCGTAGCCCAGCACCGCGTCAACTTGACGTCCGGTGCGGGTCAGGCCGAGGGCGCGATGCAGTTCCTTAACGAACTGTTTATGCGTGCGCGGCACTTCGTCACCGGAAATCCAGCGGATCATCTGGTCTAGCTGCTCATCACTGTAGGCGGCCAAAGGCAGGCCGGTAGCGACGCCGGGGCGTGGCCCGCGGTCCCGAACAATGGGAGTAGCAACCGTAATCGGGGTTTGGATTTCCACGCCGTGGTCCAAGCCGGTTTCAAACATTTGCTCACCGGTGGTTTCCACATCCGGGTGGATACTGCACGTGTCTTCCAGCTCATCGACTGGGAGTTCAGGCTCTCCCGCCCAGTCGCCGGCGTTGCCTTCACCTTCCGACTGCGGGGCAGCTATCTGTTCAGCCAAGTATTCTGCTTCGCTGGCACCGCTATCGTGATGGGTGACAGTCTGCTCTGCGTCCGGTGCGGGGGTAGCTTCCGGCGCGCCCTCGTCCTCGTCCTCAACAATCCCAGGCGCCAGGGTTTCTCCACGGTTACGTCCCAGCCGCTCATCCACGGCATCCAAAACTAGCTCAACTAGGGCTTCAGCTTCACCTTGCGGGTCAGCGAAAGCAGCGGTGGAGAAGATGCGTTTCACCAGCCAGCCGTTTGCCTCTAGGCGCTCCACTTCGTGCCGGTCACGCACCCGTAAGCTGGGCTGTTTCACATAGTTCGCGTCATCGGTGAGGACTGCGACCAGCAGCTCATCCGGCACATCCGGGTGACCCAGTGCCAGCGGGATCCGGTATCCGCCTTCAACCCCCACGTTGGGGACCACGTCAACACCCATCCGGTAGAGGCGCTCCGCCAGGTCAACTAGCAGACGGTCGGGGGCTTCCCCAACAGTCTCCCAGCCGGCAGAGTCTTGGATTCCGCCGCCTTCCGCGACCCGGTACAGGTCCAGCAGGAGGCGTTCACCGGGAGCGGTCAGGCGTTTCTCGTCAACATCTTCGGGGGTGAAACCAATCAGCAACGTCAAGTCGGCGCGAACCATGTTCAGTACTTCAGCCAGCTTCACTAGGCCATCACTTTGCGAGATTTCACCAAGGTCATGCATCATGCGGCCGTGCGGGGTTTTGGCGTAGCCGACAGACACAATTACGCGGTCGCGTTCAATGCCGTTGGCGTCATCCATGGACACCACCACGAAAGGCTCCGCCTTGTCGGTGCGGAAGAAATCATCAATGGCCGGGTTCTGGTTCGATGCCAGCGCCGAAATGATAGCTTCTTGCAAATAGCCGGCATGGCGGGCGTTCAATGCCGCAACCGCGAGGGATTCGTCGGCGCGCCCGATCGCATGATCAAGCACCATTTCGACAACCTTGTTGACTTCCGCGGTGCTGGATTCAACCGTGGTTGCACCGATTGCGGGCATGCCGCGCCCATCCACCTTGACTAGGTTCACAGTGTGCATGGTGCGGGGCGTGGGTAGCGGCGCAACGGACTGCTGGTAGCCGTGGCGGGACAGCAAACTGGCTACCGCCTGATGGTAGGGGGTGCGGCTGGCCGGGGCGGGCAGATGTGGCAGGAGCGAAGCGATGGTCTGCCAGGCGCCTTCACCTTCACGCTGCTTGTCGCCGAGGGCGATCAGCTGCTTGGTCCGCGAAATCAGCGGAATCAGATGGCCCATCTGGGTGTCTTCCATCCGGTCAACCACGACTACGTCAGTGCTGGCACCGACCACGCTGGGCGCTAGGACGGCCGGAATAATCCGAATCGGGACTAGGTCCCACAGCCAGGGTTCACGGTGAATAAGGTCAGCCATGTCAATGGCGGCACCGGAGTTAAACTGCTCAATCAGACCGGTGATAGCTCCCGCATGAGCGCGGGCTACCTTCCGGGCGCGGTGGCGCAGTAGCCGCCAAGCGGCATCTTCGAGGGAGTCGATGTGTGCACGGTCCAGTTGCCGTAGCTGCGCAGTGAGGGAGTCCAAAGTGGGACCATCTAGCGCTTCGAAACCCTGATTCTGCTTCATAATGTGGCTGAGAATGGAAGCCCACCAAGCTAAATCCAGCTCTGGGACAATGAGCTCTGGGGAGACTTTACGGCGGAGCAGATCCTCAGCGAACTCAGTCAAACCCAGCTGCTCTAAGGTGGCTTTCGCGTCATGCAGGGCAGGTAAACCGTAGGCGGTCGCCGCGGTCGCTTCGAGGCGGCCAATCAGCTCATCCAACTCCCCTACCGGCATGTGCAGCAGGTCAGCTTCCGGGAGGACCGACTGGATAACTTCTAATTTCCCTGTGACCGTAGCAGTGGATTGACGCATCCCATCTAGGTCGCTGGGTAGGGTCGGCCAGCCGCCCGCCTCAGAGTACTTATTCCAGGCTTGGCGTTTAGCCTGCACGGATTTCAAAGCCGCATGCAGGTCAGGGACCGCCGTGCCGGGACGTACCATGTCTTTGGCCTGCTTGGTGAGGCGACGCCGAATGGAGCGTTTCATGGGCCGGTCATTATCGCGTCGCCACTGTGAGGAGGCAGTAGCCGCAATCATGTCGGAGGCGGAACGTTCAAAGACGTGCGGCAAGAAAATATCTAGCACTTCACGCACGCCATCTAGCATGTCCAGCTGCTCAGACCATTCAGCGAGGCTAGAAGCACTCCGCAGACCCGTCTCGGAGGCCGTCCGGGACATTGCGAAACGAACCGTGTCCAGAGCTTCACCCTGCACCGCACGGATTGCGTCAATTACTTGATGCGCAGTTTCGGAGTCATAAATCTTGGCGTTATACCAGGCCTGCTCAGAGTTCTCCGGGGCGAAGAAACCAACCGCAGCGGCCTCATCTAGGGCGGCGCGAGCTTGCGCTCCCCCGTCGTTAAAAATGCCTTGACAGACGGCCTCGTTGAAACGGACCTTGGTGCGCGGAGCCGGATGCATCCCAATCAGGTCGGCCAGCACCTGCAACGTCTGGTAGGGGGAAATATTCCACGGTTTGCGCGGCTCATGAAGCTGTGAAACATAATGCTCCATGGTGTCACGCACACTGCGCAGCTCAGCTCTTAAACCCTGAGTGTCGTATCGGAGGGCATCGGTGACGGGCTGAACGGCAACGCCCTCGCCCTCGTCCTCAATGCTGGAAACGCGCGCGGCTTCCTCACCTGTCTCATCTTCCGCCATGTAGTTAAGGTCTTCAATCCGGCCCGTAATGTGCATATCGGAGCCGAAAGCATGCTCCTCAGTGGTGTACTGTTTGGGAGCCGGCAGCGGATCTTTCAAGTGGCTGAGGGCGGAGCGAATATCGGAACGCAAATGCCGACGCCAATGCTGCGCATCAGTCAGGTCCACCGTAAAATGGCGCAGCCCGTAGCTGCGGAGCATATCGCTAATCGCGTAGGCCGTGGAGGTGTCGCCACTGGCGTAAACCACGTTGCGGCCAGAGAGCGCCACATCCACCAAAATCGCGGTCGCCAAGGTTTTCGCGTCAGTGCCCGGCCCGGCATCAACCACGAAGCTGCGGCCCAGCCTGGTAGTCTCAACCACGTGCGAGCCCAGCGGATCAAGGTCACCCACGCCGTGCTCTGAGTCCGGGTCACGGTCCTTCGGGGAGCCCGGCAGGAGCGGCTCACGGAAAATCTTTTGCGCTTCCGGGTCGCCAGCTAGCGCCCGCACCAGCGGGGACTGCTGCAACTTCGCGCCGTCAGCCAGCTCCCGGGACGCCATATACATGGGGTGCATCGCAAGGTCTAGGGACAGGTCTTCATGCACGCTGAAGCGGTCCAGTTTGTCCGCCACCATTGCACGCAGCAGGTCCAGAGCCGGGCCGGGCGTGAAACCGTGCCGGCCAATGCTCTCATTGTAAAGCTCAGTGGGATTAACTCGGACACCCTCTTCACGTAGCGCCTGCAACAGCACCGGCGAAATCATCATGGAGCCTTCCTGCTGAATCAGGTAGTCCTCCCCCTGCGGCACCAGCGTCACCGGGCGCAAGAAAATAGGCAGATTCAGCATGGACGGTTCAGGGCGTTTCGAGGATGTATCCGGTAGCCCCTGAGCATCAGTCAAGATGCGGTCTTTATCCTTCGGGGTGTGCAGCCAGCGGGCAGTACCGACCGCTAGGTACACGCTGGAGACGCCGTAATCTTGCACCTGCAGATCAGATGCGCGTAGCAGCGCCCGAGCCTGCTTCATGCCCTGATGGAAAGCGGAAGGCTCACGCACCATATGGGAGAGGGTGACAGACGCCCCGGAGTAGAGGCGCACTAGACCACCGGGATGCGAATGGGTAAGTTCCACGATGGTGCCGCGGGCCGGCATTTCAGCAAGGTCCAGCTGTTTCACCCAGGCATCTAGGCTGCGACTGAAACTGTATGGTTCCGGCGCCATTTTAGTCTCAGCGGGAGCGGATTCTGCTTCGTTTTCGGGAGCGTTTTCGTCGCCTTCATCAGCGTTCTTCAAGGCGCCCTCGGCATCCAAGAGCTCCTGGTGGTCCGGTTCCGGTGAGGTACCCTCTTCCCCGGTTGCGGGGACATTTTCTGACCCGACAGTGTCCCACGGGGGGAGCTGTTCGGGTTGGGGCTCGCCTTTGCGTTCGCCTCGGCCGGTGAAAAAGTTTATCGGACTCACCCCTTTATCCTAACGATTTCGCCGTATTTTGCACGCGTGCCACACCGCGGCAACCGGCTTGCCCGCCTGGTTCAAGAGTCGAGGAGGTGCCGAGGGTTCCCCACTCCGGCCCGTTGTGGTTGGCTGATTCCAGCGGCGAGGATGGGTTGGCGCTCCAGGATGGGTTCAACCTGTTTTTCCAGCCAGTTCTCTGTAATCCCAGCATGGTAGGTGATGGCGTCGAGGGCGACGAGGATCCGGTAAATGGAATGGTCGCTGAAGGGCCGGAATTGGCGGCTAGCCCGGCGGGCGGTACTGCGGGAGATGCGCGGCATGTCCGCGACCGGATGGTTCCAGATGCGGGCGCAGTGGGAGATACGGTTACGCAGGTAGACGAATGATTTGATCTGGCTGGGCAGTGCGCGGGGGCTGGTGTTTAGGCTGCCCGCCACGTCGTCTAGCACGCCGGAGGCTTTGGAGGCGGCAATATGTTTGGAGAGCGTCCCGAAGGAGAAAGCCTCCACGGCCACCCAGATGGGTAGTTCAGCGTAGGCTTCGGCGGGGTATTCCCCGTTTTCTTTTTCGCCGTCTTGGAAGTGCTGGATGGCGGCTTCTTTGCTCCGGTTGAGGTTTCTGAGGGCCGCGAACTGGGGTTGCCCGGTAGCATCCGGTGGCGGGGTGAGGCCTTCACCGTGGAGGAAGGTGTCACGCGGGCCGACCAGTTGCGCGTAGGAGTTCGCGAAGCGGGCTCGGAGCGTGATTTCGAGGGGGCGTAGAGCCTGCGTGCAGACGTGTTTGAGTTGCTCTTCCGCCTGGTAGAGGTCTTTGATTTCAGTAAAGGTCGAGCCAGCCATGAAGCCACTGTTTTGGTCGGCAGGATCCTTCAGCCAGTACCGGTAGTAGGCGGAGAGCCGATAGTAGCTGACCTGGCTGAGAAACTTTGCGCATTCGTCTAGGTTTTCAACATGCAAGCCGAGGGCGTCCAGCTGCTGCGCCTGCCGCCGGTAAATGTCCTGGCTGTCTTGTTGTTTCACGTCTTTGTCTTTCACCGTAAAGATTAAAGTCCCCGGCCATTTGTGCTTAACTCCTAGAAGCAGAGGCCTGACCGGGGATCTATCAATATCTATTATAACAATTCTGGCGGGATTTTTACAGGTCTGGTGGATATGTAAAGAATTTTTACATGTCAAGAAAACGTGTAAAAAATTTGCCGATTTTTTTACATATGCAGATTTACCGCCTATAGTTGATGTATGTGGAATGGACCAGAATCTCCGTATCAAGAGCTCCCCGGATTACCTCCAGCCGTGGACTTAGCTACCCCGCGCATACTTTCGGCACTGATTGAACCTAGGGCCGCTTTAGCCGCTTTAAACCAGGCCTGTAAGCAGCTTCCAAATCCTGCTTTACTGATTAACCTGATCCCATTATTGGAGGCACAGTCTTCCAGTGAGATTGAGAATATTGTGACGACTCGCGACGAGTTGTTCCGGGCCGCAAACCTAGAAGAACTCTCTCAGATCTCCCCAGCGGCTCGTGAGGCTCTACGCTACAGAGCGGCCCTTCGCGCCGGGTTTGAGTCAATTCTTGATCGTCCCTTAACCGCACGAACAGCGGCGCACGTTTGTTCTGAGATTCTTGGGCGTGAGGTGCAGGTACGGTCGGGAACAGGTACTTATATTGGCAACGCCAGAACGCAGAAGAGGATATACACTCCCCCGGAGGGTAAAGGAGTGTTGGAGAGCAAGCTCTCTGACTGGGAAAAGTTTATTCATCAATCAGAAGAGCTTGACCCGTTGATTGTGATGGCTCTAGCACACTACCAGTTTGAGGCAATCCACCCGTTCTCTGATGGAAATGGACGCACTGGACGCATCCTCAACCTCTTGGCGCTGAAGGAGCTTTCCCTCCTAGACATGCCGGTACTTTATTTGTCAGGCTATTTGGTGCGACACAAGAACGACTACTATCGTCTGCTATCTGCGGTAACGGCTGAACAGAAGTGGGAAGAGTGGCTCGTTTACATGTTTAAAGCAGTAGAGCAGACGGCGAAATGGACTTTGCAGTTGATTGAAGAGCTACTAGAGCTTCAGGAGAACTTTGAGCAAAAGATCCGTGAATATGATAGTAGCCTACCAGCCGCAGACTTAACCAAGCTGGCCTTCACGCAACCCTATCTAAGAGCCAGTACGGTCATGGATTATTGCGGTGTTTCACGCCCGACCGCAACGAAACGGCTAAAGTCTCTAGCTACGGCCGGGGTGCTAACCTCGGAAAAAATGGGACGAAATACGATCTACCTGAATCAATCCCTGTTGCAGCTAGTCTTCAGCACTTCTGTGGATTAACTCACGCTGGGTCTTGAAATCAGGGTCGGAGGAAACCACGCAACTACCCTTAGGATTCTACGGGCGAAAAGATATGTAAAGAATTTTTACACGTCACGAAAACGTGTAAAAATTCGCCAAATTTTTTACACGACAGAACTGAACCTGTTAAAAGGTTAGCGTTTTGACAACCGACTATCTTTGCTGAATGTGTAGCTAATCGCAGGCTGATGCTTCGGTTTTGGTTTTGCTTTACTACCCTCTTGCTTCTCAGAGTTGTCATTCTCAGTATTCTTATCAGTCATATCCTCTACCTACAGACTATACTTCCCAGTGTCGCAAACATAAATACTGTGGCAAAGCCAAGCAACGCGTACCCTGCTTGCAACAGTTTACCCTTGCGCTTACCAAAGGATCGCAAGGCCTTTATCTCCATCACTTTCCATTGGTTTAGCTGAATCTGCATCTGTTCAGCTGACTCATCTAATTCCTTGTAGGCATTGTCAATATTGAGCGCATCCAGATGGGCTGACTTAACCGGAAAGAGAACCGCAATCGCGACTACCAAGCTTGCCATCGCTAATCCTAAATGTAGTGCAATGAGCGTTCGCGTCACGTTGGCATCTAGCATTTCGTTCTTAGCCACGATGATTGCGAAATCTGCGGATAGAGCGATTGATACGATCGTCACCAGAGACTTCGCTTTGTCTTCTAGTGATTGAATCCGACCGGCTTCTTCTATACGAAGTTGCGAGTATTCTTCATGTAAAATTTGAATCCGCGCCAGCCCACTTTCAGTTCCGTCAGACACTGCCTCCACCTCCAAATCGAATCCAAAGCATACAGTGTTGATTCTGCCAACAAATCTTGCCCTCGCTCAGAAGATAGTCTTAGCCTCTTCCTGTAGTCGGGGCTTTCGATCAGCATTCGTGACCGAGAAGCTTACCCCCTGAGCCTGCAAATCTGCGTTCGTAATCAGTTCCGTACGCATAATCTGCTCCAAGAGCTCAGCTTGCTGCGGCTCCATAGAGACCAGATGCGTTAACACCGCCAGTAGTTCGCTGAACTCTTGCGATAACTCTGGAGTCCAACTGACTTCATTAATCTGATCCAAGGGTGATGATTTCCGCCCCTTCGGCTTTGCTCGTCGGTACCCCACCCATGAGTCAATAACGTTTCTCCCGCCGACGGTATAATCCCATACCGCAGGTGAAACATTGGACCACTGCCCTTTACCTAATTTGATTATCCGGGTTGTTTCGTCATATTCGACGGTTTCAGGAATTTCGACCCCAACTGGAATGTCATATTGCGGCATGCTCCTCATGTCTTTTGCGTCCAGCACCGAAGACAATCCCTCCATAGGCCGTCCCCGTTCCCCATAGGTGTGCAACCAGATAACTACTTCCCCCCAGTTCAACGGCTGTTTGCCACAATCCTGGATCTGTAGTTAACGGCACATGATTGGGATAGTTCTTCAGCTCACGTTTGAATAACTCAACATAGTGCGGGTGCGCAGAAACTCCTGCAATATATGCGGCTAGTTCTTCTACACTCACGCTACGGTGAAGGATGCCAGCTAGTGCCTCCAGCAGGTTTGGCGACACATTGGGAGAACCATCAGGATGATAGATAGGGAGCGAGCGACCGCCCCGATTATTAAAACAATGCATGTCTGGGATAAGAGCCGAAAACATCAACCCTGGACCGGCTTTAGGGAAGTGCGCATGTTGCTCAATTACGAATAGCTGTTCAGGTATACGCGCAGCCCACAAGGCTGGGCTCGGTCTATGCAACAATCGACTATCGGCAATCAGGTATTGGCGGTCAAACGACCTATAGCCAACTCGCACAATGGCTGGTCTTTTAGGCCATTTTACTTCCATAAACGGAATACTTGTTTCCTGCTCGACATCTCGACCTGCTAAAGGCTTATGCGGAAGCTCAAACTTTGTGCTACTTGTTTCTTTAAACATATTCCGCTTTTCCTGCTCATTTTCTTCAGTAATAAGACTATCCCAACGCCGTTCAAGCAAAGGCGCGGTGGGAGCATACACCCAGGCCTTATTCGGCTTCACACCCGGAGCAACCCAAGGGAACAAATCAGCCAGGGCAGGTATCTGAGCCCAAGCCTTTGAGGCAGCCGGAACGAAACCGGCCGTCCACTCAGAGGACGCTAAAGTGAAACGCTCATCGTCAAGAGAAAGCGCCGCAAGCTGCTCAAACTTCTCTTCCCGGGTACCTTCCAGCTCAATATAAGAAACTGGGGCAGGCACCGAAATATCATTCTCACCATTGCGAATGAACACACCGATGGCAACCTCGGTCTCAATATCAAAAATTGCAGTTTTAACCGGTGGTTGCTTTCCCTCCGGAGTGAGATTAATAATCCAGCCTCGGGAGGTATTCTCTCTAATCCACCTACGCATGCCCGCAAAACCAGGGCCATTCAAATATCCAGTAGCAGTAATAAAGCAAACTACGCCCGGTTTGGATTTCTCTGTGCTCTCAAAGACCTTCCACATAGCCCAGCGCCAGAAATACACGTACAGGTTCTTCAGAACGTATTCCAGGCGCCCATTACCTTCTTCTCTAAAAGCATCCAAAGGCACTAAACCGCTCACACTGGAACCGCTCTCAACCCAGCCTCCCATGCCCTGCGCCTTATCCTTATAGGGAGGATTCCCGATGCAAACTCGAATAGGCGTCTCTTTCTTCAGCTTATTCGCTCTCTGCCTTTGTTCCGCAATCCTTTGTAAACTGTACGAAAGCTGCACACTAGAGCTAGAGTCTGAGTCCTCCAGAGTGTCTGCCACGAAGAGGTTCAATCCACCTTCGGGCACAGTGCCGCCTAGTTCACGGATTGCTTGAGAAAGACGTAGTTCCGCTACCGAAAATGGTCCAGATTGAATCTCAATACCATACAGACGCTGCGCAGCTGCAGTCACCGCGTCAGCTACCGCCCCTTTACCATACGGTCTCGCACTTTCCGCAACGTTCCGAAGCACCGAAAGAGGGTAAGTACCCGTGCCCATGGCCGGATCTATAACAGCAATCTCCTCTGAGGACAGGCCCTTAGGAACCCTTAAATACTGTTTCAGCGCCTCATCAGTTATCCGAGTCATAGCATCTACTACTTCTACCGGCGTGTAGCAGGAACCAGATTTCTTCCGCAACTCCGGATTATAAGCAGAAAGAAACTTCTCATATAGATGTAAATACACGTCCTGCTTACCTGCGGAAATCTTTTGCCAATCTGCCCCAGATAAGGCTCGCACAATGGTTTGAATGGTAATTCCAACATTGAAATCTTCCAAATGCTCAGTGAGTAAAGCCAAGGAACGACCCAACACTGTATGTTTAGTTTCTAGGGCTTCCGCAATCTCTGGTACCCGCTTACCGTCTAGATCCATACCCTCAGAGAGTGCAATAATCAGTGAAAACATCACAGTCTGCGCAAAACCATCTGCAAACTGACTGTCAGTAGCTCTTGGATATAGGCTAGCCCTCCAGTCATTTTTCAAAGCAATAAAAGGACGAGTACGCTCATCCACCCCATGCTGTTTAGCGTACCGGCGATCAGCTTTCACGGATTCAATAACTTCTTCTCGCAGCATTGCAGCCAACGGGGCCATCACCTCAACTAAGCCCTTTGCCGAAGATCACCGCCGGCAGGGACACCAGCATGCTTGGATAAATACGTAAGGCGAAGGAGTTCAACATGTGCCGGGAAAATCTCCGGAAGATCTGGCGCGAAGATGGTCTGCATGTGCCACTAAGGAAGAAGCGTAAGCGTCTTTTGCCCCACTATCACCTTGATGTGCCAGTCGGGCAGTATCCAAGCGACGTATGCTGCTAGACTTCTAGTTCAGCTCACCCCCGCAGGGAAAGCGGGAGATTGTAAACAGGTGGCACTTATCTAAACCAAGCTTTAAGGGGACACTATGAGAGTCGAGCACATTGCACTATACACAACAGACCTAGAGGCGCTAAAAAACTTTTATACTAGGTTCTTCAACGCCACCACCGGCGAAAAATACACGAACCCTAACACGGGATTCTCTTCCTATTTTCTGAAGTTCCATGATGGTGCCCGGCTGGAAATCATGAGTCAAGCCACGCACATCACGCCGCTTCCCGAGGGCGTCCTCGGGTATCATCATTTTGCTATGAGTGTGGGGTCCGAGGGTGAGGTTCGCCAGCTCACCGAACAACTGCGGCAGGCCGGCGTCACGGTTGACTCAGAGCCCCGCTGGACTGGCGACGGCTACTATGAGAGTGTCATCTTGGACCCTGACGGCAACCGCATCGAAATCACCGTTTAACAGGCTGCGCTACGCCACTGGCTTGCGGGCCACCACGATAGTGTCTAGGGCCGGCGGGAAATGGTTGGCTGCGCCGGATGCGGTCGGCAGGTCACGCGGCACATCCTCGGCCTTGATAACCTCATAGCCCATCTCCTGCAAGGTGGAGGAAATCTCCTGGTAGTCCCAAAGCATGTCGGACCGCCTCGGGCCGCGCGCATTCGGGCCGGACTGGGCGCGCGAATGCCCAGCCATCAGAATGTAACCGCCGGGGCGGAGCCAAGAATCGAAACGCGACAGGGCAACCTTAATGCCACCGTCGGTGTGGTGGAAGAATGCGGCCAATAGGACATCCAGTGGCTCATCCGGAGTCCACTCCTGATATGGGGAGTTCACCCATTCAATCTGGTCGTAGCCTTCCTGACGATGAACCTCACTGTAATGCTCTGCAGCGGCCTGACTCAGCTCCAAAGCCGTCACCTTGAAACCAAGATCCGCTAACAACTTGGAATGACGGCCTTCACCCGCACCCACATCCACGGCATGCAGGCCAGCATTCAAAACAGCAGGATCATACTCAGATAGGGTCTTAACTGCGTTCAGCACGGACTCTGACGGGTGCGGACCAAAACGCATCTGCCCGGCCGCAATCAGACTTTTAAAAACATCATCCCAGCTCATCGCTACCCCATCTTCAAACTACGTAATATCAGGCTTAGAGTCTAAAGGCAGGACGACAGCTTGTCACCAGAGTTCGCTCTCAGGAGTCACGGAAATAAAACCCGCCACAGACACACCAAAATAGGCGCATGAACGATTGGTGCCCCCGAGACGATTCGAACGTCCGACACCCGCTTTAGGAGAGCGGTGCTCTATCCCCTGAGCTACGGGGGCAATCGGCGAACAGTTTACCATCTGCCGGGCCTTAACTCACGCCGATAGCCTCAGCTCAATGATGAGATCAGGCACGCTCCCACGGAGTCCGCGCCGGAGATGCCTTAGCCGGGTCACTATTCTTATCCCGCTTATGACTGGGCACCACCATGACCGGGCAGGTGGAGCGGGCCAAAAGCTCACGAGAAGTCGAACCCAACAGCAGGCCCGCGAAGCCCCCTCGGCCCCGGTTACCAACCACAATCAAATCCACCGCGGTGGAGAACTCAGCCAACAACTCGGCCGGGTTACCATCCAGCACATGACGGGCAACCTTAACTTCACGCCCATCCAGCGCCTGCTCAACTGCCACATTCAAACCCACCCGAATATCCTGGGTGACGCGCTCACGATCAATAATCGGCGGCATCCACGCCAACAGCGTGTTGCCAGTCGCGAAAGGCACAGTGGAAACCGCGGAAACACGCGCACCCCACATGGCTGCCACATCAATAGAACGACGCAAAGCAGTCAACGCGTTATCGGAACCATCAACCCCAACAACAATGCGCTCAACCGGCATGAAAGGAGAACCCTCCTGATGGCGAGGAACCACCACAACCGGACAGTGCGAACGGGAAGGCACCACAGCAGAAACAGCACCCAGTAAACGATCAGCGAAACCCTGCGAACCCGCAGTGCCAATCACCAGCATGGCAGCAGTCTTAGAAGCCTCCAAAAGCAAAGACGCAGGATCACCGGGCGAAACATGAGAATCAACTGAGACACCCTGCTTAGAGGCCTTATCGCAAACACCTTGAGCAATCTCCATTGCACGCTCACGCAAAGAACCGTCATCAATATTCACGTAAGAGCCATCAACATTAGTAGCAGAGTAGGAAGGAATCTCATAGGCCACTAGAACACGAAGATGCGCCCCCATGCGGGCGGCTTGACCAATCGCCCAGTTAACCACACAGCCTGAACCATCAGAACCATCCGTACCAACAACGATTACATCATCTGCACTCATCGGAGTCTCCTTTGTCTCGATACACCAAGTATATGCGGTACAGATGCTCCCTGCTTAGTTATAAGGTCCCCTGCCGCTAAGAGAAAACAAAAAACTCTCGCCCACACAAAAGTGTGAGCGAGAGTAAAAGCTTAAGGAAACTGCCGAAACCAGTTAAGGCCAGCTACAGCAGTTAACCAGAATCAGCCCATCCGGTAGTACTGGTTACGACCGTTATAGCTAACCGGAATAATGGTGACGGACTTGCCCGGGCGCGGAGCGTGAATCATCTGGCCATTGCCCAAGTAAATGCCGACGTGACCAGGATGCCAAATCAGATCACCAGGACGGGCCTCCGCAGCGGAAACACGACGCCCCATACGCATCTGCGCAGTGGACTGGTGAGGTAGGTTAATACCCACCTGACGGTACACGTAGGCAGTAAAACCAGAGCAGTCGAAACCGCCGCCAGGAGTGGTGCCACCCCAACGGTAAGGAACACCGATGTACTGCTGAGCAATAGCGGCAACAGAACCATTCGGCGCAGCAATCGGACCAGAATCTACAGCCTCACGGGAAGAGTCACGGGAAGCTGCCCGACGCTCTGCACGCTCTGCGGCACGGCGCTGAGCTTCCTCACGACGCTTAGCGGCTTCTTCCTCAGCCTTCGCACGGCGGGCCGCACGGGCATCGAACTTCTTAACCTCAATCTCCACACTGGGGCTACCCCAGTCGGCTTCCACTGGAACCACAATCGGAACATTTACCGAAAGCGCGGTGCGAGCCTGGTCAGCTAATGATGAAACATCAACAACAGGGCCGGAACCATCAGTGGGGGCTGCTTCAGCTGGGGTAACCATGGGGGCTGCTACAGCCACACCCAGAGCCACACCCAACGAGGTGGCAGCTAACGGACGATTACGTTGTGGGGTCGCTGGGCGACGCGTCGCACGACGTGCGGTATGCGTTGTCCTCTGCATTAAATGAGTCTCCTCGATAGGTTCCAGAGATAACGACTAAGTCGCCAACTCCTTCGCAAGTAGTAGATACGGAAACGAAATTCGTGAACCCGCTTCACGCTCTCCTACTTAAGTACGAGAACAATCATAACCACATGATTTCCATTTTGTCACGTTTTGATTACACGGAAGGCTTATGAGAAGACACACAAGACAAGAGGCTAAGCCGCAAAAAGGACTTCTAGTTCTCATACATGAAGATATGGCGGGCCAAGAACTCAGAGACCGGCAAGCTCCCTTTGTCACTGTGCAACACGTAGGTGCCGACATCCCCAGAAATCTCAACCTCCACGTCAGGCAGAATATTAGCATCCAGAAGAATCTGCAAAACATCAGCATTAGCCTGCAAAGGCTCACCGATTCTGGCAATCCTGCCAACCTTAGGATGGTCGGTCGCTACAAACTCTTCAAACTGGATGCCAGGCTGATCTAGGTTCTTCATGGACTCCTGTCCAGCCTCCGGAATCAGATTCCCAAAAGGATCCTTCTCCACTGAGTCCAGTAAATCAAATAAATACTTGTCGACTGTGTCACTCATGACGTGTTCCCAGCGGCAAGCCTCCGAATGGATCAGCGGCAAAGGCATACGAATCACGTGCAACAGCAACAATTCAGCTAGGCGATGTTTGCGGATAACTTCAGTTGCCCGCTTCCAGCCTTCAGGGCTGAGCACCAGACGGCGGTTATCGGCAACCTCAACTAGGCCGTCACGCTCCATCCGGGCGATCGTCTGAGAAACAGTAGGGCCGGAGTGACCCAGGCGCTCCACAATACGAGCACGCATTGGCTCTACGTTATCTTCTTCAAGCTCGTAGATAGTTTTCAGATACATTTCCGTGGTATCGATGAGATCGCCGCCCATGAGGCCCTCCAATTGGTTTAGTTAGGAAAAACTATCCTACGTTAAGGATTACACCTATATCTATGGTAAACGCAAGGAGCTGAAATTTGTTCCACTATTGCGCATCACTGGAAGTATCCGGCTTAGGCCGGTCCTGCGGGCCGATCACCTCAACGAAAGGCACCCGCCGATGCCATGCCACCTGAATATCCCAATGCCGCCATATCCATATCAGCGCCCCGAAAGAAACCAGCAGCACGCTAATGGCACCGAAACCAATCCCCCACCGAGCACCCCAATGGTTAGTAATCCAGCCAACCAGCGGCGCACCAATCGGAGTGGAACCCAAGAACACCATAATGTAGATAGACATGACCCGGCCACGCAGATGCGGGGCAGTAGAAATCTGGATAGCAGCATTAGCTGAAGTGATCACCGTCAAAGTAGCGAAACCAAGCGGGATAGAGATAAAAGCGAAAGCATAATACGACGGGGATAACGCCAAAACACCCTCGACAACGCCAAAAGCAATCGCGGCACCCACCACGGTGCGTACCCGCGGCAAAGTACGTCCCGCCGCGACAATCGCTCCCGTTACGGAACCAACCGCCATGAAAGTGCCCAGCAAACCGAACTCTCCCGCGCCGCGACCAAACTCAGAGTGCGCCATCACCGCGCTAGTGAGCTGGAAGTTCATCCCCAGCCCCGCCACCGCGGAAGAAACGATGGTGATAATAATGATGTCCTGACGGCCCGAAATGTAGCGCAACCCCTCTATGAACTGGCCGCGCTGCTTCGGCTGCACAGTCCGCTCCATCAAGGTATCTGGATTAATCACCGCCAAAAGCAGCACCGGCACCAGCAACAAAACCGCATTGATGGCGAAAACAATCCAAGAACCCCAAGCGGCCAAGGTGAAGCCCGCGACCGCCGGACCCAACAAACGCGCCAGATTAAAAGCCGCAGAGTTCAAAGCCACGGCATTAGGAACCGACTTGGCCGGCACCAGCTGATTCACGAAGACTTGCCGGGCCGGATTATCCAAAGTCTGCACGCAACCGCCAGCGAAAGCCAGCAAATAGAAATGCCAAAGCTGCGCCGAATCACTAAACAAAAGAATGGCAGTGAAGATCGACAAAACAGTCATCAGCACCTGCGCCAGCTGAATCAGGCGCTGCTGATTCACCCGGTCAGCTAAAACACCAGTGTAGGCGGAGAACAACAGCTGGGGCGCAAACTGCAAAGCAGTCACAATACCGATAGCGGTCGCATTATTGGCAGTCAGCTCAGTGAGCACCACCCAGTCTTGGGCTACGCGCTGCATCCACACCGCAGTGGAGTTAATCGCGGTACTGGCGAACCAGAGACGATAATTTGGGTACTTTAACGACGCAAATGTTCTTGACATGCCGGCCCCTTCTGCGCAAATAGCTGAAAATCTAGCAAAGAATCAGCCGGACAGTCGCCCGCTGATATGCGGGGGTGAGAGGAAACTACTCCGCCTCATCCTCGGCGTCAGGTTCAGGAGCCCACAAGAAAGCCGGATCCCATACCTCTAGCGTTAAATCGTTGACTCTGAGGTCATCAACCTCCCAGGGTGATTCACCCCGATCAGAGCCAACATCCAAATAGTACTTATCATCATGGTCGCCGCGACGACGCCCCGGTGTCAAACGCACATCCTCAGCGGCCTCATAATCATCGTCATCATCATTCGAGCCGTCTTCCGGATTCATCCGCTGTTCCCAAGGCAACCACCTCGGTGCCAGCAAAGCACCCTCATGCGGCAGTAGCTCAATCTCACAGATCGTGGGAGTCTTCGAGCGCGGCACCCGCGTCATAGTGACCGCCCACGCCCAACCGGCATAGCCTGGGTGCAGGCAAGCGAAATAGTGCGTCAAGAGACGTTCAGCTTCCCCGATCATACCTAGGTGTTGGCCGATATAGTCGTGGCGGACAACTTCCTTCAGCCCCTTCAGGGCCGCCTCCACCGCGCGCGCCAACACCGCATCCGGCTTTAACTTCCGGGCCGGCTTCTTCCCGCGGGTCACCTTCGGTTGCGTAGTTTTCTTTGCCGAGGGCGACTGCTGACGAGACGTCTGCTTCGAAGCTGACTTCTTGGTCTTAACGGCCGTTGTCTTGGTCTTGGCAGCCTTAGTTTCAGCCTTGGCGGTAACCTTCCGCGCAGGCTTGCGCTTAGGCTGTTCCTCAGCCGATTCTACTTTTTCTGCCATAGTTATTTACCTTGCTTCAGATATAGTGCGTTTTAGGCGTCAAACTCGCGAGC
Organism: Boudabousia marimammalium; assembly: GCF_001936115.1. Classification (GTDB taxonomy): domain Bacteria; phylum Actinomycetota; class Actinomycetes; order Actinomycetales; family Actinomycetaceae; genus Boudabousia; species Boudabousia marimammalium. The sequence continues at coordinate 55,066 of NZ_MPDM01000007.1, forward strand.
CAAAGCACGCAACAGTTTAGCGATCTTGCGCCCATTCTCCGGGTAGCGGCCCCGACGGAGCGGGTCCGATGAAGCGTCCAGTAGCTTAATCAAGTCCTCAACCAGAGGCACCATCTCTTCCGGCTTGCGGCGCGCGGACTTGTGCTCTGCCGGCTCAGAAAGAATAGTTAAGGAAAGTACTTGCGGGCCACGTCGGCCTTCAGCAAAGCTGTAATCGACTTTAGTGCCCGGTCGCAACGTCTTTACACCCTCAGGGAGAACCGAAGCGTGCACGAACACGTCCTGGCGATCTTCACCAGTAATGTAGCCGAAACCTTTTGTCGGCTCAAACCATTTCACTTTTCCTACAGGCATGAGCTTCTCCTTAAATAAATGAATACTATGCAACATGATACAAGGCTGAGAGCAGATTGTATCGTCTAGCGGGTTCAACACTGTCTAACCCACTCACATTCCCGCCTAGGTAGGGCGTTAACTAGATATCAAGCAGTAACTGCACCCGCCTGTTCTGATGGAGTGATACTCTGTACGAAATTAGCGGAAATCCTGATTAACGATTATTGAGCTTTACCGTTAAGTAAGACTTCCGAAAGCAAGTTGCAACAGAAACGAGAAACCTACGATGCAGACTCAGAAACGAAAATCTATTCTCACTTCACTCCTGTTATTTTTCATTACGGTGGGATTTGCCCTAACACTGTCCCCCACCGCCCACGCAGAGGTCGGCGGCGGAGCAGTATTCGATGAGGAAAACCTCCTCAAGAACATTGAAGTGGTTAAGCAAGCCACCCAAGACTGCTCCACTGAAGAGTACAACTGCTATGTGGTGGTCGTATCGAAAGCCACTTCCACCGACCTATCTGAGGACACCAAGAAATTCTGGGACCGAGATTCCTTCAGTGGCAACGACATTCTCTTAGTTCTTGCCACCGACGGGCACTGGAGCCTGGAGGTCGGCCCCAATATTAAGACCGACGGCATTGATGAGCAGAAGTTGTTGAATGCAGTACAAGAACCATTAGGAGCAGGATTCTCTGATGGAGACTGGAGCTCTGCCCTTGCGAACGCTATGAAGGTATTTAAGTCCGAAACCGCCGGCAAGATTACTTTGCAAGATCCATCCTGGGATGGTAAACCGAAAACCTCATCTCGCTGGCCTCTCGGAGTTGGTATTGGCCTACTGGTACTTGTACTGGCCGCGCTTGCTAGTTTCCTTCTCTACAGGCAGAGGGGGAAGAAAGAAGAGACCCAGAATGCCACATTTGCCGCATCCATGACCGACCTTGACCAGCCAGAGGCCGCTCTGGTTCCGGAGGAGTCGCCTCTAGCCGCCGCGGATACCAGTTCAACCGAGATGGACGAGGGCGCCGAGGATGTCTCAGAACTCGCAGAAGAGGAGGTTCTCGACGAGTCTGTGGAAAACTCAGCCCCCACAGAAGAAGAGGCAACCGAGGAAACTGAGATAACCGAGATGGACGAGGGCGCCGAGGACGTCTCAGAACCCGCAGAAGAAGAGATTCCAGAGAATCCTCAGCAAGAATCGAAGAAGCCTCAGAAGTCACAGAAAAAACATAAGAAGCAGAAAAAACATAAGAAGAAATAGCGAGTATGCGTCTGCGCTCAGAATGAGCGCAGACGCATACTGAGCTTTCTTACGGATCTATCAGCGGATTAGAACAATCCGCTGATAGTCCCACGCTCATCAACGTCGATTCGGGCCGCCGCAGGCACCCTCGGCAAACCTGGCATCGTCAAAATGTCGCCAGTATAGACAACAATGAAACCCGCCCCGGCATTAACCTTCACATTCTTGACATGCAAGGTAAAGTCGCGCGGACTCCCCAACAGTCGCGGATCATCGCTAAAACTGTACTGTGTTTTGGCCATACAGATCGGTAAATGCGACAGGCCCATTTTTTCAATCATCGCGATAACACGCTGAGCTTTCGGCGCGATTTCCACGGCACTTCCGCCGTACACGCGCTGCACCAGCTGATTGATTTTCTCTTCCACAGAATCATCATCCTGGTAGGCAAAGGAGACCTCTGCCGGCGACTCACATAACCGAATCACTTCGCGCGCCAAGTCTACTCCCCCAGCGCCACCGCGTGCCCAAACCTCAGAGCGGACACATTGCACGCCGCGACGGGCGCACTCCTCAATGACCAGCGCAATCTCGGCTTCAGTGTCAGTGGGGAAAAGGTTGAGCGCAACAACGGTCGGCAACTGGTAAACCTCAACCATATTTTCCACATGCTTAAGCAGATTCGGTAAGCCCGCCTTAACCGCATCCACGTTTTCCTGATCCAGGTCAGTTTTGGCTACCCCGCCATGCATTTTCAGCGCCCGCACAGTGCCGACAACCACGGAACAGTTTGGTCTGGTCCCGGTGATGCGGCACATGATGTCAAGGAATTTTTCGGCTCCCAAATCTGCCCCAAAACCAGCTTCCGTCACCGTGTATTCACTCAGGCTGCGGGAAAGTTTCGTCGCCAAAATAGAATTGCACCCGTGCGCAATATTGGCGAAAGGACCGCCGTGGACAATCGCCGGAGTATGCTCCAAGGACTGCACTAGGTTCGGTTTGATAGCCTCCTTCAAAAGCGCCGTCATCGCACCAACCGCACCCAGGTCGCGGGCCGTTACAGGCTGCTGATCATAAGTGTAGGCAACAATCATATTGCCCAGTTTTTCTTTCAGATCAGGAATGGAAGTTGCCAGACAGAAAATCGCCATTACTTCACTAGCAACAGTGATTTCAAAACCGTCTTCTCGGCTCACCCCGTCAACCGGTGAACCTAGCCCGTCCACCACATGACGCAACTGCCGATCATTCATATCAACGCAGCGTTTAATCACCACCCGCTTCGGGTTGATACCTAGCTCATTGCCTTGGTAAATATGGTTATCAAGCATGGCGGCCAGCAAGTTATTGGCCGCTGAAATCGCATGAAAATCACCGGTGAAATGCAGGTTAATGTCCTCCATTGGGACTACTTGCGCGTATCCGCCGCCGCAGGCCCCGCCTTTGAGACCGAACACCGGCCCCAATGAGGGCTCCCGCAAAGCCATGGAGACGTTTTTCCCTAACTGCCGCAAAGCATCCGCCAGACCCACAGTCGTGGTAGTTTTACCTTCACCCGCTGGTGTCGGAGACATCGCTGTCACCAGCACTAGCTTATTGCTCTCGATTTTTGTCTCATCAATAGCTGCCAGATCAATCTTGGCCTTGTAACGGCCGTAGGAATCAACCAGTGTGCTATCGATTCCTAAATCTTCAGCAATCTGTGTGACTGGGGCGAGCTCAGCCTGCTGGGCGATTTCAATATCAGACAAATGAGCCATTTTTACTCTCCCTTAGCTTCTAAAGTAGGCGACAGCTGAAGCGAAGATCTGCATATCGTATTCGCCTGGAACATTCAGGTAGCAGCCGTCAGAGAAACGCTCTGCGTGCCCCATCTTGCCGAAGACGCGACCATCATCAGAAACCATTCCCTCAATCGCGTGGAAAGAATTATTCGGGTTGAAGGCAATCTCATTCGTTGGTTCACCAGCCAGATTGACATACTGGGTGGCAACATTGCGATCATCCACCAATCCCACAATGCGTCCTTCACCGTGAGAAATTGGGACTTGGAAAACCTCACCCGGATTGACGTTGCGTAGCCACGGGCTGACCGAGTTCGAAACCCGCACACTGACAATCGATGACTGGTGACGCTTAATCGAATTGTAGGTTAGCGTCGGCATCTCGGCGGAGGGCTCCATAATCTTGCCGTAAGGCAACAAACCCAGCTTTATCAGAGCTTGGAAACCATTACAGATACCGCCAATCAATCCCCCACGTTCATCCAGTAGCTCAGTAATGGCTGCCGCTACCTTCGCATTGCGCATAAAAGAGGTAATGAACTTAGCTGACCCATCGGGTTCATCTCCGCCGGAGAAACCGCCCGGGATGAACAGAATCTGGGATTGCTTTAGCTGAGCAGCAAAACGCTCAATGCTCTTTTCAATATCTTCCACTGAAAGGTTATTGATAACCATGACCTCAGGTTCGGCACCTGCCGCCTCCCAAGCGGTAGCGGTTTCATACTCACAGTTCGTGCCAGGGAATACTGGAATCAACACCCGCGGGCTGGTGACAGGTTCACCCCGGTAGCGCGTCGCTTCACCTGCGCTAGTAATCGCCTGCGGAGCCGAATCCTCCATCCCAGCGCGGGTTGGGTAAACCGGCTCTAAGGTGGCTTCGTAAGCATGCTGAATATCCATCAAATCGATGGTTGTGTTACCGTGACGCAAAACGAATTCGTCGCTGATTTCACCCAGATACACACCGTTCTCAAGTTCAACTGTGGTTTCACAAAGGAAACCACCCAGTACAGAGGCAAAACTAGATAACGGATCAAAGCCAGCCACAAAATCTACCCCTAGGCGGTTACCAAGGGCCATCTTCACGGCGGCCTCAGACACGGAAGAGCCCGTCAAACTGTATGCACTGACAATCTTTCCCTCACGAATCAGCTGAGCAACTTCAGCAAAGTATTCACGTGATACCTGATCGGGCTTGATCAGGTACAGCTGATTGCCTGGGGTCTTAAACTCTGGCGAAATGATTGAGTCCAAAGAACCCATGCTGACCGCAAAAGAAACCAGCGTCGGGATGACTTCCAGGGATTCAAAGGTGCCACTCATGGAGTCTTTACCACCAATCGCGGCCACATCCAAATCAAGTTGCGCTTGGAAGGCACCCATCAGGCTGGCCAGAGGCAGCCCCCATTTTTCGCTGTCTTTTTTCAGCGACGGGAAATACTCTTGGAAGGACAGGTGAATCTGATCGGGATCAGCACCAGTAGCGATAATCTTTGCCACCGAATCAATCACCGCGTCATAAGCACCCTGGTAGGGGTCATGCTTGCTTACGACCGGGTTGAAACCATAGGCCATCACAGAGCACGCCCTCGTCCTCCCAGTCAGGACCGGCAGCTTATGCGCCATCGCCTGAATAGGAGTCTTCTGATATTTTCCGCCCAAAGGCATCAGCACAGTATTGGCGCCAACAGTGGAATCAAACTGCTGAATCAGTCCCTCTTTACTGCAGTGGTTAAGGTCAGCCATTAGCTCACGAACCCCGTCAGCCCAATCAGTTACCTGCGGCGCGGGAACCTCAGCAGCTGGATGAACCACCACGTCCATCGTCTTGGGGGCACCATTAGTGTCAAGGAATGAACGATCAATCCGGACCACTTCCTGCCCTAGGCAAGACATGGTAAGGACAGGTTCTGCCGTCACTTCAGCGACCACAGCCATTGCCACATTCTCTGCGTAGCAATGCTCACTGAGCACCGGCAAGTCCTGCGGGTCGATAACTAGAGCCATTCGCTCTTGTGACTCACTAATCGCAATTTCTGTCGCATTCAGACCGTCGTATTTCTTATACACACGATCAAGATTAATGCGCAGCCCATCAGCCAATTCGCCAATCGCAACCGAAACACCGCCGGCACCAAAGTCATTACACTTCTTAATAATCTGGGTCACAACGGGATTACGGAAAAGACGCTGCAGTTTACGTTCTTCGAGGGCGTTGCCCTTTTGCACCTGCGCGCCGCATTCGCTCACTGAACGCACATCATGTGACCGGGAGGAACCAGTTGCGCCACCAATGCCATCACGGCCAGTAGCCCCACCGATCAAAACAATCAGGTCACCCGGTTGCGGAGCTGAACGCTGAATATCAGACTGTTTTACCGCACCTACTACCGCACCAATTTCCAGGCGCTTTGCCACATATGACGGATCATAAAATTCGTCAATAAAGGAAGTAGCTAGACCAATCTGATTACCATAAGAGGAGTAACCGTCTGCCGCCACCTTAACGATCTTGCGTTGCGGCAACTTACCGGCCAACGTGTCCTCCATGGACTCTAAAGGATTGCCAGCGCCAGTGACGCGCATCGCCGCGTAAACATAGGCGCGACCCGATAGCGGGTCACGGATGGCGCCGCCAATACAAGTGGCCGCACCACCGAATGGCTCGATTTCGGTGGGATGGTTATGTGTTTCATTCTTGAACAGCAACAACCACTGCTCAGTTTCGCCATCCACATCAACATCGACCTTGATTGTGCACGCATTAATTTCGTCACTAATATCGAGCTGCTCAAGTTTGCCTTCGGCCCGCAAATGCTTCATCGCCATGGTTGCGATATTCATCAGCGTTACCGGCTTGTCTGGGTTAATGCCGGATTTGATTGCCAGATAGGATTCGTAGGTGCGAGCGACCCGCTCATCCTCGATCTTCACATTCTGGAGAGCAGTGTTAAAGGTAGTGTGCCGGCAGTGATCTGACCAGTAGGTATCAATGACTTTGAGTTCAGTCTCGGTCGGATTCCGTTTCAGGCCCGCAAAATACTCTTGCACCATCAGCAGATCAGCCAAATCCATTGCGGCATGGGAATCAACTAGATACTGTTCCAGTTCGGCGCGAGATAGAGAAATAAAGTTCTCCACCTCAGGGATAAGTTGCGCCGGAGTCGTATTCAGAGCCAGCGACTGTGGTAGCTCCAGTGGCACTTCGTGAGAATCCACCGGGTTAATCAGGTAGGCCTTAATCTTAGCGAGTTCAGCCTCAGTGATATCTCCGCTAATGACGTACAGGCAGGCGTAGCTCACCCTCGGCTTTTCCACCTGCGCCATCATCTGAATACACACTGCCGCACTGTCAGCCCGCTGATCATATTGGCCGGGCAGGTAGCTCACCGCGAAGACGTGATCTCTTGGGTCCAGTTCAAGATCCGTGAAATAACGGTCAAGCGGAGGCTGCGCAAAAACATTAGTGACCGCTTGGGAGAATACCTCTGCGGAGACATTTTCAGCATCATAGCGGTTAATGATACGGACGCCCTCTACCGACGGCAGATTAAGGAAAGTATGGATATGTTCAAGCAGGCTATCAGCTGCGGGATTCTTATCCGACTGCGCTTCAACGTAGATTCTAGAGATCATGGTGAGCCTCAATTTCTCGAGCTTTGGTTCCAATATCGGTACGGTAGTGGTTGTGAGCAAAGGAAACCTGACTCACGTGTTGGTAGGCGGAGTCAATCGCTTGGCTCAAGGACTCACCAAAACCAAGTACGTTGAGGACTCGGCCTGAGGAGCTTTCCAGTTCGCCATTGTGGTTGCGTTTCACGCCAGCGAATACGAGGAAGGGGGCAACCTCGCTGTCGTATGAGATAACATTCCCCTTAATCGGGTTTTCTGGATACCCTTCACAGGCCATGACCACACAGGCGGCATGACGGGCGGAGAACTCCACCTCCGCTTCTGCTAGGCGTCCCGCGCTGGTAGCCAAGAAAATGTCTAACAGATTGCTGCTGAGCAACGGCAAAACGACCTGGGTTTCTGGATCACCAAATCGCGCATTGTATTCAATGACCTGGAGGCCTTTGTCAGTCAGCATCAAACCAAAGTACAGGCACCCACGAAAATCGAGGCCATCGGCGATCAGGCCAGCAAGCGTAGGCTGCATAATATTGCGCTCAAACTCAGCCGCAACCTCCTTGGTAAACACCGGGTTAGGGGCAACACAACCCATTCCGCCGGTGTTTGGACCTTCATCACCGTCGTAGATCTTTTTGTGGTCCATGCTTGAGATCATCGGCTTGATGGTCTTGCCATCACAGAAAGCTAAAACGGAGATTTCCGGGCCAGATAAGAACTCCTCAATAATCACTGCAGCAGAGCTGGTGCCGAACTTCAAATCCACCATGAAGTTCTCCAGCACGGCTTCCGCCTGGGTCAGATCTTGCACAATTACGACACCCTTCCCCAGTGCCAGACCGTCTGCTTTAATGACGAGGGGGAAGGCGGCTTTTCGGACATAGTCGCGCGCCAGCTCAACATCAGTGAACTCTGCATAAGCGGCGGTGGGGATGCCGTGCTTGACCATGAATTCTTTGGCGAAGCGTTTCGACCCTTCCAGCATGGCACCGGATTTACGCGGACCAAAACAGGCGATCCCCGCATCTTCTAAAGCGTCAACTAGCCCAAGTACCAGCGGGTCGTCCGGCGCGACGACACAGAATTCAATCCCGTTTTCCACGCAAAAAGCCACAATAGCTGGAATATCAGTTGCTGCAATCTCGGGATGAATCGTAGCAAAAGTCATGGCGTCATTACCCGGGATAGCGTCAAGGCTAATCTCTGGGTTATCCGCTAGTAGCTGTGTTGCGATCGCGTACTCGCGGCCCCCACTGCCAATAATACAAACTTTCACGTCCAGCCTTTCTCAGTGATGGAACAGTCGTACACCGTTACAGACCATAACGATATTATGCGCGTTGCATTCATCAATAACTACGTCGTCTCGGATGGAGCCACCGGGCTGAACCACATAGGAAACACCGCTTTTCACCGCGCGCTTGATGTTATCTGAGAACGGGAAGAAAGCGTCAGAAGCGAGGCTGACGCCAGAGAAAGTCGCTAGGAACTCTTGCTTATCAGCTGCGGTCAATGGTTGCGGTTGAGAGGTGAAATAGTTTTCCCAGATCCCTTCAGCGCAGACATCTTCCTCGTTTTGATTAATGTAACTATCAATCACGTTGTCACGGTTCGCGCGACCCAAATCCTCACGGAAAGGTAAATCCAGTACCCGCGGGTGCTGGCGCAGGAACCAAGTATCTGCCTTGTCGCCGGCCAAACGTGTGCAATGAATTCGTGATTGCTGGCCGGCCCCGACCCCAATCGCCTGCCCCTGATAGGAATAGCAAACCGAATTTGATTGGGTGTACTTCAGGGTAATCAGACCAATTAGTAGGTCTTGTTTATTCTCTACCGATAATACGGTATTCGTAGTCACAATATTTTCTAGCAGTGAGTCATCGATTTTCAGGTCATTGCGACGCTGAGTGAAAGTAATCCCGAAAACCTCTTTGGTTTCCAGCTCAGCAGGCTCATATGAGGGATCAATTTGTAAAACCGTGTAGTTTCCGTTGCGTTTGCTCTGCAAAATCTCCAACGCCTCAGGCTCATAGCCGGGGGCAATCACGCCGTCAGAGACTTCACGCTTTATGCAGCGGGCAGTGGCAACATCACAAATATCGCTCAGTGCCACAAAGTCACCGAAAGAACACATCCGGTCTGTGCCGCGGGCGCGAACATACGCACTGGCAAGTGGGGATTCATCTAGCCCTTCAATATCCTCAACGAAGCACATCTTTTTCAAGACTTCCGAAAGCGGGCGACCAATCGCCGCGGAGGTCGGGGAAACATGCTTGAAAGAGGTAGCTGCGGGAAGGCCGGTAGCTTCTTTCAGTTCGCGGACCAACTGCCAGCCGTTGAGTGCGTCAAGCAGATTGATGTAGCCAGCTTTCCCGTTTAGCACCTCCAGCGGCAGCTCAGCATCTCCAGCAATCGAAATTCGGGCCGGCTTCTGGTGCGGGTTATTACCGTATTTTAGTTCTAGCTGCTTCATCGGGCTTCCTCATGCTTATTGAACAGTGAAATATTGACAATCTCATGGGTGTTGAGATTAAGAGTCGCTTCCAGCAGTGAAACCTTAAAATCAGGATTAATCGCGTCCCAGATTTTCTTTCCCAAGTCGTCCTCATGCTGGAAAGACACAGGCTCGCCAGCGAAGCTGGGAAGCGGAGAGCCATCCTCAAGGTAGGTGTGGATGCAGTGGCCGGTTCCGGCCACATAGGGGTATAAGAAATCAAAATGAACGGAGGTTTCCCCGCTTTCCTCTGCCGCTTTAATGAGGTTCAGGGAATACCCTTCAGGCTGGGTGACGAGGGAGATTCGCGGCGTAAAGTTCGGAGCATCTGGTTCACATTCACGCTTTTTTAGAGCCTCTGCGGGTAGCACTCCGGCAGTTAGACCCTGGTAAATAGTCTCTGTCTGATCACCGTTAGTAAAGATATGTGTGGAATCAAGGTGACGGTAGATTGGGTAAATGATCAAGCTAGGGTCTTCGACTTTTGACTCATCGAAAGCCTGGGTGCGAACAGCTTCACCGTCGTTCACAAAAATTCGATTCTGGCTGTTGGCGCTGCGCCCCATAATGAAATAGACGATCGTGGCAGTCTGGGCGTCTGGAGCTACGGAAAGCACCAGCGTCCGGCCCGGATAGGACTTGCTTCCAAGGTAAGAAACAATGGAGTTAGCTGTCATGAGAGTTACCTACAATTTCTTTTGCTAGTTGCTCAATCACACGTGGATAAATAACGTGTTCGACTTGGGTGAGGACACGTTGCTGCAAGTCTTGTGGACTGTCATCGGGGAAAACCCGTACCGTTTGTTGTTCAAGGATTTCCCCGCCATCACATACCTCGTTCACGTAGTGGACGGTGGCGCCGGAGACTTTAACGCCGGCAGACAGGGCGGCCTCATGCACCCTGAGCCCATAGAAGCCTTCGCCGGAGAACGCCGGAATCAAGGAAGGATGAATATTGACAATGCGTTGGGGATACCGTTTCACGAATCCTTCACTAAGAATGGACATATATCCGGCTAGCACAATCAGATCAGCTTGGTGATCATCAATCACCTTGCTCAACGCGTTATCAAAATCTGCTGTGGAGGCAAAATCGCGAGAACGTATCACAGCAGTGGGGATACCAGCGAGGCGTGCCCGCTCTAGCCCGTAGGCGCTGTCTCTGCTGCTGACAACCAGCACTACTTCACCGTGAGAGAGACTCCCGTTTGCGGCGGCATCTAGAATGGCCTGGAGATTGCTGCCACCACCGGAGATGAGAACTGCAATGCGCGCTTTTTTCTTCGCCACTACAGGCCTCATAGCAGCTCAACGAGGGTTTCAGAGCGTACCACGTGCCCTAGAACATAGGCGTGCTCTCCGTGGGCGCTCAACCTGTTGAGCACTTCATCAACATTCTCTGGAGAAACTATGCAAGTCATGCCGACCCCCATGTTGAAGGTGTTGAACATGTCGCGGTCACTGATCTGGCCTACCTCTTGAATCAGGGAGAAGATTGGCAGTACCTGCACGTCGCTGCGGTTGATTACAACCCCGTGTCCGGCTGGCAAGCTACGTGGAATATTCTCATAGAAACCACCACCGGTAATATGGGCCAAGGACTTGACTAGTTTCTGGTTCAGCAGCTCAGTAACAGGTTTCACGTAGATTTTCGTTGGGGTCAGCAATACGTCGCCGAGACGGTGTCCGTCAAGAGCATCATAGGTATCTTCTAAAACCTCAACGTCGTTGATGTTGAAGATTTTACGAACCAGCGAAAAACCGTTGGAGTGCACGCCGGAGCTGGCGATACCAATCAGCACGTCACCTTCACTGACACTGTTCTTGTCCAAAAGCTGGCTTTGGTCGACAATACCGTTGCAAAATCCCGCCAGGTCGTATTCATCTTCGGGATAGAATCCGGGCATTTCAGCGGTTTCCCCACCGACGAGGGGGATTCCCGCTTGGACACAACCCTCGGTAATGCCTTTTACGATTTGCTCAATTTTCTCTGGCTTGTTCTTCCCGCACGCAATATAGTCAAGGAAGTTAATTGGTACTCCGCCCACACACAATACGTCATTGACGCACATTGCGACACAGTCAATCCCGACGGTATCGTGACGATCTAGCAAGAAGGCAAGTTTAAGCTTTGTCCCCACTCCGTCTGTCGCGGAAACCAGCAGGGGCTGAGTCATGCCGGAAACATTAAGCGGAAGTAGACCACCAAATCCCAGATGATCGAAACTTCCTTGCTGTCCCATCGTATTCTTAATGTGTTTTTGAATTCGTGCAACAACCTCATAGCCGGCCTCAATATCTACCCCGGCTTCTTTATAACTCTCCGACTGTGAATCACGCATAGCCTTACTCTCTTCCGCTCCAACAATATGTGCACAAACTATTTGGATTAAGTCCAATGGCTTCGATGATTCCCTCAAGAGATTGGAACTCTATGCTGTCAAAGTTGAACTGTTCAGCCAAGACGGCGCGTAACCGTTTGCCACGTTCACTATTTTGGTCAGCATATTCATCAATATGCTCTAGTCCTTCAGGGCCTTCGAGCTGCTGGATGATTCGACGAGTAATCAGATCGTCTTCACTGGTACTAACTGAGAAGTTCAAGAACTTACAGGTGTACATCATGGGCGGGCAGGCGGAACGCATATGCACTTCACGTGCGCCATTTTCTTTGAGGAATTCCACTGTCTCCCGAAGCTGAGTACCCCGCACTATAGAATCGTCAACGAACAGGATATTCTTTTCGTTAATGAGCTGCTTTATAGGCACCTGCTTCATCTTCGCAATTTCGTTGCGTGAACCTTGGAGATGCGGTAAGAAACTACGTGACCAGGTTGGCGTATACTTGATGTAGCAGCGAGCAAACTTAACAGATGATTGAAACGCGTACCCCATCGCATGTGGAGTACCAGAGTCTGGCACTCCACACACGTAGTCGAGGCGGTCAAAGAGCGTCGGATCTGTCTCATTTTGAGCAAGGATTTCACCGTTACGGTTACGCATAATTTCAACATTAACGTTTTCATAGGTTGATGTTGGATAACCGTAATAGTTCCACAGAAACGAACAAATCCTCATCTCTTGTCGGGGCGGTACTAGCTGTTCTACACCTTCAGGACGGATTTTGACAACCTCGTGAGGTCCCAACTCTGAAACGTAGTGATATCCGAGTTTCTCAAATGAAAACGATTCGAAACTCACTGCGTACCCATCGTCATCACGGCCAATAATCATTGGCAAACGTCCGAGTCTGTCGCGGCCAATAATCAACGAGCCATCATCAAGCAAAATTGCGAGATTACAAGACCCTTCGATTTTGCTTTGCGCATAGACAATGCCTTCCTCGAAAGAGTCCTTCATACTAATCAACGCTGAAAGAACTTCAGTCGGGTTGATTCGCCCTCGGCTACGGGCGTTAAACAAAACGCCTTTTTCAGCCAGCAATTCGTCGGTTAGTTCTTGACTGTTGGTGATTGCCCCAACAAAACAAATTGCATACGTACCGAGGTGTGAAGAAATAATCAGAGGTGAAGGCGCATCATCAGCAATACATCCGATACCTGATTGTCCGCGTGAGCCTTGGAGAAAATTCGCGAAGCGTGAGCGGAACGAATCTCTTTGGATATTGTGAATTTCGCGTTGGAAACCCGCCTGTGAATCACAGACCACCATGCCAGCCCGATAGTTTCCCAGGTGACTATGGTAATCCGTGCCAAAGAAGACGTCTTCTTGAATATCTCTAGCTGACGTGACAGCAAACATACCGCCCATTAATTTTCCTTACTTAGCAGCAAAGAATAGCTTGTTGAGTTCCAGTGGCTCTATGTACTTGCCATCTTTGTAGACTCGCATGTTCCCCGAAGCAATTTCGTCAATCAGAATAACTTCACCATCTTTGTCATAACCAAACTCGAACTTAATGTCGTAGAGGTCTAGGCCACGAGCTGACATTTCATCTGCAACGACGCGGGTAATCTTCTGGGTCATTTCTTTCACCGCATCGTACTGCTGCGGTGTCATCACGCCCAGAACTTCCAGCCCGTCTTTTGTAACGAGAGGGTCACCCTTAGCATCATTTTTGAAGGTCATTTCAACGTATGCGGGCAGGTCTGCGCCAAGCTCTACATACTCTGAGTAGCGACGGTGGAAGCTGCCCACTGCCTTGTAACGGCAAATCACTTCGAGACCTTCACCGAAGGTAGTTGCCGGGATAACTTCCATGGTGGTGTCCTCAAAATTGGTGGAGACGAAGTGGGTCTTAATGCCTTTTTCTTGCAAAATTTCAAAGAAGAGGGTGGTCATCTTCAAGTTGATAGCACCAACCCCAGCAATGGTTAAACCTACTGAGTTTTCACCCGGATCAAAAACACCGTCTTTTCCGGTAACATCGTCTTTGAACTTAAGTTCGTAGTTGCCGTTTTCGAGAGCGAAAACGTCTTTGGTCTTACCTGAATATACCAGTTTTTTATTCATCAGAATTCCTTCGCGGTTGTGTTATTAGTGGGTTAAATAGGTGGTAGAAATAGTCAAATTTTTTGCCAAAACATTGCGAGTGTCAGCTTCACGCTGGTCACGCAGTGTTTTGGCAATCTGATCATCATTGACGGCCAGTATCTGGCAGGCAAGAATTGCAGCATTCTTTGCTCCGTCAATAGCTACAGTCGCTACTGGAATGCCGGGCGGCATTTGGACAGTAGAAAGTAATGCGTCCATGCCATCAAGATTTTTCGATGTGCATGGGATTCCAATAACAGGCAACAAGGTGTTCGCTGCAAGAACACCTGCGAGATGAGCAGCCATGCCAGCTGCAGCGATGATGACCCCGTAGCCATTTTCTTTGGCTGTACGAGCAAAATTTATTGCTTCGTCTGGAGTCCGGTGGGCAGAGAATACGTTAACCGTAAATTCGACCCCTGATTGTTGTAGATAGTGAATTGCTTTTTCAATAACCGGCAGATCGCTGTCACTTCCCATGACGATGCCAATCTTTTTCACTTGTCCTCCACAAACTAAAAAAGGGTACATTTCAGGATTGAAATGTACCCAGACGGACGATGTGCGACACCTTGGCTCCATGTTGTTAATTCAACTTATACCGTCAGTCACCAAGGCTGATTTGGTAGCTTCACTTTAACAGTGGGAAGCGACTACCGTCAAGGGTCAAATCACAGCATTTACTCATGTGTCCGATAACTTTGCGCCGGTGTAGCCCTTGTTCATACTGAGATTTCAAGCTACTTTCACGGATTCATCTGCCGTATAACGATTAGGCAACAAACAGGTCAGAGAGAAAGATGATGCAGCATTCCAGATTCTCAGGCTGTTGCCAAAAATTTTTAGGTCAACAACTGTTAAACTGCAAGTATCTGTGGATTCCAAAAGAGGGGACATCATGCGCCAGAAATTGGGGAGTTACCGTCGACTGGCACTTTCTTCTGCTACCGCACTTGCCTGCCTTGGGTTAGTTCTGTTTTCGCCTCTGGTTGAGAGCGTACCGAGGGCGAGCGCCGCCACCGAAACAGTGGTAACCGCAGCATCCTCGACCCCCAATCTCCCTGCGGCACCCAGCACGGTCAACACGGTCAACCCGATGTCCACTGCCAGCTGGGATGTTCACGACCCTGATGGGTACCTGAAGGACCCCGCAAGCGCCGACCAAAACATGACGATTTGTTCTTCTGAGAAGACGCATTGTAAGTTCGCGATCGTGCAGTCTTTTACTGGCGGCGATGTCTCCTCTGCCGCCATTAAGTTTGCAGAAACCAACGGTTTAGGTAGCGAAGACCTAATGCTGTTCATTGGCGTTGAGAAACGCAAATACACGTACATTCTGGGCTCTGATGTGTCCTTGCGTTCAAGTTTGAAACAAGAGTTGGATAGCCAGACCGCCCCAATTCTGAAACAAGCCATTGAAAGTGGGGACTGGGACACAGCGGTCAAAGAGGCCGGCACTTTGATGGGCACTACCCTGTTGGAATCTGGAACCTCCAGCAACAGCTCCTCCACCCCGGGCTCAGTGCATCCCAAATCAAACATCGAGGATACAGTGGAAGGGCTTATAGCGCTGATCTTCATCTTCATTATGTTTGCGCTTCCGGTGTACTTCATTGTCAAGTTCGTGAAAATGATTAAGCGCAGGCGCCGTTGGAGGGAACAATGGGTGGCGGAGGAAGCGTTAGCTGCGCAAAACCGTAATCCGGCCACCCCAAACCCAACTGAACAATGGGCTAGTCTGGACACGAAAACACTGGCAGAGCGTGCCAATACAGGCTTGTTGAACGTGGATAATGGTTTGCGCGACGCCGAGGATGAGTTAGAGTTCGCACGCATCCAGTTTGGGAGATCCGACACTGACCAATTCGACAGCATCATTGCGCAATCAAAACCACGCATTACGCAAGCCTGGAAGTTGCTCTCGCAGAGCCATTCGGAAAGTGATGAGCAAAAGCGCCGCGGCTTGTATCTGGATATTTTGCAACTGGTCACTGAGGTTGATAGAGAGATCGGCGCGCAACGCGGTAGTTTTGAAAAACTTCGCACGCAGGTCAAAGAAGTCCCTAACGAGATTCCCGCTATGCGCGACCGCCTAGCTGAACTGCTGGCTGAAGAAGCGACTTGGGCGCTGGAACTGAGCGCTTTACGTGCCTCGTTCCCAACCACTCAGCTTGACTCCCTTGAAGCCATCCCACAGCGCATCAAGAGCCTGATTGAATCCTCAGAGATTGCCCTAAAAGAGGCAGAGAGAGCGCTGGCGAACGGAAATGGCTCCCAGTCACAGCACCGCTTGCAGTTGGCTCAACGCACCTACACCCAAGCCGTGCAGCTACGCAAACAGCTTGGAGAGGCGAACATTACCCTGTCTCAGGCCTCAGATTTGCTAGTCCGGGCAGTTGCCTCCATTAGTAGCGACCTACAGGATATGACGCGGCTAGGAGTTGGCGACGCCACAGTTGGAGGTTTCGCGAAGGAAGCCCGCAAAGCCGTTGACCAGGCCAACCGGGCCCGCGCCGGGGAGGCAGACCCGATTGCAGCTTTGGAAAAGCTCAGCGAAGCTGAACGCGCCCTCGACACCATCTTGGTCCCCTACCGGGGAGCCGAAGAAGCTAAGAAGCGGGAGATTACCCGCGTCTCTTTACGCCTAGCTGACGTGCAGGCGACTGTTGATCGGGCGCGTTCCTATGTGCAGCTCAACCGTGGCGTTGCCCCCGCAGAGGCACGTATGGAACTAGCCAGTGCGGAAGACAAGATAGCGCAAAGCGCAAAAATGCTGGAAACTTCACCCGCCTTAGCTGAGAACCTGATTGAAGAAGCCGGGCGACACGCAAACCAGGTCATGAAGCTGGTTTATGGTCTGATTGCCACGCACAGATCCAATCCGGGGAATCAGCCCACAGATTTGCTGACCGGCCTGATTCTAGGTGGCATAATGAACGGCGGTTCACGACACACATGGGGTTCTTCGCAGACCAGCTGGGGATCTGGCAGCATCTTCGATTCATCAGATTCATCCAGTAGCTTCAGCAGTTTCGGGGGCGGCGGGTTCAGCTTCGGCGGGGGCGGATTCAGCTCCACCGGGGGAAGCAGTTTCTAGAGACTTACGCCCTCGTTCAGGCAGGTGAAGATTCGTGCGACTCTTAATCTGCTTTATCACCCGCAGTTTTTCAGATACTCTATAAATGTCGTCTGGCAAGGTAGTCAGACAGTAAAGAAGGGGAAATACAAATGGCCGAAAAGCAATCCATCCTAGGTCGGATTAGCCAACTCGCGAAGGCTAATATCAACGCAATGCTTGATCGCGCTGAGGACCCAGAAAAAATGCTGGATCAGATGATCCGCGACTACACCAACTCCATTGCTGAAGCAGAGTCAGCAGTGGCACAAACTATCGGCAACCTTCGGCTGGCTGAAAGTGATTACGCTGCAGATCTAGCTGCCGCAGAAGACTGGGGCAAGAAAGCTGCCCTAGCGTCACAGCGCGCTGAGGAGCTACGCGCCAAGGGCGAGGCAGACAACGCAGATAAGTTTGACAAGCTGGCGCGCGTGGCTTTGGGAAAGCAGATTACTGCAGAGCGCGAAGCTAAGGACGCTGAACCGATGCTGGAGCAGCAGCGCATTATGGTAGATAAGCTCAAGGACGGCGTCTCCACCATGCGCGACAAGCTGGAAAGCTTGAAAACCAAACGCGATGAGCTGGTAGCTCGCTCCAAGAGCGCTGCCGCCCAGACCGTCGTTCAAGACGCTGTCTCCAAGATTTCCGTGCTGGACCCCGCCTCAGAACTATCCCGTTTCGAAGAGCGCGTTCGCCGTGAAGAAGCCTACGCTCAGGGCCGCAGCGAGCTCGCCGCTGAAAGCCTAGAAAGCCAGTTCTCAGAGCTGGACGCTATGGGCGATGATGCTGAAATTGAGGCACGCCTCTCCGAACTGAAAAAGAACGGCAACTGATATCCCGTTGAGGAGTATTCACACATTTGAAACGGTGATTATTTAATGAATTCTGAAGCAACCTACCTCCTCGTCGACGGCGAGAATATCGATGCCACCCTCGGCATGTCCGTGCTGGGTCGTCGCCCCGACAAAGAGGAACGCCCCCGCTGGGATCGCATCCTGGAATACACCTTTGAACGCTGGGATGAGGGAGCTACCGGCCTGTTCTTCCTGAACGCCTCAAGCGGCTTCATGCCGATGAACTTTGTTCAAGCGCTAGTCGCAATGCAATACCAGCCCATTCCATTGGCAGGCGAAGGCAACGAAAAAGTAGTTGATATTGGTATCCAAAGAACTTTGGAAGCCATTTTGGACCAGGGTTTTGGCGACGTCATTTTGGCCAGCCACGACGCTGATTTCGCTCCCCAACTACAGGCACTTATCGATGATGGGCGCCGCGTGGGAGTGATGTGCTTCCGCGAGTTCGCCTCCCAGCAACTCACCGATATGGCTGAGCATGGTCTCCACATCTACGATCTGGAATACGATGTCAAAGCCTTCCAAGTACAGTTGCCCCGGTTGGAGATTATTCCTCTTTCTGAGTTTGACCCAAGCCGGTACCTGTAAACAACCTAATAGCGGTCGTCAGAATTTTCTGCGACGCGAAGTTGCCCGGGCGCGCTCTAAAGTGGCGCGCCCGGTGTCTTCGTCCACCACCAGATCAGTGACAACACCGGTACGCAAAGCACCCAAAAGGGCGGACGCTTTATTCTGCCCCGCCACGACGCAGAGGCGACGATCAACCCGCATTAGCTCCTTCGGAGTAGGGCCAGAGGCACGCTTATTTAGCTCGATATCCTCATAGGTGCCGTCTTCGCGTAGCAAGACCGTACAAACATCTCCCACTACTCCATCATTAGACAGTTCAGCGACCTGCTCAGACTCCAGATAACCGCCCGAGTAAACTAGGGACGGAACCGAAGAGTGGAAAGCTCCCACACCGAAAACCATCAGATCGGCGTCATGGATCAAATCGACTACGGACAGCACCGCACGCTCTTTCCACATCGCCTGCTTGGTTTCCACATAGTCAAAGAAAGCGGGGACGGGGAAGGGTACTATTTCGGCATCAAATACCTCTACTGCGCGACTCAAAACCGTGTCAGCATGCGTATATCCTTGATTTCGCAGGGAGGTTGAACCATTCAGCTGCACGACGGTGACATTCTCACGCGGAGAAGGAGTCACGTGACGGAGCACCTCTGAAGTAGTATTACCCCACGCGACGCCAATCACTTGGTCGTTTGTGACCATATGATTAAGTCTTTCAGCAGCAACTTTTGCAACCGTTGACAAACGTGCAACTGCAGTCAACGGGCGCCGGATTGGAACACAAACGACATTAATTCCAAAAGTGTCTTCCAAAGCTAGGGCAGTATCAGACTTACTTACTGAATCCACACTGATTCGAACGATTCCGGTCTCTCTCGCGAAAGCCAATAGACGTGACACCGTAGACCGGGACACCCCCAGAGCACGAGCGATAGAATCCATCGTGTCTAGGTTCAAGTAGTACATTTCCGCGGCGGCTTGCGCCAGTTCAGCTCTTTTGCTCACAGTCAACAGTATGTCATGCACAAAGGTGCAAATCTAGTGCAAATCTATTCAAGCACAGGTGAGTTGTACCATAATGGATACGTTGGGTCGAAGCGGACCCTTATCAAAACAACCGTAAATATAGTAAATCTGAGGAGTCAAGATGACATCCGCATTATCAGCAGAACAACGCAAAGAATCCCTGCAAGACATGACAAAGGAGCCGCTCGACATCCTCGTCATTGGCGGCGGTGTGACCGGCGCAGGCATCGCCCTCGACGCCGCCACGCGCGGACTCCGCGTCGGCATCGTGGAAGCCCAAGACTGGGCCCAAGGTACTTCATCCCGCTCATCCAAACTGGTACACGGCGGCTTGCGTTACCTCTACAACCTCGACTTCCTTCTAGTGGCCGAAGCACTCCGCGAACGCGGCCTCCTCCTCACCCACACCGCTCCCCACTTAGTTAAGGCTCAGCCTTTCTTGTGGCCACTAAAGACCCCCGTGATTGAGCGTTCCTACTCTGCGATTGGCGTTGGCATGTACGACGCCCTCGCCCAGGTAGCTCACCGCGGTTCAGTGCCAATCCAGAAGCACTACACCAAGGCTGGCGCACTAAAGGTCTTCCCTGACGTTCGCGACGATCAGATTACCGGCGCTATCGAGTTCTACGACTCTCGTGTGGATGACGCCCGCCTAGTTGTCACCCTCGTCCGTACCGCCGGACGCTACGGCGCACTTTCCGCTAACCGCACTCAGGTGGTCGAGCTCAAGAAAGAAAATGGTCGTGTCGTCGGCGCCCGCCTAAAGGACCTCGAAGACGGCAAAGAATACGATGTGCAAGCTAAGCACACCATCAACGCTACCGGCGTTTGGACAGAAAAAACCCAGGCAATGGCTGACACCACTGGCGGCCTGAAGGTGCTGGCTTCTAAGGGCATCCACATAGTCATCCCGAAGGACCGCATCAAGGGCAGCACCGGCCTGTTCCTGCGTACAGAAAAGTCTGTCCTCTTCATCATTCCGTGGAAGCGCTACTGGGTTATCGGCACTACCGATACCAAGTACCATGAGGACCTGCGCGACCCGGTTGCTGACAAGGAAGACATAGAATACATCTTGGATCACGCCAATGCCGTGCTGAAGTCGAACCTGACCGAAGACGACATCATCGGCACGTGGGCCGGCCTGCGACCTCTCCTCCAGCCGGGCACCACAGACGGAGACAAGACCAAGTCCACCAAGGTTTCCCGTGAGCACACAGTGACTGAGGCTGCTCCTGGCCTCACCGTTATCGCTGGCGGCAAGCTGACCACATACCGCGTCATGGCCGAGGACGCGGTTGACATGGCACTGGGCAAGAAGCGCGCCAAGACACTGCCTTCACGCACCAAGGAAACCCCGCTAATTGGCGCTGACGGCTACCACGCCCTATGGAACCAACGTGAGCGTCTAGCCGCCGAAGTTGGCCTGAGCGTGGACCATGTTGAAGACCTGCTGGACCGTTACGGCTCAGACATCTTCAAACTATTCGATGCCATCGCTGAAGAACCTTCATTGGCTAAAGAACTCAAGGAAGCACCCGAATACTTGCGAGCCGAAATTGCTTTCGCTTGCACCCATGAGGGCGCCCTCCACCTTGAGGACCTGATGGCACTGAGGACTCGTTTGAACTACGAGAAATCTGACCGCGGCCTGTCAGCAGCACCCGAGATTGCTGATATTGCCGCCACCTACCTAGGTTGGGATGACGAGCGCAAAGCTCGTGAACTTGACCTGTACAAGCAGCGTTGCGCCGCGGAAGCTGAAGCCGAAGGAATCTTCGACGAAGCTGCCGCGCAGTCTGCTCGCGCGAAGGCTGAGGACGTCACTCCTCTAGCCGATCTGTAAGTTTCACCCGAGTGGCACTATCTTTGATAGCCGCCGCGACATACAATTAAATACACAATTTGTCGGGCCAGACGGCTGAGCCTATCTCAGCCTGCGCCTGGCCCGACAAATGTGGCAAAGAAGCCACAAAGGTGTTGGGCAGTGGAGCCCACCCTCTCTATGAAAGGACTAATAATGGCCGGACTAGGAACTATTTTTCTATCCGAAACAGTCGGTACCGCAATGCTGCTGCTACTTGGTGGCGGCGTAGTTGCAAACAACATTCTGCCTAAGAACAAAGGTAAAGGCACCGGCTTCCTGATGGTTAACTTCGGCTGGGGTTTCGCTGTTCTAGCGGGCGCCATTGTCGCTAACCGCTCAGGCGGACACATCAACCCTGCTGTCACCATCGGTCTTGCAGTTCAAGACTGGGTCGGCGGCGGCAACAAGTTCGACTTCGTCACCATCATGACCTACTTCGGGGGCCAGATGCTGGGCGCCTTCCTCGGCGCAGTGCTGTGCTGGCTGGCATACCGCAAGCAGTTCGATTTGGCTGATGACCCGGCATTGAAGCTGGGCGTGTTCTCCACCGGTCCGGAAGACCGCGACTACTTCTGGAACACCGTCACTGAGGCCATCGGCACCTTCGTGCTGGTCTTCGTGATCATGGGCGCAGGCCTCATCGACACCACCAACATGGGCTGGTTGAACTACTTGGGTGTCTCCCTGCTGATCGTCGGTATCGGCGCCTCCCTCGGTGGCCCCACCGGTTACGCCATTAACCCGGCTCGTGACCTCGGCCCCCGTATCGCACACGCTATCCTCCCCATCAAAGGCAAGGGCAGCTCCGACTGGGCCTACTCTTGGGTTCCCGTTGTTGGCCCGTTCATTGGCGCCGTGCTAGCAGGCTTGCTGGCACCGGTCTTGCTCTGATCCCCAATAGTTTTACAAAGAGGTAAATGACATGAAAGAAAAGAAGTACGTACTAGCGATTGACCAGGGGACAACATCCTCCCGCGCAATCGTCTTCGATCACTCCGGACAGATCGTTTCGGTAGGCCAGTTCGAACACGAACAGATCTTCCCGAAAGCCGGTTGGGTCGAGCATGATCCGCTGGAGATTTGGGCAAACATCCGTAAAGCGGTAGCCGAAGCACTCTCCAAGGCAGAGATTAACCGTCATGATCTTGCCGCTGTTGGTATCACCAATCAGCGTGAAACCACCGTCGTGTGGGACAAGAACACTGGCGAGCCCGTCTACAACGCAATCGTTTGGCAGGACACCCGTACCGACGCAATCTGCAAGGAACTAGCAGGCGAGGAAGGCCCCGACAAGTACAAGACCCGCTGTGGTTTGCCACTAGCGACCTACTTTTCCGGTCCGAAGGTCAAATGGATCCTAGATAACGTCCCCGGCGCCCGCGAAAAGGCAGAAGCTGGCGACCTCCTCATGGGCACCACCGACTGCTGGACCCTGTGGAACCTGACCGGTGGCCCGAACGGCGGCGTACACGCAACTGACGTTACGAATGCTTCCCGCACCATGCTGATGGATTTGCACACCCTGAGCTGGCGTGAAGACATCTGCGCCGACATGACTATCCCGATGTCAATGCTTCCCGAGATTAAGTCCTCCTCTGAGATTTTCGGTTACGGCCGTCCCAACGGCTTGCTAATCGACACCCCGATTTCCGGCATCTTGGGCGACCAGCAGGCAGCCACCTTCGGCCAGGCCTGCTTCGAAAAGGGCATGGCAAAGAACACCTACGGCACCGGCTGCTTCATGCTGATTAACACCGGCGAAGAAGCGGTCGTCTCCGAAAACGGCCTGCTGACCACCCTGTGCTACAAGATTGGCGACAACAAGCCGGTCTACGCACTGGAAGGATCCATCGCTGTCGCCGGTTCACTAGTTCAGTGGTTGCGCGACAACCTCGGCCTGATTTCCGACTCCAAGGACATCGGTAAGCTCGCTGAGACTGTGGAAGACAACGGTGGCGTCTACTTCGTCCCCGCTTTCTCCGGCCTGTTCGCACCCTACTGGAAGTCTGATGCACGTGGCGCCATCGTTGGCCTCACCCGCTTCAACAACCGTGGCCACATTGCCCGCGCTGTTGAAGAAGCAACCGCATTCCAGACCCGTGAAGTACTGGACGCTATGAACGCAGATTCTGGTGTGGCACTAACCGAGCTGAAGGTTGACGGCGGCATGACCCGCGACGAACTGCTCATGCAGTTCCAGGCCGACATGCTGGGTGTTCCGGTTGTCCGTCCCGAAGTTGCTGAAACCACCGCTCTGGGTGCAGCCTACGCGGCAGGTATCGCTGTGGGCTTCTGGCAGGGAGAGCAGGACGTGATTGATAACTGGAAGGAAGACAAACGTTGGCTTCCCCAGATGGATTCCGAAGCCGCCGCCCGCAAGTACCGCTTGTGGAAGAAGGCTGTTACCCGCACCTTCGACTGGGTTGACGAGGATGTGGAAAAGGAAACCGAAAGCTAAGTCTTTAGCCTATTCTAAACTCCACTAAAGATTGTGCCCCCTCTGTTGTTTGCAGAGGGGGCACAATCGGTTTAGGATTCTGTCTATCGGGTCAAAGATGACCCTTTCTTAGATTGATTTGCACAGCAGGAGTTTTTTCAAATGCCCACCGCCGTTCTGGCCGGACTCACCGGCCCCAATCTTTACCCGCAGATTTCTAGCCTTTCGCGTCCGCTGGCGGGATTCACCCCGCAAGTAGACGCGATTAATGATTCAGTAATACTGACCGCCCTAGTGGGCGCTATTCCCCTGCTAGCCTTCTTCGTTCTGCTGGGCGCTTTCAAAGTAAAAACCCACTGGTGCGCCATCATCTCTTTCGCACTGGCGGCAATCATCGCAATCCTGGGTTTCAAAATGCCGGCCAGCATGGTGTTCATGTCCGCCACACAGGGCCTCGCCCTCGGCTTGCTCCCCATCGTTTACATCATTTTGGCGGCCGTCTGGCTCTATAACCTCACCGAAGTGTCCGGCCGCTCCGATGATTTGCGTGCCGTTTTCAACCTCGTCGGTAAAGGCGATATGAGAGTGCAAGCCCTCATCATTGCTTTCAGCTTCTGTGGTCTCCTTGAAGGCCTCGCCGGTTTCGGCGCCCCGGTTGCTATCGTCGCCGCTATGCTGGTCACCATTGGTCTAGAGCCGATTAAGGCCGCCGTCCTCACCATTGTCGGCAACGCCATTTACGTGGGCTTTGGCGCCATGGCTATCCCCGTCACCACCGCCGGTAAGCTCGGTGGGGTTGCCCCCGCCTATGTCGGCACCCTGATGGGCCGCTACACTCCCTTCATCATTATGCTGGTCCCCTTCATCCTGCTGGCAGTGCTGGACGGCAAGCGCGCCATCCGTCAGCTGTGGCCCATCGCGCTAGTTGCCGGTATTGCCACCAGTGTAGGTCAATTCTTCACCTCCATGCTCAGCTACGAACTCACTTCCGTGGTGGCTTCCCTGCTGGGCTTGGTTTCTTGCTACCTGTTCTTGCTGGTTTGGACTCCGCAGGCTCCCTCGGAATATCGTTCCGAGGCCGAGGGCGAGGACGCCCCCTCGACCTCCCGTATCACACTGGCCCTACTCCCCTACGTCTTAGTAGTGGTATTGATCGGCTTCACTAAGCTTTGGAAGTTCGGTGTCGATATTGATGCCGCTTTGAAGTCTACTGACGTGTCGATTCCCTGGCCCGGCCTGTACGGTCAACTGTTAGAGCCGGATGGTTCCGCCTCCACCGCCGCAATCTACAGGCTGTCCTTACTGTCCAACCCGGGTACTTGGATTTTCGTTTCCGCGTTGGTTGTGGCTTTCATCTACTCCCGGACTTCCTCAGGCGGACGCTTCCCGATTACTTTCGGTAAGGGCTTGCAGACTTTGCTGTCCACGATTTATGAGCTCCGGCTTTCCATTCTCACTATCGCCATGGTGATGGCTTTGGCCTATGTCATGAATTTCTCCGGACAGACCACCTCGATTGGTGTGGCACTGGCAATGGCTGGCGCCGCTTTCGCTTTCCTTTCCCCGATACTGGGCTGGCTAGCGACCGCGGTAGCAGGCTCCGCCACATCGGCGGGTGCTCTTTTCGCCAACTTGCAAGCTACCGCCGCGCAAGGCGCCAACTTGAATCCGGGTATCTTGCTGTCCGCTAATACTGTGGGCGGTGGCATCGGTAAGATTGTTTCGCCGCAGAACCTGACAATCGCTGCAAGTGCGGTGGGGAAGCCGGGAACTGAGCCCGAAATGCTCCGCAAGGCCGCCCCAATCTCGATTGTGTTGCTGCTGATTCTATGCACCATCGTGTTCCTTGCCTCGCAAGGATGGCTGGGCGCGTATATTCCCCCGCTACCCTAACCTAGATAGCTTCTCCCCCTCGATTCTTTGAGGGGGAGAACTGTTTTTATCCGCAGCCAGAATTATAGAATTGCACAGTAGCGTAAATCACGCATTTTTCTCTTTCCATCGGTTCTGACACCACGCCATAAAGTGGCGGATTTATGCGGTTTGTCAGTTCTCTTATGGATTCTTGTCGCAATCTTCTCGATTTGTTCTACGCTGAGAATACGTTCAACAAATCAAGGAGGAAACGTGAAATTTGCACTGTTTTCCACCTGTATTGGTGACGCAATGTTCCCGCAAGCGCCGCAGGCGACAGTTCACCTTCTGGAGAGGTTAGGACACACCGTAGTGTTCCCCGAAAGTCAGGCGTGCTGTGGACAGATGCACATCAATACGGGTTACTACCGTGAAGCAATGCCGCTCATCGAGAACCACGTGAGAACTTTCGAACCGGTCCTAGACGGAGAGTGGGATGCCATCGTGGTCCCCTCCGGCTCCTGCACTGGTTCCATTCGGCACCAGCAGAAACTGGTTGCTGATGATGCGGGAAAGACTGCTCTTGGCCAGCGTGCACAAGCAATCGCTGATAAGACCTATGAGCTTTCGGAGCTACTGGTCGACGTCCTCGGCCTCGAGGATGTCGGCGCGTACTTCCCGCACCGCGTCACCTACCATCCGACTTGCCACTCCATGCGTATCACTAAGGTGGGCGACCGCCCCTACAAGCTGCTACAGAACGTGGAGGGCATTGATTTCGTTCCGCTTCCCGAAGAGCGTTCCTGCTGCGGTTTTGGCGGTACTTTCGCAATGAAGAACAAGGAAACTTCCACTGCGATGCTGGCCGACAAGATGACCAATGTGATGGCTACGAAGGCGGAAATCTTGGTCGCCGGCGATTACTCCTGCCTCATGCATATTGGTGGCGGTCTTTCCCGAATCCGCGCCGGTATCCGCGTCATGCACTTGGCCGAGATTTTGGCCGGCACGAAGGAAGAACCTTGGAATGCGCCGGCAACGACTACGAAGGTGGGGGTGTGAGATGACTGCCGCACAGACTCATCACTGCCACTGTGAGGACACCACCGCGCTGGGTTGGACGCCGGGCCATCCGGAGCCCGAGCAACCCTTGCGTTGGGGAGATAAGTTCCCTGAGGGTGCCCGCAAGAACCTGCAGAACACGCAGTTGCGCCGCAACCTGAAGTATGCGACTACGAAGATTCGGACGAAGCGCAATACCCGCGTTGAGGAGATGCCTGACTGGGAGCAGCTACGTGACGCAGCCTCTGCCATCAAGCATTACACGATGTCTCATCTGCCGGAGCTCCTAGAGGAGATGGAACGCAATGTGCAGGCCCGTGGCGGCATCGTTCACTGGGCTCGTGACGCGCAGGAAGCGAACCAGATTATCCACCAGATTGTGGCCTCTAAGCAGGTAGAGGAAGTCGTCAAAGTCAAGTCCATGGTCACCCAGGAAATCGGGATGAACAAGTACTTGGCTGAACGCGGCATTTCCGCTTGGGAAACCGACTTGGCGGAAATGATTGTGCAGCTCAGTGAAGATATGCCTTCCCATATTGTGGTGCCGGCGATTCACCGTAACCGCGCTGAGATTCGCGCTATTTTCGCAAACCGGATGGAGGATGCCCCTGAGAATTTGAGCACCATCCCGCGTGAACTGGCGATGGCGGCCCGCGCCCACTTGCGGAAGAAGTTCCTCTCCGCGAAGGTTGCGATTTCTGGCTCCAATATGATGATTGCGGACTCTGGCACGCTCACCGTTTTTGAGTCCGAAGGTAACGGACGCATGTGCTTAACCCTGCCGGAGACGCTAATCTCTGTGGTTGGCATTGAGAAGATCGTGCCGAACTATCAGGCGATGGAAGTTTTCGCTCAGCTGTTGCCACGCTCGGCCACCGGTGAGCGGATGAATCCCTACACTTCGCTGTGGACTGGCGTCACCCCCGGTGATGGCCCGCAAGAGTTCCATCTAGTGCTGGTAGACAATGGCCGCAGTAAAGCATTGGCTGATCCGATTGGCCGTCAGGCTTTGCACTGCATCCGTTGTGGCGCTTGCATGAACGTCTGCCCGGTCTATGAGCATGTTGGCGGTCACGCCTACGGTTCCGTCTATCCCGGTCCGATTGGTGCCATTTTGACGCCGCAGCTGACCGGCGCGGTGGACCGTAAGGACCCGAACTCTGCACTACCTTTCGCCTCATCCCTGTGTGGCGCCTGCTTCGAAGCCTGCCCGGTTAAGATTGATATTCCGACCGCGCTGGTCCATTTGCGTCACCGCGTGATTGAGGCGAACCGTGGAGGTATCCCAGACATGTGGGATGTGGCGATGGCCGCCAGCTCCCCGATTATGGGTAGCGGCTCCATGTTCGCAAAAGCCGGTCGGGTGGCCAGCATGGCTCGTTTCGTGGGAGGTAAGAACCAACGGATTGGGGCTTTGCCTTATCCGGCCTCCATGTGGACAGGTTCACGCGATATTCCCGCTCCCCCGGCAGAGTCCTTCCGCCAGTGGTGGGGAAAGCATGAGGAGGAATCAAAATGAGTTCACGACAGATGATTCTTTCCGCCGTGAAAATGGCGATCGCTAAGTCCCAGGATGGGCCGGCTCCCCTTCCACCCCGCGATTACCGGGTCGAGGGAGAATACCCGATTGGAGCGCCGGAAGTGATTGCAGAGTTCGTTGAAACCCTTGAGGATTACAACGCGAAAGTCACTGTGGTTGCTGCCAGTAAGGTAGCTGAAGCAATCTCTGAGCAGTTGCATGCTGCCGGCGCCACTTCTGTGGTGGTGCCGCATGGTCTTGATGAGCAGTATCAGAAGGCCGCCGCTGAGGATGGCCGCACCGTTGAGGTTGACGGCCCCAACCGGCAGCTGAGCCACCTGGAACTGGATCAGATTGATGCCGTTGTGACTCGGTCCCGTTGCGGTATCTCTCTATCAGGAACCATTGTTTTGGATGGTACCGCCGACCAGGGCCGGCGTGCACTCTCCCTCGTCCCCGATACGCACGTGTGCGTAGTGGAAGCCCGCACGGTCATGCCGACAGTGCCGCAAGCGGTGGAGCTACTGGGCAAGCACCCGGAACGAGCCTCCACCTGGATTGCGGGTCCGTCAGCAACCTCGGATATTGAGCTGATCCGAGTGGATGGAGTGCACGGCCCGCGCAACCTGTATGTGATTATTATCGAGGATTAACCTCAACAAATTTTGCCCAGCCTTCAGCGTATCGGACGCGAATCTCGCAAGAATAGAATGGAGATGAAACCGACCAGTGCTGCTAGGCTGGGCAAAATCATTGCATTGCCCATGGCTTCAACAACGGTTGTGCTAGCCACACCCCACTGCATCATTGCACCAATTGCTGCCGCGCCCATCACTGAACCAACCTGACGGGTCGTATTATAGACACCCGAAGCGGACCCGGACATGGCAGTATCAATATCTCTCATGGTGACCGTAGAATTGGGCGACCAGACGAAAGCATTGCCCACGCCTTTCAAGGCGATTGCTGCTAGCAGCCACCAGAAGCTGACCCCGTCACGCATCACGAATACAGCGGTAACGAAACCGGCCCCCATGAACCCGTATCCGATCATCAGCAGGTGACGAGGGTGAATCCGGTCAGAAAGTCTCCCAGTCAGGGGTGAAAGCGAGCCAGATATAACTGCCATCGGCATGAAAAAGAGACCAGCTTGTTCCACTGCCAGGCCGGCACCTTGCTGCAAATAAATAGAAATCGGTAACGCAAAACCTCCCATTGCGAAACCCATTGTGGTGATTGCGAAAGAGCCGACAGAAAAATTTCGATCCTTAAACAGCGATAATGGTACTAATGCGTCTTTACCTCTGCGGTTCGTCAGATACTGCATAAAAATGAACAGTGCCGTGAGAAACACGCCCCCCAGCAGCATCAGCCAAGACCAAGCTGGCCAACCTAGAGCCTGACCCTGTTGGAGGGCGAAGACGATTGCAAAGACTGCCAGCATGGAAACCAGCACGCTGGGAATATCGATACGGCGAGCGGTACGTTCCAGTTGGGGGACCCACAGGCTGGTCAAAATGAGGGATACTAAGCCGATTGGGACATTAATTATGAAAATCCAGTGCCAGCTAAAATAGCCCACAATTATGCCGCCCATAAGTGGTCCAAGGAGACTGGCTAAACCTGCCACCATCCCCCAGATTCCCATCGCTGCTCCGCGTTTATTGCGCGGAAAGATCCGTGAAATCACGGATAAAATCTGAGGGGCGATAATTGCGCCCCCCAGTCCTTGGAAGGCGCGGGCCACAATCAGCATTTCCACGGAGGACGCTAAACCACACCAGAGTGAACTGGCAGTGAAAAGCCCCACTCCAACCAAATACATGGTTCGCTGTCCGTAACGGTCGCCTAGTCGCCCTGTCACCAGCAGGGGAATCGCGCCGGTAAGTAGATAAATGGAAGTGACCCAAACAACTGCGTTAAGAGAAGCTCCCAGTTGCTCTTGGAACTGTGGTGTCGCCACTGCCACTACTGTGCTATCTAGTAGTAGCATGAAAAACCCAATCATCATCGCGGCTAGGGCACGCCATGCCTGGGCGGAAGTAAGAGTGCTTGTTTCAGTCATGGATGTACTCTAAATCTCCCCGACTGGCAAAGCCAATCGGGGAGATTTAGGGAACAGAATTCTAGTGTGCTAACACACATGCGGCAAACTTAGCAACCCCAAGTGTAAAAGCGAACAATCTGATGTCACAACTACTGCAGGCTATTTCGCCTCCGGAGTAGCAGAGCCATGGCGCCACCGGCTGCCAATAAAGCAGCTAGCCCTAATCCGAAACCAAGCTGTACGCCAGTCTTTGATAGGGTCGTTTGCACGGGCTTCTCCACAGTGGGTTTGACTGTTGATCCATCGTTAGGCGTTACATCCCCTGCCGACTTCACGGTTACAGGAATCTCAAGCACCTTCGGAGCAACACCATCAACCAAGGTCAACTTCAAAACGTGCGCACCGGGAACAAACTTGGCAGTAGTCTCAGCACTAATATCCAGTTTCGCCCGACCATTCTTAACCGTAACAACACCCAGTTGAATTGGATCAGAATGAAGTGCAACCTTCCACTGGGAACCCTCTGCAGCATTAGTAAACACAAACTCCACAGAAGTAGCCATACCTTGAACGAGCAAATCAATCGGCACCCCATTAGCAAAAGCCACAGCACTAACCTCAGTTGTCGGTTCCACAGTCGGTTCCACAGTCGGCTCAGTTGTCGGCTCCACAGTCGGCTCAGTTGTCGGCTCCACAGTCGGCTCCACAGTCGGCTCCACAGTCGGCTC
>NZ_MPDM01000008.1 GCF_001936115.1 Boudabousia marimammalium
AATCCGATTGATACCGTTACTATCACTGTTGTTGAGAAGCCTGTTGCTCCGAATTGGGAAGACGTTACCGGTAAGCCTGGTGATGATGTTGTAGTTCCTAACGCTGGTGGCGATGTTCCAGATGGTGCGACAGTTGAAAGCACTGGTCCTGGTACTGTTGTTCTCGATAAGGATGGAAACATTACTGTGACCATCAACGAGGATGCTAAGCCTGGCGATAAGGTTGTCGTGACAGTTAAGGATAAGGACGGTAATCCGATTGATACCGTTACTATCACTGTTGTTGAGAAGCCTGACGTGCCGACTGTTGGTGACAAAGACGGTGACGGCGTGCCCGACGACAAGGATCAGTGTGACAACACCCCAGATGGAGCTAAGGTAGATGCGAACGGATGTGCAGTAGCACCCACCGCTCCGACCGTCCCCTCCATCGACGGTGAAGTTGGCAAGCCAATCGATCCGATTACTATTCCGATCGACAACCCCGGTAAGGCAACTGACCTGGTCTGCAAAGCTGAAGGTCTTCCCAAGGGAGTGACCATCAAGCTCAACGAAGAAGGTACTGCCTGCGTCATCTCCGGCACCCCGACCGAGGTAACTCGCAAGGATCAGCCGGTGAAGATCACGATCACCTACAACCGTCCTGATGGCGACAAAGGAGCTGGCGAACCAATCGTCAAGCACACCACAGTCACCATCAAGGCTGTCAACGGTGCAACGCTGCCCAAGACGGGTGTAAGCACTAACGGCATCGCCTACAGTGTTCTCGCCCTACTGGGCGCAGGACTTGCCTTCCTAGCGGTACGCCGCAAGAAGCAGGCCTGAATGAAACCCTAAGGTTTCATAGACCATAAATAGGTTGTGGGCGGCGCGAAAGCGTCGCCCACAACCTATTTTCATTCCCTAAAACACGGCAATACAAATCAAAAAGAATTCGCCCTAACCCGCACTCTTAGCACTAATAAACCAAACAAGTAGTCAGGTGTGGCAGTGAACAGTTTTCAATTTATGCAAGTTCAGGTGGTATTGGAGACTACAGCTAATCTTGTGGAATTGACTTTGTCCGATGATGACGCTGAGATGGTTAAGCTTCCCACTGATGGGGGAAAAAAGAGGTGCTGATGGTGCTGTTGTGGCGCCTCTCAAATACATCCCGTATGCTGCTTTAACTAAGGCTATTGATATGCCGCGAGCTGACGGTAGCAAGTTTGTGTGGAGGGTTCTGTTTGGTACCGAAAACCTTCAGGCTGAGTTTGATAAGGCTGGGATTAATAAGTCCTTTGGTGGGGTTACGCCTTGGACTTTAGTTTTCACTGAGAATCTTGACCCTGGTCAGTGCTTTGCGGGGCTCGAAGGTTGGCGGCTTTAGCACTTTGAAGGTAAGAATCATACTGAAAAAATTATACCTGTACTGATTATCTTCTCGATGTTAGTGCTCTTAGAGCTACTAATCGATGGCACCCTAGTTTCTCATAATGGTCTGGTGGTTCCTGGTTTTGCCTATGCTAATGACATCTCCTTGGATGAGATGCGACTAGGTGTTCGAACCGAGACTTCTTATGTTAATCAGTCTTCTGTGACGATTGAGATGAAGCCTGGTTTTGGATGCTTCCGTGTGGTTAAGAGCGTAAAGGAGCTGAGGCCGCATGCGTTGCCAGCTGGTTCTAAGTTCCCCGTGAAGGTGAGTTGGGCTTTGCGTGGAACCGCTACGGTTGATGAATATCCTGGTTGGACTCCTTTCGGCACTGTGAACGCCGATAATCGTAGTGGTGTGGGCGTCTTTGAAGTTATTTCGGGTGAGAAGAGTAACTTCCCGGGGACTTTCCCAAGTGCGAAAAGTTTGTTTTGAGTGAGGATCGTTTCAACTCCCCTGCGTTTGATGGCGCTAACAAGGCTGGTTTTGTTTTGGCTACTACTTACACGGTTGATGGTGAAGATGGTGTGGTTGTAGCTATCACTAAGGGTGGGGATAGTAAGGCTGTGGTGAAGAATCATTATGTTGTTGTGCTTACCCCGAAGCGTACCCCTGAGCCTGGCCTGAAGCTGAAGCCCGGGTTTCGGGTATTGCGCCAGAGATTGGAGTGATTCCTGAGGCTGAAGCCCGGGTTTCGGGTATTACGCCAGAGATTGGAGTGATTCCTGAGGCTGAAGCCCGGGTTTCGGGTATTACGCCAGAGATTGGAGTGATTCCTGAGGCTGCTGTTCCGACAGTTTTGAACCGGTGGAAGAGTTTTGGTGAAGCTCTGTCTGAGACTGGTGTGAATGCCGCATGGTGATTGGTTGTTTCTGGGTTGTTCACAGTTGGTGGCCGGGCGCTAGCGAAACCGATTAACTGAACGGGATTCTTTGGACTTCAAAAACCATAAATAGGTTGTGGGTGGGGTGAGAGTGTCACCCGAAACCTATTTTGGTGTGGATTGTGTGGGTTTCAAGATGGTGACTCTGCGACGAGGCCTTGCGGAGTCTGAAACAAAAGAAAGGGTAATATAGCAGTAAAATATAAATTTGTTTAGCAAAACAACAAATTTGTGAGGTATCTTTCTAGATTATTGTGAGACATTACAATTGTCAAACGAAGATATTGTTTTTTATCGCAACAAATGTTAGAGTCCTTTCATACGCCTTAAACAACGAGTCGTGCGGGACGCTTTCCGAGGGTTCTGTATTTGAATGTGCATCTTGTTTGAGGCCAGCAAGTAAGACATAGCGCATCAATAAAGGGCATACTTTGAAAAATCATTCCAAGCGGCAGACGCGTATCGCTACATTGGCCACTTTGGCGTTACTTATGACTTGGTCAGTGGCCAGCCTTGGTGATGTCGCAAATGCTGAATCCTCTTCCGTGGCGCGTACCCCTGAATCGCAGATTGCTTCTGTGCCCCTTGGTGAGGCAGCAAGAAGCGTGGAAGTTGTGCCTGCTACGACTGTGGAAACCCCTGAGCTGGTGGCTACCGCTGAGACTCCTGAAGCTTCAGGTTATGCAGCATTTCGTGGAGCGTTAAGAGGCGCTGGAACCCCCCCCCTCTAATCTGTCTAGTACTTCGGCTATCGCTGCTGATGGTCTCTGGACACTAGGATCCCAAGGTGAAGTCCGGCACATTAAGTTCAATACGGCTACCAACAGGTATGATTTGGTAAGCACTCACGATATCCCTGTTGGAGAATTTTGCTGGAGACCGGTAAGAGATAATATTCCCCAGTATGGAGATAAAGATCCTAATGGGCTAGATAATGCTACTGGCACAAACCGTGCCAGACCTGAATTCATTCGTAATTCGGGGGAAGGCTACTTTGATGGGTTAGCCCAAAACGACCAGTACATTTACGTCAGCGGAGTGAGTACCCGTCCAGTTATTGACAGTGTCAACGCTGGTGCAGTAATTTTCCGCCTTAACAAAGCCACCGGTACATGGGAACGGAAATCCCGAACCGCATGGCAAACCGTCAAGTGGGGGACTACTCAAAAAAATGGGGAAACCATCAGCATTGACAGAGTTCCTGACCAACGTGTTGGAAGAGGGCTCTGCGTAGAACCCACTTTGGTGACAGATAGGGACACCTACCAAGAAAATACTCGAGATAACACCTACTCTGATTACCATGGCGCAGTCACTGGTGGTGGACTACTAGCAGATGGAACCTATGTGTTTGGTGGTATCGTTCCGACCGGTAAAAAGGTGGGCGAGGAAAACCTAGTTATCAAAAAGATTTTCGCGCTGCGTCCCAGCGGTGAAGTAGTCTACTTAGGTTTCGTGGAGGCGCTCAAAAAGTCCACCTCAAACCACGGCAATATGATCGTGAGTAAAACTGGGGACTTATATATTGCTGATTCCTCGATTATTACGAATTCTTTTGACCCCTCCGAACCGGGAAAATTGGCATTAAATGTGCACAAAATCGATAGTGCCAGCCTGCAAGAACGGTTAAACAATCCGGTCGCTAAATTTGTGGTCCCCGGCAATCGGCCCCAAAATGCTGATTGGAAGACCCCGTCAAATCAGGGATTCGATCACAGCCGGAACGGGCGCAGAGGCAGCACTGGAACGCAGATTCCGAGCACCATGGTGCTGGAGTTGCAGCCTATCAACACAAGAAATCTGACTAACTTCTTTGCCGGCTTCGACCTTTCCCCAGCAGGCAACTATGTGGTTGCGACAAGTGAACGTTTCTTTAACGGGCAGCGTAATACGGACTACACTTTTGTTCGTGAATACGATAAAGCTGGAAATATCGTTTCAGGTATAAACGAGTACGTCAACAATCACTCTATTTTGGGTGCCTACTCGGTCAATCATGGTTCAAATAACATTTCAGTGACCGACATGTCGGGGTTCTTGAGGCCGTCACCTCAACGAGAGCTAATCGTCAAGCATCAGGTTACGGAGCGGGCAGATGCGACTGACCAGTTTAACTTTGCTGCAGTTAGCGGTACCGCTATCAATAAGACAGGATCTTCGACCGGTAACTCTACGGACGTTGAAGAAGTAATCCCCAAGTTTACGATTCCGCTAAATACCGGTATCGAACTCACGGAGACCTTCAATGATGTGGCTGATTCAGGTAGCTACAAGACGACGCTGACATGTGTGGACACGGAAACTAACACCACCATTCTGGGGCCGATCGACGGTGCAACAGGCACAGTAACGGTCACCACTTCGGGAACCAAACCGATTGAATGTACCTTTGTGAATACGCCGAAAAAATACACGCTGAAGTTTGTCAAGAAACTGAGAGACCTTGATGGGAGCGAAAGTTTCGGTGTTGGGACCGAGTTCACTCTTCACTCTGGCACGTGCAATAGTGCAAACTTGGCTAACCAGATTTCTACCAAGGTAGCGGATTCGCAAGGCCGTATTGCGTGGGATAACCTTAAAAAGGGTGAATACTGCCTGAAAGAAACGAAAACTCTTGACGGATACAAAGCTGTCGCTGATTCTGAAGTGACGTTAGATGACACCACCACGACGGACAGTGTGCTAACGCTTGACGACATTTTCAACCCGGAGATTCCCGCGGAATTCACCATCAAAAAGGTAGATGCGCTTAACAATGAGCTGCTGCTACCAGGTTCGGAATGGCAACTGCAAAAGTTCAACAAACAAAGCAACGCCTACGAAACCATTATCCAAAAACTTACCGACGATGTCACTGGGCAGAAAAACACTAACCAGAACGTCGATCGGGACGGGAGTCCAGGACTCATCAAAGTCGGAAACTTGCAGTTTGGTAAGTACCGCCTAGTTGAGACCAACGCGCCAACAGGTTACCTCCTCCCCGGAGGCAACGACAAAGTCCACGACTTCGTGTTGGACAAAGATAACCAAAGCAGGACCCTCGTAATCCAGAATCAAATGCCGGTGGAGCCCCCCACCCTGCCCCTAACGGGTGGCTGGGGAACCCTACCATACCTAGTTTCTGGACTGGTTCTGCTCACAGGGGCTACTGGTGTCTTCTTGATGCCCGCCGCCATGCGACGTAGAAACCCTACCAAATGATAGAAACACACGAGAAGAACACTAAGGAGTTCATAGTGAGTAACACAAATACAACCAAGCGTGCAGGCATAGTCCTGTCGTTGGTGCTGGCAATCGTCGTGGCTTTCGCGATGATCGTCACCCCATCAGCATTCGCTGTCAAGGGCGATGCAGGAAACCCCGGCAACATTGTCGATAAAGACGGCACGCTGACGATTCACAAGTACGCAGCCCCGGCATGGAAAGGCGCCGCTACCAACAATGACGGCTCCGTGCAGAGTGCTCCCACAGGTGCAGAAGCGCTTGCAGGTGCAAAATTCACCGTTAAAAAGGTCACCGGTATTGACCTTAAGACCAGCGCTGGCTGGGCCGAGCTTGAGAAGCTGAAGAACGGCACTCCCTCTGCGGGAGTGGCTGTTGATACTGCGGTTCTGCATGAAGGCACAACCGTTGCCAGTGGCGAAGTTTCCTTCACCCTGCCCGTCGGTGTCTACTATGTCGAAGAAACTGAGCTTCCCGCGGGCGTAACCGCTGCGGTAGACCCGTTCTACGTTACCGTTCCTTTCCCCAATCACACTGCTGCTCCTACAGCGGACAACGGTTGGTTGTACGATGTTCATGTTTACCCCAAGAACGTTAAAACCGAAAAGGTGAAAAAGGCAGTTGCTGCCGATACTCCTACCGTCTCCACCGGGTCAGACATCAAATGGACTGTGACCGCTCAGATTCCTCAAGCAGTTAAAGCTGCTGCAACCTTCAAAAAGTTTGAGCTAGTCGACTTCCTAGCAACCGGTTCCGTTCTCTCTACAGAAACTGCCCCAGTTGTAAAGATTGATGGCGTAAATGCAACCGTGGACACCGATTACACCGTTGCTGAAGATGATTACACCCACGCTGCCACCGGTAAGTCAGCGAAAAAGGTTACGGTAACCTTCACTACTGCCGGTCTGGCTAAGCTTGACGCTGCCAAGGGCAAGAACATCACCTTGGAACTGAGCACCACTGTTAATGCGGTGTTTGATAACAACACGGTATTCAACCATATTCCTTCACGGGTCTGGGAATACAACGAGCTTCCCGATGGTGAAACACCTCCCGGAAACCCCGATCTTCCCACTCCTCCGAACCCCGATGAGCCCGATCCTGAAGATCCGATCGCTTACTTCGGTGACTACAACCTCAAGAAGGTCTCAGTCGACAAGAATGACCCCAAGCCCCTTAAAGGCGCTGTCTTCTGTGTCGCTACGACTAAAGCTCTAGCTGATGCCGCGACTGTGGCTAACAAGGGTGACAACTGCTTTAAGACCGTGACCTCTGCTGCTGATGGTATGGTCGTAATCACCGATCTGTACCGTGGTACGACCGATGCTGCTCAGAAGACCTACTACGTTCGTGAAATCACAGCTCCTGCTGGCTTCAAGCTCTCCGGTGAAACCCGCGAAATCGCAGTCACCAAGACCACGGGCGCAAAAAATGCCGCTGATGGTGAGCCTTTCGTGAATGAGCCCTTCACTGAGACTGATGTGCCTGAACTGCCGTTGACTGGTGCTTCCGGCAAGCTGTTGATGACTCTTGCTGGTGCGACCATTCTGCTGTTCGCTGCAGGTACCGTAATGGTGACCCGCCGTCGCAAGGCCTGAATAGTTTGGATTAGTTAATCTTTGTTGATTAGTTAGTCCTAGAGAGAGCCCCAAGATACGCCGCTGGTGGTCTTGGGGCTCTTTTCTCTAGATTTGTTTTGTTAATGTTTAAGGAGTTTGTGGTTTGAGAGTCTATGTGGGGCGTATGATCAGCGCTATTTTAGCTGTGGTGGGGTTTGCGGTGTTGTTGTATCCTACTGCGGCGTCTTGGACTCATCAGTATCATCAGGCTTCGATTATTGATACTTTTCATGAAGAAGTTAAACACGCTGAACCTAGTGGAGTGGAACAGTTCCGGCAAGCCCGCCGCTACAATGATGCACTCACTTCCGGGGCTAGACTAGCCCCCAATGCGAACATTCCGCTTTCGGATGTGAAAGAGACTGAGAGTGCGTTGGGGTTGTGGGATTATGAGGATATTTTGAATCTTTATAATACTGGGATTATGGGCAGAGTCCTAGTCCCGAAAGCTGATGTGGATGTTCCTATCTATCACGGTACCAGTGAAAATACGTTGCTTAAAGGCGCTGGGCATCTACAAGGAACGTCTTTGCCGGTTGGGGGCGCGGGGACTAGAGCCGTCATAACAGCACACCGTGGCCTAGCCGAAGCAACCATGTTCACCCACCTAGACAAGATCGAAGTCGGCGACGACTTCAGCCTCAACATCTTCGAAGAAGTACTAGCCTACCGGGTCATCGAAGTACAAGTTGTTGAACCCGAAGACAGTGAAGCAATCAAACCAGTCGAAGGAAAAGACCTAGTAACACTGGTGACCTGCACCCCGTTAGGGATTAACACGCAGCGGATCCTGGTTACTGGGGAGAGGATTTATCCGACTCCTGCGAAGGATGAAGCTGCTGCGAAAGGTCCTTCAAACTTGCCGCATTTTCCTTGGTTCGCGATAGTTTACGCTGTCGTATTTATTAGCGGGATGACCATTGCGGGGCACTCGCTACTGACCATCATCGCTATCAAGAAAGGCAACCAAAACCCAGCACACCGGCCCTAGGCTAGAATCACACCACCACCACAGGCCAGGACAACTTAGCGCGCCCTCGGCCTCGGAAACAGCAGAAAGCGGGCGTGAGCCCGAAAACCCTCGCCCGCTAACCAGCGTGAAACTAGAAATTCTGCGCGTAATCCGTGAAAATACCGGTCACGCCCCAATTGAATAACTCATTCGCACGCCCCCGATCATTCACCGTATAAACATTCACGTCGAAACCCGCATCCCGCATCTCACGGACCCGGCCCCGAGACAGTCCAGTCGTCTCCGGATGGATTACCGTGGCACCACACAGCTCCGCCACCGAACGCCAATCATCCAGCAGATTCTCCTTCACAAACAAAGCCGCCAAAGGATACCGGTCAGTGCGCTCACGCACCAAACGCAACAGCAAATGATTAAAAGACGAAATAATCACCTCCCGGCCAGGATCCAGCCGAGACAACTCCCGCAAAGTATTCTCCACCAGCTGCGCACTGCCGGCCGCGCCCCGCTCATGCGACTTCAACTCAATATTCGCGTTCAACTCCAGCTCATTCATCAAATCCACCAGCTGCGCCAAACGCGGCAACGGCTCACCCGTGAACTCCGGGGAAAACCACGACCCCGCATCAATGCCGGGCAAGTCCTCCGCCCGCAAATCATAGAAAAAACCGCTCCGGTTAGTGGTCCTATCCAGCAAAGTATCATGCATCAAAATCGGGGTGCCATCACCCAAAATATCGACATCAGTCTCCAACCACTGCTGCCCATAATCCGCCATCTTGCGGAAAGCCGACAAAGTATTCTCCGGCGCCAAGGAACGCATCCCCCGGTGCGCGTAAATGCGACCCTGCATAACACACTCCAAATCACAAAAGTTAAAGCAAAAAACAGTCTAAACCGTGGAACGAAGGAGCACCAGCGGAGACGGAAAACAGGCAGATGCCGTACTGTTAAACCATGACACGACTAGATGAACTGATTATCGCCCAGCTCACGGCAGCAATACCCGCCAGGGAGGATAAAGTCACGGCAACCGGAGTCGTATTCACCGACCCTCACGGGGCGCTCCTCCAACACCTGCTGCAACGCTGCGATCAAGTGATTGTCGGCGCCCGCACCTACCAGCAAGCTGAAACCGCCGCCGCCACTGCTACCGCGCTAGAGTCTCGCCACCGAGTCACCATTGCCGGTTTCGACGCCAGCCTCCGGCTCGATCAGCTACTCAGCCACGCCGACACGCCCCTCATCGCCGCCACACATCTACCCAAATCGCTGGCCGAGCTCAACTACTACGCCCAAGCACTGGCGGCAAGGCGCGCAGGCGCACCGGTAACCCTCGTCGCCGGCGGAAACAACAAACACATGACCCGCAACCAAAACACGATCCTCACGCAAGCCTTCGCGCGGGTGCGAGCATCGCGCGGGCAAGGCAAATTCCGGTGCCTGCAGGCGGAAACCCCGCAGGAAATCGCGGACTACCAGCCAGTGCGAGGCGAACTCTGGGCCGTCGGGGGAGTATTCTCCGGCACCAACGCCGACCACGGCGGCAACCTTCTGGCGACACACGCCGTCCGCGACCTACTATCCGTAGGCGAACTGCCCGGCCCCATCATCGACCTAGGCTGCGGCAACGGCTCCGTCGCGCGGGCAATCAACGCCGCCCTGCCCGACGCGCGCATCATCGCGACCGACACCGCCGCCGACGCAATCGAATCCGCCCGCCTCAACGTGCCCCAAGTCGAGCTTGTGTGGGATCACTCCGCGCAAAGTTTACCCGATGCCGAGGCTTCCGCGGTATTGCTTAACCCGCCGTTCCATGCGGGAACAACTGTGGACCCGACCATGGTGCAGGGACTGCTGGCCGCGGCGCATCGGCTGCTTCGCCCCAGCGGAGTGCTCTACCTGGTTCACAATTCGCATCTACGATACCGGGCTTTACTAGCAGAGTCTTTCCGAGATGTAACACAGCTGGGCCGCGATCGGCGATTCACAGTGCTGCGTGCCCAAGTTTAGGCGGCTGCTCCCGCCACCGCGAATCCACCCCCGCCAACAGGCGGCATCCTACAGGAAGCACAGTCACCCTCCACGTCTGCACAATCAATTCCATGACTGTGTTGCAAAGTGTTGTTTTGGGTGTCGTTTTTGGGGTGATTTGTGGGTTTTGCGACACAATGGCGCATGAAAGAAAGTGCGGCAAAGCCTTAACATCGACAAGTGCAGTCCGGCAGAGGACAAAACTCTTGCACAGAAATGAAGGTCGGGATAGGAAGCATAAGCTCCCATCCCGACCTTCACTTATTTATAGAGAATCACTCTCCGTTACTTCACCGGCCCCAGAAAGTTATGAGTCATCCGGTAAACGAAGGCTGCCATCGCGTCGCGCTGGATTGGCAAACGCGGACGGAAAGTACCATCCTGCCAGCCAGAAGTAACCTTAGCGGTAGCAAGCCATTTGATTTCCTTCTCAAACATGCTCATCCCAGCTACATCGGGGAAAGCAGATGCCCCGCTGAAATCCAGAGTATCTGGATTGATTGCGCTAGCGCACTTCTCCGGCATCTGATCGCAGAACCGATACAGGAATGCTGCCATAGCCTCGCGGCTGACCGGCTTCCACGGACGATACGTGCCGTCATCCCAGCCCGTTGAAATCTTCGACTCAGCCATCCACTGAATCTCCTTATAGAACTGATTAGACTTGGCAACGTCCTTGAAGGCAGGCCTCTCAAGATTCACTTTCGGGCTACCGGCTAGACGGTACAAAAATGCTGCCATTGCGTCACGGTTTACTGAATTCAGCGGACGGTATGTCTTATCTTTGTATCCTGTCGAGTATTTCTGCTCAGCCATCCACTCAATCTCGCCAGCAAATGGCCGGGAGGGCCACACATCCTTAAAGGTACTCTTTGCGGGTGCCTCTGCCTCAGCCATCTTAATCTCTTGAGCAACTTCAGGGGTAGCCTCAGCAGTTGGTTGTGTAGATTCAGGAGACTCCACAGTTACCGCAGAATCCTCGGGAGTAACCGGGTCATCTCCAATAAGTTCAAGAGTCGGCCAGACACCATCTTTAACCTCAGCGACGGCATCCCTGCCGACTGCGAAACGAAGAATCCCCTTCTGCGGTTTCAACGCAGAACCATCATTCAAAGTACCTGAATAAGATAGCTCAAATTGATAGAAACCAGGTTTCGAAAATAACCAGCCAAAGTGCGCATGAGTCGCAAATTCGGTTTCAACAGAAAAATCCTTCTTTGCAGAATCAAGCAACAAGGCAAAATCATCGCCCAAACCTCTGGTGCTGATTAGAGCGAAGCGTGAACCCTCCGGCGCAGCCTGAATCTTGAAATTCAGATTCAATCCATCTTCAAGTTGTGAATAATCCACGCCCTCGGTGTTGTAACCGGGCCACACGATGCCATCTTGCTGCGTTTGCGGAAGCCAGAAGAAATGTGAACCCTTCGGGCCAAGCACATCATAGGCAGGGCCAGAGTTATCCGGCCGCGACGCGCGCGCATTATTACCCACTGCCAAAATCACGTCATCCAGTTTCCGAACCACACTATCATTAGCGGCGGTAAGACTATCATCACGCAAGGAAATCTGCGTTTTACCGTCAACCACTTTGCCCAAAATATCAAGATGGCCATTGTTAATCACTAGGCGCTTCTGCTGCTGCTCCGGGCTGGTTTCAGGGGTGGCCTCAGCCCCGGGCGCATTAGCCTCTGGGCTGGTTTCAGGGGTAGCCTCCGGGCTGGCCTCAGGAGTCACTTTCTCCGGAGTCTCAACAGTCGGCTCAGTAGGCTGCTCTGCCGCATCATCCTCGGCGCCCCCAAACTTGCCGGTCTGGGTCAAGGCGTCCTCAAGATTGTAAGGCTCGGTGAACTTGACCTCAGTGGCTTCCGCTTTCATTTCGGGATGCGGGTAAATGTGGAACTTCGGGTAGGTGCCTTGCAGTTCGTTCCATTCACGGTCATCATCCTGGTACCTGTAGCAGCCGTCAACTGAGGTGGAGTTGCCGCTCAGCTGGGTCGAGGGGTACTGGTCGTCAGGTTCATCATAGAAGCCGCCGCGCACGAAGAACCGCATCTTCGGGTCAGTGGCGCAAATCTGGACCTGGTAGGTGTGGGGGAGTGTGCCGGGTTTAACCGTGGCGGCGAAACCGTAGTCGGTGGGCTGGTATTCTCCCTTGTTGAATTCGACGTTGCCTGGATCGGGGATTCGAGGGTGCAAAGAGCCATTCGATTCTGCGGAGGTGGTGACCACTTCACCCTGCCCGTGGCGGTATGAGATTGGGGCGCTGAACCATGAGCCTGCTGCCGGGTCGGAGGGCACGAAAGAGATCTGTAGTTTAGATTCGCCGCTGCCCAGTAGCTCATTCCACTGATCGACTCGGTCGCCGGTGTGGTCGCCGGTGGGGCTGACCGAGAGCTTTCCATCCACCACGTCTAGGTCGGTCAAATAGTAGCCGTTAATCCAGATTGTGGCGACGCCGTCAAGTTTTTGTGCACCAGTGCTGAAACGCATGGAGGTCAAGTTGCTGTCCCCATCTGCTTGGCCGTCACGGTAATCATCGAGGGTGAAGGTGTAGTCTTCCGGCGGGGTGGCATAAGTGTGCTGCTGGTAGCGCAGCAGCGGATCCGCAATCCAGTTGGTGCGGTCCCAGCCTTCAGGCATGGATTCATCATTGCGGGGGCGGACGCCACCGACCTGCCAGGTTGCGACCTGCTCCGGCGAGGTCACCAAGTTACCTTCTGCGTCGCGGGCTATGGCACGGTAGGTGATCTCGTAGCGGCCGGGACGGGTGAAGGTGGTCCGGTTGTGGGTGTGCGTGCCAGGGACGAGGCGGGTC
Organism: Boudabousia marimammalium; assembly: GCF_001936115.1. GTDB lineage: Bacteria > Actinomycetota > Actinomycetes > Actinomycetales > Actinomycetaceae > Boudabousia > Boudabousia marimammalium. The sequence continues at coordinate 12,961 of NZ_MPDM01000008.1, forward strand.
GTATTCCAGCCGTCATCGGTGGAGGAAAGCAGTCGTTCTACGGTGAGCCAGCTGGGGGCGTCCTCGTCGTCGGCGTCAGGAATGTAGGCGGCGAAGAGCTGTACCTGTCCGGGGCCATCGACCTTGAGGAGGTCAAGAGCGATGGTGTCATCACGGTAGCCCTGTTCCCCCAGTTTGGTGTCAGCGCCGAATCCTGACCAGATGGGGTCGTGATTACCCCACGGACTGGCAGGGGCTTCGTAGACTACGGTGCCGGTAGGGCCAACGAATTCGAGTCCGGTTCGTTCGGGTACCGTCAGTTGATACTGTTGGGTGCCCTTGTAGCGAGCGTAACCTTTCCCGACCCAGTTGACGGTTTCGTCTAGAGGGCGCAGCTCCTTGTCGCCGACCTCATTTTTGAGGACTAGCCCGCCGGTTTCAGTGGCGAAGACTTTCGGGGAGTCTACATGCCTGCGGGTGGCCACGAACTTGCCTTTGTTGTAGTTCGCGTCGCCCGGGTTGCCAGCTTGGTCATCTACACTGGCGTGGGCGGCTGGCACGAAAGCTGGTGAGGCTCCCGGCGTTAAGCTGGTTGCTACCATGGGGGAAAGTATGAAAGCGGTCGTCACCCCGGCAGCAATCAGGGCACGATTAAGGGTTTTGAGTTGAGGTCGCATGGGACTCCTAGCGATTTGCCTTAGGGTGGGGCCGAGGGTTATCGGCAAACACTCTAATGCTAATGAAAACGATTACCGTTTAATGATATAGATTCTCATTAGCTTTCGCTAGTGCAAAATAGATTCGTTATCTTTTACGGCTGAGTCGCGTGTCCGCGCGTTTCCTTAAGCTGCTGTGCCAGAGCCAAAACCCCCAAATGTCGCTCATAATGATCCACCAAATCATGAATCACCTGATCGGTAGATAAACCATAAATATCGTAAGAACCTTGATGCCCAGTAACCCTCACAGCATGCCGAGCCGACAAATCCGCATTCCTCACCATATGTCCCGCAAACGAAGGTGACGGTTTCATCTCCACAGAGACCGCATACACGAACTGAGATTTGCCCTCGCCAACGGTTAAAGTCACAGCGGAACAAGGGGCGTTATCGCTGGAAGATTCTATGCGGGGGATGGATTCTGCGCCCTGGCTGGAGGACTCCACCCGGGCGGAGTCCCCCGGTGCTACGGATTCCTTAGACAGCGTGGAGTCCTCTGGCACCGCCGCGCCCTCGGCCCCAGAAGCACCCTCGGCCCCAGAAACTGAGACCCGCACCAAAACCCCATGATCAGCCAACTCTTGCGCCACCCGGTGCAAAGCCGGCGCCACCGTGCGCCCCAACGCAACCCGCGCCTGGTCCTCACCAACCACCGCAATCAAACTAGCCAGCCGCTCCGACCAGGGTACTGCGTCACCGCCAGCAGAGACCGAATCAGTCGCCGTCAAATCGTAAAGCTGCTGCTGCCGATCCTCCTGCGTCAAAGCCGTAAACAAGCCCACCATAATCAAAATCAGCACCACCGAAAACGGTACCGCCATAATCACAGTCGCATTCTGAAGCGCCGGAATCCCCCCCACCAGCAGCATCGCAATGGTGACAATACCGGTGATGGCCGCCCAAAAAATCCGCAACCACGCCGGCCCATCATCCTCCGGTTCAGCCAAGGTGGAACTCAAATTCGCCATCACCAACGCGCCAGAATCCGCCGAAGTCACATAAAACAGCAAACCCACCACAACCGCTAAAACAATTGTGAAGGTAGCCGCCGGATGGGCAGAAAGTAGATGATAGATGCCCTGCTCCGGAGCGGCCTGCACCGCTTCCCCCAGATGACGGTGTCCGCTCCGGATCAAATCAATCGCATCGTCGCCAAAAATATTGATCCACATCGCCACATAGATGAACGGAATGATGAGAGAGCCAAAAACAAACTCTCGGATCGTGCGGCCACGCGAAATCCGAGCCAAAAACATGCCCACAAAAGACGCCCACGCCATCCACCAAGCCCAGAAAAACAACGTCCAACCAGACAACCACTCAACATGGTCGCCATAAGCCATCGTGTCTAAAGTCAAAGCCGGGAAACGTGCCGCATAATCACCAATATTGGTGACAAAAGCACCCACCAAGAAAGCCGTGTTGCCAGTGAACAGCACCCACAGGGCCAAGAAAATCCCCAGCAGCACATTCAGCTGAGACAGCAGGCGAATCCCTCGATCAAGGCCAGTCGTTGCCGACACTGAAGCCATCACAATGGCCAGCAGAACCAAGGCCACCTGGGTTGCTGTCCCATTGGGTAACGGCGTCACCAAAGACAAACCCAAGGACAGCTGCACCACCCCGATACCCAGCGAAGCCGCGACCCCAAAAATTGTGCCAATCAGCGCGGCAGTATCTACGGCGTGCCCCAGCGGGCCACCGATGCGCTGCCCAATAATCGGATATAAGGCCGAACGAACCGACAAAGGTAGCCCCCGCCGGTAAGAGAAATAGCCCAAGGCCACACCCACCAGCAGATACATGCCCCAGCCGGTGATGCCGTAATGGAACAGTCCCCAAACTACGGCCTGACGGGCGGCCTCCACGGTTTCCGCTTCACCGTAAGGCGGGGTCAAATAGTGGGTGACGGGCTCCGCCACGGAGAAAAACAGAATGTCAGTGCCAATGCCGGCAGCGAAAAGCATGGCCGCCCAAGTCAGCAACGAATAGTCCGGCGTGGAGTTCTCAGGGCCCAGCCGAATCCGCCCAAACCGCGACAGCGCCAGCCAAATCACGAAGCCTAAAATCACGGTCGCCAGCGCAATATAGAACGAGCCGAAAACTCTGGTAATCCAAGTTACCGTGGTCCCCAGCGTCGCTTGCGCACTACCGGGTGAGAGGAACGCCCACCCGGTGATGAGCGTAATAATTATGGTTGACGCCGCTAGGACCGGCGGGTTGAGTTGGGTTTTGAAGCGGGGCCGAGGGTTTTCGGTGGCGTCGGTGTGTGCCGCGCGGCCAGTGCGCCGAAGGTGAGGCCATCGTAGCGGACTCTCCGCCGAGGAGTCTTTCGCCTTTGCCATCATTGTCCTTTCTTATCGGTCTTCTGCCGCTGCGCTTTGTGTTGGTCGGTGTTGTGGTGCCTACGTCTGCACCGTGAGTCTGTTGTGATGTCTACGTCTGCACCGTGAGTCTGTCACTACGTGGTGTGCTGGGTGTTTGTTGTGGTGCCGGATATTCTTGGTGGGTGTGTCGCATAGTGTTGTTTTGGGGGTGTTTTTTGCGGCACAGTGGGACGTTTTGCGACTCAGCGGTGTGGTGGGGTGTGTGGTGGTGTGGTCTGAGTGGTGGTGAGTGTTTTCTGTGATGCGGATGCTTTCCGTTGTATCTGATTCGTGCCGCGAGATTTTGTGTTGCTCCGTATCCTTCCATATCAATAAATATTGGCCTATTTATAACTATTTTATGCGCACTAGCCGTTTCAGTACAGACCGATGCAACAAGATTCGATCTTTTGCGTCGCCTACACCACGGTTTGTTCTTTTCGCGCCGCTGGGTGTGTTGCATAGTGTTGGTGAGTGCGGTGGTTGTGTCGCATAGTGTTGGTGAGTGCGGTGGTTGTGTTGCATAGTGTTGTTTTGGGGGTGGTTTTTGCGGCACAGTGGGACGTTTTGCGACTCAGCGGTGTTTGGGTGGTGCGGTGAGTGTGGTGGGTGTGTTGCATAGTGTTGTTTTGGGGGTGTTTTTTGCGGCACAGTGGGACGTTTTGCGACTCAGCGGTTTCGGGGACGCTCACTAAGATGCCGCAGCTGGTCAATAACACAGCGCGCCCTCGGCCAATCACCTCACCTGCACAAGCTGCCAACTTCAGCGCGCACCCTCGAACTTATCCACAAAAAACAGCACTTCATCGAATTCAGAACCTCACGAAAACAAGCAGCCTCCCAGCATCAAACACGCAAAAATAAAGCATGACTATTTCCTGCGACGACATCCAGATCACACCCGCGCAGCAACTGACTCGATCAACCATTACGCGCGCACTACAGCCGCCAAAACAAGGCCAAACACCGCCCGAATACGTCAGAATCAAGCACGGACACTATCTCCAAACTCCGCAAAATCTCAACGAAAAAGACATCTATGAAGCAAAACTAATCGCCGGTCTGGCGCGGCTCAAAGCAACTTCAGAAGCGCAAAAACACACGGTTTTTACCCTAGAATCTGCATGCCTGCTCTACGGCTTCAACATCAACAATGCAAACCCGCCAATATCAATCGTGCGGCCAGTCAGCAGCAACCGGCACCGCTATCGCTACCCGCCGCTCTGGCTAGCGGGGAACTACATCTCAGGAGTCGCCGTCGAACCAATCACCTGCAAAGTTTCACCTCTACGCGTGCGCAAAGTACAAGGAATGCTGGCGGTGGAGCCGATAGAACTAATCTGCACTCTGCTGCGCCGCCGCCCGCCGCTACCGGCAATGATTGCCGTGGACAGTGCCTGTCAGCAACTTTGCAAAGCGGATGCTCGGCATCGCGAACAGACTGAGCTGCGGTTCGCTCAGCTTAAGGAACAAGTGCTGCAGCGGCTGGAGGAGCTGCGGCACTGCAAAGGCTACCATCAGGCAAAAGAGCTGGCGGCTTTAATGACACCGTGGGCGCAGTCTCCGCTGGAGACTCGTTTTCGGTTGATTTGCGCAGCATGGGACTTTCCGTCACCGATTTTGCAGCATCTAGTTCGAGCTGAGGGTGAGAAGTTTTTCCTGGATGCTTTTTTCCCAGAGTCTGCCGTCGGGGTGGAGATCGATGGATTATCCAAATATCAAACCCCGAATGCTTTAGCGCAGGAGAAGCGGCGACACCACAAGATTGAACGCCAGGGAATCCACCTAATCAGGTTCACGTTTGATGATTTACGAAACCCCGTGAGTGTGCAAAGAGAGTTGGCTTCGTTGATGCCTCAGGTGATGGTGGCGCCGAGGGTTCGTCTGTATCTTTTAGCCGGCTGGTGAGGGGCTGGTTGTTGGTGGGTGTGTTGCATAGTGTTGTTTTGGGGGTGGTTTTTGCGACACAGTGGGACGTTTTGCGACTCAGCGGTGTTTGGGTGGTGTCTGGTTGGTGGGGCAGTGGGACGTTTTGCGACTCAGCGGTTTTAGGGCGTGCAGTAGCGCGGACTGCTAGGAATGCGAACCCGATTGTGAATGTGGGCAAATGAAATCCAAAAAGTGCAGGGATTAACTCCTCTGGAGCACGCCGTCTTCCATCCGGTAAACCGTGTCGACCTGATTAATCAGCCTCTCATCATGGGTGACCATGATGATACAGGTGTTGAAAGCGCGCGCCTGCTCACGCAGCAATGCGGCCACCTCATGCGCCTTCTTCGAATCCAAAGACGCGGTCGGCTCATCAGCTAAAATCACGGCCGGCCTGCCGTAAAGCGCGCGAGCAATCGCGGCGCGTTGCGCCTCACCACCAGAGAGGGAAGAACGATGCTTATCCTTCAGCTTCTCAATCCCCAAAGAGGCTAACAGCTTGTCACGATCCGCCTGAGTGTGGCCTTCTGTATCGCGAGTTTTAGCTGCACGATCAAAGAGCGTGAGCTGCTCATTAACCGTCAAATAGGGCACCAGATTGGAAGACTGTAAAACGAAACCGATAGTTTTCAAACGGACTTTTGCCCGCTCAGACTCATTCAAATCCGCCAGATTTTGTCCGCCCACCTGCACGGTTCCGCCGCTGGGTTTTTGGAGGCCGCCGATAATGGTCAGCATCGTGGATTTGCCGGAACCAGACGGGCCAATCAGGGCAATGAACTCACCCTCACGAGCTTGAAAATCTGTCGGCTGCAAGGCGTGAATCGTCTCAGAGCCCTGCTGGAAATCCTTATAGACTCCGTCTAGCTTCACAATCACCTGGCCTAGCTCCGCGTCGCCCTCGGGCTCGTGACGAGGGGGAGTAGCTGGCTCGGTCGCTTGCGCTTGAGCCGGGGATAACGGCTGGTCGGTGGCCTGTGCGCCCTCGGCCCGCTGTGCCTGTGTGTTTTCGGCGTTGAGCCGCTGCCGGCTGGGGAAACGCTCCTGGGTTTCGTCATGTTGCTCAGTCAACTTTGTTCCTTTACTTCAACGCAATCAGCGGATCAACTTTGGTGGCGCTACGCACGGAGAACAGCGCGCCCAACAGGCTGAAACCAACCATGATGGCACCCATCAATCCGAACAGCAGCCAAGGAATAGTGATGGGAACCTGCGGTGGGATGACCGCCTGCAAAGCAATCACGATGACCACCGCCAGCACGGAACCCAGAATGGAAAGAATCGCAGTCTGCCAGATTACGGACCAGCCAATCATCCAGTTACTGATGCCCTGCGTCTTCATGACGCCAAAAATCCGCCTCTTCTGCAAAGTGAGAACGTAAATGAAGATCCCCAAAATTACGGCTGAAACAATAATCAGCGCAATCACCATCAGCATGAAGGTCAGATTTTGTTCACTCACGCCAGGCAGCTCAGTGTAGAAATCTGAAAGGGTTTGCGAAGTCAGCTTGTAATCTTCCAGTTGACTGGCGGAAACCTCACCCTTGGTGGTGATTGCGGAAACAAAGCCACGATACTGCGGTCCGGTGCTCTGCCAATCTGGGATTGTCATATAAACAATCGGGGCGGCCGCATAGGTGCGATCAGTGGTGAAACCAACAATTTTGAAAGGCTCATCTCGCTGCGAGGTCTGCACTGTGTCGCCCAGCTTGTAGCCGTCTTGTTTCAAGCTGTCATCGGCGACAACCTCGCCCTCGGCCCCATACATTTTTCCCTCAACCAGCTGCGGCGCGGTGAAATCTTTGGGATCCATCGCCAAAATCGTGGTGGTGGTGCGCTCATCTCCGCGTTTGAGGGTGAGGACTCCCAAGCCGAGGCGGGCCACGTCTTCCGCCTCAATCTGCTTCGCGGCATCCTCGGGAATCAAGGAAGCCTGGATACTCTGGTTCGAGGCTTCGCTTAACAGCACATAATCGGAGTCAAGCTTTTGAATGCCCTGCGTCATTGCGGCCAGCAGCCCGACCGCCAGTGCGGTGAGGAAAAAGGCCAGAATCCCCACCAAAGTAATCATTGCGGTAATCAGCGCAAAGTGCCGTTTTTCGTGCGTAATCTCTTTGAAGGCTAGAAACATACCCTGATTATTACACAGTGTCATAAACCGGGTTTAGTTTTGTCTTGAGGACGAGGACGTGTGCGGTGGAAACCCGCCAGTTTCTGGTAATATTTCAGCCGTAATCAATGCTTTTAGCTGACTGCGTAAGCAATCATTATTTCGGGAGAACCAATGCGCGAAAAACGACTATTGGGTCGCAAAATTGTCACCTTGCTACCTATTTTGGCGCTGGCTGGGATGGGTTTAACAGCCTGCACCGCGGATGGACCGGCCGCTCCCACACCGGAGACAACCGCAGAGAAAGTGATGACAGTGGAGGCTGTTCCGACAGTTTCCACCCCGGAAGTTACGGTGGAAGCCACCCCGGAAGCTGCCTCGAAAAAGCAGGCAGTGAAACAGCTGAAAACGCCGCAGGGCTTTGACCTCCCCGCGGGCGCCTACCCTCAGGCTGGCGGCCCCATCCCGAAGGATGCTACCGAGATTACCTCTGTTCATACTGGGGATGGAGCTCAGGTAGCGACCTGGAAGACACCTTCAGGCAATATTGGTTGCGACCTGGGTCAGTTCGATGGTGAAGCAGTCGCGGGCTGTGGAATCTTGCAGGTGAAAACCGCCCCCAAGGTGCAAGGCCCCGATGGTCCAGACAGCCCCGCTAACTGGGTAGAGTTCAGTGACCCAGCGGGCGCGTATTTTGAGGTACTTAGCGACGTGGCGTTCTTTATGGTGCCTGAACCTGAAGCGCAGGTAGTCCCATACGGTCAGTCCGTCTTCTTTATGGATTATGCTTGCGTGTCCGAAAAGAGTGGCGTGACCTGCTGGAACGTGAAGAGCGGGCACGGTACCTTCATGAGCCGTGAGGGGCTAGAAATCTTCTAAAACAGATGCCCCCAGAGCAGATAAAAACCGCCCCTACTATTCCAGATTCTGGACGGTAGGGGCGGTTTCTGCTTCTTTAACTGAGATTTACTAAAGCTAAATCTCTAAACCTAGATTCACTACAGGTTAAACTCTTGAGAACCTAGATTCCTTGACTTGGGTTGGGAAGCATGGATGCCCCAATAATGGCGGCGATAATCATGATGATGAAGAACAGGGCGATGAAAATGCCGAAGACAATCAGGCGGGCTTTCGCGTAGTTCTTGCGGGATTCGCTCTGGTCAGAGGAAACTAAAATCACGATCCACCAGATCACAGACAGGAAGCTTTCAAGAATCAGGTTGATCACCCAAGACTTGGTGGAGTCGCCGTTAATGCCGCCCTGCTGAGCGGAAGACTGGTACATCGGCTGGGCGTACTGTCCTTGGCCGTACTGTCCTTGGCCGTATTGGGCCTGCTCTGCGGTGGCCGGGGTTTCAGCGGCGGCGTTGTTTTGGCTGGGATCGTACGGGTTAGTCATAAAGACTCCTTCTCATGTCAGCCTATTTGAGTATCATCTTGAACATAGTAATAGGCATTAGGTTACGTCTTGGCCACTATATCAATGGGCAGCATAAGAATCGAAACGCGTTTCGCAACTGTGTTGTATTCAACCGAAAAACTGGGTTCTATAGTTTAAAGTCCCGCCAACCTGTTAAAGTCGAAGCAGAACAAATCGGGTATCAAGCCCCGCTAACAGAAGGATAAAACAGATGGCTTTCGCATATGTTGCCGGCAATATTATGACCTACGGAAACCAGTGTGAGCTGGCTCGGGTGGAAGAAATCCTCACCGAAGCGGGGGTTGACTTCTATTCTCCCAGGTTGAATAAGTCAATCAACGACAAAAAAGCCGTCACAGTTGAAGCCAATAATGGCTTGGCTGAGCGCATCGTGAAAGCCGATACCGACCGAATCCGCCAAGCCGACATTATTGTGGTGATCGTGGATCAGGGTGGCATCGGCACCCTAGTGGAAATCGGTCAGATCTTCGAAATGGTTTCCCGCGGCGACAAGAAGCGAGTCTTCTTCACCTGCTCCGATATTCGCCGCACCGACCTGCCAGAACAGGGTGACCGTCGTAGCTTCAGCTTGAACCAGTACCTGTACGGCGTTATCTTGGCTCTGACCGACGGTAAAGGCATCCAAGAACTGGATGAAATTAAGGAAGAGTTGAAAGCCATTGTGGAGGCAGAAAACGCCTGATTCTCAGGGCAGCAAAGCACCCCATTCGGGGGTGTTCCATGAGCATTCGCATGATGTTCAAGCAGCACAGGCAGTAAACAGTGCTCTGCTGGCAGTGTTTTGGCTACTGGTATCAGTTTTTATTCTCAGCCTAGTAGCTAGCGGTCACGCCAATAACTATGTGCAAACCTTCTGGCGCCCATTTTTGCTGCTTGCCGCTACCCTAGTTGGACTGCTCAGCCTGTCAACACTGGGCCAAAGCCTGCGCCAAGCTTCGGGTAAAAATATGTTACGTACCCCATGGTTCGCTTATCTGCTGCTAATTCCCGCTGTTTTAGTAGTCGCCTCCGCGCCCTCCCCGCTGGGCGCAGCCATGTTAGAGAACTCCACCAACGCCAGCTCACTCAGCGGTTCGGACGGCGGCTCACCCTCGTCCTCGGCGATCGGCGCGAAATTCCAAGGCGGCCTCGACCTGACACCCCTAAACCCGAACCAGCCCAACCCGCTCACCCTAGAAGAACTCTCTGACCGCTTTAACCTAGGTGACCCGAAAGAACTATGGGGCAAACCGCTGCGGGTGATTGGTTTTGTTTCGCATGGCCTGCCTGAGGACGCCTACGGCGACATTGGGGAGCCGCGCAAACCCGGCCAACCCAAGGCCGCATACCAGCTAAGTCGTTTCAAAATTTTCTGCTGCGCCGCCGACGGAATCTCATACTCCGCCGTGATTGTGACCGACCAAGACATCCCTAATGACACCTGGCTGCAAATCGACGGACAAATCGTGGAAGATGACAGCCTCAACGCCGTATTCATTAAGCCCACCCGCATCACCCCAATCCCGCAGCCGGAGAAGCCATACCTATGAGCCGCCGACGCACCCTTGCCCTCACAGTTTTCGTCGCAATCGCGCTGGTCCTGATCGCATGGAGCCAATTCGGGGCCGGTTGGGGGAGCACCGCCAATCCCTTCCTGCCTCTGCCAGGACGACTTGAATCCTGGGCCGCCATTACGGTAGCCATCTGCGTCCAATCCTTCCCCTTCCTGGTGCTGGGCGTCAGCATCTCCGCCAGCATTGAGGCCTTCGCGCCGCCTGGATTCCTCCAAAAAATCACGCCCCGCAACCCGGTGTTAGCAGTGCCCGTCGCCTCGGTCGCCGCCGTAGGCTTACCGGGCTGCGAATGCGCGTCAGTGCCGGTCGCCCAATCATTCATCCGTAACGGTGTGGACCGCTCAGCCGCCCTAGTTTTCATGCTGGCTTCCCCAGCCGTGAACCCGGTCGTCCTAGTATCCACCGCGGTCGCCTTCTATGCGCTACCGGGCATGGTGTGGGCGCGGCTGGTGGCCTCTTTTGCGGCCGTCATTGCCGCGGGCTGGCTCTGGCTGGCAATCAGCCGCCGCCCGCAAGCTACTGTCGCCGCCGATTCCTCTGCTGTGGGCGCCTCACATACCAGCGAGCCAGACTCCCACTTCACGGTCGCCACTGATCTTGTTTCCACACCAGTCCGCGGCAACCAGTCAGGCACATGGCCACAAAAACTACGACTCTTCCAGCAAGCTGCCCTGCACGATCTGACGCAAGCCGGCGGCTTCCTAGTGCTGGGGGCAATCGCCGCCGGTTTCGTCAAAGTAATGGTGCCAATCAGCTGGTTCCACACCGTTTCACAACGACCCACCCTAGCGGTCCTTGTGATGGCACTACTGGCAATCTTGCTATCGCTTTGCTCCGAAGCGGACGCTTTCGTAGCGGCCTCCTTCACCGCAGTTTCCCCGACCGCGCAGCTGGCCTTCATGGTGGTCGGCCCCATGATCGACATTAAGCTAATCTCCATGCAAATCGGGGCTTTCGGCATCAAATTCGTGCGGGCCTTCATCCCGCTAGTGCTGGCTTGCGCACTATTATCTTCCGCAACTATCGGCTTCCTGTTTTTTGGGGCACTCTAACGCGCCCTCGTCCTCGGCCCCAAATCAAAGCCAGCCCCCATCCTGCGGCCTAGTAAAGTTTCAAGCCTGAGCGTTCAAGTTAGAAGTTGGTTTCGGGGCAACCACCTGCAAGGCGTGATGTGCGAGCTCAACCTTGAGTGCTTTCACCTTGCCGACCGGGTCGCCATCCAACTGCACATCATGGGCAGGCAAGCACTGCACGGTAGCCTCGCGGGCCTGACGGAACTTGATTGAAGCCGAATCCATCTTCACGTCGCGGCGGCTAAAACCAATCCCCTGAGCAATCACACGGTTGAACACATTCACCCAACCCAGCAGACCGTTACGGATATCCAAGGCCAGAACATCCAGCTGGCCATCATCCGGTTTCGCGTTTGGAATTAGGTTCAAACCCCCAGGGAGACGTCCACAGTTCGCAAACAGCAGGGTGCGCAAGAAAATATCGGAACTATGATCGGCATCATCCAAACGGACCCGCACATGCAGGCGCTCACCGAAAGCATTCTTAATGCCGGCCGCCACGTAGGCGCCCCAGCCAATCTGCTTCTTCAAATCAGAGCTCGTATCAGCCATCATCTTCGCGTCAAAGCCAACGCCTGCCATGACTAAGAACGGATGCCGGCCGCTAATCGAATAGGAGCGGGACTCCGGGTAGAGGGGACGCTGCAACTCCGTGGAAGGCGTCGCCGGGGACGGGGTTAAGGCATCCTCCTGATCCTCCATGATGGTTAACCAAGCCAAATCCATAGGCCTCGGGGTGCCGCTGAAAGCAATCCGCATCGCGGACTCTAAATCATCAGTCGGCAGGTTAATATTTCGCGCATAGAGGTTGGCGGTGCCGACCGGCAGAATCGCCAAAGGAATCCCACTGCCGTCCAGGATGCCGGCCACCAGACGTATAGTTCCATCACCACCGGCGGCAATCACCCTCGTCGCATTCGCAGAACGAGCCGCTCGCGCCTGACCAATCCCTGGATCATGCTCAGAAGTAGTCACAAAAGTACAGGTGTCATATTTCGCCAGTGAAGCAAACTTGGTGCACAGATTGCGGAACTGCTGCTCATCTCCAACCTTCAGCGGGTTGTAAATCACCCACGCCGTGCGTTGCGGGGAAGGGGTACGAGAGGGGGCCGAGGAAGCCTCCGCGGGGCTATCCGGGACCTCGGTGATTTCTAAGCCCCACCAAGCAACCCCGAAAACCACTAGACCCGCCACAATCACAATGGCCCAAAACATCACGTCCAGAAATAAGTCCATGCCATAACTTTACCGCAGACCCGGGACATCGCAGGTGCGACATTTCATGTAATTTGTGTTTTAAATGCGTGCTCTTGCCGCCCAAATTCTGCGGTAACGCGTTAAACTGTCACCATGATTGACATTCGTATTCTTCGTGAAAATCCGCAGGTCGCCCGCGACAGCCAGATCGCCCGCGGTGCAGACCCGGAACTGGTTGACCGTATTTTGGCTGCCGATGAGGCCCGCCGCTCCACTTTGCAGGCTTTTGAGGATTTGCGGGCGCAGCAGAAATCTGTGTCTCGGTCCGTGGGGAAAGCCTCCCCGGAGGAACGCCCGCAGATTTTGGTGCAGGCTAAAGAGCTGGCGTCAGCGGTGAAAGAGGCGGAAGCTGTCGCGAACCAGGCGCAGGCCGATTTTGATGAATCATCGCGTGCCCTGCAGAACCTGATTGAGGGGGCACCCTCCGGTGGGGAGGAAGATTTCGTGGTGCTACGCCATGAGGGTCCCGCTCCGCGTGATTTTGCGGCTGAAGGGTTTGAGCTTAAGGATCATCTTGATTTAGCTGAGGGGCTGCGCGCTATCGACATGAAGCGTGGCGCGAAGGTTTCTGGTGCACGGTTCTATTATCTGACTGGTATCGGTGCCCGTTTGGAGCTAGCTTTGCTGACCTGTGGGTTGGATCAGGCTGAGGCCGCTGGTTTTACCCCGATGATTACCCCGACCTTGGTGACGCCGGAGATTATGGGCGGCACCGGTTTCCTCGGTGCTCACGCTGACGAGATTTACTATCTGCCGGCGGATGAACTGTACCTGACGGGTACTTCTGAGGTTGCTTTGGCGGGCTACCACAAGGATGAGATTGTGGATTTGTCGGCGGGTCCGCGCCGCTATGCGGGATGGTCGACCTGCTACCGTCGTGAAGCTGGCGCCGCTGGCCGCGACACCCGTGGCATTATTCGCGTCCACCAGTTCAACAAGTTGGAAATGTTCAGCTACTGTGATCCGGCGGATGCGGCGGCTGAGCATGAGCGTCTGCTGGCTTGGGAAGAAGAAATGCTAGCGAAAGTGGGCTTGCCGTACCGCGTGATTGACACTGCCGCCGGCGATCTGGGTTCCTCCGCTGCCCGCAAGTTTGACTGTGAGGCTTGGCTACCCACCCAGAACCGGTGGATGGAAGTCACTTCCACCTCAAACTGCACGACCTATCAGGCCCGCCGCCTGAACGTCCGCTACAAGGATGCAGAAGGTCGCAACCAGATTGCCGCCACCTTGAACGGTACTTTAGCGACGACCCGCTGGCTGGTCGCAATCTTGGAGAATAATCAGCAAGCTGACGGCTCCGTGATTGTTCCTGAGGGCCTGCGTCCCTACCTAGGTGGCCGTGAAGTTTTGGAGCCCACTAAGTGACGAATCCGCAAGATGACGCCGCGCAGCTGAGCGAAGATTTAGAGCAGCTGGATCCGGTTACTAAGCCGATGGGTGGCCACTTCGGTGGCATTGCGCCGGGCGCTCCCACTGGTGATTTTGATTATCTGGTGGAAGTGGCGCGGGAGCAGCTGCCAGATGACCTGGTCATGGATCCGACCCAGATGCTGATTGCCTTCGATATTGATGGCACCACTTTGCTAAGCGACGGCACCGTCACGGAGCGAATGAAGCAGACCATTAAGCGCCTGCAGGCTGCCGGTGCGACGGTACTGTTAGCTTCGGGGCGTGCCTCTTGGGCGATTAAACCGGTCCTAGCCAAAATGGACATCACCAGCGGTTACGTGGTGTGTTCCAACGGCGCGGTTTTGATTCGTTTGGATGATTCCTACCCGGATGGTTTTGAAGTCATCATGGAGCGGACTTTCGATCCGACGGACGCGCTGCTGGCTTTGCGTGAGGCCATGCCGGACGTGCTCTTGGGGATTGAGATTGCCGACTTCGGCTTCGAGGTTTCTCACGCTTTCCCCGAGGGGGAGCTGACCGGTAATCAGCGGGTCGTGGACTTTGATCAGATGCTGCACCGCCAGGTTTGCCGAGTGATTGCCCGCGACCCGGATATGGATATTGTGAGTTTCAAGAACCTAGTTGAGTCTGCCGGCTTGCACTCTGTAGAGTGGGCGATTGGCTGGACCGCCTGGGTTGATATCGCGCCGGAGAACGTCTCAAAGGCTTCCGCTTTGGAGGAGCTACGGCAGCGTCTGAACCTGCCCATGGAGGGCACGATCACTTTCGGTGACGGCTGGAATGACGCGCAAATGCTGGAGTGGGCGCACCTGTCCGTCGCGATGGGGGATAGCCCGCAGGGCGTGGTCGATTTGGCTACTGCCCGCACGGCCCGCGTGGATGAGGATGGGGTTCCCGCCTTCATTGAGGCAATCTTGTCCCGCTAGTTCGCGTTTCGCGGCCACTTTGGTTGACGCGCCCTATCTCACGCTGTTTGCGTTGTGCTTATGTGTTAGTTTTCCGTTAATATATGACAGTTACTTGATGGTTTTCGAGGACGAGGGCGTGCGCCTTCGCCTGGTGGGCTGTCAAACTGACTTGGAGAGTTGTCTGAGCGGCCGAAAGAGACGGTCTTGAAAACCGTTGTACGGCGACCCCGTACCAAGGGTTCGAATCCCTTACTCTCCGCCGGTGAAACCCCGCTATCGTTGCGATAGTGGGGTTTTTGGTGTGTTTTTGCGGCACAGTGGGATGTTTTGCGACTCAGCGGTGTGTGGTTGGTGTGTGGCTGGTGCGGGGGTGGTGTGCGGCTGTGTTGCATAGTGTTGTTTTTGGTGTGTTTTTGCGGCTCAGTGGAACGTTTTGCGACTCAGCGGTGTGTGGTTGGTGTGTGGCTGGTGCGGGGGTGGTGTGCGGCTGTGTTGCATAGTGTTGTTTTTGGTGTGTTTTTGCGGCTCAGTGGAACGTTTTGCGACTCAGCGCGGTGTGGGTGGTGTGTGGTGGTTGGTGCGTGGGTGGTGTGTGGGCGCTGTGTGGGCGCGGTGTGGGTGGTGTGTGGTGGTTGGTGCGTGGGTGGTGTGTGGGCGCTGTTTGGGTGGCGGGAGAGTAGTGAGGTTTACGACTCGGTGGTAGAAAAAGTGGAGTGGTGCGGGAACATTTCGGGACTATCGCTACTGACCCTCTCAAGTTCTTCTTGCAAGATGGTGTTTATGCCTGTGGAGTCGACTTCGGGCTGCTCACCCTCGGCCTTTGACACGTCACCAGTGGGCTCTGAAGTCTCCATCTGAGTTGCCTGCTTACCGGCAACGGAATCATCCGCGAAAGCCGCAAAAACCTGTTGCTTCTCTTTCAGTAGCTCCATAATGCGTTCATCCACGGTCCGCTCCGCCAAGAGCCGGTACACGAACACGCTACGGGCTTGCCCCATCCGGTAGGCTCGTGACAATGCCTGATTCTCGCTGGAAGGTTTTAGCTGCGGTTCACAGAAAACCACGACGCTGGCTGCCTGAATATTTAACCCTGTGCCCCCTGACTGGATTTGGGCGACCAGCACTGAACCGGTGGGAGCCTCAGTAAACTCATCCACTAGCTCTTGCCGGCGAGCCGGCGGCACAGACCCGGTAATCAGGCCAATGCAAGCAGATCCCAGCAGTTCGGTGACACTCTCCAAGGTCTGCAAAAAGAACGAGAACACTATCACCTTGCGGCCCTCGGCCCCAGCCTGTTCCACGATGTCTAGCAACCGTTCTGCCTTAGCGGACTGGGTCAAATCAGGCGCATTCCAAGAAACCCTGCGCATCGCAGCGAAATCGGTCTCAGTTACAGTCTCCCTATATTTCAGCCATTCTTCCCGCGACAGTTCACACCATTCACTGCTTTCAACCAGGTCCGGTAGTTCACCTAAAACATCTTCACGCTTACGCCGCAGATAGACGGTTGCAACTTTTTCCCGGAAAGTTTCCGCCGTCAGCATGTGAGCCACCCCGAATAGGCTGGTGGCTAACTGCGGGCGCAGCAGCCTCACCAGGGAAACCATTTCTTCAACCTTGTTCTCCAAAGCTGTTCCTGTCATCAGCAAATGTCGGGGAGTGAACCTAGTTAAGTCACGCAGATGCTGGGTGCGTTGCGCTTCCGGGTTCTTCACATAGTGGGCTTCATCCACAATCAGCAAGCCGAAGCGGAAACCTTCAGGAAACACGAAATGTTTGAGCGTCTCAAAAGTTGTGACCGCTACTCCGCCGTCTGCCAGCCACCGTGCCAGGGCTTCTTCACGATCTTCGCCGTGAATCTTGACGGCTTTTAGATCAGATTTCTCTGAGATTTCTTTATCCCAGTTCGTCAGCACAGCGGCGGGACTTACCACCACGAAATGGGTTGCCCCAGCATTGCGTAACGCCACCATCACCGCGATGGCTTGCACAGTTTTCCCCAGACCCATTTCGTCACCTAGAATCACGCTGCCCTGATGGAGCACGTACTTTACGCCCCACTCCTGGTATCCGCGCAAGGTACAGTTCAAGCCTGCGAGGGACATTTTTTGCTCTGAAATCTGGGTGGCAAGTGCTTCCGGCAAACCGTACGTGGAGTTTTTGTTGCCGAGGATGCCCGGAAGAATCTCCTCCAGAATCTGATAGTACTCAATTGAGTTTTCAACAAAATCGGTCCAAGCGTCCGCTGTGATTGCTCCAGCAATCCGTGTTTGAGCGATAGCATAGTCAGAAATTAGGTCCTCATATGCGGGGCAGTAATGGTCTTGGAGGAAAGAAACTGTCTGCCTTAGCTGTTCTTTTTGGGTTTCAGCTAGTAAAGACCATGCCGGCCCATTGAGTCGCCGGAGCCGTCGAATCGTAGCTGCAATCCCAGTATTGGTTGCAGAAGCCGCATTTGCTCCGGCTACTTTTTCGTCGGAGATGCCCGCGCCCTCGGCAATCTTGTGGGATTGGTTCCGCTCCAACTGGGCCCACTGTTTACGGTATCCGTTTAGTAGTCGGTACTGTTGCACGGCGCGAACTATGCGGTCGCTGTCTTCGCTAGAATCATCAGGATTTAGCTTTAATGCTGCTCCGGAGGCAAGATTCTGCCCATACTGTTCAGCGGCTTCTTTTAGGAGGCGTGCTCCGTTGCGGCTGATTCCGTTAATCTCTTCCAGTTGCTTCGCTGAGGCAGCTTGGATGTGGGCGACCGTTAAATACCCGTGCTCTGTCAGAGTTTTTGTCCGCAGACGCGGAATTTCGCGTTTCATTGATTCAATCGGGATTTGTTCCAGTAAGGCAAAAGTCATTTCCTGCCGAAGTTTACCCGCGTTCTGTTTAATCACCGCGGCTAAATCCAGTTCTTGCTGGCTGAGAGACAGTTTCGCGTCCTCGATATGATCCAACCTTGCTTTCAAACTGACTAGTGCCGGGCTGGAGCCTTTAGCGCCCGTTGCGGGAAGTAGCGAGTAGGTGCGCTGGAAAGCTTCCCGATCTAGCTCAAAATTGAGGGTAGCTTCATCGGGGCCGGTTGCCGTCACCCGCTCGAAACTGCTACGCAACTGGGCATACTGCGTAAGGTATGAGCCGGAAGCGAGCTGTCGGAGTTTCTCATAGGCGCGCTCCGCTAGGGCTTTGCTGGTGCGGTTTGAGAAGAACCAGGAGAGGCGACTGGTCGCGGGGCTAAGCGCAATCAGGTTTTGCTGGACGACCGCGCTGTCTCGCTCTTGGAGGGCGAGGGCGCGCTGCTGCAAAGGCTCAAGCTGATTCAAAATTGATAAGTATTTCAAGAAATTTGGGGAGGGAAGGTCAAGGCTGGAGGGGAGTCCTGTCGCGTGGAAAAGCTCCGTATTTAGGGCATTCGCGTACTCGTTAGCTTCTAGGCTGGCCTCAAACTGTAGGCTACTTTGGGTGTCTTTTGCAGTGTCAAGTACTTGCTGTAGTAGTGCCTGGTTGGCTTTATGGTATGTGATTAGTTGCACCGCATCATTACGGGTGAAAGTCACTATTATGCTCCCTGCCTGCCGGAATGGATGGGACTATTCTACAACTGGTCATTGGTGGGAGGGCGGGACATATTCTGAGATGGGGCACGCCTGCAAGGGTGGAGAGCTAGTATGCTGGGACGGAAGTGAGTGCGATTGTGAACCGGAGGAAACTGTGAATCGATTTCATGAGAAGATCTTGATGGCTTTAGTGCTTTTGTTGGCTGCCCTGCCAGTCGTGCTGGCCGTAATCTTGTTTGCCAGACTTGGCCAGTACTGGCTACTTGCTATTTTGGTTGGGGTGGCGTTACTGGCGCTATTGGCCTGGTGGCTCCGCCGACGGAAGGAAAAGAAGCTCGGTTTGGGTAAGTTTAAGACAATGTAACCAAGATTTCACTGTTTTGCGGTAGCCCAATCCGCTTCTAGACTGTAAACTCTGTGCGTACCCTTCCGAACGAAGGCGTATCAGGAGACGTGGCCGAGCGGCCGAAGGCGCTCCCCTGCTAAGGGAGTAGGGGCTGAAAGGTCCCTCGAGGGTTCAAATCCCTCCGTCTCCGCAAATGGTTCCCGTTGCTCTTTGGCAACGGGACTTTTTGTTGCTGTATTGCTATTTCTTATCGCTGTATGTGCGCATTTGTTGGAATAGCTGGTCTTACTATTTGTATATGACAACCCTGTCTTCTTTTGACGCTGACAATTAGTCAAGTAGCAAAGAGTAATGTCCCGCGGCTTTGTTAGGATGAGACTGGTCTCAGACCTTTGAAATGATTTTGCCAACAATAGAAATTCTAAAGGAAGGTGCGAGAGTGAATCTTTTCCGTTCGTACAAACTGACTGCCTTAACCATGCTGTCAGTTGCTGCGGTATCATTGACTGCTTTGCCGGCGGCCTCTGCCTCTGCACAGACACCAGATCACCTGGTGATTAATGAGGTGTACGTATTTGGTTCCTCGAAGGGTGCTACGCACTGTGACTTCGTTGAACTATATAACCCGACTAGTGGAGATATTTCCCTTGCTGGGATGTCTCTGGTAGCAAGTAACTCTAAGGGTGCGGATCGTAACCCGATTACTTTTACTAATGAAGTAGTTAAAGCGAATGGGCACTTCTTCGTCGAGGGTGCATGCTCTCCTGGTACCGCGAATGCCAATGCTGACAAGGTTGATCGCACTGACTTGAACCTTGCGCAGAGTGCTGGCGCTGTCGCTTTGAAGCGTGGCACTGAGGTTGTTGACCTGTTCGGTTGGGGTAGCAGCCCGAAGTTTGAGGGTGCCGCGGCTGTCAAGCCAGCTTCGGTTAAAGAGAACTCTTTCCAGCGTATGAATGCGGCTGACACTGACAACAACAGTGCTGATTTTGTTTTCGCTGCGGCTACCCCGAAGACCTCGAAGGATATGACGGATCCAGCGCCAGTCGATCCGACTCCTGGCGACGCCAATACGACCCCGGATGCTCCTGCCGAGACCCCGGATGCTCCTGCCGCTACCGTGACTCCGATTGCGCAGATTCAGGGAACTGGTGCTGCCACCTCGTTGGCTGATCAAGAAGTAACCACTCGTGGTGTTGTCACCGCTGTTTACCCCTACGGTGGCTATTACGGTTTCTACATTCAGACCCCGGGTGCGCGTACTGCTGACGCTTCCGACGGTATTTTCGTACACAGCACCTACGACCACCAGGTCGATTTCAAGACTGTGACCATTGGTAGCTATGTTGAGGTCACGGGTGTTGCACAAGAGTACAAAGACCTCACTCAGCTTGACTACCGTAGTCACAAGGTATTGACCGAGCAGGTTGATCCGATTGTGCCGGTTGAGATGGAGTACCTTCCCGAAGGTGATCAGGCCCGTGAAAAACTTGAGGGCATGCTGGTTAAGGTAACTGGTCAGCACACTATCTCCTCTAACTACTTCACTAACCGGACTGGCCGTATGGACTTGGCCCCCGGCGATAAGCCTTACCTTCAGCCTTCCGACGTGGTCAGCCCTTCCGCTGACCGTGCAAAAGCTCAGGAACTCGCTGACAAGATTGAAGCACAGCGTTTCGCCATTGATGATGGCTGGTCGTGGGACTACACCAAGTTCGATAAGAAGAAGATGAACATCAACAATGGCTGGCTGAACTATCTGAACAGCGTGCCCTGGCTTGACTACAATGATTCCCCGCGCGTCGGTCGTCATCTCAATCTGACGAAACCCATGATTCTTGATCAGCGTACTGAGAACCGTGAGGCACGTTGGACTTTGCAACCCACAGAGCCTCTTTCAAACCGTGACGAGACTTGGGGTGCAGAGAAATGGCGTTCTTGGGTGCAGTTCGGCCCGTCGACTCGCACTGCTGCCCCTACTTTCACTGAAGGTAACATCACCATTTCGTCTTTCAACGTGCTCAACTACTTCACCAAGTTGGCCGAGGGTGATGGCTGCCAGCAATACACTGCGTATGATGGAACTGCGCTAACTGGTAAGCGTTGCAAGCCTCGCGGTGCAGCCTCAGATCAGGCTTTCCAGATGCAACAGGCGAAGATTGTGAAGGCAATCAATGAGTTGGACTCCACTGTTGTCGGTTTGGAAGAGATCGAAAACTCGATCAAGTTCGGCAAAGATCGCGACGAGACTTTGAACAATCTGGTTGCCGCATTGAATGCAGACGCTGGTTCCACCAAGTGGGCAGCAGTCGCATCTCCGGCCGCTGAGGCGCTTCCGTCAGTATCCGATCAGGACTACATCCGTTTGGCCTTCATCTATCAGCCCGAAAAGGTTCAGCCAGTTGATGCTTCTAAGGTCATGAAGGATAACGACCATTTCACCGGTGCTGCCCGTGAGCCGTTGGGGCAAAAGTTCCAGGCTGTTAAGGACGGTGCAGCGGCAGGTAAGGTATTCGCGGTTGTTGTTAACCACTTCAAGTCTAAGGGTAGCTTGAAGGACCCCAGCGACACTGATGAGTTCCAAGGAAACAACTTCCAGTTACGTGTCCGCCAGGCTGAAGAGATGGGTAACTGGGTGAACAATGAGTTCTCCGGTGTTCCCACTTTTGTCATTGGTGACTTGAACTCATACTCTAAGGAAGACTCTATTCTGAAGCTTGAAGAGCTTGGTTTTGTCAATGTTGCAGATACCTATATCACTGGCGACAACAAGAAGGAGTCCTACCAGTTCGGCGGCATGGTTGGTTCACTGGACCACGCTTTGGGCAACGCTGATGCCATGAGCATGGTCAAAGGTGCCGATATTTGGAACGTCAACGCCATGGAGCCTCTTGCTTTCGAGTATTCACGTTGGAATTACAACCACAACTACGAGCACTTCTTCGATGCCACTTCTCCGTACCGTTCCTCCGATCACGATCCGATTAAGGTGGCTATCTGCACTTTAGACAATGATTGTGTCGAGGCCACTCCGGAGCCGACTGTGGAGCCCACGGTTGAGCCGACTGTGGAACCTACGGTTGAGCCTACGGTTGAGCCTACTCCTGAGGTGACTGTGGAGCCTACTGCGGAACCGACAACCGAGCCGACTGTGGAGCCCACGGCTGAGCCTACTGTGGAGCCTACTGTGGAGCCCACGGCTGAGCCTACTGTGGAGCTTACTGTGGAGCCTACGGTTGAGCCGACTCCTGAGGTGACTGTGGAGCCTACTGCGGAACCGACAACCGAGCCGACTGTGGAGCCTACTGTGGAAATGGTCCTGCACCGTGCCGACGCTCCTGCTCCGGTAAAAGCTCCGTTCCGAGACATGCCTGTTTCGCGCGCATTCGCTGGAGAGGTTGCTTGGATGGCCACAAACCAGTATTCCACTGGCTACCCGAATGGAACCTATGGTCCGTTGAAGTCAGTGAACCGTGACGCGATGGCCGCCTTCTTGTACCGTGTGGCAGGTAGCCCGGCTGTTGACACTTCCAAGCCGGCATTCAAGGATGTCCCGAAGAACAACTTGTTCTACAAGGAGATTCAGTGGATGCATGCTTCCGGTATTTCCACGGGCTGGAATGATGGTACTTACCGTCCGGGTCAGCCCGTGAGCCGTGAGGCGATGGCTGCGTTCTTGTTCCGGTTCTGTGACCAGATGCCTGACCAGTGTGCGTCGGCTATTAATCCCGATACTTTGGATGTCTCCAACGCGAAGATGTTCACTGATGTTGCCGGCAGCCAGTTCGGTCGCGAGATTACTTGGCTGGCCGCCGCTAAGGTGAGCACTGGTTGGGATGATGGCAGGTTCCGCCCCGGTGAGCCGATCCACCGTGATGCAATCGCCGCTTTCTTGTACCGGATGAAGAACAACTATCTAGCACCGGTTAAGTAGACGCTGTAGCGCCGGCTGAATAGGAAGGTTAGCTAAATAGGAGCGCCTGCTCCTAAAGGTAGTCAGCTAGTTTACTGCCTGCTGCAAAATTGATGACAGCCAAGCACGATATAGATTGCTGGCTACCTGCCTGGGCGTTTAGGATGTCGACTTTGGGGTTGGGGTTAAGGCAACAATTCTCGTAGCCCCAACCCCAAAATGCCGTGTGTGGGAGATTAAGTCTCACGTAACTGGAGGATTTGGTCGGTCTTGCCAGCTTGGGTATGGCTTTCGGCCGGAAATAGCGGTTCGTCGCCAGGATGCTTAAGCGGCTTAGTTTACAAGTAAAATAGAGTCCCGCCAGCATCATGCTGGCGGGACTCTATTTGTCTTCTACTGTTGTAGACACAGAAATAATTTGGAGGAGATTGCACGTAAATGTCTCGACAGCCTCTATGCTCTCATGCCTTTATACGTGTATTGTCCACGTGAATCTCACGCGGTACTTCTATAGTTTGCGTGCGACCAGCCCAATCGCGTTCAAATACTCCCGGTTCGCGCGGAAAACCTTCCTCATTCCCAGCACCCGCTTGCGGCCAGCCGGGTTCGTTACCATGTTCTTCACAAACTTTAAGAAACCGCCCAAACCCTCGTCTTGAATCATCCGTTTTGGCTCCAGCAAAGCCATCGCGTTGGTCCACACGAACTCAACTTCCAGCCCGGCAGATTCCAAGAGTTTGCGCCATTCTTGCTCGGTCAGTGGCCGTGCCCCGACCTTAATGGAACGCGAAAGCCCTTTCTGAACCTCTTTTACCACTTCGGCGGGTAGATTGTCAGGGTGGAAACCTAGCTCGTGCACCAGATAGCGGCCGCCCGGCGCCAAGATGCGCGCAGCCTCCGCCACAATCGCGGCTTTCCCGGCCGGTGATTGCATAGTCAGCATGGCTTCCCCGACTACTAAGTCCGCGCAGCCATCTTCCAGCCCGGTCTCCGCGGCATCAGCTGTGACCTTCTGCGCTTGCGGGTAGGGCGCCATCACTTCAGCTAAGGCTGGTGCGCCTTCCGGGTTCGGGTCCACCGCAGTATAGGAGACTGGGTTTACCGCCAGCAAATGTTCGGCCGTTCGCCCCACTCCGGGCCCGAATTCGACGATTCGGTCCGTAGTCGAGGGGGCCGCTGCTGACAAGAGGCGCTGGGTCATTTCAATCCCGCCGGGACGCAGGACTCGCTTCCCCATTTTGGCTAACAGCCAGTGCCCTTGGAGGCGGTGTTCTTCAGGTCCGGGGCGCAGATCGCGGCGTGGTTCACTCATTTGTTCCTGCCTCCGTCCCAGTTTCGGATTCCGTTACCTTAACTAGGGTCAGCGACATATGGCAGGGGGAGAGCGCTTCGAGAGCATGGCGGTCACCAGGTGCTAGGTAGACTACGTCACCCGCGGCAAGGAGAGTTTCTTGGTCTCCAATCGTGAACCGCATTGAACCGGAAAGTAGGTTGACAATGACGGCGCGCGGGGAGGCGTGCTCGGTGAGGACTTGTCCAGCATCAAAGCTAAAGAGGACGTGGCGAAGTACGTCATTGTTTACTATCATGCGGGAGGTGGTTGCTGCCTCTAAGATGGGTAGCTTGTCGAATAGCCCGGTATGGAAAGAGGACTGGGAAACGGGAGTGGAAGGCATAAAAATTCCTTTGCTTAGACTTACCTAACTACCCTACAGGGAGTGGGCTGGAAAACCTAGAGCTAAATTCTGTAGAGGGGGCTGCTGATTTTTGTAGAATGTGAAGTGCGCCAATCAACAGCTTCAGAAGTCCCAAAAACTCGGCTCAGCCGGTAGCCTGTTAGAGAACCAATCTAAGGAGCAGTATGTCTAATCTTGAACTGTCCAACAATTTGGGCGCCTTTGTGCGTAGTGAGTCCGGCCGCACTACCGAAAATTCGACTTTGCGTGAGTTTTGGGCGGGCTTATCGGCTGCTGTCATGGCTGAACTGGCTGATGACTGGGATAAAACTCGGCGAACCTATGCCGCGGGCCGGCAGGAGCATTATCTTTCTGCCGAGTTTTTGGAAGGCCGCGCACTGCTTAACAATCTGACCAACCTTGGCCAAGTCGAAGATGCGGCGAAAGCGTTGGAACATTACGGGCTGAACCTCAGCGACGTCCTCGAAGAAGAACCCGATGCTGCACTCGGAAATGGCGGCCTAGGCCGTCTTGCAGCCTGCTTCTTAGATTCCTGCGCGACCTTGAACCTGCCTGTCACCGGCTACGGCATCCTGTACCGTTACGGCCTGTTCCGTCAAGAGTTCGACAATGGCTTCCAGGTTGAGCACCCTGACGCCTGGATGGAAGAAGGGTACCCCTTCGTTATCCGCCGCGAAGAAGAACAGCGTCGTGTCTCTTTCGCTGACTTAAATGTGCGGGCCATCCCATACGACATGCCGATCACCGGCTACGGCACGAAGAACGTCGGCACGCTGCGCCTGTGGCGTTCAGAGCCGATTGAAGAGTTTGACTACGACGCCTTCAACTCGCAGCGCTTCACTGATGCCATCGTGGAACGTGAACGCGTCATGGACCTGTGCCGTGTCCTCTACCCGAACGACACCACTTTTGAAGGTAAAGTTCTGCGCGTCCGTCAGCAGTACTTCTTCACCTCCGCCTCCCTGCAGGAAATGCTGGACAACTACATTCAGCAGCACGGCAGCGACCTGAGCGACTTCGCCAAGTACAACTGCATCCAGCTGAATGACACCCACCCGGTGCTGGCTATCCCAGAGCTTATGCGTCTGCTCCTGGATGAGCACAAGATGACTTGGGAAGACGCCTGGGAGATTGCCACCAAGACTTTCGCCTACACGAACCACACCGTGCTGGCTGAAGCCCTGGAAACTTGGCAGATTTCCATTTTTGAGAAGCTCTTCCCGCGAATCCTTGAAATCATTTACGAAATCGACCGTCGTTTCCGTGCTGAGCTCACCGAAAAGGGCTACCATCCGGGCAAAATCGACTACATGGCGCCAGTCCAAAACGGCATGGTGCACATGGCGTGGATCGCCTGCTACACGTCCTTCTCCATTAACGGTGTGGCCGCCATGCACACTGAAATCTTGAAGGCTGAAACCCTGCACGACTGGTACGAGATTTGGCCCGAGCGCTTCAACAACAAGACGAACGGCGTGACCCCGCGCCGCTGGTTGAACCAGTGCAACACGGAGCTGTCCGCCCTGCTGACTGAGCTGTCTGGCTCCGACGCATGGGTTTCCGACCTAGATAAGCTCAAAGAGCTGGAGCATTTCGCTGACGATGAGGGCGTGCTACGTCGCCTAATCGACATTAAAGATGGAAACAAGCGGGACTTCGCGCAATGGGTGGAGCGCCGCGACGGCATCAAGATTGACCCTGACTCAATCTATGACGTTCAGATTAAGCGACTCCATGAGTATAAGCGTCAGCTGATGAATGCCCTGTACATCATTGACCTGTACTTCCGGATTAAGGACAATCCGGAAGGCAACTGGGTGCCGCGCACCTTCATCTTCGGTGCTAAATCAGCGCCCGGCTACGTCCGTGCCAAAGCGATCATTAAGCTGATTAACGAGGTTGGCCGCGTCATCGCTAACGACCCGGTAGTGTCCAAGTTTGTGACCGTGGTCTTCGTGGAAAACTACAATGTTTCCCCCGCTGAACACATCATCCCGGCAGCGGACGTCTCGGAGCAGATCTCCACGGCAGGTAAAGAAGCGTCCGGCACTTCGAACATGAAGTTCATGATGAACGGCGCCCTCACCCTCGGCACCCTAGATGGTGCGAACGTGGAAATCGTGGACGCCGTCGGAAACGAAAACGCCTACATTTTTGGCGCCAAGGAAGAAGAACTACCCGCCTTGCGGGCACAAACCCATCCGCGTGAGTTCTACCAGACTGTCCCCGGTTTGAAGCGGGCCGTGGACGCCCTCGTGGACGGAACCTTGGACGATAACGCCAGCGGCATGTTCCACGACCTGCTGGTCTCCCTGCTGGATGGTTCTTCCTGGGAAGGCGCGGACGTGTACTACGTGCTGGGTGACTTTGCAGCCTACCGTGAAGCCCGCGACCGCATGGCTGAAGACTGGGCGAAAGACCGCCTAGCTTGGGCGCGTAAGTGCTGGATCAACATTGTGAACTCCGGCCGCTTTAGCTCCGACCGCACCATCAGCGACTATGCCCGTGAGGTGTGGAAGCTGGAAGAAACCCGGATCTGAAACAGTCAGCCCAATGCTAGACGAACGCCCACAAGACGCAGCGGCTAACAGCTACTTCTGGCAATACCCGCGGACCGGAATGGGAGTGGATGTGCATGCTTTCGCTCCCGCATCTGAGCCGCGACCCATGCGTTTGGCCTGCCTGGACTGGCCGGACGTTAACGGTCTGGCTGGGCATTCGGATGCGGATGTGGCCGCCCATGCGGCCTGCGACGCGTTGCTGTCTGCCGCTGGGCTAGGCGATTTGGGTTCCAACTTTGGGACGTCCCGCCCCGAATGGGCGGGCGCCTCAGGTGAAGCCCTGCTAACTGAGACGATCCGGCTGGTGGAAGCTGCCGGCTGGACGGTCGGAAAC
Source organism: Boudabousia marimammalium (assembly GCF_001936115.1). Classification (GTDB taxonomy): domain Bacteria; phylum Actinomycetota; class Actinomycetes; order Actinomycetales; family Actinomycetaceae; genus Boudabousia; species Boudabousia marimammalium. The sequence continues at coordinate 40,108 of NZ_MPDM01000008.1, forward strand.
ATTGCCATCCAGATTGTGGGGTTGCGCCCCAAGATTGGGCCGCGTCGCGGCGAAGCGGAAGCCGTCATGTCCCAGATTGTGGGTGCGCCCGTCAGTGTTTCAGCTACCACCACGGACGGCCTGGGTTTCACTGGGCGAGGGGAAGGCTTGGCCGCCCTCGCCACCGCGCTAATCTACCCGCGCCCCCAAGCCGTATAGGCTTCGGGACCTGATGACGGATACACTGTAACTATGAGTTTTGACCTGCACCTTTATAACACTGCCACGAAAAAAGTTGAACCGGTAAACCCGGTCGTACCCGGACGCTTGTCCATGTACCTGTGTGGCGCAACCGTGCAGGGCGCCGCCCATATTGGGCATGTGCGCGCCGCAGTGGGTTTTGATGTGCTCCGCCGCTGGGTGGAGCGTAGCGGCCTGGAAGTCAGGTACGTTCGCAATATCACCGATATTGATGACAAGATTCTTGCCAAGTCCCAAGAGGCCGGTGTCCCGTGGTGGGCGTGGGCGGCCCGCTGGGAACGTAACTTCGATGAATCCTACCGGCTGCTGGGCGTGCTACCGCCCACTTTTGAGCCGCGCGCAACCGCGCACATCATTGACCAGCAGCAGATGATCGCCCGCCTCATGGAGCGCGGCCACGCCTACGCGGACGGAGGCGGTAACGTCTACTTTGAGGTGCATTCGCTGCCCGATTATGGCTCGCTGACCCGGCAGCGCCTGGAGGACATGCAGACCACGGAGGATGAGTCGCAGATTGATGCGGCCACCGAAGCGGGCAAGCGTGATCCGCGCGATTTCGCGCTCTGGAAGGCCGCGAAGCCGACCGAACCGGAGACTGCTTCCTGGGAGTCCCCGTGGGGTCGAGGACGTCCCGGCTGGCACCTGGAGTGCTCCGCCATGTCGCGTCGCTACCTGGGTGATGAGTTCGATATTCACGGCGGCGGCATTGATTTGCGTTTCCCTCACCATGAGAATGAGATTGCGCAGTCCCACGGTGCCGGCTACGAGTTCGCCCGCATCTGGATGCATAACGCCTGGGTGACTTTGAAGGGCGACAAAATGTCTAAGTCTTTGGGGAATGGTCTGAGCGTGCATGAGCTGGTCGCGCAGGCTGGCGCTCCGGCGTTGCGTCTCGCCCTCGGCACGGTGCATTACCGTTCCACCATTGAGTTTGATGGGGAAACCTTGGAGAAGGCTGCTGCCCTATGGGAGCGCCTGTCTGGTTTCGTGACCCGCGCTGCGGAGGCTGCGACGCAGGTGGCTGAGGCCGAGGGTGGGCTGGCTACCCGTGAACTGCCGGCAGAGTTTACTGCCGCGATGAATGATGATTTGAATCTGTCCCGGGCGATGGCCGCGGTCCATGCCGCTTTGAAGGCCGGGAATACTGCTTTGAATGCTGGCGATGTGGAGACCGCCGCGGAGCGCGCCCTCGATCTGCGGGCCATGCTGGATGTGCTGGGACTGGATCCGCTTTCTGAGCAGTGGGCTGGCAGCCGCGGTGAAGGCGCCGAGGATGAGGCCGCCGAGCATGCGCTGGATGTTTTAGTGCAGGCGGCTTTGACTGAACGGGCGCAGGCCCGGGCGGAAAAGGATTGGTCGCGGGCGGATGCTTTGCGTGATCGCCTAGCTGAGGCTGGCGTGGTCGTGGAAGACAGCAAAGATGGGGCCCGCTGGCATTTAGGCTGAGGAGCCGCATCCAAAGCCCGGAGGGGATTGGATGGTTACCCGCCGTATCTGTCCGGCGTTGGCTTGGTCTCATTGGGGCGCGTTTATCTGCTGTTCCCGTATAATCACATCAGTATCTAAGGAATTATTGAGAGGGGATTCGCATGGCAGGCAATTCACAGCGTCGCGGCGCGGTCCGTAAAGAAGGCTCTAAGAAGGGCTCCACTAAAGGCACCGGCGGTCAGCGCCGGCGCGGCTTGGCTGGTAAGGGGCCGACCCCGAAGGCTGAGGATCGCGTTTACCATGTGGCCCATAAGAAGAAGGTCGCTGCGGAGCGTCGTGAGAAGACCCGTCAGCAGCAGGCCGCAGCGGCGGCTCGTCGCTCGCGCGTGCAGGTTTCTGAGGGAGCGGAGCTGATTTTTGGCCGTAATCCGGTCGCTGAGGCTGTCCGTGCGGGCGCCCCGATTCATAAGGTTTTCCTAGCTGGCGGTCTTTCCGATAACCGGGTGGAGCTGGTGGTTCGCACCGCGACTGCTTTGGGTGCCCCGATTATTGAGGTGTCGAAAACTGATCTGGATCGTGCCTCCGACGGGGCTGTGCATCAGGGTGTCGCCATTGAGGTGCCCGCTTACGAGTACGCTGATTTTGATGAGCTGCTGGAGAAGGCGCTGGCCCGTGGGCCGGAGCGTCCCCCGTTGTTCGTGATGTTGGACTCTATCACTGACCCGCATAATCTGGGCGCTGTTTTGCGTGCCGGTGGGGCTTTCGGGGTGGATGGCGTGATTATTGGTTCCCGTCGCGCCGCCTCCGTGAATGCGACCGTGTGGAAGGTGTCTGCCGGAGCGGTGGCGCGGGTGCCGGTCGCTAAGGTCACGAACCTTTCGCGGACCATTCAGCAGTGCCAGGATGCCGGCTTGTTCGCCGTTGGCTTGGATGGTAACGCTGACGTGAGTGTGCGCAATTTTAAGTTAGCGACGGAGCCTTTGCTGCTGGTTACTGGGGCCGAGGGGGATGGTCTGTCCCGTCTGGTGCGCGATACTTGCGATCAGATTGCTTCTATTCCTATCAGCGCAGCGGTGGAGTCTTTGAATGCTTCAGTGGCTACCGGGATTGCCCTGTACGAGGTTGCCCAGCTGAGAGCGGAATAGGTTTCTAGTTTCTGTCCACCTTCTCAAACCTTTCTGATACGATATCTTCACACCTTGCTAATAGGACTTTTTGCCTAGTTAGATTTTCTCTAACTCTAAAGGTAGTATGGTGCGAAAGACTTCGAATATGCTGTGCCGCATAATTTGTGCTCTTTAATTGTGCGCGCTCGTGGGCGCGACTTTTCAGAAAGGTGCTATAGATGACCTCGTCTAAAATCGATTCAGTAGAGCTTCGTGAAGTTGGTGAAGCCGCTTTGAAAACCGCGCAGCGGTGGACTAAGGCCTCAAAAAATTATCCGACTGACAGAGCAGCGCAGCTCCTGTCAGAGGCGCTCAAAGACCCTTCCGGTTTGGACTATACGGTTGAGTTTGTCGACCAGGTGATTCGCCCCGAAGATCAACGTATTGCTGCTCAGAAACTGGCTGAACTGGGGGCTAAAAACCCGGCTTTCTTGCCCTGGTATCTGAGGGCTCCCGCTCGCTTCGGTGGCGCGGCCGCGCCCCTCGCGCCGTCGGTGGCAACCCCGGTCGCACGTAAGGTTTTCAGTCAGCTAGTAGGCGACCTAGTTGTGGATGTAACCGACAAGAAGCTTGGTCCTGCTATTAAACGCCTGCGCGCCAATGGGGCTCGACTCAACATTAACCTGCTGGGTGAAGCAGTTTTGGGTGACAAGGAAGCCGACAAGCGTCTCAAAGACACTCTGGCACTACTTCGTCGTGATGATGTTGACTACGTGTCTTTGAAGGTTTCCGCAGTTACTGGCCCGCACAGCGCGTGGGCTTTCGATGAGACTGTTGACCGCGCAGTGCAGAAGCTACTTCCCCTGTACCGTTTGGCGGCCGAGACCACGCCGAATAAGTTCATTAACCTGGACATGGAAGAATATCGTGACTTGGAGCTCACTCTGGCCGTATTCAAGCGAATCCTGTCCACACCAGGCTTGGAAAAGCTGGAGGCCGGCATTGTGCTGCAGGCTTATTTGCCGGACGCCCTCGGCGCCATGAAAGACTTGCAGGAATGGGCGGCAGAACGCCGCGCCAAGGGTGGTTCCGGGATTAAGGTGCGCGTGGTGAAGGGCGCAAACCTAGCCATGGAGCGCGTCGAAGCGAACTCCCATGACTGGCCGCTCACGGTTTGTGACTCCAAGGAAGCAACCGACGCTAACTACATGCGCGTCCTCAACTGGGCGATGACGCCGGAGCATTTGCAGAACGTGCGTTTGGGCGTGGCCGGACACAACCTATTCACCATTGCTTTCGCCTGGGAGTTGGCCGGACGGCGTAACGTCCGCTGGGGTGTCGAACTGGAAATGCTTTCCGGTATGGCTACCGCGCAGGCGGACGCCGTTGCCGCTGAAGTAGGCAACCTACTGCTGTATGTTCCGGTGGTGAACCCCGCCGAATACGATGTGGCTATCAGCTATCTGGTTCGCCGTCTGGAAGAGAACGCTGCCGACGAAAACTACATGTCTGCGGTCTTTGAATTGCCGGATAATCCCGAAATGTTCGCCCGTGAGCGTGACCGTTTCCTCGCCGCTATGGACCGCATCAATGATGACGTGAAGCCGCGCAACCGCACCCAGAACCGGCAGACGGAATCCGCTGACGAAATCTTGGAGCCGCTACGTGCTGCCGGTCAGACTGAATCCCCGGCCCGTGGCTTGAGCTTCGCGAATACGCCTGACTCTGACCCGTCACTAATGCACAATCTGGAGTGGGCGCGCGAAATCATTGGCCGTTTCGAGCACTCCGATTTGGGTAAGCAGGGCCTAGCTGATGCTAAGGTCAACACGGAGGAAGAGCTGGAAGAGATCATGGCTCGCGCCTCCGCGGCGGGCCGTGAATGGGTCGCCCGTCCCATTGAGGAGCGCGTCGAGATTCTACACAACGTGGGTCTGGCCTTGGCGAAGCATCGCGGCGAGCTGATTGAGGTGGCTGGCTCTGAAGCCGGCAAGACTTTCGACCAGGGTGACGTGGAGGTTTCCGAGGCTGTCGATTTTTCCCACTACTACGCGGAGTCCGCGTTGAAGATGGTCCAGGAGACCGAGGGTGCTAAGTTCACGCCCACCAACTTGACCGTGGTGACTCCGCCGTGGAACTTCCCGCTGGCGATTCCTGCCGGTGGCGTGCTGGCTGCTTTGTCTGCCGGTTCCGCTGTTGTCTTTAAGCCGGCAGCGGCAGCGGCCCGCTGTGGCGCGGTCCTTGCTGAAATCATGTGGGAAGCTGGGGTGCCGCGCGATTTGCTAGCTTTTGTGTCTTTGGGTGAACGCGCCCTCGGCAAGCAGCTGCTCACCGATCAGCGGGTTGGTCGCGTCGTCTTGACCGGTGGCTCTGAGACTGCGGACCTGTTCCGTTCTTGGCGTTCGGACCTGCCGCTGCTGGCTGAGACTTCCGGTAAGAACGCTATCGTGGTCACCCCGTCCGCTGACCTTGATCTGGCAGTTAAGGACGTCGTGTACTCTGCTTTCGGTCATGCTGGACAGAAGTGTTCAGCGGCCTCCCTCGTCATCTTGGTGGGTTCGGTCGGTACTTCCGCCCGTTTTGCCCGCCAGCTGGTGGATGCTGTCAACTCCTTGCAGGTTGGCTACCCGTGGGATCCGACCTCAGAAATGGGTCCGGTGATTGCCCCGCCAACGGGCAAGCTGAAGGAAGGCCTGACCGGCAAGTTGGGCGAGGGTGAACGGTGGATTGTGAAGCCGGAGCAGCTGGATGATTCCGGCAAGCTGTGGTCTCCGGGGGTTCGCTCTGGCGTTCAGCCTGGCAGCGCCTACCATTTGACTGAATACTTCGGCCCGATTCTGGGTGTGATGCGGGCTGAGACTTTGGAGCAGGCCGTTGAATGGGTCAACCAGGTTGATTACGGTTTGACTTCCGGTATCCATTCGTTGGATGCCGAAGAGATCAACTACTGGATTGATAACGTCCATGCTGGCAACCTGTATATTAACCGTGGTACTACCGGTGCTATCGTGCAGCGTCAGCCTTTCGGCGGCTGGAAGCGTTCCGCCGTCGGTAACGGCGCGAAGGCTGGCGGCCCGAACTACCTTTACGCTTTCGGTAACTGGGCTCCTGCCCCGACTGAGGCTGACAGCAGGCCGGTTGATGAGGTGGTTAACGAGGCTCAGCGTACCGTTAAGGTGACCGCCCTGAGTGAGCTTCTTGATGCGGCCCGCGATCAGCTTTCCGGTGAGGATCTGCGGGCGCTGGCGGCAGCCTACATTTCTGATCAGCGGGCTTGGAATACCGAGTTCGGTGTCTACCATGATCCGACCGGTATCCCCACTGAAAAGAACGTGCTCCGTTACGTGGCTTTGCCTGTTACGGTTCGCCTTGACGGGGACAACCCGAAGGGTGAAGAGGCCGAGGGCGTCTTCCAGATGGGCGCTGTGGCGAAGCTGCTGCGTGTAATTGGGGCCGGCCTGCGGGCTGGGGCGCCGGTAACGGTTTCCACTGCCCTGGATTTGCCGGAGCGAGTCCGGCACGTGTTGGAGGTCGCGGACGTGAAGGTCCATGTTGAAGATCAGGAGCACTGGCTGCGCCGCGTGAAGTCCACCGACTGGGGATTGGATGGCCGTATACGCCTGATTAACGGTGCGGTGAAGCCAGTTTCTGACGCTGCTGAAGGCAGCATAGACCTAGCTATCTGGGCTGATCCGGTAACGGAAGCGGGCCGCGTGGAAATGCTACCTTTCGTACATGAGCAGGCAATTTCTTTCACTAACCACCGCTTCGGGAATCATACGCCGTTGTCGGAGTCGGTGCTTTAAAGCCTAGTCATACATGGCACAAAGGAGTGCCGGTTGATCTGATGGTCAGCCGGCGCTCCTTTAGGTTTAAGTTTCGGAACCTACTTGTTTTCCAGAACCCATTATCTTCCGGAAACTATTGGTCTTCCGGGGTTTCCAGTTTGCCTTTCCGGATGCCGAGGATGACTACTGCGCCAGCCGGGATGGCGGCCAGCAGAATGAAGAAGAGGCTGTACTGTTCCCACAGTCCTTTGTTTTCAATATCGCCGGCCACAATCTGATGAGCTTCGCGGAGTTTTTCCAAAGAATCATACGTCACTGTGTTACCGGAGATGTTTCCGCCCTCGGCCTTCGTGATTGGTTTCGGGAAAGTCAATCTGATGCTGATTTTTGTGTCATTGCCGGCCTGTCCGAAGAGGTCGTTGACGGGGCGGGTCAGATCGAATACGTAGCCATCTCCCGCTGCCCACAGGACCCGGCTGTTTAGGTTGGGATCCCATTGGCGGAACTGGAAATCGCAGATCAGGGTTTGGTCGTTTGATTTGTCTTCGACTACTTCCAAAGCTAGTCGGGCATTGGGCATCATCTGGTTGGCCTTCTGCTGCGCATTGAAGTTTTGCGAAAAATTCTTGCAGCTACCTGACAGAGGGGAGTTCTCCTTGCCGGCGAGGAGAGGCCGAGGGATTTCCGCGGAGATTTTGCCATCCACTAGCAGGTCGCTACTGATTTCAATATCGGATTGGATGACGCAGCCGGACAATCCCAGACAGAGCAGGGCGGCACCGGCGGCGCGAAGGAAACTTTTGATACGCATAGCCTCTACTTTACCGAATCTGCGGCGTCAGGTAAGTGAGATATCTGCCAAGCTTAAGAAACTGAGTGCCCGGGCGTGCTAGCATTGACGCGGCCCAACGTGAAGAAAGGGAAGACTATGCCCGCAGTGATTGTTCTTGGCACCCAATGGGGCGATGAAGGAAAAGGTAAAGCCGTCGATCAGCTTGGCTCCCAGGTTGACTACGTGGTGAAGTTTAACGGCGGCAATAACGCCGGGCATACCGTCGTGATTGAGGGTGAGAAGTTTGCTCTCCACCTGCTTCCGTCGGGAATCTTGACGCCGGGCGTGACCCCGCTGATTGGTAATGGCGTGGTGGTGGACCTGGAGGTCCTTTTCGCGGAGCTGGATGAGTTGCAGTCTCGTGGCGTTGACACCAGCCGCCTGCAGATTTCCTCCAATGCGCACATCATTCCCAGCTACAACCGAGTCTTGGATCAGGCTACGGAGAAGCATTTGGGGGAGCGTCAGATCGGCACCACTGGCCGCGGTATTGGGCCGACCTATGCGGACAAGATGAACCGTGTCGGGATCCGCGTTCAAGACCTTTTCGATGAGTCGATTCTGCGTAAGAAGGTGCGGGGCGCTTTGGAGCAGAAGAATCATCTGCTGACCACTCTTTATGGCATGGATTCGATTGATCCGGAAGCTGCGGCGGATGAGCTGTTGTCTTTTGCGGAGCGGGTGCGCCCCTTCGTGGTGGATTCCACGAAGGAACTTAATGATGCTTTGGATGAGGGCAAGATGCTGCTCTTTGAGGCAGGCCAGGCCACCATGTTGGATGTTGATCATGGCACCTATCCTTTTGTGACTTCTTCTTCCTCCACGGCGGCGGGCGCCTGTACGGGTTCTGGCGTGGGGCCGACCCGGATTGATCGCGTCGTCGGTGTCGCGAAGGCTTACACCACGCGCGTGGGGGAGGGGCCTTTCCCGACTGAGTTGCATGACGAGGTGGGTGAGGGGCTCCGTCAGGCTGGCGGAGAGTTCGGTACCACGACGGGTCGTCCGCGCCGCACCGGCTGGTTTGATTCTGTGGTGGCTAGGTATGCGACGAGGGTGAACGGTTTAACCGATATTGTTCTCACCAAGCTGGATGTGCTGACTGGATACGAGCAGATTCCGGTGTGTGTCGCCTATGAGGTGGATGGTCAGCGCCTTGATGAGATGCCTGACCATCAGACTGATTTCCATCATGCGAAACCGGTCTATGAGTATTTCCCCGGCTGGACTGAGGATATTTCTCAGACCAGCACTTGGGAGGAACTACCGGCTACTGCCCGTGACTATGTAGAGACTTTGGAGCGTTTGTCTGGTTGTCGGATTTCGGTAATTGGCACCGGTCCTGGCCGCGAAGCCGCAATTGTGCGTTACCCCTTGGTGTAGGGACCCTGAATTCAGGGTTAATGTCTGTTCGCCACACGCTGATTTTGGGATTAATTAAGCGAATTAACTTTCCTGACAAAACGTCCTTAAAGTTCAGTATCTGCGCCAATTTCCGCGGCTTTATGCGCTTTTGAGAAGGGGTATTTTAGGTATGGAATTGGATTAGTAAGGCTTACCTAAGAAACGCCTGTTTCGCCGTGGGACTTAAGGGCAGAAATTTTTGGGAATTAGGGTACACAATAGAAGGGTAGATTCCAGTGGCAACAGCCACGAATATATCCGCCGAGGAGGCACAAATAATGACAGTATCCGCACAGGATGTACGCGCCGCAGCACCGAAGAATGCTCCGGAAGACGTCATCGATTTTGTTGTACGTATTGCTGAGCTGGCTAAGCCGGAAGACGTGTACTTCGCTGATGGCTCCCAGGAAGAATGGGACCGCCTTACCTCTGAAATGGTTGAGTCGGGAATGTTCACCCGCTTGAACCCGGAGAAGCGCCCCAACTCTTTCCTCGCACGCTCACTGCCTTCGGACGTTGCCCGTGTTGAGTCCCGTACCTACATCTGCTCCGAAAAGGAAGAAGATGCTGGCCCGACCAACAACTGGTACGACCCCACCGAAATGAAGAAGATCCTGATGGAGAAGTTTGATGGTGCTATGAAGGGTCGCACCCTTTACGTCATTCCGTTCTCCATGGGTCCGGTTGGCGGCCCGATTTCCCAGCTGGGCATCGAACTGACCGACTCCCCCTACGTTGTTTGCAACATGCGCATCATGACCCGCATGGGCACCGAAGCGCTTGACCTGATGGCTAAGGGCCAGACTTGGGTTCCCGCCGTTCACTCCGTGGGTGCACCGCTGGAGCCCGGTCAGGAAGACACCGCCTGGCCTTGCAACGATGAGAAGTACATCACCCACTTCCCCGAGACCAACGAAATTTGGTCCTACGGCTCCGGCTACGGCGGCAACGCTCTGCTCGGTAAGAAGTGCTACGCGCTGCGTATCGCCTCAACCATGGCAAAGCGTGACGGCTGGATGGCTGAGCACATGCTGATTCTGCGCCTGACCGATGAGAACACCGGCAAGCAGTACCACGTGACCGCTGCCTTCCCGTCAGCTTGTGGCAAGACCAACCTTGCCATGCTGCAGCCCACCATCCCCGGCTACAAGGTCGAAACCGTTGGTGACGACATTGCCTGGATGCGCCCCGGCCCCGACGGCCGCCTCTACGCCATTAACCCCGAAGCAGGCTTCTTCGGTGTTGCTCCCGGCACCTCCTACGACACCAACCCGATGGCTATGGACACCATGCGTGAGAACTCCATCTTCACGAACGTGGCCCTAACCGATGACGGTGACGTGTGGTGGGAAGGCATTGACGGCCCGACCCCCGATCACCTGATCGACTGGCACGGCAACGACTGGACCCCGGAGTCCGGTGAAAAGGCTGCTCACCCGAACGCTCGCTTCACCACCCCGGCCGCACAGTGCCCGATTATCTGCCCCGACTGGGAAGCACCTCAGGGTGTACCGATCGACGCCATCCTCTTCGGTGGCCGCCGCGCCACCAACGTTCCGTTGGTTGCTGAGCAGTACGATCCGGCTCACGGCGTCTTCATTGGCGCTTCGGTGGCTTCCGAAGTTACCGCTGCTGCTACCGACGTGACCGCTGGCGCTCTGCGTCACGACCCGTTCGCAATGCTGCCCTTCTGTGGCTACCACATGGCTGACTACTGGCAGCACTGGTTGGACATGCAGGAAGAGCTCGGCGAGAACTTCCCGAAGGTCTACCAGGTCAACTGGTTCCGCAAGGATGACGAAGGCAACTGGCTATGGCCGGGCTTCGGCGAGAACTCCCGCGTTCTCGACTGGGTTGTCCGTCGTGCCTCCGGTCAGGTTGATGCCATTGACGGTATCACCGGTCGCTACCCCAAGTTCGAGGACTTCAACATCGACGGCCTCAAGGGCTTCGATAAGGAAACCTGGGATAAGCTGTTCTTCGTTGACCCTGAAGCTTGGGACAAGGAAGCCGCTGAGACTGAAGAGTACTTCAAGCAGTTCGGTGACAAGCTGCCCGCCGCCATCAAGGACGAGCTGGCTAAGTTGCGCGAACGTATCGCTGAAGCTCGCAAGTAAGCAACTAGCCACTTTAACTACCGGGGAGACCCAGTAGCTGAAGCGATAGTGAACTGATAGATGAACCCCGCCCAACCGGGCGGGGTTCATTTCTAGCTACTGCCCACAAATTACCCAAAACATGTCAAAATAGAAGCATGCTACTTTCAGATCACGATATTAAAAACCAGCTGACTGAGGGACGAATCAACCTCGACCCCCTCGACCTGGAAATGATCCAGCCAGCCAGTATTGATGTGCGCCTCGACAGGTATTTCCGGCTTTTCGATAATCACCGCTACGCTGTGATTGATCCTGCCGCACAGCAAGAAGACCTCACCCATCTGGTAGATGCTGGCGATGATCGTCCCTTCGTGCTTCACCCGGGAGAGTTCGTCCTCGGCGCCACCTACGAAAAGGTGACCCTGCCGGACGATATTGCGGCCCGTCTGGAAGGTAAATCCTCCCTCGGGCGCCTCGGCCTGCTCACCCACTCCACGGCCGGTTTCATTGACCCGGGCTTTACCGGGCATGTCACCCTCGAACTTTCCAATACGGCGACCATGCCGATTCTGCTGTACCCCGGCATGAAGATCGGACAGCTGTGCTTCTTCCAGCTGTCTTCCCCGGCGGACCGCCCCTACGGCCAGGGCGCCACCGGTTCGCGCTACCAGGGGCAGCGCGGCCCCACCGCTTCGCGTTCCTACCTGAACTTCTCCCGCGTCAGCATCACCGCGAACTCTGATATTGCCGGTCGTGCTCACACCCACAGCATTCACGGGGACACCGCGGAATGATTCCCTCACGCGGGTCCGCCCAGGAAGCCAGTGCAGAAGGGCAGTCCGAAAAGCAGCCCCAGCTGGAAGATCCCACTTTGGCGGCCATCACGGAGCCCGTCTACGAGGGGGAAACCTACCGTTTCGCCGGCGACGGTCACGCCTTCACCGACCCCGCCAAAGACACCTACGTGGTTGCCACTCAGTGGGGTGAGGGGGAACTCCTCCCCATCACCGCGGACCAGCAACACCTGCTGTTCGTTCCACAGGACGTCACGGCGGAAGAAATTGAAGCCCTAGTGGTGAGTTTGTGGGATGAGGCCGGCTGGCTGATGCCCGGCATTCTCGGCCTTTTCGATGAGGTCACCCTGTCTGGTCCGTGGCAAATTTCGCGTCAGATTGGGCGCGAACTCAAACTACCTAACTCAGCTGCCTGGGGATACCTGATTCAGGTTGCCCCGAACCGCAGACAGCCAGAGGCTGGCATGGCGGTCGAGGTGGCTGAAGCCCTCTACGCCTCCGATCATGTCTCCCCGCTATTTAAGGGTGAACTCCCGGTTGGGGATGAGTATCAAGTGCTCAGTCACCTGCTGGATGTGGCCGCCCGTGTGGGTGGGGGGATTCGTTCCGACCAAGGCCTAGTTTACGAGCCCGACCCGGACCATTTAGTGGATCTGACTGTGTATGCGCCGGCGTGGCTGCCGGGCAAAGATATGCTTTCTTTGATTCAGCGAATCAACCCGCAAGCTCGAGTCTTGACCGATGCGTGGGCGCCTTGGGTCAATCCTGGTTTTGCCCGGGCCTCTGAGGCCCCTGAGCATCAACTGGTGCCGTTGGCATTGGGATCGGCGCTGAGCTCTTCAACCAGCCCCTACGCGATTGAAATCCCCCTCGAACGGAGGGGCGCAGTCATCCTGGAGGCTGATTACTCAGACGTGGTGCCACGCGCCCTGCGGTGGGAAGAATGGGTGAAGGAACAAGTTGCCGTCTACCTGCTGACTTGGCATCCCTCACAAGATCGGACGCATTTGTCTAGCCGTCCGTCTCGTCAAATCCGGATGGAACGCCTCGCGGCCACGGTTTTGATTGAGCAGATCGCCGCGCAAATCTGCGAGCGCACCGACGGTGAAGCTGTGGACGATGCCGGATTTATTGTCGCTTTCGATCAGTCCTGAACAGCATATTTTTCCACTTCGCACGAAAGTGCGCGAAAAGCGCCAGAATCTTGCATTTTTCGTGACCTCTGCCCTGACAAAAACTTTCCCTCAGAGTACAGTGCAATTCACGTATTCACCGCCTAGCTAGCGCAAGCTCAGGTTTTACCTGAACACTTAAAGGCTGCTGGTGTGCAAAGTAAGAGGAGAAGCTCCTATGTGTGGAATTGTCGGCGCGATCGGCGTCAATAACCCGGTAGATTTTGTCATCGCTGGACTTTACCGGCTGGAATACCGCGGCTACGATTCTGCTGGTGTGAGTGTCCTCGCGCCCTCGGCCACCGCGGATGTCCCCGCCACCTTGCGCAGGGTCCGCAAAGTGGGGCGTGTCAAGGAACTTGAAGATGCCCTCCCGGAAGGTTTCGAAGGCGTGGCGGCCATCGGGCATACGCGCTGGGCAACCCACGGCCCCGCCACCGAAAACAATGCTCACCCGCAGGTTTCCTCCGATGAGCGGATTCACCTAGTCCACAACGGCATCATTGATAACGCAGCGATTTTGCGCACTCGCCTCATGGACGAGGGGGTACGGTTCAGCTCCGACACCGACACGGAGGTAATCGCCCAACTGGTACGGCAGGCTTTTGACAGAGGCAGCAAAACCTTGGAAGAAGCCACTCTAGCGGCGGTCGATCAAGTCACTGGCACCTATGCGATTGCAGTACTGGACCGTGAACACCCAGAGTCGATGGTGGTGGCGCGGCAGGGCTCCCCGCTGGTCTTGGGCGTCGGTGAAGGAACCATGTATGTGGCTTCGGATGTGGCGGCTCTGGTGGCCTACACGGACCGGGTGATTCACCTAGAGGACGGCGAACTCGCGGTCCTGACTCCGAATCATTTGCGGGCCTTCACTAAGGAAACCGATGATGTGGGTCGCACTCCCGAACTCATTGAAGTGACCGAGGATGATTTCGCCCGCTCCGGCTATGAGCACTACATGATGAAAGAAATGATGGAGCAACCGCAGGTGGCGGAGCAACTCATTGGCGGTCACCTCGATGAACGGCATGGCACGACCCGTCTGCCGGACCTGAACCTCTCCCCGCGAGAGCTTCGTTCCTTCCGTCGGGTCAAGATCTTGGGCTGCGGCTCCGCCTACTATGTGGGCCAGATGGGGGCGCAAATGATTGCAGAGATCGCGCGTATCCCCGCGGACGCGGAAGCGGCTTCAGAGTTTCGTTACCGGGCCCCGCTAATCGAAGCTGACACCCTTTATATTGTGGTGTCACAATCAGGTGAAACCGCTGATACGGCTTTCGCCGTAGAAGAGATTAAACGCAAGGGCGGCTACGTGGTTGGCGTTATCAACGCGGTTGGCTCCACGATTGCCCGCGCAGTTGACGGTCGCGTCTACATTCACGCCGGAGCTGAGGTGGCTGTCGCCTCCACGAAAGCATTGACTAATATGGCCATCGTCTTCGCGATGATTGCGGTGGAGATGGGGCGGGTGCATGACCTTTCTTTGATTGACGGTCGGCGCCTAGTTGCGGGGATTGCGGCACTGCCGGGGAAGATCACACAAATTATTGAGAACCGTGACCTCCTCGACCCCCTCGCCTTAACTCTCTCCCAAGCCAGCTCCATCTACTATATTGGGCGCGTGCGCGGCTACCCGGTAGCCTCCGAAGGGGCGCAGAAGATGAAGGAGATCAGCTATATTCATGCGGAGTCCTATCAGACGTCGGAGCTCAAACACGGGCCTCTGGCGCTGGTTAGCCCAGAGATGCCGACCGTTGCTTTCATTCCTGATGATGAGCTGACTGACCGCAATATTGCGGCGGCCGAACAGATTATGGCCCGGCAGGGGCCGCTAGTGGCCTTCACCCATGCGGGTGTTGATCTTTCTGGCTTGGATGCGCAAACCTATGTGGTACCGAAGAGTGAACCGGAGCTAGATCCCATCCTGTTGACCATCCCCATGCAGCTGCTGGCCTACAAGGTGGCGGTCCTGTTGGGGCATGATGTGGACAAGCCTCGAAACCTCGCTAAGTCAGTTACGGTAGAGTAGTGCAGTTACCTGAATAACGGATTGGGCTTTAGTCTGTGTTTTCGGTGGCTATACTTGTGGTAATGACTTTAAGGAGAAACAGGTGACTAACGAAAATCTGAATCCCAACCCAGACTCTCAGTCTCAGCGCAGATTCCCTTCCCGCCGGGAGCTGGCCGCCCAACAACGCGCCGGACAACCCGTGGAGGAGAGCTCAAGAGAGGACAGCTCCGCGCCAGAGCTCGACCCGGTGGTGGACCCGAGCCTGCCTGCCGAGATGCAAACCCCAGAAGTCTCGCAGGTGGAATCTCCTCAGCCGGCAGCAACTTCCGTCCCCCCAGTAGCTCCGCGCTATGGCGTAAAAATGGATGAAAAACAGCTAGCTGAGTTCCGCCGGCAACAGGGACTGCCGCCAGTGGGTGAGCAGCCGGCCCCGCAAACCCCGGCTCAGGGAGGCTGGGATGAAAGTAAAGGGCGTTTCCGCCGCCCGGGAGAGTCAGCGCCCTCGTCCTCGGCACCTCGCCCAGAGCAACCGAAGAATGTTTCCGCCAACCCCTACGCGCCGGCGAGCCAGTCGTTCGAGCAGGTGACGAAGCAATCCCCGCAGTCGCAGTCCACTAGCTCCGGGCCGCTGCCTTCCCGTAAGGGGCCAATCTGGACTTTGGTGGTGAGCGTGTTTGTGCTGCTCGCTCTACCGATCGGTCTGATTATCTATACGACGGCGCAACTGATGGGCGCCTCCCCAACGGGTAGTGAGATTGGTCAGATGCGCCAGGTTGCGGTGGGGGAGCAGTTCCCAGTTCGTGAAGGTGAGAAAGCTTGGGCGGTCATCCAAGGGATTGACGACAGCAGTACCTGTGCCCTCTACCCGGGCGCTTCCACCTCTGATTCTGAGGCAATGATCGGTGAACCGATTGGTCTGGAAACCACTGGACAGCAGATCCGTACTTACCCGGCAATGCCGGAGAAAACCGCCACGATGCGTTGTGAAGGGGCTAAGCCTTCAGCAATCCTGATGGGGACCGGAGATTTTGAGGCGTGGAGTTTCAACTATTCGCGTGTCCTGCTGATTTCCATGATCTTTGGCTTAGTGGCTTTCGTGGGGATGATCGTCGGCATTGTCTGGCTGGTAAAAGTCAATGGTCGCCGGAAAACGATGAGGAACTAGCCGCCTCAGAGTCTATAACATGAATGATGCCCTCCCCAGAATCTGGGGAGGGCATCACTATTGAGTACAGTTTCAGCTGATTCGCTGAATTAGACTTTAGAAGCCTAGGCGGTCCTTAGCCTCGGTGACTGCCTCGGTGGCGGAGTCTTTTGCCTTGCTGGCAGTTTCCTTAGCCTTATCGGCGGCGTCTTCAGCGACGTCCTTAGCTTTTTCGACGGTGTCTTCAGCGACGTCTTTTAGCTCTGCAGCCTTATCACTAGCGGCGTCCTTCATTGCGTTGAGATCCATTTCGGATTCCTTTCATAGTCCTATGTGACTCTTTCATCCTTACATATTGTTTGCGCCAATTTCTTGAATTTTTCGCTATTTGCATGAATTTTTGCCCTTGGCTGATAAAAGCAGGAAAAACAGAAAAATAGAGTTGAGCGGAATAGACTCAACTTTGTCGTCGTTGTATTCAGTAACACTTGAATATTTGGAGGAAGCTTACTGATGAATACGAAACTAACTACAAAATCACAAGAGGCCATTAGCTCTGCGATACAAAGCGCAGTGGCTGCCGGAAACCCACAGGTAGAAGATATCCACCTGCTAAACGCACTTTTGGAACAGGGAGAGGGTATCGCGCTTTCCTTACTTGACGCCTCCGGTGCTGACCGGAAACAGGTCGGCGCAGCCGTGCGCACCAGCCTAGTGAAACTGCCCACCGCAAGCGGCACCACAGTCACTCAGCCGCAGCTATCACGACAGCTCATAGAGATTATCAATACGGCTGAAAAAACCGCCCAAGAGATGGGGGATGAGTACGTTTCCACCGAACACCTATTGCTGGCGACCTCATCCTCGGCCGGAAAAGCCGGGCAAATCCTGCAAGGTGCGGGAGCCACCCAAGCTCAGCTAGGTGAAGTCCTGCCGAAACTTCGCGGCAGCTCCAAAGTCACCAGCCCCGACCCGGAAGGAACCTTTGAAGCGCTGAAGAAATACGGTCAAGACCTGACCGCGCGGGCGCGCGAAGGCAAACTGGACCCAGTGATCGGCCGTGATGAAGAAATTCGGCGCGTCGTCCAAGTGCTCTCCCGCCGCACCAAGAACAACCCGGTGCTGATTGGTGAACCCGGCGTCGGTAAAACCGCGGTCGTTGAAGGCCTAGCGCAACGAATCGTGGCAGGCGATGTGCCCGACAGCTTGAAGGATAAGCAGCTAATCGCCCTCGACATTGCCGGAATGGTAGCGGGTGCAAAATACCGTGGTGAGTTCGAAGAACGCCTCAAAGCGGTACTGAAAGAAATCACTGAATCTGACGGTCAAATCATCAGCTTCATTGATGAGCTACATACCGTTGTGGGGGCCGGAGGCGGCTCCGAAGGTGCCATGGACGCAGGCAATATGCTCAAACCCATGCTGGCGCGCGGTGAACTGCGACTAGTTGGCGCCACCACTTTGGATGAATACCGTGAAAACGTGGAGAAAGATCCCGCCCTAGAGCGTCGCTTCCAGCAGATCTTCGTGGGGGAACCCTCCGTTGAAGATACCATCGCAATCTTGCGCGGCATTGCTCCGAAGTACGAAGCCCACCACAAGATCACCATTTCAGACGGCGCGCTGGTAGCGGCAGCGCAGCTCTCCAACCGGTACATTACCGGCCGGCAACTACCAGATAAAGCGATCGATCTAATCGATGAGGCGGCCTCCCGCCTGCGGATGGAGCTGGACTCCTCCCCGGTGGAGATTGACCGGCTCAACCGTGAAGTTGAGCGCCTGCGGATGGAAGAGTCCTACCTGACTGAATCTGGTGAAGATGACGCTGCCGCTAGTGAACGCCTAGCTGATTTGCGGGCCGAACTAGCGGATAAGCAGGAAGAATTGAGTGGCCTCACCGCCCGCTGGGAAGCCGAAAAGGCCGGACATAACCGGGTCGGTGAACTGCGCGTCCAGTTAGATGATTTGCGTACCCAGCTGGAGCTAGCCATGCGGGAAGCCCGCTGGGAGGAAGCTGGCCGCCTACAAAACGGTGAGATTCCGAAGGTTGAGCGGGAGATTGCCGCGGCGGAAGCAGCCGAAGCTGAGCGTACCGCCGACACCTCACCCTCGGCCCCCGAACCCATGATTGCCGAAAAAGTCGGCCCCATGGAGATTGCGGAAGTCGTGGAAGCGTGGACTGGAATCCCAGCTGGAAAGCAACTCAAGGGCGACATGGAGAAACTCCTAGAGATGGAAGACATCATCGGACGGCGCCTGATTGGTCAGCGTCAGGCCGTGGCGGCCGTCTCTGACGCGGTGCGTCGCTCCCGGGCAGGTATCTCCGACCCGAACCGGCCGACCGGTTCCTTCCTGATGCTGGGTCCCACCGGTGTCGGTAAGACGGAGCTGGCGAAGGCCCTAGCGGAATTCCTGTTCGATGACGACCGTGCCATGGTTCGCATCGACATGTCTGAATACTCTGAGAAGCATACAGTGTCGCGTCTGGTTGGTGCGCCTCCCGGTTACGTTGGTTATGACGAGGGTGGTCAGCTCACCGAAGCGGTGCGTCGCCGTCCCTACTCAGTGGTGCTGCTGGATGAGATTGAGAAGGCCCACCCAGAGGTCTTTGACATCTTGTTACAGGTCCTCGATGATGGTCGCCTCACCGACGGTCAGGGGCGCACAGTGGATTTCCGCAACGTGATTTTGGTGCTGACCTCCAACCTGGGCAGCCAGTTCCTGATTGACCCGGCCCGCTCCGCGCAGGAGCGTCAGGAAGCGGTCATGGGTGCGGTACACGCCAGCTTTAAGCCAGAGTTCTTGAACCGTCTGGATGAGATCCTCATCTTTGAGGCGCTCACTAAGTCCGAGCTGGCGCGAATCGTTGATTTGCAGCTGGCACAGATGCAGGCCCGCCTAGTGGACCGCCGCATCACCTTGCAGGTGACCGATGAGGCTCGCACTTGGCTGGCGGACCGCGGCTACGATCCCGCTTTTGGTGCCCGTCCGCTTCGTCGCCTCGTGCAGCGTGAGATCGGGGACCGTCTAGCTACCATGATTTTGGGTGGCAAAGTGGCGACCGGTGACAGCGTTGAGGTTTCTGTGGCCGAGGGGGCTGAAAGCCTCAGCCTGCAAGCCGTCGCTGCGGAGCAGAAGTGACGCTGTCAGTGCTTGGTCCGGCAGGGGTGAGAGCCATTCAAAACGGCGTTAGAATCGAAGCATGAGTGTTCAAAGTTTTGATTTCCCGCACGGTCTGATAGTGACTAGAAGCGAGGGGGAGCTGGCCCATGCCGGCGAAGTAGATACTGTCTTCCCCCTCGCTTCTGTCACTAAGCTTTTCGCCACCTGGGCGGTCGCTACCGTAATTGATGAGGGTCTGATGAGCCTGTCTGACCCGCTGGGGCCGGAAGGCTCCACGGTTCGCCATTTGCTGTCGCACACTTCCGGTCTGGCCATGAACTCCGATAAGGTGCTGGCGGCTCCGGGGCAGCGGCGCATTTATTCGAACCGTGGCATTGAGGTCGTGACTGCGTTCGCTGCGGGTCATCTCAATCTGAATGTGGATGAGTTTTTGCGGGCCAAAGTAGTGGAGCCTCTGGGGATTGATTCATGGCGATACGTGAGCTCTCCTGCCTATGGGGGTTCTGCCACCGTCAGAGACTTGGCGAAGTTTGCGCGGGAGGTGCTTTCCCCGACTTTGCTGTCCCCGGCGTTAGTGAGTGAGATTTTCACCCCGCAGTTCCCGGAGGTTTCCGGCATCTTGCCGGGCTATGGGAAGCAGTCGCCGAACCTGTGGGCGCTAGGATTTGAGATTCGCGGGGAAAAGTCCCCGCACTGGACCGCGACGGAAGCTCCTGCGCATTTGGCCGGGCACTTTGGTCAGTCGGGTTCCTTTTTATGGGTGGACCGAGGGCGTGATTTGTCGACGGTTTTTGCCGGGGCAAAACGCTTCTCTGAGATACATCAGGCAATCTGGCCGAAAGTGAATCAAGAAATCCTTGAAAATTGGGGATAAATAGCTGAATAAACGGATCCAGTCTGCTTTGGGTAGCTGCTTTTCTCCTAAGTCTTAACCGAACCGTTATTTTAGAAATGTTGTGGCACGTCTATCTCAGTGACTATACTTGAAACATGCGTGCGGTTTGTGCGCAACATTTTGCACTAGATTTGTGTAACTCGACGGAGAGGTTTTAATATGCGCATCTCAAAGAAGGTCCCCGCAATGCTGGCGGTCCTGGCCCTGTCAACGGCCGGCCTGGCAGCTTGCAGCTCCGATGACAAGGCTGGCGATGCCGGCAAGACCATGGAGCCCTCAGGCAAGGCAGTAGAGATTGAATACTGGCACCGTCTTCCTGACCAGGACGGCATGGTGAAGGTGGCTGAGGCTGCTGATGAATTCAACAAGGCTAACCCTAACATTAAGGTCAAGACCACCAAGTTTGAAGGTAAAGCAGATCAGTCCTATGACAAGATTACTGCCGCCGTCAAAGCTGGAAACGCCCCCTGTTTGGCTCAGGCTGACTATGGTAACGTGCCCGCCATGCTGGTCCGCGGTGAACTGATGGACGTAACCGATATGGTCGCACAGTACAAAGACAAGTATGCTGCTGGTCCGTGGGGTCAGGTTTCCCCCGGTGGCAAGACCTACGGTATTCCGCAGGATACCGGCCCGCTGGTTTACTACTACGATAAGGACGCTTTCGACGCCCTTGGCCTGAAGGCTCCCACCACTTGGGATGAGTACTGGGCAAACGCCAAGAAGGCTAAGGAAGCTGGCAAGGCTTCTTCGGTCTTCCTAGGTGATGAAGCCGGTGACTGGTTTGCCGCTGTTCAGGCTGCTGCCGGTAACGCTTGGTTCAGCCTTGCTGGTGATGCTTGGAAGGTTGAAGCAAACAGTGACGCTTCCAAGAAGGTTGCTGAGACTTGGCAAGCCTCCATCGACTCTGGTGACACCCTTGTGGTAGACCGCTGGGGCGATCCTGCTCCTTTCGACCAGAACGTTAAGGAAGGCAAGATCATTGGTTACATTGGCGCCGCTTGGGAAGCTGCCTTCAACCTCGGCTCCCTCGGTAAAGATGCTGCCAACTGGCAGGTTGCTCAGATGCCTGACGCCAAGTCCGGCCCGTGGGGCGGCTCCGCTATCGTAGTACTCAAGGGTTGCAAGCATCCCGAAGAAGCTCTCAAGTACGCTGACTGGTACAACACCAACCTGAAGGCTATGACCTCTCAGGGCCTGGTTCCTGCAGCTAAGGGCGATGCCCCCACCGATGAGAAGGTAATGAAGCTCTACGGTGGTCAGAACGTCATGGCTGAACTACAGAAGGCTGCTGACCTGTCCAACCCGAACTGGATTTACATCCCCACCTGGCCGGCCGTTAAGACCAGCCTGGTTAACAATATGAAGGCTGGCGTGAAGCTTTCGGAGAACGTTGACAAGGCTCAAGAAGAAGCTGTCAAGTCTCTGGAGCAGGCTGGTCTGAGCGTAGCTAAGTAAAGCTTCCTCGACACTGTAGAGTGCGGGGGCAACACCTCGCGGTGTTGCCCCCGCACTTTCTTCTTCGCTCAGCTAATCCCAGACTTAGCTGGGTGATTCTCTGAAAGTAGGTTGTTAATGTCTGCCCTAAACTCCCAAACCGGCGTTGAGGACGTGAGCCTCGAGCAAATGATGGCGATTAATGCTAAACATGTCAAACGCCGTGCTCGCCGCAAAGCCATGTACGGCTGGACATTCTTGGCGCCCTTCGCCCTGTTGTTCCTGCTGGTCTTTATCATCCCAATCTTTACTTCCGCCTATGAGGCTTTCTTCCAAGTGAAAGCCGGTGGTGGCGCCTTCGGTGGCGGTGAATCAGTTAAAGTCTTCGCCGGCTTCGACAACTTCGTGGCAGTAGCTACCGCTCCTAACTTCTGGGCTGGTATGGGTCGCGTCTTCCTGTTTGGAATTATCCAGATTCCGGTGATGATTCTAAGCGCCCTCGCGCTGGCCCTATTGCTTGATTCGATTGCGGCACGTTTCCAAAAACTCTATCGACTACTTTACTTCCTGCCCTTCGCGATTCCTGGCATTATTGCTGCCATCATCTGGGTTTACCTTTACACTCCGGATGTTTCACCGCTCTTGGCAGTGATGCACTACCTCGGTCTTAATCCTGATCTTTTTGATCATTCAGTGGTCCTGTGGTCAATGGCAAATGTGACG
The DNA here is from genome assembly GCF_001936115.1 of Boudabousia marimammalium. GTDB lineage: Bacteria > Actinomycetota > Actinomycetes > Actinomycetales > Actinomycetaceae > Boudabousia > Boudabousia marimammalium. The sequence goes on from NZ_MPDM01000008.1 coordinate 62,301, forward strand.
ACTTGGACCTACACTGGCTACAATATGCTGATTTTCTATGCTGCTCTCCAGGCTATTCCCACTGAACTTTATGAGGCTGCCCGGATTGATGGTGCCACCGAATGGCAGGTCACCACGAAAGTGAAGGTGCCTTTGCTCTCTTCTGCGGTGCTCCTTTCCGTGTTGTTGTCAATCATTGGTACGATTCAGCTTTTCAATGAGCCTGCCATGTTTCAGGGTGTGGCCGGTCTGCCCGATGATTACATGCCCATGTTGATGGTGGTCGCGGTCAAGAACGGTAAGGTTACATTCGATGGTTTGACCGGCCTTGGCCCGGCTGCAGCGCTTTCACTCGTAATGGCTGTGATTGCTGGCGTGATGGCTTTCGCTTACGCAATGATTCAAAGGAAGGTGGCTCCCAGTGAGTAAGAAACTTGCAACCTTGCCTTCGGGCGATACCTACCGTCCCTCGGTGAACCAGTATCCCCCCTCGCTACAACCTAAAGCCCTCACCAAGATTTTGACCCGGGTCACCCTGCTCCTAGTAGCGGTGTACTTCATGTTCCCCATCTACTGGCTGATGGTATCGGCAACTAAATCCGATAATGGTTTGATTGATTCTAACGGTTTCTGGTTCGCTCCGCAGACGGTAGATGGGCGTGACGCAGGCGGTTTCCACCTGGTAGAGAACTATCAAGGACTGATGGAAACCGCTGCTGCCGGTGGTCACTACTGGCGCTGGGTGCTTAACTCGGTGTTCTATTCCACTGCTGCAGCCTTACTGGGTGTACTGATTTCCGTGATGGCCGGATATGCGCTTTCTAAGTTCAAATTCCGCGGCTCCGGTGTTGTGCAGGCAGCTATCATGGGCGGTTTGTTGATGCCGATTGCTTTGCTCTCAGTGCCGCTATACCTGCTCTTTTTCCAGCTGGGTCTACTCAATAATCCACTGGCTGTAATCATTCCTTCGGCGGTTTCCCCCTTTGGAGTGTTCCTAGGCAGGGTTTATGTGGAAGCTTCGGTGCCGAACGAACTCTTGGAAGCCGCCCGGATTGACGGGGCCGGTGAATTCCGGATTTTCTTCACCATGGTGCTGCGCCTACTGGCACCCGCAATGGTGACAATTTTCCTGTTCATTTTTGTGGCTACGTGGAATAACTTCCTGTTGCCGTTGATTATGTTCACTGAGCCTAGCTTGAAGCCGGTGACTGTGGGCCTCTATGGGATGCTCGCTTACTTCGACCCAGATAAGGGGCAAGTGCTGCTGGGTGCGCTGATGGCTATTTTGCCCGTCATCATCATGTTCACCTTCCTGCAGCGCTACTGGCGTTCAGGTTTGGCTGCAGGCTCTGTGAAGGGCTAAAGCTCGGGCATAATCCATCTATAACTGGCCGCTATCCTCGACGCTAAGAGGATAGCGGCCAGTTTTATACCCTAGGTGAGAATTATATTCATCAGTAGTCCGTCACTTCACGGAATATGCTTAGGTGGCAAAAAGTTGAAATTAGTCGTGACCCTATTCCACTTTCAGTAGCGCTTCGGCGCGCCTTGAAGGAGAACTCCCGAATGACTTCAACCGTGGCAACAGCCACCCGCAACCGCAGAGTGTGGGCCAGTCTCCGGCACGACCGGATCGCAGTCGTAGCCTTTGCATGGATTATTTTCATGCTCCTGATAGCTCTGCTGGGTCCCACTCTGCTCCAGCTGGCCGGCCGAGACCCACAAGCCTACAACTTGGAAGCACTCACCGACCTAGCGCAGCCCCTCGGACTATTCGGGGGCATCAGCTGGACCCATCCATTCGGAGTTGAGCCGCTCACCGGTCGCGATCTGTTCGATATTGTCATTGCCGGAACCCAAACTTCGGTCCTGATCGGTTTAGGTGCCACCGTTGTCTCCACCATAATCGCCGTCATTTTGGGCATATCTGCCGGCTATCTAGGGGGAGTCTACGACCGTATCATTAGCCGCCTCATCGATATCATGCTGGGTTTCCCTTCACTGATCTTCATGATTGCGATTGGGGCAATCATCCCCCCGACCGTTCCTCGACCACTACTTATCACCATCATCATCGGCATTTTTGGCTGGGCGTCTACCGCTAGGGTGATTCGCGCTGAAACTCTCAGCCTCAAACACCGCGCCTTCGTGATCGCGTCCCGCGCTTCGGGAACTCCCGCGCTGACAATTATTCGACGCGAAATCCTACCCAACCTGATGGCTACCTTGATTGTTCTCACCACGATGAGCGTACCCGGCAAGATTGGGGCCGAGGCAGCCCTCTCTTTCCTTGGTCTTGGAGTGGTTCCCCCGACTCCCTCTTGGGGTTATTCGATTCGGATGGCAGTCGACTGGATCCAAGTAGATCCTCTCTACTTGACCTGGCCGGCGCTGAGCCTTGTCCTGCTGACCTTAGCTTTCAACACTGCCGGTGATGCACTCCGTGACGCCCTCGACCCTCAAACGCAACGCAGACTCGAAAACCCTGAGATGAAAGAGGAAACCAAATGACCGGTTTGAAGTTTTGGGCAGGCCGCATTGGCGCATCAGTGCTGGTTCTGTTGTTGGTCACTTTCGTGACTTTCGCGGTCTTTAACCTCTGGCCCGCTGACCCCGCCCTCGCGGTGTGCGGGAAACCTTGCACTCCAGAACGTCGCGCGCTTGCCGAATCTGTAATGGGCACCGCAAACCCGTGGTATCAGCAGTTCTGGAGCTACTTGGCGGGAATCTTCATGGGCCGGACTTTCGGCACCGGAAGCGGTGCCATCGTCTGCTCCGTCCCCTGCCTCGGCTACTCATTCAACCTCGGTGAAGGCGTCACTCCGCTCATTCTTTCCCGGCTCCCTGTGACCTTCTCTCTTGCTGGCTTAGCAGCAATCCTGTGGCTCAGTTTCGGGGTCATCGCCGGCGTAGTTTCAGCTCTCTCACGCGGGCGCACCCTTGACCGGATAATTATGGCCGGCGCCGTCATCGGAGTTTCCACCCCCGCCTACCTTTTTGGGCTGTTGGCAATTCTTGTCTTCGGTTTCGGGCTTCGCTGGTTCCCAGTCTCAGATTATGTGGCATTAACTGAAAATCCGGCTCAATGGCTGTGGCATTTGTTGCTTCCTGCGGTCGTCCTTGCCATCCTCTATCTGGCAGTCTATGCGCGGCTGGTGCGTGCCAACCTGATTGAACAGTTGGGGCAAGACTATGTTCTCACCGCCCGCGCCAAAGGGGTTCCTGAACGAGACATAGTAGTACGCCACGCCCTACGTAATGTGCTTGTCCCCGTAGTCACCCTCTTTGGATTGAATCTGGGTGGTCTCCTCGGTGGTGCGGTAATCACCGAGTCCGTGTTTTCTCTGCCCGGTTTAGGAACGCTCCTGATTGACGGAGTTAATGGCACCGATCTGAATCTGATTACCGGCGTAGTGCTGGTCTCTGCCGCCTTCGTAATTATTGCGAATCTGCTTGTCGATGCGATTCACGCCTGGCTTGATCCGCGCGTAGTAGCTTAAGGGGATAAAAATATGTTGAAACTATCCTGGGAACGGGCCCTGGTTGGGTTCATCGCCCTCGGCCTTCCACTTACCACTTTAGGCGCTTGCGCGACTACCTCGGGAATGGGGGATTATGGTCCGGTGGCCCTCGAACAGCAGGTCACGCCTGAGATTGACAACAGCGTTAAAGGTGGCACTTTAACGATTTTGGATGCGAATAAGGACTTGGGTTTCGATCCAGCTAAATCGCAGTCTCTGGCGATTACTTCAGCCGGTTTGCTGCATCGACGTTTGACCAGTTGGCGCATCCGGCCTGGACAGGAGGCCGAGGTGGTTCCGGATTTAGCTACTGACACCGGTGAGGTGAGTGCGGACGGAAAAACTTGGACCTATCGGCTGAAGCGGAATCTGCGTCTTTCGGACGGCTCTGCGCTGACCGCCAAAGAAATCAAGTACGGCCTAGAACGCTCTTTTGCACCGGCCCTCTCTGGAGGTTTGGGATACCATAAGAGCCTTTTGGTCGGTGGAGAGAACTACCGGGGACCCTATGAGGGGCAGCATTTGGATGCAATCGAGGTGCCTGACGATTACACTATTGTTTTCCATTTGAACCAGCCCTATGGTGACTGGCCGTGGATTGCTTCGACGCCCGCTTTCGCCCCGGTTCCGGAGGCGAAAGATAATCCGGAAGCGTACTCGCGGCAGCCGATTTCTTCGGGCCCCTACCAAGTCAGCAGTTACCGTACCGGAATCGCAGTCGAGTTGGAACGTAATCCTTATTGGAGTGACGATTCGGTACGTTTAGGGGGGCCTGATAAAATTGTGTTCTCCCTCGGTAATGATCCGGTGGTGGCTGCGCAGAAAATTATTTCCGATCAGAAAGCCTACGCTAGCTCGATGACGGCCGCGAAAGTGCCGGCTGCGCAACTAATCACCGCCGCCCAGTCAAGCAATGTGGGGCAGCGTCTACAGATTTCTACGGCCGGTCCGCTACTATATTTGGCAATCAATACTAAACGGGTCACTGACGTGCAGGTGCGCCGGGCTCTGAACTATGCCATCGATAAGTCTGCTGTGAATAAGGCCGCTGGTGGTCGGTTGGCGGGAACTATCGCCACGACGCTGATTACTCCTGGGATTCCAGGACGGGAGGAGTATCAGCTTTACCCCGCCCCTCCCGAGGGTGATTTGGGGGCGGCCCGGGCAGAGCTAGCGAAAGCTACGGATTTGCCGCAAACTCCGCTGGTGTTAATGTGCCGCAACAGTACTGGGGAGGTCCTACGGGCGGAAGCAGTTGCTAGGTCTTTGCAGCAGTTGGGATTGCAGGTGAGGATAGATCCGGTTGAATCCGCTGTTTTTACTGAGCGGGCCACCCAAGGTGAAGGAGATTCCTACGATTTAGCGATTTCTTCATGGAATCCCGATTTTCCTTCCGCGGGCGCTAATCTTCAACCTCTCTTTGCTTCATGGGAGTCTGGGAATGGGGGCTCAAATCTGGCGCATTTGGAGGACCCTCAGATTGACCAGCTGATTCTTGACGCCTCGGCGACTCTTGATCCGGAGAGCGCCCAAAAACTGTGGGTGAAGGTTGATAAGGCGGTGATGGAACGTGCCGCCGTGGTGCCATTGTCGTATCAGCGTTTGAGCTATCTGCACGGTTCAGCTGTTCGAAACTTCTATGTGGGGGCTTTTCCCGCCTACCCGAACTATCTACTTTTGGGAGTCAAATAGTGTCATCTCCAGCAATACCAGATGAGGTGCTCGCGGTTAGTGACTTGCGGGTCGCTTTCGCGGGCTCAGCCGCTGACGCCGTTGACGGTGTGGAGTTGCGGCTGGTGCCCGGCCAAGTGACTGCCCTAGTGGGAGAGTCTGGCTCCGGGAAATCTGTTTCTGCCCGGGCCTTGCTGGGGTTACTGCCAGAATCTGCCCAAGTATCAGGGTCAGCTGAGCTGGCTGACCAGAGCGGGAGGGAACCGCTGCAACTTTTGGGTGCCAGTCGCAAACTGTTGAACCAGGTGCGTGGTGCCCGCGTCGCCATGGTGTTCCAAGAACCCATTACCGCGCTGAATCCGCTGCTGCGGATTGGCGCCCAGATTGACGAAATCATGATGGTGCATGAGGGGATTCCACGGGCGCAAGCGCGGGCGCGTTCCCTAGAGTTGCTTGCTGAAGTTAGTCTTCGGGAGCCGGAAAGAATTTACCAGGCATACCCCCATCAGGTTTCTGGAGGGCAGCTCCAGCGGGCTTTTATTGCGATGGCTTTAGCTTGCCGACCGGATGTTTTGATCGCGGATGAGCCGACCACGGCTTTGGATATGACCGCACAGGCCACTATTTTGCAGCTTCTAAGGGAAGCCGCTCACGCCCGAAACTTGGGTGTGCTCTTGATTACTCACGACATGGGCGTGGTAGCAGATTTGGCGGATCAGGTCATTGTCTTGCAGCAGGGAAAAGTGGTTGAGGCGGGGCCGGTAGAGCAAGTATTCTACCAGCCACAGGCAGAGTATACTCGGCGCCTATTGGCTTCGGTGCCGCGCCTCGGTCAGGCTCTCACTGTTGCTCCCAGCAGTTCTGGCGGAGTTTCTGATGCTGCCGCGGCCGCTGCTGTTCAGGCTCTGCTGGACCCGGTTCGCGATGGTGCTGAGGACGGTGCTGAGGATCGTGCTGAGGACGGATCCGCGCCCGCGGTCGAGATTGAAAACTTGACCGTAATCTACGGTTCCGGAAGTGGGGCAACCCGCGCGGTGAATCAGGTTTCGTTGCGGTTAGAGCAGGGTGAGGTCCTTGCGCTGGTGGGGGAGTCTGGTTCCGGAAAGTCAACAATTTCTGCGACTATCTACGGGCAGGTGAGAGCAAGCTCCGGGCAGGTGAAATTGGCGGGAACTAACATTTTGCAGCTGCGCGGGCGGGCATTGCGTCGCAGTCTTTCCCGAATAGGGGTGGTTTTCCAGAATCCGGCCTCGGCTTTGAACCCTCGGCGCACGGTGGTGGAGTCGATCGCGGAACCGCTCCGAACTCACACTAAGCTCTCACCCGCTCAGCGGCGTGAGCGGGCTCTCCAAGCCATGTTGGCGGCCAGGTTGGAAACCGCCTATGCGGATCGTTATCCGCATGAGCTTTCCGGCGGGCAGCGGCAGCGGGTGGCGATTGCGCGCGCGATTGTGCTGCGTCCCAGTCTGGTGATTGCGGATGAACCCACCTCTGCTTTGGATGTTTCAGTGCAGGCTCAGGTTTTAGCGACTTTGCAGCAGTTACAACAAGAGATGGGGTTCGCTTGCTTGCTTATCACCCATGACTTAGCGGTGGTGGAGCAGTTAGCTGAACGAGTCGTGGTGCTCAAGCAGGGTGAAGTGGTGGAGGCAGACACCACCACTACCGTTTTGGCGCAGCCTGAAAGCCCTTATACGCAGCGGCTTTTAGATGCGGTACCGGTACCGGATCCGCGGGTGCAAGCCCAGCGAAGAGCCCGCTTTGCTCGCCATGATTTAAGCTGATGGGCAGTTTCAGTGAATCTTAACCACTTAACAGCGTCACCCGCCGGGCAGTGGTTTGCGTTAAGATTGTGAGTTATGGGTACAGCTTTAATCACAGGTGCAACATCAGGAATCGGCGAAGAGTTTGCTTGGCAGCTTGCAGCGGCCGGACACAACTTGGTGTTAGTGGCGCGCAGAAAAGAGTTACTGGAACAGTTAGCGGAGCGTCTTAGCCAAGGCGCCGGCGTGCATACGGAAGTGATTGTTGCTGACCTGACCGAAACTGAAGGTTTGGAGAAGGTCGCTGAGCGAATTCAAACCGACGGGCCACGTCCCATCGGCCTACTGGTTAATAATGCAGGTATGGCCCTAGGGCAAACCTTTAGTGACGGGACTCTGGAACGCGAAATTCAGGCCCTCGATCTGATGGTCAAATCTGTGCTGGTGCTTTCTTGGACCGCGGTCAAAGCTATGCGGCGACGCAATCATGGCGCTATTTTGAACGTATCCTCAATGGCTTCCCGGTCAGCTTACGGCACTTATGCGGCGCATAAAGCTTGGGTTCGTTCTTTCACCGAAGGCTTGAGCGCGGAGTTATCCGATACACGGGTGACTGCGACTGCCGTGATGCCCGGTTGGGTACGTACAGAGTTCCTAAAATCAGCCGGTTTGGATGAGTCTATATGGCCGGATTATGTGTGGATTCCAGTTGATAAGGTAGTTTCTTCCGCATTACGGGCGGTACGGCGGGGACGGGTCGAGGACGTGCCCACTTTGCCTTACCGTATGTTCGATCATGTCCTGCATTTCGCACCCCGTCCGCTGGTTCGTTGGGTGACCGGCAAGGTACGCCATTCTGGACAGGTGATTGTCTGATGGCAGGTTTTGCGAACGACCCGCAAAAGAGTCGTTTAGCGCAGCTTTGGGTGGAAGCTACCGGCCAGTCTGATGCCTTTCCGATTGAACTGGTTAAGGATTTGACTTTGCACCATGAGGCGGCACCTCTGCTGGGTCATGTGCTTCTGGATGCTTTAGAGGAGGCCGGTTTCGCTCCTGATGAGGTGGCTGCGGTTGGTGCTTGCGCTGAAACTACTGAGCTGGTCGGCTTGTGCGTGCTATTCGCGGCGGCTTCTCGCGGCCTCGGCATTGACGCCTTCCAGGTGGAAGGGAGGACGCCCTCGGCCCTGAAATTGATGGGACCTAGCACAGAGGAACGAAATCTCGTCCTCGTCATCGATGGTGCCGGCCCCGCACAGGTTGCCGCCGCAGTTCAGGTGTGCCAAGAAGCGGGAGGCAAAGTAGTTTCCCTGGTTCAGCTTTTGGCCGAGGATGACGCTGACGTTGATTCTGCTGCACAGCAGGAAATCACCGCGTTGGGGATCGGGCTGGTCACCCTCTTTACTGTTTCTGACGTGGTAGCTGGTTGATGGATAACCCCACCGAGAGTGCTGAAGAGGTCGGTGTCGGCCCCTGGCCGGGCGGGCCGGAAAACTGGCCGGATGACCCGAAATATGACCGGCAACTATTGGCTGAGGGGGATCGTCGTAACGTCCTCGACCAGTACCGGTACTGGACGCTGGAAGCTATTGTGGCGGATTTAGATGAGCACCGGCGCGGTTTCCATATTGCGATTGAGAACGTGGACCATGATTTCAACATCGGTTCGATTGTGCGTACCGCGAACGCCATGGGGGCATCCTCGGTTCATATCGTGGGCCGCCGGCGTTGGAATCGGCGCGGCGCCATGGTGACCGACCGTTACATGCATGTGACCCATCATGAAAGCCCAGAGCAGTTCGGCCAATGGTGCAAAGAGGTAGGCGTGCCGGTGATTGGGATAGATAATGTGCCCGGATCTGTGCCTTTAGAAGGTGAAACTCTGCCACCGCGCGCCATGTTGGTTTTCGGTTCGGAAGCATCCGGCCTATCTGAGCAGATGCAGGCGCTGTGTGAAAATATCTGTTTCATTACACAACACGGCTCAACCAGGTCGATGAATGTGGGGCATGCCGCCGCGATTGCGATGTGGGCATGGAATCAGGCTGAGGATTCCCGCCGCGCCTAAGACTTTGTACCCAAGCTGAGACAAGGGTGAAAGAAACTGGTGTGATGTTGGCACAAATGACCAAGAATGTGGGACAATGGGGAAGTAATATCCAATCTAAGGAGGACATAAATTGTCTATCGCAACCCCAGAAGTTTACAACGAGATGCTGGACCGCGCACGCAACGGAAAGTTCGCGTACCCGGCCATTAACGTTACTTCTTCTCAGACTCTGACCGCCGCTATTCAGGGCTTCGCTGAGGCTGGCTCTGACGGCATCATCCAGGTTTCCGTGGGTGGCGCTGAGTACTGGTCAGGTTCCACCATTAAGGATCGTGTTGCTGGCTCTTTGGCAATGGCTGCCTACGCGCGTGAGATCGCGAAGAACTACGACGTGACCATCGCTTTGCACACTGACCACTGCGCTAAGCAGAACATTGACTCTTGGGTACGTCCGCTGCTGGAACTGGAAGCCGAAGAAGTTAAGGCTGGTCGTCTGCCCTTCTTCCAGTCCCACATGTGGGATGGCTCCGCTGTTCCGTTGGCTGAGAACCTGGAAATCGCTAAGGAAATGCTGGAACTGTCCGTGAAGGCTAACACCATTCTGGAAGTTGAAATCGGCGTTGTTGGCGGCGAAGAGGACGGCGTCAAGGCTGAAATCAATGAGAAGCTCTACACCACTACCGAAGATGCTTTGGCTACCGTTGAAGCCCTCGGTTTGGGTGAAAAGGGCCGCTACCTGACCGCTCTGACTTTCGGTAACGTGCACGGCGTTTACAAGCCCGGTGCAGTGAAGCTGCGTCCCGAAATCCTCGGTACCATCCAGGATGAGGTCGCTGCTAAGGTCGGCAAGGAACGTCCGTTTGACCTAGTCATGCACGGCGGCTCCGGCTCCACTGAGGAAGAGATTGCCACCGCTGTCCGTAACGGCGTCATCAAGATGAACGTTGACACTGACACCCAGTACGCCTTCACCCGTCCCGTCGTGGGCTGGATGATGGAGAACTACGAGGGCGTTCTGAAGGTCGACGGTGAGGTCGGCAACAAGAAGAAGTATGATCCGCGCGCATGGGGTAAGGCTGCTGAAGCCGGCATGGCTGCTCGCGTTGTGGAAGCATGTGAACGTCTTGGTTCTGCTGGCCAGAAGATGTAGTTTTATCTTTCTGTCAGCTGAGGCTGAAGTTTTCGGGGCGTACTCCTTATGGGGTGCGCCCCTTTTTTTCTTTTAGCTAATTAAGCCATTTTTCCCTTGAATGAGCAATCTTGTTCGTAAAGCCTCTGGACTTATCTATTTCATTCACGTTATAATCTTCCTTGCATGCCCGATGCTTGCGGTCTCGAAGATGAGATGTGAAGAGGTTTTGGTGATTTCAAACATGGCTTTATTACGATGCAAATCTGCTGTTTCTAAGGTAGTCGCATTTTTCGTAGCAGTGATGCTGGCGCTGACTGGGCACCTGATGCTTGCCCAGGATGTTGTGGCGCAGGCCAGCCCGGAAACTGAACAAGTTGGCGGGTCGTTGATTCCGCGGCCGGTGTCTTTGACGCCTCAGGCTGGTGAAGCTGGATTCACGATTACTCGTGACACCAAGATTGTCGCCGCACCTGGATTGAAAGCTACAGCTGAGCTGTTGGCGCAGACTCTCCGCACCTCGACCGGCTATCTGCTTCCGATTGTCGAAGCAGACGCGGCAGAGCCGAATTCGATTCATCTTGCTTTAGGAACGGTCGCCGGTTCCACCAATAAGGAGGCTTATTCTTTAACCTCCGATTCTGCGGGAGTGAATCTGGTTGGGGTGAGCGAACATGGCGTATTCAACGCGACTCGCACGCTTTTGCAACTATTGCCCGGATTTGTTTATTCTCGGTCAGCAGTATTGGCTGACTGGACGATTCCCGCTTTAAGGATCGAAGACTGGCCGCGTTATAGTTACCGGGGCATGATGGTCGATTTGGGTCGCTCTTTCATTCCTAAAGAAGATCTGATGCGGCTGATTGATAACCTCGCTACTTTTAAGGTTTCTGCTTTACACCTGCATCTTACTGACGACCCGGGCTGGCGAATCGAGATCACGAATGAGGGACGCGAAGCTGGTGACACTATCGATTACACTAAGCTCACTGAAATCTCAGGGAAGACCGGCATGCTTCCGTATAACCGGCAGGCTTCCAAGGAAATCGGTCACACTGGCTTCTTGACGCAAGCTGATTATCGTGAGCTGCAGGCCTACGCCAAGCAACGGCACGTTTTGATTGTCCCAGAGATTGATTTACCTGGACACACTAATGCCGCTTTGCATGCGATTCCGGAATTGAATACGGCAGGTTCATCTCATCTTGGTACGGCTGCGGAGCCGACTGTTCCCGCTAACGGTACCGGGGCTGTGGGATATTCCTATCTGGATCCAAATTCGGAGGCTTCCCAGAAGTTTGTCCGTCATGTGATTAAGCAGCTTGCTGAGATGACTGACGGACCCTATATTCATGTTGGTGGAGATGAACCTTTTGCATTTGGCCGTCGTTACCCGGTTGCCGTTTATAACCAGTTCTTGGGTCGTTTGATAGCTGCTGTGCGCGATCAGGGTAAAACCCCGATGGGTTGGGATGAGATTGCTCAGGCGGAAGGCTTGGCTGCCGGCGATGTGGTTCACTACTGGAAGGATGAAGCTGGTGCGGTCCCTCGGGCAGTTAACGAGCTTGGCGCGAAAGTCCTGATCACTAAAAATGAAACCTCATACTTGGATATGAAGTACAACCGGAAGACGCCTTTTGGTTTGACTTGGGCTTGCGAATCCCTAGATTGTGATTTTCGCAAATATTATGATTGGAATCCACAGACGCAGCTGACTTTGCAAGATGATAACGCGATCATCGGTAACGAGGCTGCCTTGTGGAGTGAAACTGTGCGCGGGATTGACCAGGTTGAGTTCCTGACCTTCCCGCGGATGCTCTCGCACGCCGAGGTGGGGTGGACCCCACAAGCTGACCGTGATTTAACTGATTTTTCTTCGCGGGTTGCCAATATTGGCGTGGATCTTAACAATGCTGGAATCAACTTTTATGATACTGCGGTAGCTAATTGGGGTTATGATTTGGCCGGAGTGGAATCCGCCGCTACCGAACTGTCTTCCCGCTTCCAACTGGGCTTGCTTTCAGCACCGGGAACTAAGGTGTCCGCGGATGCACTTAAGGTACTAGCTGACCGCACTGACGATAAAGACGGGGTTTCTAATACGCAACTGGGGGCCGCTGGGGAAGCCGTGATGGTTGATTGGGGTGACGGTTCACCTCTGGAAGCTGCTACCATCACCCCGACTCTGGGGCGTTCAGAATATAACGCTGCCGGGCTTTACGCTCTCACTGGCACTCACCGTTACGCTACCGCGGGTACTAAGGAGATTACTTTACGCATTGGTAATCGTAGCGCCCAGACGCGGGTAGTTGTTGACGAGGACGGGACTGCTTCGGAGCCGATTTTCACTCCGTGGCAGTCGGCTGGGAATCAGCAGATTAAGGTTCCGGAAGAAACTGTTTCTCCGCTGGAGAGGGTTGCCGTCGAGATTTCTGGATTTGAACCGAATACATTTGTAGAAATCTTCCTCGGCGACCGAAAGCTGGGGGAGATGCGTCCTCGGGCTAATGGCACCCAGCTTACTCACATCCTGGTTCCTGCTGACACGCCAAGCGGACACTACCAGCTGAGGGCGGTGCGGGGAGACCTCTCTGCGGAAACGGGGCTTGCGGTCTGGTCTGATAAAGTGCAGCTGAGCGGAGTGAAAAATCCGGTTGCGGGCTTGAGCTTGGCGGACGTGGACTCTGAGGAGAGGGTCGGAGAACCTGCACCTAATGGTTTCGCTAATGCGGCGATTGACGGTGATCCCAGCACCTTCTGGCACACCAAGTGGCAGGATGGTGAGGACCCATTCCCGCACCATATTTCCTTGGGCCTGGGGCAAGTCTGCCGGGTGAACGGTGTGGAATACACACCTCGTCAGGCGCGACCAAATGGCAGAATTAAAGACTTCGAAATCTATGCTTCCCGTGACGGAATCCAGTGGGGTGACCCGGTTGCTTCCGGACGTTTCGATTCGAGCGAGGCAGCGAAGTATGTTTCTTTTGCGACCGTGGAAGCGAAATTTGTGAAGCTAGTTGGGCTGAACTCTCAAAATAACAATAATTTTGCGGGTGCAGCCGAAATTCGGGTGGATGGTCTTTGCGGTGACAATCAGGGAATGAGCGTTTCGGTGCGGGCTCCAGAGGCTGAGGCGGTTGAGATCCTTGATTCGGCCGCAGAGACTCCTGAAATAGAGGTCGTGGAAGGGGATAAGGTCGCTGTTGTAGTCAAGGGTGTTACTATGCCGGGACAGGTTTCACTCTGGTTGACCGCGGAGAAAAAACTGCTTGCCTACCAGGAGGCTGAAGCTGAACAGACGGTAGAGCTTGCATTCACAGCTGATCCAGAATTTACCGCCAAACAGATTGCGGTTCTGACCCCGCAGGGCCGCAGGCATTTCACCCTGCAGGTGCGGTCTCAGCCGACGCCCGAGCCAGAGCTGACGGTGGAGCCGACTGTGGAGCCGACTGTGGAGCCGACTGTGGAGCCTTCGGTGGAACCCACGGTGGAACCCACGGTGGAGCCGACTGTGGAGCCGACTGTGGAGCCTTCGGTTGAACCTTCAGCGGAACCGACTACCGAGTCCACCACTGAGCCTTCGGTTGAGGTGAGTATGAAGGTCTTTGCTAATGGCATGCCCACTAACTCTTTCACTCAGGGTAAGGCTACTTCGTTGGAGTTTGTTTTCACTAACGCTACTGAGGGCTCTGAATGGAAGGCGGTGCTGCACTCTGATCCGGTTGAGTTGGGTACTGTTACAGTCAGTAATGGGCAAGCGATGTTGGATATCAGTGCTGAGACTGCGGCGAAGTTTGTGCCTGGTGTGCATACTTTGGAGTTGACCTTGGTTAATGGTGCTGCTGGTGAGGCGTTGGAGCTTCCTTGGACTGTCAAGGCGGCTGACGCTGGCACACCTACTCTGGAGCCGACTGTTGAGTCGAGCCCGGAGTCTAGCCTAGAGGTAAGTCCGGAGACCGGCCTTGCGACTAATCAGGACACTTCTGTGGAGATGCCGGGTAAGCAATCTACGAAGGTAGCTACGCTTAGCGCGACGGGGGTTGATTCTTCGAGTCTCATCCTCGGTGTAGTTGCACTCTGTCTATTTATCCTTGGGCTACTTGTGGTGCGTGAGCGTAGACATTTTGAGCCTGAGAGTAGAGATAGGTAGTTTCAGCTACTATTTGGCTTATTTGCAATAACTTTGGGGCATCTGTCGGTCGGTAGATGCCCCAAAGTTAAATTGTTATGAAAACTGATGCTAATTAAGCCTAGACTTTGAGCAAGATTAATCGTAGGATTAATGGGTAATGCGTGCGAAAAGCATGGTGTCTCGATGAAGAGATTGCGAGGTTCTAATGAGCTTGAAGATTGGAAAGTCCAGCTTTAGGGCAAAGACCCTACGAGCTGTTTCACTTGTCAGTGCTGGTGCGCTGGCTCTGACAGGAGTGATGCTAGCTCCTTCCGTGGCGCTGGCCGCTGGCGAACCCACCAACTGGGCGCTACAGTCCAATGGAGGTGCCGTAACCGCGTCTGGTCAGGAAGTCGCTGGTATCTGGGGCCCTGAGAAACTAAATGACGGAGTGATAGACGTTACTTCTCCTAAACGTCAACAGTCGCGCTGGTCTTCTAACACCAGTGATGATGCTTGGGCCATTGTTACTTTTGCGCAGCCCAAGACTCTGCACCATATTAATTTGGTATGGGAAGCTGCTTGTCCGAAGAAATGGGATTTGCTGATTTCTGAAGATGGTAATGCTTTCGAGAAGATTGCTTTCTCTGACGCACAAGCATGCCCTGCCGCCGGTGAGGCAGCTAAGGAGACTTTCGCAATCCCAGCGGAGAAGAGTTCCACTCCGATTAAGGCCGTTAAACTACAGGTGCGCGAGCGCACTCCTTTCGCTGGCGTGAAGTATGGTGCTTCACTTTGGGAAATGGAGGCATGGGATAAGGCTGAGCCCGCTCCGGTGCTTCCTTCACAGGGTGGCGTGGGTAGCTCCCTCGTCCCCAAGCCGGTTTCAATGACTCACGATGAGTCCGCCACCGGTTTCACTGTGAATGCTGAGACTAAAATTTCCGCCCCGTCTGAACTGCAGTCTGAGGCTGATCTTTTGGCAACTACTTTGCGTGGCTCCACCGGATTCCCCGTACCGGTTGAAAACGACTCTGCCGCCACTGAGAACGTCATCAAACTGGCCCTCGGTGCGGTTGAAGGCTCCACCAAGGATGAAGCCTACTCGCTAGTCTCCACCGAAAACACGGTCACCATTACCGGTGTCGGTGCGCACGGCGTATTCAACGGCACCCGCACCCTGCTACAGTTGCTACCCGGTTTCGTGCAGATGAAGACCCCGGTTATCTCCAACTGGACTGTTCCGGCCGTTACTATTAAGGACTGGCCACGCTACGAATACCGCGGCATGATGCTGGATATTGCCCGCTCCTTTGTGCCGAAGGAAGACATTATGAAGCTGATCGATACGCTCTCTCAGTACAAGATCAGCCGCCTGCATATCCACCTGTCCGACGACCAGGGCTGGCGTATCGAAATCACAAACGAAGGCCGTGAAGCCGGTGACACTATCGACTACACGAAGCTCACCGAGATTTCCGGTAAGACCGCTATGCTACCGCACAATCAGCAGGCTTCCCGTGAAATGGGACGCACAGGCTTCTTGACTCAGGCTGACTACCGTGAACTGCAGGCTTATGCTGCTGCCCACCACGTCATGATTGTTCCTGAAATCGATCTTCCCGGTCACACTAACGCGGCTCTGCACGCGATTCCTGAACTTAATATTGATGGTTCCTCGCACATTGCTACAGCTGATGAGCCGACCGCCCCAGCCAACGGTACCGGAGCAGTGGGGTACTCCTATCTACACCCGACCGATCCGGTAGCGAAGACTTTTGTGCGTCACGTGCTTGGTCAGATTTCCGAAATGACTACTGGGGATTACATCCACATCGGTGGTGATGAACCGCATGCTCTGACTCAAGTTTACGATCATGCTACCTACAACGCCTACCTCGGTGAGGTGATGGGTATGGTGCGTGGCTTTGGTAAGACCCCACTGGGCTGGAACGAAATCGCTCAGGCTGATGGCATTACCGCCGGCGATGTTATGCACTACTGGACTGGTAATGCAGGCCCAACGCGTGACGCTGTGAATAACCATGGTGCGAAGGTTCTGTTGTCTCGTGGTGACAAGTCTTACATTGACCAAAAGTACAACTCCAAGACTCCGCTGGCATTGACTTGGGCCTGCCAGGGTAACTGTGACTTCCAGTCCTACTACGATTGGAACCCGCGGACCTTCATTAACCTACCTACCGATGACGCGATTATTGGTACTGAGGCGCCGCTATGGTCTGAGACCGTTCGCGGCCTCGATCAGGTTGAGTTCTTGACCTTCAATCGTACTTTAGCTCACGCTGAAATCGGTTGGACACCTCAGGATGTGCGTGATCGTACTGATTTTGCTAAGCGTATCTCTCAGATTGGTGTGGACCTGAACGCTACAGGTTCTAACTTCTATGATGGTACTGATGGTAACTGGGGCTACGATGTTGCGGGCGTTAAGTCCGTTGCTACTGCACCTGATGCCACTTTCCAACTGGGTTACCTGTCTGCTCCGGGCACCAAGGTGACCGCGGACGCCACTAAGGTCGCAGCCGACCGCACTAATGACGTCGACGGCAGGTCGAACTCTTTGGTGGGTAACTCCGGCATGTCCGTGATGGTCAACTGGGGCGACGGTTCCGCTGAGGAAGCTGCCACCATTACCTCCACCTTGCCGCGGACTGCGTACAACGCTTCTGGAATGTACGTACTAACTGGTTCGCACGCTTATGCAACACCGGGCGAGAAGACTGTCACCTTGAAGATCGGCGACCGCACCGCGACCGCGAAGATTATGGTTGATCCGTCCGCTACCGCTACTGAGCCGCTGTTCACGCCGTGGACTCCGACTGAGGATGCCGCAATTGAACTTGGCCAAGAAATTGCTAAGCCCCTAGACCGTGTGGCTTTCAGCGCTACTGGTTTTGAGCCCAACACTTTGGTTGATGTCACTTTGGGGGATGTGAACCTAGGTCAGGTTCGTCCTGATGCGAATGGTGCCCGTAGCACCTACATCTTGATCCCGAAGGACACTCAGCCTGGCGTTTACCAAGTCCGTGCTGCGCACGGTGACCGTTCAGCTACTACCCAAATCACCATTTGGGCTGAGCCGAGTGCGGCTTCTGGACTGAAGATTCCCGTCAACGGTGTCACCGTAGATAGCTATGACTCTGAGGAAACCTCAGGTGAAACCGCACCTAACGGTTTGGCTTCCTCGGCAGCAGACGGCAATCCGAACACCTTCTGGCATACCAAGTGGAGTGGTGGTGCTGACCAGTTCCCGCACTTCATTTCGTTGAACCTGAATCAGCAGTGCAAGGTCAGCGGTTTTGAATACACTCCGCGCCAGGACAGCCAGAATACTCGTATCAAGGATTACGAGATTTACACCTCGATGGACGGAACCGAATGGGGGCAGGCAGTCGCTACCGGACGTTTCGATCGTAGCACTGCTGTGAAGTACATTCCCTTCACTGAGGTGCAGGCACGTTACGTGAAACTGGTTGGCCTGAATTCTCACAATGGTGATGCTTTCGCTGGTGCTGGTGAACTTCGCGTTGATGGTCTTTGCGGTGACGGTCAGCCGCTCAGTGTGGTTGCTGGCGCTAACGCTGTCGAGCTAACTGATGACGCCAGTGCTCCCGTGACTGTGCGTGCAGAAGAAGGCACTCAGGTTCCGGTTGCTGTGCGCCACATCCCGATGGCTGGGCAGGTCACTTTGTGGGCTAACTCCGGTCACAAGTTGTTGGGGCATCAGGACGCCCAGGCTGGCGGAACCATAGACTTCTCCTTTGAAATGAAGGCTGAGTATGATGGTGAAGACTTTGTGGTGGTAACACCGACTGACCGTCGTTACTTCCGCTTGGAGCTTGGTGCTCCGGAGCCCACTGTGGAGCCGACCGTCGAGCCTACGGTTGAGCCGACCGTCGAGCCTACGGTTGAGCCGACCGT
>NZ_MPDM01000009.1 GCF_001936115.1 Boudabousia marimammalium
CCGCGGTGGTGTGGGGTGTTGTGCGGGGGTTTGTGTGCTGTGCCGCGGTGGTGTGGGGTGTTGTGCGGGGGTTGGTGTGCTGTGCCGCGGTGGTGTGGGGTGTTGTGCGGGGGTTGGTGTGCTGTGCCGCGGTGGTGTGGGGTGTTGTGCGGGGGTTGGTGTGCTGTGCCGCGGTGGTGTGGGTGCTACGCGGTGATGCGAGTGTGTACTTTAGAGCCGATTGTCTGTGAAATTGTGTGGGATTGTGCCACACAGTTCTGTTTTTGTGTGGGAAAAGACCAGAATTTGCCTGAATTTGGCTAGTTTTTGGTTTTTTTGCACACAGTATCGAAATTGTGTGGGATTTTGCCACACAAAACCGGATGGGAGTGGCTGTTTCGCACACAATTCTGGCCAGGAGGCGGTGTGGGGTAATTTCAGTTTCGTCGAGTGTGCACCTTAGTGTTAATTGTGCACTGTGTAAGGTGCACATTTGTTGCTAACGGTCACAGTCGCTGTTTTGTGTACAGATTTGGTTGAGTGATGGGTGTTTGAGTAGGACAGAATGGTGGGGTGCAACAATCTATTGGGAAAATAGGTCGCAGCACAGATAAAGAGGTGGTGTTTCGAGGACGAACCCCGAAACACCACCTCTTGTTGCTATCTGATCAGATACCTACTAGCTCAGCAGTTGCTTGCGCCGGTAGAACAATGCGCCAAAACCGGCCAACAAAAGCAGTGCTGCCAGACCGCCAACCGTTGAGATGTTTCCGGCGCCGGTCTTCGGCAACCCAGAAGCAGAGCCGCCGGCGCTCACCGGGGACTCGACCGTGGTGGAAGGCTCAGCAGTCACAGTCGAATCCGGTGTGGAACTATTCCCGTTTTCGGGGTTGGTTTCAACTGTGGGCTCGCCGGTACTGTCGGGTGTCGCTTCGGGGTTGGCCTCAACAGTAGTTTCGGCGGTAGCTTCGGGGCTCTCCTCCGGGCTGGCCTCAACCGTGGCCTCGGCGGTCGCTTCAACACTAGCCTCCGGAGTCACCACCGGGTCGCCGACCTTCCAAGTGTAGGTAGCGACCGGAGATCGGACTGTCTTACCGGTGACTAGGTGGACGCCCTCGGCCTGCACCTTCATGACATAGGTGCCAGGCTTCTCGAACAGCCAGTTGACGTGCGCATGCCCGGGCGTGGGCTGAACGATTGAATCTCCCAGGTTGAGTTCGAAGTTACCTTCGGTCGCAGGGACGGAGCGGAAACCCGTCGCCAGCGCAGTAAGTGTCGGGACAATCCCGCCACCCAGCTCATCATTCTGGAACAGGAAGACCCGTCCAGGCCCCTCAACTCCCACAAATTTCAGGCTGATTTTATCGAAGTCTGGCCGCACATCGTTGGTGTCCCAGCCGGGGAATAGCTGCGTGTTCTGCTTGTCGCCACTTTGGGAAAGGAAGTACCCTTCGGGCGCCAGCTGCTGCCGGTAGGCCTCCGGAATCTCCAGCTTGGCGTTCTCACCGACCCGCAGGGTCAGATTCTTGGCCGGCCGAATCATGCCCAGCCCGGTGACGTCCTCTTTGGACTGTAGCTTCAGCTGGCCGCCCTCGGCACTGACATAGAACAAATCCACATGGCCGTGATCCAAAGTGACGGGATCATCCGCTGAGGGCGGGGTTGGTTCCGTGGTGCTTTCAGGGGTGGACGAGGGGGTGTTCCCCGCATCGTCGGTGTGGTCAGAGGCGTCAGCTTCGTCAATCTCATTGCTGATGGTGGATAAGTCAGGCTGATCTTCCTGGTCGGTCTGCGCATACCAGGTGTAGATGGAGGGGCGAGACTCGAACGGTTGGCCATGGTGTTTACCAACCACCTTGACGGTCATCTGGTAGAGACCTGGGTGGCTGAAAATCCAGGTGAAGTGTTTGTGTCCGCTGGGATGAATATCCAGTTGGGAGCCAGGATTGATAATGAAGGAGCCGTCCTGCAAATCTGCGGCAGCAACACCGGGCGTCAAGGTTGAGTGGAACAGCGCCACTTTGCCGCCGGCGGGTGCTTTAATGTTCACGAACTTCAGCGACAAGTCACTGTACCCGCGCCGAGTGTAATCATTACTAGACCAGCCCGGATACAGCATGTAGCGGGCGCTAGTGTTGGGGGAGACATAACCGCTGGAAAGCTCTGCCGGCAGGTTGTTCCACTTGAGCTGGTCGGTGTACCAGTCGCGGCCCATCATTAAAATCGCAGAGTCTGCTGGGCGCAAAACTGAGCGGCCAGTGATGTCTTCTTTCATCTGCAGATTCAAACTGCCGTCAGTATTGGTGTTGACGTAGAAAACGTCCAGGTGGCCGCTGTAGAGCTTGCCCATGTCTTCGGGACGGGTCGGTGTCCGTGGGGTGGCGACGTCATGGTCGTTCCCGTCGTGGTCGTTCCCGTCGTGGTCGTGTCCGTCGTGGTCGTGTCCGTCATTGTCGTGCCCATCATGGTCATCCCCATCATGGTCAGCCGGCTCTCCCTGGTTGTTGGCCGCAGAGACAGTGTCAGCATGGTTTTGAATGACTCGCAGTTCCAGGGTGGAAGCGGCGGATCGGGCGGGATTCTCGCCGGTGCGCTCCACGAACGCTGTCACGTGGTAGTCGCCAGCCCTAGTAAAGAACCAGTCGGTGGCGATGCGTTTTTGTGGGAAAGAGATCGCGGTGCCGGCGGTCATCTCGTATGCGTCGTTGTCTAGGACGGCACTCCTGTCCTCGGTGCTCCAAAGGTAAACTTTTCCGGGCCCGGTGACTTTTGTGATGTTGATTTTGAGGTTGGGTAGGTCCGCGTCGTTGAAGGATTCAGCGGATAGGTCGGGCCAGAAGCTGTCGCCGGTATAGTAGCCGAAAGTCTCCGGGACTTTGGGAAGGTCTAGTTCGTGATCTTCTGAGAAATTTGTGTCGTCGTCGAATAGTAAACGGCTGGCGTCCAGACTGAGTGTGCCGCCTTTGATGGTGGAATGGTTGTGCTCGGCGGTGCGGTAGCCGCTGCGCAAGGCGACTCCGTCACCGTCGGGGATGACGTTGAAGGCTTGGGCGGTTTTGCCACTGGTCGGGGCGATGTTGATGCGGTCCGTGGCGAGGCTTTGGCCCACGTTGGGGCCAGCTAGTGCCAGCGCTACTACGCTGGCGATCGAGGCTGCCGCTAAACGGAGTTTTGTGAGTTTCATTCGTTTTTCCTGCTGGTGAGTTGGAATGGTGCCGAGGGTGTGTTCGGTGTGATTCCTCGACAATAAATACTGCTAACGCTAATGATAGCCATTTTCATTAATGGGTGTCTAGTGGTATCTGATTGTGTGACACTGCAGTCTTTTCGGAGTGACACGCCCTCGGTCCCAAAAATGCAACCAAGGCAACCCTTACTAAAGTCCTATTCTTCTGCCATAATGTGCATAACTGTCTTAACGAATGTGGTGACCGCACGGCCCGACCGGAACGAAAGACAGCCGATGGATAAAGGTGTTAACGGCGTCATGATGAAGCTGCTGTGGGCTGAGGATATCCACTGCATCGTGACAAAAACGGGGATGTATGCGGGGACGATGAATGCGTTGCGTGTGAGCTCGCCGGAGTTTATTCGGCAGGATTGTCCCGCGGAGGGCGACACTTTTGAGGCCGCCTATTACGGCTCGAAACCCTTCGACGTTCCGGAGCTTGTGCCCCACGGATTTGTTTTCGTTGCGGATGCGGTCGGCACCCCCTACCTGAACGTGTTGAGTGTGTAGCTACGGCAGTTCCCCGTCAAAGTGTGGATGCTGGACTGGCATGACAGTGACCATGAGATCCTGATTGAGCCGCGCGAAAACCTGACCGTCGAATGGGTGCCAACCATACCTGATTTGCGAGTCCAAAGTGCTGCTGTCCACCCGTCGCTACCTCTTCAAAGAAGTAGGCGTGGACAAAAACGACATGTACGTGCACGCCTACTGGGTGCAGGGTAAAGCCATGGGTAGCAGCCGCGACACCTCCAAGTAGGCGGGTGCCGTAGCAGCGCTACCCCCTTAGTAACACCAATCGCCGCTCTCGTTCAGTCGTATGTCTTGCCCAGCCCTGTCCCCGCAAATGTTTCCCAAATTGAAACAATAATGCCCCGCAATCTCCTTGCGGCTTCGTGTGAAAACTTCTAAAGTTGTACCTAACCAACTTTACGCAAACGTTTTCGTAACTGGCTTGGCTGTATGGCTGGCCTGTGAAGAAGCAGACCCAGTATCGAGAACCGTTGCGTTAGGAATTACTGCTATTACGGTCCAACGAAGCAGTTGCGACACCCGAGGAGGATTTTCGGTGGAAATCAGTATGCGTGCATTTCACTCCAGCACGCGAAACAACTTAAACGCCTGCCGCAGCGTGAAGAAACTTCTGGCAACCACGATTGCCGGCTTCGCAGTAGTGGCTTCTTTGATTACTCCGACTCAAGCGGCAGCGGCGCCTGGGTCAGTGCTGCTGACCGGTAGTTTTAACAGTGAGCTGACCGGGGATGCCTGTGCGGATTGGACTACTGATTGTGTGGCTTTGGAGCTGGAACCAGCCGACGAAAGCGGCAGTCTCTATGCTTCCACTTTTACTGTCCCGGCGGGCACTTGGCAGTATAAGGTTTTCGCCCAGAATCAGTGGTACACCAATGATCGTGACGGGGTAGCTGGCCCGGACAACAATATGCAGATTAAGCTGGATAATGCGACGCAGTTGATTTTCCAGTGGGATAAGAAAACTGGGCATATTGGTTTGAAGCCGGTCACTCCGGTTGATCGCCCGTACACTCCCGCCGAGGATGACGCCCTGTTCAAATCCCCCACCAAGCAGGGTACTGGCGAAAACTTCTATTTCGTCCTCACTGATCGTTTTGCTAACGGGGACCCCAGCAACGATAAGGGCCAGATTCCTAGCGATAATCCGCTAGAGACAGGCTTCGACCCAACCAATAAGGCCTTCTATCATGGCGGCGACATTAAAGGCATCATTGATCGTTTAGATTATATTCAGAATCTGGGGGCGACCGCGATATGGTTGACGCCCTCGTTCAAAAATGAGCCAGTCCAGGGCGAGGGCGAGGATGCTTCCGCCGGATACCACGGTTATTGGATTACTGATTTCAACACTATTGATCCCCATTTGGGTACGAATGCGGAGCTGAAGCAGCTGATTGAGAAAGCGCATCAGCGCAACATTAAAGTCTATTTCGACATTATCGTGAACCACACCGCGAACCTGATTGAGTTCACTGACCACAGTGGCGACAAGATGCAGGTCCCTTACCGTTCCATTCAGGATTTCCCGTATAAGGATGCTACGGGTCAGGTGTTTGACATTACGAAAGTTGCGGGGGATAAAACGAAGTTCCCGCAGCTTGATCCGGTGGTTTCTTTCCCGTATCGGCCGAAGCGGATTCACCCGATTAAACCCGACTCTCTGTCCGATGTGACCTTGTACCACAACCGTGGCAACGGCACCTGGAAGGGCGGCGAGGATTTCACTTTCGGTGACTTCTACACCCTCGATGACATCATGACGGAGAACCCTAAGGTCGTTGACGCGATGACGGAAATCTACTCCAACTGGGCGAAGTTCGGCATTGATGGCTTCCGGATCGACACCGTAAAACATGTCAATTTTGATTTCTGGAATCAGTGGGGCAAACCGGTTCTACAGGCCGGGCAGCAGCCCAATCCCACTAAATCTGACGACAAGTTCTTCATGTTCGGCGAAGTTTACAATACTGACGTCCAAGATTTATCGCCCTATGCGCGTAACACTCCGATGGGTGCGACCTTGGATTTTGCTTTCCAAAGTTCGGCTCTGGGATTCTTGAAGGGTGGTAGTGCAGAAGGTTTAGCTAACTTCTTCGCGGCGGATGATTTCTACACGACTCAGCATTCTTCCGTTTTAGATCAGCCTACCTTCCTCGGCAATCATGACATGGGCCGGGTCGGCTACCTGATTAAAGACCAGTCAAACCCGGAGAAACGCTCCCAGCTGGGTCATGAGTTGATGTTTTTCACTCGCGGACAGCCGGTCGTCTACTATGGTGATGAGCAGGGTTTTGCCGCGGAAAATCATGGTCAAAACGGCACCGACAAGGAGGCTCGCCAGTCCCTGTTCGCCACGCAAGTGGATGAGTTCGCGAACCAGCACCTGCTCAATGGTGAAGTGTTAGGGAAACAGGATCGTTATGATGAGAACTCCACCCTCTACACCACGATTGCTGAAGTTTCTAAACTCCGCCAGCAGCATCCGGGTTTGCGTAATGGGCAGCAAATCAAACTCTATGCGGATAATGGGCCTGGCGTTTACGCTTTCGCGCGGGTCGAGGGTTCACAGAAACTTGAATACGTGGTGGCGGTCAATAACACTGAACAGGCCAAGCAGGTCAGTTTCAGGACTCTAACGGCAGACGCCTCTTACACTCAGATTTACGGTCCCGCCACGACTTTAACAGCCGCCGGGGAGGACTACCAGGTGACTGTGCCGCCGTTGAGCGCGGTCGCTTTCCAAGCTGATCGGACGGTCACACCAATTTCGGCTGCCGACCTCTCAGTGCAGGTGAACCCTGATAACGGCATGGCCGTGAACGGTAATATTCGCACCTTAGACGGTCAGCCTGACACAAAGTTCAACATGGCGGCAGTTTCGGCAACAGTGCCGGCTCATCGTTGGAGTGAAACCTCGTTCGCGTGGAGAACCCTCGGCTCCGATAACAGCCAGTGGCATGAGCTGGGCACGGCAACCGGGCCGCATCCGCGAGTTTTCCATGACGTGAATGCGCTGCCGGCGGGAACTCTCGTGGAGTATCGTGCGGTGACTCGTGACGCGGCAGGTAACCTAGCGGCGGATTCATCCTACGCGTCGGTGAAACTGGATCAGACCAGCATTGATTTCCAGGTTGAGGAAAACCATGATCTGGTGGTTAACATTCCCGGTTCGCACAGCGATGAGCTAGGCTGCGGCGCAGAATGGAAACCAGACTGTGCCGCTACGCAGCTGCGTTTAGATCCGCTTTCTGGCTGGTTTAAGGGTACTTTCCGGGTTCCGGAGGGCAGCTACCAGTACAAGATCGCGCTAAACAACGCGTGGGACGATGATTACGGTTGGAAAGACGGCAAACGTAACGTCTACAAGGGCGACAATTCGCCTTACACAGTGCCCGCTGGTGGCCGAGATGTCACTTTCTTCTACAACCCGAAGACCCACGAGTTCTATAACACGATGCAGTCGCAGCGGCCTTCATGGACTTTGCCGGGCACTTTCGGGGAGGCTCTGCAATGCCCGAACGGGAACTGGGATCCTTCCTGCCAGGCCACATTAATGAACGACCCGGAAGGCTCAGGTTCTTTCACTTTCCAGACTTTGCAGATTCCGGCGGGGCCGCAGCAGGTCAAGGTAACGAAAGACTTTACCTGGAACGGGGCACCCCGTCCCACGTGTGTGGGCGAGGGCGTGGGCACTTCCTCACCTGACGGCAACTGCACTTTCACGGCGAAGGCCGGTCAGCTGACGGTGTTCACGTGGACGCCGGGGACGAATGAGCTGCGGATTGAGTCTAGTGACCCGACGGAGTACGTGCAGTATCAGGCGCAGTGGCTGGATTTGGCGACTTTCGCCTGGCCGAAGGAGCTGGGAACTGATGGTTCATGGGAGTTGTTCTGGGCTGCGAACGGCGGCATGGTGGCTGCCGGAAACACGGTTTCCGGGGCGGACGGCCATGTGGCTTTGGTGCGGGCCGGCCAGGCTGGGGTGCTTCCGCGAGAATTGCGGGTTCAGGACCCTCATTTGGCTGACTATTACGCTTTGACCCCGGACGCTTCCGCCACCCCGGCAGGTCAGATGGGTGACCCGAAAGAGATGCTGAAGGGGCAGGTCATGGTGTTGTACCGTGACGCGGCTGGTATCCCTAGATATTTCGCGGGCGTTCAGGTGCCGAGGGTGCTGGATCGTCTCTACGCCGAGCAGGCCACCCAGCGGGCTCAAGGTTTGAGTTTTAACGAGGGCGTGCCCAGCCTTTCAGTTTGGGCGCCAACGGCGAAGAGTGTGCAGCTGATGCTGTTTAATGAGCCAGCCCATGATGGTGACGCTGTTTCAGAGGCTGAGGTGCAGCGGATGCCGATGACTCAGGAAGCTGACGGCTCATGGACTGTGACGGGTCAACGTGACTGGTTGAATCGTCCCTATAAGTACGATATTGAGCTGTATATTCCTAAGAATGCGGTCAGTGAATCTGACTTGAAGGCCGGCATTGTGGGTGACCGGGTGGTTCATAATGAGGTCACTGATCCGAATTCGGTGGCGTTGTCTGTGGATTCGACGCATTCAGTGATTGCTGATCTTTCAGATGAGCAGTGGAAGCCTGCCGGTTGGGAGGCGTCGAAAGCTCCCTCGGTCAAGAATTTTGCGCAGCAAAACATTTACGAGCTACACGTGCGGGACTTCTCCATTGCGGATCAGAGCGTGCCTGAGGCGCAGCGCGGCACTTACGCTGCTTTTGGGATGAAGGATTCAGCTGGCATGAAGCATTTGCGTGAGCTGGCGAAGGCCGGCATGAACACGGTTCACCTGCTGCCGACCTACGATATTGGCTCCATCCCGGAGCGTAGGACAGCCCAAGCGAAGCCGCCGATTCCGGCTTTAACTAAGCCCTCCAGCAGTGAGGGGCCGCAGGCGGAAATCGGGAAGGTCCGGGGCCAGGACGGCTTCAACTGGGGCTATGATCCATTGCATTATGGGGCTCCCGAGGGTTCCTACGCTTCGGCAGGTAACCAGTATGGGGCGCGTCGTTCCATGGAGTACCGGACCATGGTGACTGGCTTGCATGAGGCCGGCTATCAAGTGATTTTGGATCAGGTCTTTAACCATACTTTCGATTATGGGCAGAGCGAAAAGTCGATTTTTGAGCGGGTTGTGCCCGGCTATTATCATCGGCTGGATCGTTTCGGTGAAACCATGAAGACGCCGTGTTGTTCAGAGTTCGCTACCGAGCACGCGATGTCCGAGGATTTAATGGTTGACACGATCGTTGATTGGGCGAAAACCTACCATGTTGATGGTTTCCGTTTTGACCTGATGGGTTTCCATTCGGTAGACACCATGAAGAAGGTTCGGGCTGCTTTGGACCGATTGACAGTGGCGCAGGACGGAGTTGATGGGTCCCGCATGTACCTGTACGGTGAAGGTTGGAATTTTGGTTCTGTCGCTAATGATTCGCACTTCTTGCAGGCGCGGCAGGGTAATTTGGTGGGGACCGGGATTGGATCTTTCAATGACCGGTTGCGTGATGGCGTGCACGGTCATGGGGACCATAAGTTCGCGCAGGGTTTCGGTAACGGTCTGGGCACTGACAATAATGAGCATGAAACCCGGAGTCTGGCGGAAACCCAGGCGGATGTGAAGCATAAGGCTGACCTGATTCGGATGGGTTTGGCCGGTAACTTGCGTGATTTCTCTTTCGAGAACTCTGATGGTGTGGTGCGCCGTGGTGACCAGATGAACTATGGTGGGCAGCCGGTTGGTTTCGCCGCGCAGCCTTATGAGTCTGTGAACTATGTGGATGCGCATGACAATGAGACTCTGTATGACATTAATGCGTGGGGTTTGCCGAAGAATAACACGACGATGGACACTCGGGTGCGAATGAACACTGTGTCTTTGGCTCCGGTGGCTTTGGGGCAGTCGCCTATGTTCTGGCATGCGGGTACCGACATTTTGCGGTCGAAGTCGTTGGATCGTAACTCTTATGATTCGGGCGATCATTTCAACCAGATTGACTGGTCGTTGCAGTCAAATAATTTTGGGGTTGGTTTGCCGCCGCGTTGGGATAATGAGAAGTTCTGGAACGATCAGCGTTACATTCTGAACGATGAGCGGATTACTCCTTCCGAGGAGGCCATGCGTACGGCTCACGCGCAGGCTTTGGATCTGTTGCGGTTGCGGGCTTCCAGTCCCTTGTTCACTTTGGGTAGCGCTGATTTGATTAAGCAGAAGGTTTCTTTCCCGCTGGCGGGGGCGCAGTCTGTGCCTGGTTTGATTGCCATGCATATTGCGGATCCTACGCAGTCGTTGCCGGCTGGGACCGGGTTCTCTCTGTTTGAGGCGGTTTCAGTGGCGACCACGGAGGTGTCTTCGGATGTTGATCCGGAACGTGATCATTTGCTGGTGGTTTTCAACGCGTCGCCTGACACCATAACGAAGGCTGTGCCGGAGTTGGCGGGTGTTGAGATGCGGCTGTCCCCGGTGCAAGCTGCCGGTCAGGATGAGGTCGTTAAGGCAACTACGTGGGATGCGGCTTCCGGGACGTTTAGCGTGCCGGGGCGGACCGTGGCTGTGTTGGAGGCCCCGCATGTCGAGGAGCCGACGGTTGAGGGCTCGGTTGAGCCGAGTGCGGAGCCGACGGTTGAGGGCTCGGTTGAGCCGAGTGTGGAGCCGAGTGTGGAGCCGACGGTTGAGGGCTCGGTTGAGCCGAGTGTGGAGCCGACCGTGGAACCGACTACTGAGCCTACGGTGGAGCCTACGGTCGAACCGACTACTGAGCCTTCTCCGGGTGGCACTGACGCTGGTGTTCGTGGCTCTGCTGCTGGCAAGGGTGGCTTGTCTAAGACCGGTGTGGATGTTGCTTTCTTTGCTGGTTTGGCACTGTTGCTTGCTGGTTTGGGTGTCTTGGCGGTTCGTCGCCAGAATGCTTGAGCTATATAGTTAGCAACTAGAAAAGAGTCCCGTCAGCATCGCTCTGGCGGGACTCTTTTGCTGTCACGAGAAATCTTCAACCACTGCTGATCTATCTCCTGCAGACCCCATGCGTTCAACTGGTTTCCTAGTTGTGTGTGGGTTATTCTCTGGAATGGCCCGTCGAGTTCATTGTGAAGACTGCTCAGCTAACTAACTGATTAACTGGCATTACGCCGACGAAACAGGATGAGCCCCGTTCCAATGGTAATCCCGGCGAACACTGTATATAGCGTCGCAGTGAGGCTGGTAGAACCGGTCTTGGGTAGCTGTCCGCCCGGTGCTACTTCTGGGGTTTCCTCAGTGGTGCCTTCGGCAGTAGCTTCGGGGGTGGTGTCCGGCGTCGGTTTCACGGTTGGAATAATCACGGTTGCTTCAGCTGTATCTGCCACTTCAAGGTTGCCCGCGGCCGCGGTGACAGCCGCGGTATTCACCACGGTCTGCGACTGATTCTGCATTTCGATGGCGGAGGTGGTGGAGGCGTTAATGCTCTCGTTCGGAGCCAAAGTGCCCTGCGTAGCGACGTTTGCCCAGTCGTAGGTGATGCCGCTGATGCCGGTCAGGGTGTCAGTAATCTCTACATTGGTGAGAGGGCATTTGCCAGTGTTCGTAATTGCGAAGGTCCAGTTAATCTGGTTTGCGTTAGCATCGAAGGCGCCCTGTTTGGTCAGTTCAATCCTCGCCTTCCGCAGAGGCGCAATCCGCCAGTCGCCGTTACCTGCCTCGTTCCATGCGGCGATACGTACCAAGTAGTCCTTAGCTGGGTCTAGGTTTTCGAGGGTGTAGCTCTTAACGATGCTGCGGTCGCGCTCAATCAGATTCCAAGTAGCGCCGTTGTCTTCAGAAAGTTCAATACTGTAGTCCAGTACGTCTGATTTCGAGTCTGCTGCCCCCGGGGTGTCAGGGGCGTCTACCCAGGTAACGGTCGCCGACTGATAGTTGGAATCAACATACTTGGCGCTGGCCTGATCGATCGGGTTCGGGGTCATGCCGTAGACCTGCACTCTGGCGTTGTCGGTGCCCTCCCCAATGGTCACATACATGAAGCCGTTCTTATCGAAGTCAATGCCACGGGGGATAGCCATGTTCGGGGTGGCAACCGTCTTGCTGGTTTCTTGCTCGTTGGCATCTGCGGTGGAGCCGTTGATCCACTCGCGAATGAAGTTGCCGTCCTTGTCGAATTCTTGGATTGCGCTTTGGCTTTGCGACCAAGCGAACATGTGACGGTATGTCGGGGATCCGGCGACATCGTTTACGAACGGTCCGAAGGTGACATCGCCCTCGTTAAAGCGTCCTTCGCCAACGAACTGGGTGACTGTGGTGCCGTCAGCGGCACGTTTTTCAATGAAGGGGGCCATGGTGTTCTTGTCGTCGTCGCGGAAGTTCACTAGGGATAGGTAAAGCGAGCCGTCCTCGGGGTCGGATGCGACACCGTAGGGATTAATGTAGCGGTTGCCGTTCGCATGGGGCGCGAAGGGGTGAGTGAGCCCGCCGGTCATGGTCGGGTTATCGAGCTTAATTTTTGGCAGCGGCGTGCCGTCAGGTGCGAAGACCACTAGGGTGTCATCCACCTCAGCGTTCGCTAGTACGCTACCGTCGGGGCGGGTCGTGAGTGAGACCGAGTATCCGGAGTTGAAGTTGCCGGGCGTAGTGCTGCCGGTAACCCAAGTGCCGGCCACGC
The DNA here is from genome assembly GCF_001936115.1 of Boudabousia marimammalium. Taxonomy (GTDB): domain Bacteria; phylum Actinomycetota; class Actinomycetes; order Actinomycetales; family Actinomycetaceae; genus Boudabousia; species Boudabousia marimammalium. The sequence continues at coordinate 12,385 of NZ_MPDM01000009.1, forward strand.
CGGCGCCCGCAATAATGGTGCCATCGGGGGCGTAGCGTTTGATACGGTTCGGGTTTGTCGCATTGTTGGGCTGGCGGGATTCGGAGTCAACAACCCAGGTTGTGCCGTCCTTGGTGAAGGTGATGCCGCGTGGGCCGTGCACTAAGTTCGGGATCTGGGCAGAAACGTATTCGTTCTGGTGGACGGTACGGTTGGCTAGTTCGACGAACTGTTTGCCTATTCCGTAGTTGCGATCTGCTGGTTGGACATTGTACTTGCCGTTGCCTTTGTAGTCAGTGGCATCTTCTTGGTCGGTACCGGTGGGTGCGTACTGGAAGACGCGGGGCGTGCCGGCTTGGCCTTGATTGAGGAATCCGAGGCCGGCAGCGGAGCAGGCGAAGCGCCCGTGGCAGACTTTACCACTGTCGGATACCCAGAGGTCCCCAGTGACGGGGTTGACGCCCACGCCGTAGTTGTAGGTTACGTCGCGGCAGCCTACTGCTCCTTCGCCGCAGGGCCTGACGTCCGCGCTATTGTTGTCAGTTACGTCTCCGTTTCGGGAGATGTAGGTTGGTCTGCTGTTTCGGGTTTTCACGTCACCGATGAGGCCCCATTTGCCGGAGCCTTCAGCTTTTCCGGCAGTGTAGTCGAGGGAAGTGCGCCAGCCGGTTTCTTCGTTGGGTGCGGCACAGGCGGGTTCAGCGAGGGCGGTTGCGACAGGGGCAAGTGCTAGGCCGGTAGCTGCTGTCATCGCGGACAAAGCTATGAGTGTTTTTCTGATATTCAAGATTTTGCCTTCTTAGATTGGGGTTATTCGTAATCATCTGTGGGACGACTTGTTTTGGGTCTGCGTTGGCTTGTGCAGCCTCGGCGTGACACCTTCAGGTGTGGGACGTTAGTCATGAAATTGAGTGAATCCTTAGTGTCAGAGTACATGACAAATGTTGCGCTTGTCTAATTTCTAGGGTAATGAGAAAGGCTTGCAATAGTGTGGGTCTGTATCCAAAAGTGTCAACTAAAAATTTGGGTTGGTTTTGGGGGGGGCGAGGGTGTGCCGCAGTGCTCCAATCAATCTGTGCAAAATAAATGCGCAAAAAATAAAAAATCAGTGGCGCTGGGGTGGAGGGTAGGAAAACCTCGGCAGGGATTTTTCCTAGAATTGGGTTATCCTCCCACCGGGGTGAGAGGATAACCAAGTTAGATATGCAGACAACCACTGCCATCGGAAGCTCAGCCCGAGGCTAAGCTAGGGTACTTAGTTGCTAGCCCGAGGCTAAGGCCAAGTACAGTTGGAGACTATCTTGGCTATTATTCATTGTCAAAATGTTAATTCTATCGGTTCTCGTGTCGTTGAATGAATCTAACATGAGTACGCGACGTAAACGCGCGCTTACCTGAGCTTTGGGTGTATTAATCTTGGAGATAGAGACTCGCGGGTCTTCTCTGAGATGCCGTCTTTCGTATGCTATTGCGCCAGCAACGATATTCGCAAGCTGAAGTAAATCAGTAGCGCGCGAATCGAGTTCATACGCAGTTACGATTTGCTCTCTCCCAGCATTTCGAGAATGTCAAAATAGAACTTTAGTGATGATTTATTGAGACTGGAAAACTTCATTTCCTTGTCGTACTTGTTCATGCCTGAGTGTTTGTCTCTAATGGCTCTGATTTGACGAGCTAATCGGGAGGGTTTTCTCGTTTTTAAGTATGCAATCCCTCACGGCTATTTTTTTGAGCCAGACTCGTCTATGTAGATAGAATTAACAAGACCTTCTTTTAGTTTGATTCGTTCTGCTTCTGCGTGCATTGTTTCTCCGTGTTTCACTGGTCAAACTCTTCTGGCAGTTCCCCTTCTAGCAGGAACTGTTTCAAGATTTTGTCTACTTCAATGTTGACTTTGAAGGGCGGCAGGCTGATGCCGCGTGTTTTGCTGAAGAATTCGCGGGCAGCGGTCTTGTTGACGGTTTCTTTGAGGTCGTCGTAGCGGCCGAATTCGTTGAGGCTGCTGCCGGTGGTGGGTGTGTTCATCAGTTTGGTGAGTTTGTCTTCGTCTATCCCGAAGGCGGCGACTAGCTGTTTGACTTGGTGGTTTTGGTGGGCGTACTGGTATTCGTTGATGTAATCGCGGAAGGTTTTACCTTCTACCAGTTGTACTTCCCCGGCTTCAATGTCGTGGATGAGTAGGCGCGCATATTTTTGCTCTTCCTGGCTGAGTGTAGCGAAGGATGAGAACAGTGGGTCTAGCAGTTCGTCTAGTTCTTCCCTGGTGGCTTTGTCTGTGGCCAGCGCTTTCAAGTATTTTTTGAAGCGAGAGTCCAGGTAGTCGCTGTCGATCCGGTCGGTGTCAATTTCGGTGATGTGCCGTTCAATATCGAATGGGACGGTATCGGGGTCGGACTTGGCGCGGTCTAGTTCTTTGTATCGTTGCAGTAGAATCTGGTAGGTTTCGTAGTCGCATTCGACGGTGATTTCTCTGCGCGGCTTCTTGAACTTGTAGGTGAGTTTTTCCCAGTAGAATCCTTGAATCAGGGCGGCTTCCAGGTGGCTGTGGAAGATGACGAAGAGGCGCGCAAATTCTTTGCAGTCGGTGATGCTTTCCGGCAGCTTTGAGTAATCTGGGATGCCGGCGCTGGTGAAGATTCGTGTTATCTGCCGGAAGCCTTCATTCATGTGCTCTAGGTGCTGGTCTAGCTGTTCCACGAAGATTCCGGGCTTGTTGTTGCCGGAGTATAGTTCGAAGGCTTCCTCGATTTTCTGTTTCATGGTGTACGGCTTGCGGTAGTACACGATGGAGCCGAAGGGTTTCTCCCCGGGCGCGAAGAGCCGGTTTGTGCGGGAGAATGCTTGCACAATGTCCACGTATTCCATGACTTTGTCCAGATACAGGGTATTCAACCATTTGGAGTCGAAACCGGTGAGCATCTGGTTTACCACAATCAGCAGGTCCACCTGTTTTTCGGGTTCGGTTTCGATGCGCTGGTAGGGGCGTTTGTGCGCCAGGCGGGCGGCAACATCTTTTTTGAACCTGTAGTAGCTGCTGATTGTGTAGTCCTGGCCATAGCGTTCATTGTAGTCTTCTAGGATTTCAATCAGGCCGTCTTCTTTGAAGTCGATTTCTCCGCTGTTGTCGATGTTGGCGTCGAAGAGCGCGGTGGTTTTGATGTGTGGGTAGTTCTCTTTGAGGATGCGGTAGTATTCGATGGCTTCGGGGATGGAGCTGACTGCTAGGATGGCATGGAATTTGGAGTTGCGGCTGAGCCGCGCCCAGTTGTCGTTAATGTTTTTGGTGACGGCCTGGTAGTGGTCTGTCTGCTGGTAAAGGTCGGCTTTAACGTAGTCTTCGATGCCTTTAACATAGTCGCCATTATTCATCTGGGTTCCGGCCATGGGGACGGCTTTGGTGTCCATGAAGTGGTAGTAGATTTCCAGCTGGTCCGGGTCGGTGATGGGGGCGTCCTCGTCGCATACTCCGGCCTGGATGCGGGCTACTTTTTCGCGTAGGTCTTTGGAGCGTACCGTTTCGACGAGGGTGGGGTCGAAGCCGAGGACGTTTCCGTCTCTGATGCCGTCAGCGATGGAGTAGCGGTGTAGCTCGTCACCGAAGATGGTGGCGGTGGTGGAGTGCTTCCGCTGGTTTTGCATGTGGATTGGGGTGCCGGTGAAGCCGAAGAAGACGGCCCGCGGGAAGGTTCGTTTGATGATGGCAAGCATTTCTCCGAAGGTGGAGCGGTGTGCTTCATCCACGATGAATACGACACGTTTTTTGTTGATTTCGCGTAGGTCTGAGAGTTTTGCGCTGTCCTCATTGTTGACTAGGCTCATTTTTTGGATGGAGGTCACGATGAGGGTGTCTTGGGGTTTGCTGGATTTGAGTTTGGAGATGAGGACATGGGAGTCTTCGGTTTCTTGGACTTCCTGGGTGGCTGCCGCGAAGCCGCGGTATTCCATGAGGGATTGGGTGCCCAGTTCGATCCGGTCCATGAGGAATACGACTTTGTCGGCGTCTTTGGAGTCTGCGATTAGTTGCGCGGATTTGAAGCTGGTCATGGTTTTGCCGGAGCCAGTGGTGTGCCAGATGTATCCGCCGAGTTGGTTTCCTTCGCCCCATTTGATTTTGCTGACACGGTCGCTGATGCGGCTGGCGGCATAGTACTGGTAGGAGCGCATGACTTTGAGCATACCGTCGGTGTCGTCCGCGACAGTGTATGCGCCGATCAGTTGGTGGACCATGGGGATATATAGGAAGCCGGAGACGATGTCTTCCCATTTGTTGACTGGCTCATTGTTGAAGTCAGCCCAGTGGAAGTAGTAGTCGGGGTTGAATTTTCCGTCTGGTCCGGGGTTGGCAAAGTAGATGGTTTCTTCGGGGCTCATGGCGACGAAGATTTGGACGAGGGAGAATATGCCCGTGAAAACGCCTTCGCGGGAGTATTTGGCGATCTGGTTGGCGGCCTGTTTGGTGTCAACGCCGGTGTGTTTGAGTTCGAGGTGGATGACGGGCATGCCGTTGATTAGTAGCATGAGGTCGCCGCGCCGGTTCGGGAAGTGCCGGTCGGTAGCGAAGCGTGGCTGTTGCACAATCTGGTAGGTGGATTGGCCGCCGGAGATTTCTAGGGGGTCAAAGATTTTGAGACTGATTTCTTTGCCCTGGTGTTCCGGGTCGGCAGGGTTGTCGCGCTGAATGGAGATGGTTTTGCCGTTAATGAAGCCGTTTAGTTTGAGAGGGGTGCGCAGCTGCGTGACTTGTTCAAGGATTTGCGCCATCTCTGTTTCGGTGAGGGGTGCGTCGTTGAGGCGGTCGCGGGTGTTGTTGTTTTGGAACAGGATGTTCGCCCAGTTGTTTATCAGGTCCTGCTCTGTCGGGTTCTGGATTAGTTCTTTCCACCCTTTGGTGAGCAGGGCGGCAACTACCGCATTTTCAAACTCAGCCTCATTAGCAAAAACCATGGCGTTCTCCCTTAAACAAACATTTTCTCAAGCAGGGCTTGCTTCAACTCTTTCAGCTTATCAACCCGCCGGGACTGAAACTCAATCCGCTCATCAAGCGTCTTAAAGAACTGGCCGATAGCCTGTTGTTCCGCCATACTCGGTATGGGAATCTCTATTTGCATGACTTTCGCTTTTGAGATGTTGAAACGAGATATGCCTTGAGCGAGTAAAACTATTTTCTTTCGGAAAGAACTGGAGCGAAGCAAGGGAGCCATAAAGTAGGGGTTGAACTGTCCTGCATGACGGTAGCTGAAGCAGAAACTGTTCAGGTACAGGTGTTCTTGATTCCCTACCCATACGCACGACATCCCAACCTCTTCTGGAACTTCGGAAGAGACGGTAAATAAAATATCACCGTATTTAATCTGGTGTTGGCTATCGTCAATTTCTATGGGTTCTGTACGATTTGGGTCTGCTATAGCGTTGTCGAAAACATTTGTATAGGTAATATATCTACCTTCGCCATGCCCAAAATCTGCTTTGCTCTTACCAGACAAGCCACCGAAAGCCGTTCCGTTATCTCCTAGTGATTTGTATGTCCAAGGTTCGGTGAAGCCGGGGAAGCGGAGTTCGGGGACGGTTTCCCCCTCACGGGGGAACATTTTCTCCAGCATCGCCTGCTTTAGTTCAGTCAGCTTTTCATATTTCCGCTGTGTTTGAGAAATAAGTAAGTCAAGGTGTTTATACGTTTCACCGATTAGGAGTTGTTCTGCGCCAGTAGGAGCATATACTTGTTGATTCTCCAAATCGCGTTTGCTTAGGTTCCCAATAGCACCATTTCCGCCTAGCACATGAGTATTTATGAACTCCGTGTACCAAGGAGAACTCAGAAGCGAGTTGACGAAATATGGTTTTGAGGCCGTTGCTGCTAGCATGAATCCACCGTGGATTGCGCTGTCTCTAGCTAATCCGTTAATTATCGCGTGCTTACCCACTAACCTATTTGATCCGTTGGCAGAGGTAATCAGAATGTCGCCACTTTTTACGCACTCAATGGTGACGCTTTCTTTGGTGACTGTGACATCGTCGTCGTGTAACGTGAAAGTGTCTTCAATGATATTTGAAGAACGTAAAACTCTTACACCCTCAGATTGCACATCGCTCGGTCTGTAGGTTAGGCCTCTTCTGATTTTTGCAATGTCCGAGAACAGTTGTTGCTGCCACGGATTGGTGAAGCCTTTGAAACGGAGGGCAGGAACTTGCGGGGGGGGGGTGCTTATGCTCATACTAGCGTCCTGTATGGTGACAGTCCTGGGTTGTGTCTCCTACTGGGTGCAAAAACCATTAGATTCTCCCTCATACGAACATTTTTTCAAGCAGGGCTTGCTTCAACTCTTTCAGCTTATCAACCCGCCGGGACTGAAACTCAATCCTCTCATCAAGTGTCTGAAAGAACTGACGAATTTGTCTCTGCTCGTTTATGGATGGGCAAGCAATCAGGGTTTTAGCGATATCACTATTGTGTAAGTGGACGACAGATTTTCCTTGAGCCCTTCTTATCAACTGTTTTTGCGGACTTCCCGAAGACAGAGTAATTGCTAGGAATAGTGGGTCAACCTGGCTTCCCGGTTTTAGGATATTCAGGTCGCCTCCAATGGCAGCTCCACTAAGATTCAACATAGATGCAACTGCAATATCTTTTGCAGTTTCTCCAGATGAAGGAATAAGTACTTCTCCGCCTGAGGAGAACACGGCGTTGTCTGTGGGATCCACATAGGTATCTAGTGAAGAAATCTGATATTGATAATTTGTGTACAGCCTTCCATACAGCACCACAGGAATTCCAGAGTCTCTTAGGTCGCTCTTGGAGAATCCTGAACCTTTACTGAAGGTACATAAATCAGAAACTTGATACAAGTCCCACGGATTGGTGAAGCCGGGGAAGCGGAGTTCGGGTACGGTTTCTCCCTCACGAGGAAACATTCTCTCCAGCATCGCCTGCTTCAACTGCACCAATGCTGCATATTTTTCTTTGTTAAGACTTATCAGAAAGTCAAATTGTTTGTGGAGGGTAGATACAAGCTTTTGCTCCTCGTGCGCGGGGATAAGAATAGTAAACCGCTTAATTTTTTCAGCATTTAGATTGGACTGCGTTCCCGTTGAGATCAGAGGTTCCCACTCACTATTCATTGCTGCCAAACTCAAACGAGTATATGCAAAATCTCGTAATACGTGGTCCGAAAACACCATATTAAAAAACGCTTGGCTGGTGGCAAGGTCTGTCTCAGTGATAGCAACTTTCCCGACACTAGCGTACATGGCAAGAGAAATAGATCCTTTGGGAACTATCCAAGCCGCACTGTTCTCTAAACCTGCCTGTGTAATAGTTTTTACGGTTGAACGTACATACCTTCCGGAAATATCCGAGATGCCAAGAAATGGAATTGGTCCACCATAGTAATCGGAGATAGCTGAGGACGGAGTGCCCCCAGAACCCGCAAGGTCGTACAAATCTGAAAGTTTCTTAGAGTGCCATGGCTCGGTGAAGCCTTTGAAACGGAGGGCAGGAACTTGCGGGGGGGGGGGGGGGGTTATGCTCATACTAGCGTCCCGCTCAGCAGCAGCTTCAACTCCTGCAAAGCCTTCATATCGGTCTCTGAACCGGTCAGCATATCCAGCATCCCGGAAAGCTCACGCTCAGTTTCAGCAATCTGAGTTTCCAAATCCGCCAAAGTTGTCTCATACTTCTTCGCTAAAGCCTCGACCCGGCTAATCAGCGCCTTCACCAAAGACTCCGGCAGACTCTCCAAGCCCCGCAAAATAGGGTCAATCCACTTCGCTACCAGCAGCTGCTCCACCTGCTTATCCGACAGGTCTTCAATAGTCTTAACCGTCAGCTCCTCCAAAGCAACCGACTCTGCCTTCAGCCTACGATCAATCTGCTTCTTCAAAGAAATCAGACGCGCAGCCTCCCACAGCGTCCACTCCGGTGTATCCTCTTCCGGCTCCGACTTCCCCAAAGCCTTCGCCGCCTTCAACACTGCAGCATTAACGAAGCCGTCATTACTGTCATTCAAAACCTCAGATAAATCCTCCCTGTCAGACTCAGACAGATCCTCCAACAACTGCTGCAGTTCAGACTCCGCCGCTACACCCTCGGCACCCAAAACAGACAAAGCCTCAGCCTGCTCAGAAAGCAACACACTCTGCACCAGCTCAAACGGGAAAATCCGGCCCACCCAGCCGTCCTGAACCTCCACATCCCGGCCCTGCTTCTTCTTCACCACCAGCCGCGGATCAACCCGACGGAAAACACCCTCGCCCTCCGTCTGAATCATCTCAATATCCACAGCCACCGACGCCAAATCATCATGCAGCAACTGGAAAGCCTCATACGGGTCAACCAACGGCAAACCACCCAAACGAGCAAACAAATCCGCCGTCAACACATCCTCCAAGGTGGAAACCCTCACCCCGGAGCGGCCCGCCACCAGCTCAGTATGCAGATACTGCGGGAAATCAGCGAAAGCCGCAACGAAAACATCATTAAAAGCAGTGACGCTAGGATGCTCGCGGACCAGCGCGGAAACATCCTCAGCCCGCAAATGAGAATAACCATCCGAATCCGCCGCAAACAAAGCCTCACGCAAACCCGGGAACGCCGCCCAATAATCCGAAAGCGCATCCAACTCCGCGGCAGGAACCCCACCAAAAACAGAAGAATAAACATCCCACGACTCCGACGCCGCAGAAGAATCAGCATAGCGCGGAATATTCAGATTATAATCATTCGCCCGAATCTCATCACGAGACACCACCCGCGCAAACTTCGGCACATCCTGGCGGGCAGCCACCGCATCCACCACCCGGCGAATATCCGATGCGCGCAACATGTTATTCTTACCGACCTTCGCGAAACACTTCGACGCATCCACAATCAAAGTATCCGTATGGTCACGCTTCTGCCGCAAAACCATGATGATAGTCGGAATGCCAGTGCCATAGAAAATATTGGCCGGCAAACCAATAATCGCATCAACATGATTACCCTCAACCAGATTCTTTCGAATCTGACCCTCCTCACCGCCACGGAACAAAACCCCATGCGGCAAAATGATCGTCATAATGCCATCCGGCTTCACATGGAACAAATCATGCAGCAAGAAAGCGTAATCAGCTTTACTCTTAGGCGCCAAACCAAAACGAGCATAACGCGGATCGCTCTCCTTATTCTGTGGATCCCACTGCTGAGAATAAGGCGGATTAGAAACCACCGCATCCACATACAACGGCTCATAAGTATTCGTCGGATCAGCCTCATCAAAATAAGGCCAATCCTCTTCCAAAGTATCCGCATTCCGGCACTCAATATTGTCCGGCTTAATCCCGCGCATCACCAGATTCATCCGGGTCAGATTGTAAGTATTCTGCTTCAACTCCTGCGCATAATACTTAATCTTGTCCGCATCATCCATGTGCTTTGCGACCGCGCGGCCAATATTCAGCAGCAGCGAACCCGAACCACTGGTCGGGTCATAAATCTTGATCTCCTCACGGTCACGCAAATGATCCGCAATGATATGGCTCATCAGTAAAGAAACCTCATGCGGAGTGTAGAACTCGCCCGCCTTCTTGCCGGCATTCGCCGCAAAGTTAGAAATCAAGTATTCATAAATGAAACCGAGGACGTCGTAGTCAGACTTCGAATCCATTGGGATCTCATCGATCAAATAGAGCAGATCCCGAGCCGACTTCGTTTGCGAAGCAGCGCTTTCACCCAGCTTAGACAGGCCGGTTTCCAAAGTGCGGAAAACCCCAGAAAACACCTTCTTATAATTGTCCGCCACATTCCGGGAGAAAGCTGAAAGTGCGTCGCGCACATTACTGATATCAAAATCCGGGCCGGACTCAATCCAAGTGGAGAACAAATGCTTATGCTCAATAAAGTAACCGAGGTTTGACTTCACATACTCAACAGTGTCATGCTCAGACTCCAACAGGTAGGTGGCCATATCCGCGTCAGCTACATCCTGCTGGCGCATGAAACGCTGCTCCTGCTCAGACAGGTACTTGTAGAAAATGAAGCCCAGAATATAGTCCTTATACTCGTTAGCTTCAATCTTCGAACGCATTCGGTTCGCTGATTCCCAAATCTTAGCTGCAAGCTGCTGCTTATTCACAGATCCACCCGGTTTCTATTCGCTACATGACTTATTGTGTCGTTCCAAGAATACCGGCAGGGCACCGGGGCTGGCGGTAGGCAGGGCGGATTCATGACTAGTTAAATGTCCCGCGGCTTTCGTAGCATGTAGAACAGCCCTAGTAAAAAGGAGAGTGTCATGTTTGAAAAAAGGATTGACTACCCGTGTGCAATATCGGACTTCACAGAGGAAGGTGAGCAGGCGGCACTGGATTGGACTCTTAGACAACTGGAAGCTGGGCAAAAAATTACATTGTGGGTCAAACAAAAGAACGTGATAAGTAGCAACGCTTTTCTAATTAGATTGTCGCAAGATCCACGATTCATAGTGTCAGTTGCTCGAGGTGGGAGTTTGCATGCAGAGGGGCCAGTACTGGCAATATACCCAAGGTCTACTGATCTAGGGCTTATTGTTAGCGGGCATGGAGTCACGGCGTTATGCGTGGTGACATGGGAGGATAGTCTGGATACTTGGGCGGCAGAAACAAAATCTGAGGTTTTACACTCAGTAGTTTTTGAGCCCGATTACGATGAAGAGGATGAGCCGGAGTTGAATTCGGAAATCACGGAACGATTGGAGAGAATATCGGGAAGACTTAATCTGAATAATTCAATCTTAGGAGGATACAACAAAAAATATGTTGTTGCGGCTCTCCTAGAGTTGCACGATGCAGGGTTTATACTTCCTCCTGGCCGCCTTGCTGAATGGGCGGCAGCTCATGGCTGGGGTGGTGAAAATCCTAAGCGGTTAAAGGAACTTGCTAATAAAATTAACGGTGGAGTACGTCCCAGACCGCAACGCGGCTGGTAGCTTCTTCAACCTCATTCGAGATAACCTTCTGTGAAAACTCAAGCATTTGCGTTTTCAAGAACGACGGGATGAATTCTAGAAACTTCCATTCTGGCTTGAACTAGCTGATTGCCAGAGCGGAGTAGTCTGCCAGTTAGATGGCGCTCCTAGCCGGGAAAACGGGACAAACCTGTTATCTGGGTAGGTTGCCAACAGTGCCGGTAACTGGACAGCAGGGGACAACTCAAGTTTAAGATGCAGGTATTGAATCATACTAAGTTGACCAAACACGCGGTTCTTGGCATCTTCAAAAGTGGTCAGTAAGACGTTAGGATTTGGATCATCTTTTCGATTTAATTTGGGCTTGATGTCGTATACGCGATTGAATACGCGTGCGTGGTGTGCAGAGTAATTACGGAGAATATTCAACGATTTTAGCCAAGACTGAAGCTGAGGTGAAGACAGGCCGCATGAGTTGGCAATACGATTTTGAGTAATGTTAGGCGACATGGCGTATAAATGGGATAGCATCCCCCAGTCCATTACTTCTACAGCCGCCCAAATAGGAAGTTTTCCATCATACTTTTCGTTGTGATGACTCACGAAATCTTCTTTTGAACGTCGAATCTGGGTTCTATATTTCTGTATCCAAAGATCGTAGCGTGTATTCCCCTCTTCCCCGCTGCGCTGTGTTGCTTGAGCGCCCAACAGGTCAGGACACAAGTGAATCGTTGGATTAATCCTACCTAATTCGTGGCCCAGCATCGTTCGTATCGCCATTTCCACGGGCGCCAAAGAAGAAAAAATAGCGTTCCGAAGCTTCTCATCAAAATCATAAAGTTCTGTGACTATACCGAAGGAGGCGCCGTCTTGAAAAGAATCCAGTACTACGCGCCTCTCAGAATCAAATCGTCGCATTGGATGCCAGTACCCTGAAAGGCGATAATAGTTTACCCGACACAAGAATGCCTCTGCTGCGGCAAGATCAGGAATAGTCATCCCTCGATCTTGTAATAGGGCTAGTTGTTCAGAAAAAGTCTTGAACTCTTTTGTGTTGGGCGAAGAATTTCTCATATGACCAATATAAACGAAGACCGGCCCTGGACCCCCATAAATGGGTGGCGGAACCGGTCATGTTGGTTTCATTATATTCAGTAGAGAACTAGTTTTACAAGCGATAAGGCGCTGTTCTGTCCAAACTGATACCTATAGCACTAAGAATTGGTATAGCAGTGTATAGGTGAGTTTTCGGTTTAAGCGGTCGAACAGCTGTTATTAGGAGTGGTAAAGGAAAGGAATCAACTGGCTCGCCGTCAGCCAACACCTTCACTGATACAACCCCGGCATCGGGCTCAATCGTGGGTTCCACACTTAATTCCACTGCGGGTCTCACACTAGCATGTACCTTCAGATTCCAGTACCAGTCACCTTCGGTAAGGGTCATTCACGGGCCCGGGCGGCAATCTGCACGGTTTCTCACCAGCCAGAATCGAGTAGATTCTCGGAGCCGCCACTCAGCCGAAAGATAACCAGCCGGGCTGATTAGCGGCTACTGGTAGAATGCGGTATTCAACCTAGAAACTGAAAGAATCGGAGGAACCCATGGATGATATGGAAGAGTTCAAGTCCAGTCGCCGCTACCGGATGCTTTCCATTGCGCTGGTGGTGTGTGGTGGTGTGGTGTTTGTTGGTGGGTGTGTCGCGTAGTGTTGTTTTGGGGGTGGTTTTTGCGGCACAATGCGTTTTTAGCGCAAACCCATACCAAATCTGCTGTATGTGGTCATCTGTTGTGTGGTTGGGTGTTGGTTTAGGTAGGCCGATTGGGATGCCAGTTTGGTTTTATGGACGGTTTAGCTAGAGTTGAACTAATCCGATCTGCTCGCCCCACCCGTTACGCTGTGGGTTTATCGAAAATGTAATTCTTGTCGGACTTTAGTTGAAAGAGTCGGATAATCTGCGTTTTAACAATCGACAAATGACAGTAAGGGATGATTTTGGCACTCTCTATACGGTGGATTCGATATGTCGGGAGGTGTTGCCGCAAAATGTCTCAAAAACTAGGACTATGATAATGGCGACAACATTGAAACTAAGTGTGATTGCCGTAGCTCCAATTGGTGGGTTCTCGATAATCACAGGGATTGCTGTCACATACAGTGGAAGACCATTATATGCATCGCTAACACCAATAAACCATGAATCTATAGACGTGTGGGCAGCACTAATTAGTGTAATAATGGGCAGCGCAATAACTAAAATCCATCCGAAACCGTAGACTGTGAGTTGGAGTCCAAACCAACGGATATTCCTAACCGATCGTGCCAATACCCAACCCCAGGCAATGAGTGCGGCTACGGATAGTATCTTAACCCCCATGGCGCCGATAGCTTGAGAAAGACTAAGGTGTGCGCTCTGACTACCTCCCCACAGGTATCCAGAAAGTGTCCCCATGCCAATCAACGTGTACCCAGTAAATAATGGTATTATTTTGAGGAGCATCTTCTTCAAAGGAGTCAAGGTAGACAGCTGCAGGAGTGTGTCACCCTTTAGAGCAGCATACGAGAATACCTGACCACAGGAGTATATAGCCCATGCACTTGAGAGCAAGATAACTGAGAAAATCCATACAACATCTGCAATCGAATTGTGACTCCAAGCATGTGTTACCAATGCTGCCCCCAATAGTATGAGGGTTACTGTCATGAACACCGTGTGCTTACGAAACTCTACTGCCCATTCAGCCACCGAGAATCGCCTCCTTAACCATATTTTCAAGATTTGCGCGATCCTCTGCACTTGCGATCTGCTCTTGCAGAATGAGTTTACCGTCATGGAGAACCATGCAGGAATCAAAAAGATCTTGAAGCCCGAAGATAAGGTGGGTGCTCAATATAGTGACAGCACCGGGAGGCAAATATGCTCGGATGATTTTTACAAGTGCGTCACGTGTGACTGGATCGACTGCTGCCAGTGGCTCATCGAAGAGATAAACGTCGTTATCACGCGCAAGCATTAGGGAAAGGGACAACTGCTCACCCATTCCTTTAGATAGTGCATTCACGCGTTTACGTTCGTCCAAGCCTAGTTCATCAATGAGGGTATAGGCGCGCTCAATAGAGAAATCAGAAAAATAGCGAGCCATAAGGGTGATGCATTCTTCAATGCGTAGGAAACCGTATAGGTATGGGGTATCCGGAAGAAACACAGGGGCGGACTGACCATGGCGGCGCCGCAATTTTCCCGATGAGATTGGAGACAGTCCCGCTAAAGCTCGAAGCAATGTAGTTTTACCGGCACCATTCTGACCAAATAGACCAACAATGCCGCTGCTCTGATCTAACGAAAATGATATAGGTGATAGCGAGAACGATCCGCTCTGCACAACGATATTCGAGGCGGCAAATACCTCTCTCATAATCCCAACTCCAGATAGAATGAAATAACCATATAAATACCATAAATTGTAACGATTACCCAGCTTAATATGCGAATGGCTCTAATCCATTTTGGGTTTCGTGTGCGTTCACGAAATTCATTCACCTTACTTAGAGCGAGCAATACGCGAAAGCCGTCAGAACTTAGAACTGGTAACGCGTTTGCCATCAGTGTGACCACAGCAAACTCAAGTGATACATTTATGTCAGCTGATTGCCAGAATCGGTAATTCAGTACAAAAAGAACAACGTTTATTGCAAGATTTATCCAAATGCCGGCACAATGTACAACAACCTTGTCAGTCCACAGCAACAGGTTGGACTTATTCATGCGCACATAGAATGCAGGGAGAATCCCATAGTGTAGTTTAAATCCCACTTTATCAAAAGTTTGCCCGCATATTTTTAGCGCAAAAATATGTGCGCATTCGTGAATAAACACACTCGCGATAATGTAGATAGTGAAGAGTAATGGAAATCTATGAGATACATCTGTGGTTTGACCGAAGAAAGAAAATACCATATTTGTAATAAGCAATAAGATGCCTGAGATTACTGTTCCCCATGCGAAAACGGTAGAAAATCTAGCGATTACATCGACTGCGTTATTGCGTATACCTGCGGGAAGTTTTTTGGTAGGTACTTGAAAGTATCGTCCACTCGCTTTGTCAAAGATGACCGTAATGTCTGAGCAAATCAACAGCTCACCACTATGGTCCCGAATTCTTTCAGCAGTCGGTCGGGCAAACATCAAAGGTACTCATAGTTACGGCTTCGATTACGAACTTAGCAGCCATATTCAATGTTTCAGCATCGCTCAACATCAAGGCACATATTTCACAAGGGGAAACTGCGTTTTCGATTTTTGCAACTTTGGCACGAGGATTCACCCGAACCATAAGATCCCGTAGCCACGAAAGACCAAACTTTTGAATTGCGGCAAGAAGTGCATTACGTTCTAATCTACGAATAAACTCTTCATGAGACACCTCTCCAACTTGACCAAGTGTCATATCCGTATCAAAGATCGGTGGCGAGCAACATGGGTAGACAAAACCATCATGGTGATAAATCAGCTCATATCCAGGGCACCGTAAAAGAAACGAGTCAATAGGACGTCTTATAATCTGATCCGAAGGAATGTTTCTTCCGGTTCCGCATGGAACGACAGGGAATCTAGTAATCTTTACTCCCAGTGTTGCTTCTCCAAGTTGTTTAAGGAGATCAAATCCATCATCATCCCGGGATACACACATGTTCAATATACATGGAATTCGACTCTCTTTAGCTGCCTGCAAGGCATTGCGAATTCGATTTGCCTTAATGTAAGGTGCGTGGTAGCCATCCCAACTTATCGTCAGGTGGCTTAAGCCTGCACTCTCAAGACCTTCAACAACTTCTCGGGCAGAAGATTCGGTAACACCCCAAAATCCATTAGTAGTCAAAGTGGTCTGTTTCCCTGCACTTGAAACAGTTTTAATTAAGTCAAAAATACGTTGCTTCCTAAGTAGGGGTTCTCCGCCCGTGAAACCTACCTCATAGACATCGGCATGTGCGATAAGGT
Source organism: Boudabousia marimammalium (assembly GCF_001936115.1). Classification (GTDB taxonomy): domain Bacteria; phylum Actinomycetota; class Actinomycetes; order Actinomycetales; family Actinomycetaceae; genus Boudabousia; species Boudabousia marimammalium. The sequence continues at coordinate 28,278 of NZ_MPDM01000009.1, forward strand.
CATCAATGACTTTGTTGACAACGTTGTCTTCGATACTTAGACGATTGGTCGGCGCGCTAGAGACACAGCAGTGGCTGCATCTTGCGTTACACGTTCCAGAAAAATTTATTCCAACGCTCTGCGGTTGTCGCATCAGTTACCTTTAAAATGTCTTCACTTGACGGCTAGTATTTTATTAGTTTTCGGCAACGTTAGCCGCTACCTAGAATCCAGTTTCCTCCCTTCTTAATGAAGTACCAGAGATCGTCAACTACAGCTAGCTCAGCAACGGTTTCCTCAATTTCGATGATCGGCAAGTCTTGGCGACCAATATGACTGACGCCCGGTTCTCTACGTTAGACATCGCATGAAGGGCCGGAGAATGATGCGTTGGGCACTGTACAGAAAGGTCTTTCGGTAGAGGTATGAAAGTAGGGTTAAGTGCCTCCTAAACATAGTTGCGTACCTAGATTTCGCTATCAACTGGATAGAGAGAATACTACGTTTGAAAGACAGATAAGCCGCCCATGTGCTCTATGGGAGTCTACAGAATAAAGTGAAAGACTGGATGAGTTCAAACCACAACCCTCTTTTCCGATATTTCCCGGCTGTACCGAGGCTTACCCTACGACACCCAAAAGCAGATTGCAGAAAAGTTTGGTATCTCGATCAATCTAGATAGCTTCCAGAGGGAGATGCGGAGGGAAGTCATCAGGAAGCGTCCTTTGGCAAACTGGCTAGAGCAACTCACCGTGGTGAGGAATGCCTGTGTGCGCCACTCAAGAGTATGGAATTAATCCTTTGTGCCAGCTGCTATGTCCAGAATCAGCGTAGTTAATAGATTGGAGGCTTTACCATCAGGGCAAAGTGAAAGAATCTACGGTTCCCTAACTATGATCGCGTTTATTCTAGAAACCATCTCTCCGGGAAGTACCTAGAAATACAAGGTAAAAGAACTTCTGGCTGAGAATTTTCTGCGGCTTCCAATGGTTTCGGCGAATAGTTTAGGTCTTCAAGCAGGATGGGAATCGACAGAGTTATGGACAGGCCCACGGGACAGTAAAACTAGAGGATCGGTGTATCTGTTTTGGGAACTTAGGTCTAGAGTCGGCGGCGATAGTTATTCGCGTACTGCTCATGTAACTAATCTAAATGAAGATCGGCCCTGGACCCCCATAAATGGGTGGCGGAACCGGTCATGTTGGTTTCATTATATTCAGTAGAGAACTAGTTTTACAAGCGATAAGGCGCTGTTCTGTCCAAACTGATACCTATAGCACTAAGAATTGGTATAGCAGTGTATAGGTGAGTTTTCGGTTTAAGCGGTCGAACAGCTGTTATCAGGAGTGGTAAAAGAATGGTCCCGCCATCGCTAGGATGACGGGACCATTCGCTATTTGTTAGCTACACCGTTTAGCCTTCGAGACTGCGCTTGCGCAGGTAGACCGCGGCAGTACCAGAAAGTAGGGCCAGCAAACTACCGATAGCCAACAGGACAGTAATGTTGCCAAGGCCAGTATTTACCAGCAGACCGGCGCTTGCTTTGCCAGTCTCGCCGGTTTTGCCCGGAGCAGCAAGCATAGAGCCTCCAAGCCCGCCAGTTTGTGGATTTACCGTGGCACTGCTGCCAGATTCCGGTTTGAGGCTGGGCGAAACGCTCCCCGCTGCCTTCACCCTCCAAGGCAGTTTAATCACCTGAGGAACAGCCGCATCCAACTGGGTGAACTGCAAAGAATGCTCACCTGGAACAAACTTAGCGGCAGTCTCTGCACTGACGGTCAGTTTGGCGCGATTATTCTTAACCGCGACAGTCCCCAAAGTCACAGGATTAGAATGAAGCACAACCGCCCAGGTTGAATCCGCAGGCACATTGGTGAAGACCAGCTCCAAGGAGACGGCCTCACCCTGTGTAAAGGAGTTGACCGGTTTGCCGCCCGCCAGCAGCATTACGGACGCCGTGCTTGCCGAGGGTTCAGTGGTTGCCTCAACTGTCGGCTCTGGAGAAGGCTCCAGCGTGGGTTCCATAGTGGGCTCAACGCTCGGCTCCGCAGTTGGTTCAGCAGTGGGCTCAACGCTCGGCTCCGCAGTCGGTTCCACCGTGGGTTCCACACTTGGTTCAACCGTCGGCTCAACGCTCGGCTCCACCGTATCCGCAACAGCCGCATCCACCGTCAGGTTCCAGTACCAGTCCCCCTCGGCCAATGTCATCCGCGGACCCGGGGCGGCAGCAATCTGCACGGTCGTTTCGCCAGCCGGAATCGGGTAGGTTCCCGCAGCAATCGCGTTACCATTACGCAGGTACTGCACCGCACCGCTGGTATCAGGGATTGTGAAAGTATCGTGGCCGGTGCCCGGCTGATCATCCACAGTCGGAGCTTCAGGCGTCACCATCTGCCAAGCGCCGCGCACATCAAACTCTGCGATAGACGCAAAAGGCCGCCCATTCTGTGCGCTCCGCGCAGTGAAACGAACATAGCCTGCAGCGACCTCATCGAATGGCACGACCTGCGGTTGATTACCGCTGAACTCGCCCTCGGCAACCTGCCGCCACTCTTGGCCATCAGCGGAAACCTCGACCAGATACCCGGCGACAACCCCATTCGCGGGGAAAACATCCTGGCGAGGCACGTAACGAACCCCGTCAATCATCGCATTACGCCCCAAATCAACGGTGAAACTGTGCGGCATTGCGACCGGGCTGGGACTATAGTCCGAATGCCACAAGGTTGAAACATCACCATCAATGGCATGTTCCGGATGCCCCGAAGCGCCACCTTGCTCGCCGTTCTCCTCAAAATCTGAAGCCGAGGCAGTCCAGCCGTCACGCTCCAACCAGAGGGCGCGCCCCAACGTGCCGTACGCGGTCAGCTCCGCGGCAGCCGCGAAAGGCTGGCCGTTAGCGGACTCCAAAGACGTAAAACGGAAGTACTGGAAATCGCGCATCCCTTCAGGAATATCAACCGACTTCGGATCCTTCGACACCGGGAAGCTCCCATTCTCCACGACGGTTGTCCAGTCTGTGCCGTTCACCGAGGTTTCCAGCTTGTACCGTTTCACGTCACCGTTGGTGCCGCCCCCGCCGCGAGGCACATATTCAACCCGCTCCACACTGTTCACCCGATCCATGTTCACAGTAATCGACTGCGGTAGAGTCGGGGAAATGCCGCCACTGTACTGCGTGTGCCAGATCGTGGCAGGATTACCGTCGATTGCTTTCGAGGCGGGAGTCTGCTCTGAGGAGGTTTCCTGAGAGGACGCGGTAGCAGCCCAGCCAGTCTTAGGAATCGGCGTATAGTACGGGTTAAGGACCGGCTTGGTGGACTCTGTTGGCTCATCGGTTGAGGGGGCACCATCAAACAGCATCACCTGGAAAGGCTGCAACTCAATATAGTAAGGAGTATCAGCGTCCGCCACGAACCCAGAATGCTGGCCGTCACGTTCCACAAACTTGAAACGGCTAGCTTCACCGGCGGGAATCTCTAAATCGCGGGCCGCCCGGAACTCCAGGAAAGCCGGCCGCGCACTAGGATTACGAACCATTAAAGTCGCGGCAGTCTCATTATTGTCTGGCCCTGCCTGCTGAGACCATGCGGCAACGCCGTAAGCCTCAGAAGAGTACGGGTCGCCACCCACCCAGTGGGCGTCCGTCAATAAGGCGGTACGCTCCCGCGACCATTTCGCGTTCTTCGCTAATTCGTCAAAGAACCAGGCGGCGTTCTCTTCACCGACGGTCGCCGGATCAACCAAGGTGTTCCGAATATACATTTCCTGCAATCCCAAACCCATTCCGAAGAATCCTCGCAAATCGGCGGCTAAAGCCTGACGCACGCTAGCGGAAGAAAGATCCGTCGGCTGGTTCGGAATCTGACCATCCTTCCGGTCAGAGAAAATCACGCCATGATTCATAATCGTGTTCAAGGGCACCAGTGGAGCCTCGTTAATGAAATTCTTGTAAACTTCACCGTCACGATAGTTCACATACTTTTCCTGAGAGTTCCCCTCACCAACCTGGCCGCTATCGTTACCATCACGGTACAGCGAATCGCAATACCACAGCCAGTATGGGGAAGCCCAAATCCCGATCGTATTATTCACCCACACGTCCGGATTTTTTGCCCGCATCGCATCAATCAGCTCCAGCAGAGCCTCATAGGAGCGCAACTCTGAAGCGGGCGCGCCAGACAGATAAAGCCTGCCGCCTTGCGCAATCCCATCGAACTTGAAACCGCGCACACCCTCGTCAATCATAGAAAGTACGCGACTCTTGAAATATTCAAAATATACGGGATCTTTCAAATGCATTTCCTGGCCGACCGTGGACCAAGGCTTATTCGGATCATTTGCGCGAACCTTATCGTTACCAATATTTCGGCGGCGAGTAGCAGACTCACCGTACCCTCCGAAGGGGCTCATCCAGACGGATAGGTGCGCGTTATGCGTCTTCATGACTTCCTGGTCGCGGGCGAAACCATCCGCGAACTCCACCGGGTCGAACTGCCACACGTTCAAGTTGGACTCATCCGCCTGGGCGGGGTCGCGCAAATAATCCCAGCCATCATCCACCCAATAGGAGTCTACTTTCGCGCCTCGCTTCCCCATTTCTGTGAAGAATAGGTTCTCTGCGTGCAACATTTCGTCATGCGCCATTGTCAGCTTCGTCGCACCCGGCTTCAAATCAAACCAGGATTGGAAATGCAGAAAGGGGCGACGCTGACGGGCTTTCTCACGCTCCACATAGTAGGCGAATGCGCGCCGCAACTGCGCTGGCGGGGTCACCCCGAAAGCGCTGGAAACTTCCCACGGAGCGTCTGCTGTGAGGTCTTTCGCACGCGGTAAGTCCTGAATCGCGCGAGTCCCTGAAATGCTGCTTTGTGTGAGGGGGCTTTCGCCGCCAATCCAGCCGGTTTCTTGGCCGAGGGGTCCAGCGGTGATGACAGCGCCCTGATCATGTCCGGACAGCTGCCCGGTCACTGTCGCTTCAGTGAGGCGAATCTTTGTAATGTCAAGGGCAGTGGCGTCAGGGTTAGTGATGGTGAGACGCTGACGAACATAGTTTGAACCATCGCGAAGCTCTGCCACATAGTTTAGGGTGACGGTTTTGCCGTCTGCGAAAGTTAGCGTGTAACTACGGGTCAGGGCTTTCCCAGAAATTGTGTTCGCCAGCTTACCTGAACGCTGAGTTTCGGGGGTAATATCCGTGACCCTGGGGCCGCCGGCCGGGGTGGCTTCGCTGAGGTGATAGTCGCGGCCACCATAGGTGATGGTGAATGCGTTGCTGAAAGTAATCGGTACTGGCGTGCCGGTTGCAGCATTCGTTAGTTCGGTGAGGGCAACACCGGAAGCTAGGTCCAACACTGCCCGAATCGTGTTGTTTGAAAGTACCGCTTGCTGTCCGTTCAAAGTGATGTTGGAAGCGCTGATCGTGGGCCCCGGGTAGGTGATTGCTTTGGCGCCTGGTTCTGCGGTGGTTGTGATCGCGGGGTTGCTGGCTGCTGCGGTGGCGGTGGTCGGCTGCGTGGCAAAGCTGGAAGTAGCGAAGCTGGCAGGGGTGCCGGTTGCGCCTACTAAAGCTAATGCTAGCGTGACACCGACGAGACGAAATAACCTCGTATTCATATAATCCTCACATGAAGATATAAGTTGTTTGCAATATTCCTTGCCCTTATTTTGGGCGAATAGATTGTGGTGATTCAGTAATTCAGCTAGAACTGCTTTGTTCTGGGAAGTAGATGAACAACCGTCTCCAATTATATTTGGTGTCGGGTGATATGACAACAGTTTCCTAGTTTAGAAAGGGTTTTGTCTTTCTTTGCTGGGGTTGTTTTGGGCTGTGCGCAAAATCGCTTTCGACTGTTTAGAAGATACGGGAAATTACCAATAATATTAATTTAGGTTAGGTAAACCTAACCTAAATTGACTTGCGTGGTTGTCTATATTGATTGGAACATGATGAAGCTCAACAAACATCTGCTCGCTGCTTTCGCTGCGGTATCTCTGATGATTGTCCCCGGGGTAGCGCCAGCCAGCGCTGCAACATCCTCGGAAAATGGATTCTCCATCACCCTGGAAGAAGTGCGTGACGGGAATAGCCGACACCTCGAATGGCGCTACGACCAATGCGTGCCCACCGCTGGAGAAACCGCGAAAGTGACATTCTCCTTAGCCAAAGAGGGAACCAGCATCCCGATTGGGGAGAGCACCCGGCTGGAGCTGGGCGCGGAGGAAGCCGGCACCTACACCTTGAATGCGACCTGCAAATACTCCGCTTGGTTGGCCCCTGAGAAGCGGCGCGTCACCCTCACAATTGATGCCCTGCCCGCGCAGCCGGAAGTTGAACCCGCGCAGCCGGAGGTTGAACCCTCCCAACCGGGGAACAACACCAACGAGAACGAGGGGCCCTTCACCCTCTACTTCGACCAAGCAGGTGAAGCTGACGAAGCGAAACTTACTTGGCGAACAACTGGTTGCCGTGCCCCGCAAGAGCCTGAAATCTCCCTCAAACGTGACGGACAAACAGTAGATATTGTCGGGCTCAAAGAACTCCCACTGAAAGACCAGCCAGCCGGAACCTACACTATGACAGCTAAATGCTCTCCGGAATGGCTGGCACCTACCGTCCTCACCAAATCCGTTACCGTCACAAAAACCGCTGATGAAACCCCAGCAGAGCCGACACCTCCAGCTACCAATTCTGACCTGGTGATCGAATCTGCAGAATTTCAAGAATCCCCCGTGGGTAGAACCTTTTCCTGGAAGGCGACAGGCTGTTCTGCTCAAAACGAGAGGTCAGTAAAAGTCAGCGTCCTCTTTAACGGACATGAAACCTCGTTGCTTAAATCGTCCCGGACGGAAACCGTAAACGCCTCGCAATGGCCCACCGGAAACTACACTGTAGTCGCCAAATGTGTCAGCCTTAAAGACCAATCAGTTTTGCAAACCCTGCAGAAAGACGTCACTTTAGGGCGCTCCAACCTGCCCACAACTTTTGCGGGGAGGGCGCTAAACTACCTGATTCCGCGCCCAGGAGACCGCGTCCAGATTTCCTCATATCCGACCCATAACGCATTAATTTTGAAAGACGGCACCAAAGCCGAACCTTTCAAACCGGGTGAAGAAGTAAAAATCTCCTTCGCTTTCAATGATGCTGAACCCCTGATTGAAGGGCCAACCCTCACCGCAGATCAGGACGGTCACGTCGAAACAGATTTGTGGATTCCGCTGAAAAGCGGCGCCCAGAGCTTCACAATTTTCGCGGTCGGTCAGCAAAGCAACTCCCAGCTTGACTATCGTTCAGTGATTGCGCCGCACTCTGGGCACGGAATTTCGGTTGCCGAGGTTCCCGGTAAACCACGCTCCCTGAAGGTCGTCTCCTACCAGCCCGAGGGTTCTGCTGCTGACAGAACCTTCAGCAAAAACACAACAATTAGCCTTGAAGTAGTGGATTCGGAGGGGAATACTGTTGCGACTATCCCGGTGACCACGACAGCCGCGGGCACCCTCGATAATGAGATTCAACTACCTAAATCGCTGACAGTGGGGCGTTACACGATTTTTGCGCCCACAGTTTTGCAGGCTCGCGGTGATTATGCCGCCTACTTCTATTTCAAGGATGGTAAAGCCTGGGCGCAGTGGGAAGAACCCGCGAGTGAGCCAGCGCCCCAGGTGATTCCGGCTTTGCGGCTGGTTCCAGCGAAGAAGGTGATTCCGGCGCTGGCGCTTACTCCGGCAAAGACAGTCAATCCTGCCGCAGGTCTGGCTCCTGAACAAGCCAAAACTTTGATAGAAAAAACGCCTGCTGCTGTGACTGCGGGGGCCACGGAAACTGCGGAGACTACGACAACCGCGCCGGCCGCAGACGTGCAGACTGCCCCTGTCAATGAGACGGCTTCATCCCAGTTGGCGAAGACCGGTGTGAATCTAGCTGAGGCGTTGGTCTTTCTGGTGCTGTTCGCGGGAGTGGGTGTGGCCTTGACCGGCGTCCGCAGGGCCTAGCGTCCGCAGGGCCCAGAATAAGAAAAAGCCAGAAAAGTTGTGGGAGTGACTCTGTCGCTCCCACAACTTTTTAACCCCCCGATCTTGCTCAGTCGTTAAAATGATTTATCCCAAAGCGGTGTGGGCTTGCGGTGCATCCCTGACGTTCGACCCCTAATGTTCCTTGCCGTCTTGCTTTCTGCCATAATTTGGGTGAATGGTGCGGCGCCAAGCAGGAGGCGAAATTGATGAAATCTCGAAGCAATAGGGGAACTTTTGAGAGCTACGCTCGAAGGTCGGAGCCGCTGCTGTTGGCGGCTGCGGTACTGTTTTGTGTGGTTTATGCGTGGCCGATTATTGACCTTGAGTTGCGGCCTGGGCTGCGTGATTTGTGTTTTTTAACCCAGTGGGTGATTTGGGGTGTCTTCCTGCTGGATTATCTGTTTCGGCTCTATTTGGCGCCGCAGCGTGCCGCTTTCGTCAAAGCGAATCTGTTTGATTTGGCGATCATTTTGTTGCCGATGTTTAGACCGCTTCGGCTACTGAGAGTGCTGGTGCTGTTGAGGTATCTTGGTAAAGAGGCGGAAGCAAACCTGCAGGGGCAAGTCGCTTGGTATGCGGTGAGTTCCGCTTTCATGGTCGTGTTTATTGGGGCGCTTGCGGAGCTTAGCGCGGAGCAGCAGGTGCCTGGTGCGGTGATCGTGGATTTTCCGACCGCGCTATGGTGGGCGATTACGACGGTTACAACTGTCGGCTATGGCGACACGTATCCGGTTAGTCTCGAAGGCCGGATCGTTGCCGTCATGCTGATGCTTTACGGGATTGGCTTGCTGGGAACGGTCACAGGCATGTTGGCGTCGTGGCTGGTGGAGAAGGTTGACGCCGCTGATGCTTTGCGTGATTCTTTCCGTGATGAGGAGATTGCCGAGGATTCGCGCCAATCTATCGCAAAGTTAGAGGCTGAGATTTCGGCACTTAGAGCTGATCTCGCAGAACTGGTCGCCCTTTCTGGAGGCCGAGTGGGCGGCGTCGCCGATCCGAGTGGTGTTGAAGGGTCTGGCTCTGTCGAGAACTCCCCCAAGAATTAGCCCGGCTGCTTTTACTAATCGACAGTCCCCGACATCCAGAGTAGTAGTGTGTTGCAAAGTGTTGTTTGAGGGTTGTTTTTGGGGCACAGTGCGTTTTTTTGCAACACAGCGGTGTTGGGGTAGTTGTAGTCTGGCTGGTGGCTGGTGGCTGGTGGCTGGTGGCTGGTGTGTTGCAAAGTGTTGTTTGAGGGGTGTTTTTTGGGGCACAATGCGTTTTTTGCAACACAGCGATTTGCTGATGCAGCACTGGAGCGGTCGTGGCGATAATCGCACCCCACAGCCGTCTAAGAGTGACAGACCCCTCGGCACCCCGCAAAACTGTGCGCCCCAAAAACCTTGCGAACGCACGGATACCCGCCCGCAACGAAAACTCGCCAACCCGGATCTTTCGGCCGAAACCACCAACAAAACCTCCCACTATAATTTTCTAGTTTGTAAAACAAACTATGAGTGAGGAGACTCCAATGCAATACGTTTTGCTAACCCTCATCGGGGTTGCAAACCTAATTTTCATTGTTGCTTTCGCGAAAGATCTATACCGGAAGCGAGCAACCTTCCTGAAAGAACCCGGAAACCCGGTCGCACAAAGCATTAGTTCCGCGATTATCTACTTTTTCTCAACTTTCGGAATTTCTGATTTTGCGATCTCGACTGTCCTCTACCGCAAAATGAAATGGGTCAGCGACCGTCGTCTCCCCGGCACGCTCAACACTCAGTGCGTAATCCCCGTCGCGGTGATGGCATTCGCCTACATTTCCTCAGTTGAAGTCGGGATGCGGACGCTCTTTACCCTTGTTATCGCCCAAACCGTGGGCGCCTACATTGGCCCGCGCTACGTGGTGAAACTACCAGTGAACGCGATCCGACTATTTATCGCAACCGGCCTAGTGGTGGCCTCCGCGGTCATCACCGCAACCCAGCTAGACTGGATCCCCTCAAACGGTACCGCTACCGAACTTTCACTACCCAAGCTGCTGATCGCAACGATTCTAATGTTCATCTACGGTGCGTTAAACAATGTGGGAATCGGCTCCTATGCGCTCACCATGGTGACTATTTTTGCGCTGGGTATGAACCCTGTCGCAGCTTTCCCCATTATGATGGGTGCCTGCGCGGTATCCGTCCCGATCGGTTCCACCGAGTTCATTCGCCTTGATTCCTACTCTACGAAGATTACGTTCATTTCCGCAATCTTCGGCGTGCTCGGCGTGCTCTGCGCCGTATTCCTGGTGACGTCGTTGCCGCTTTACTGGATTAAGTGGATTGTGGTGGCGGTGCTACTGTACTCTGCTATCACCATGTTCATGGCATACCGAGAGAACCGGGAAACCACCAAATCGCCCGAAACTGCAACCACTGAAACGAAGGAGCCGGTTCTGTAATGATTATCCTCTCCGCAGCAGAGATTGAAAAAACGCTCACCATGGAGTCAGCGATTGTGGCCTGCAAAGACGCCCTCGGCTACCATGCGAAAGGTGAAGCGACTGTACCTTTGCGTGTAAACGTGCCGGTAGAAGCGCACCAAGGCCAGGCCCTTTTCATGCCGGCTTCCGTGCCTGCTGCCGACAGTTTGGGCATTAAAATTGTTTCGGTTTACCCGAATAATGTGGCGCAGGGTCTTCCTGCAGTGCCCGCGCAGGTGATTATGATGAACCCTCGGACCGGCCTGGTTACCGCGATGCTGGAGGGCACTTCCCTCACCCGGATTCGTACTGGCGCGGTGCAGGGTGCGGCCACGGACGTGCTGGCGCGACCGGACGCCAACATCGGTGCGCTGATAGGTACGGGCGGCCAGGCTTCCGGCCAGCTTGAAGCAATGCTGACGGTCCGCGACCTGGAGCTAGTGAAGGTGATGGACGTAGACTTTGCGCGCGCGCAAGCATTCGCGTCGGCAGAATCCACGCGTTTGAGCCGCTTTGGGACGAGGATTCAGGCGGTTGAAACATCCGCGGAAGCGGTGCAGGATGCGGATATTATTACGGCTGTGACGATTTCAAAGACCGCCGTGTTTGATGCTGAGCTGATTAAACCCGGCGCCCATGTGAACGGGATGGGATCATACACGCCGGAGATGTCGGAGATCCCCCAGGCGCTGGTCCGCTCTGCGGGTCTGGTCGCTATCGATACTGCCGATGCTTTAGCTGAATCAGGCGATTTGATTAATCCGATTAATGCCGGTCAGCTCAGCGCGGAGGACTGCGTGCCCTTGGGTGAGATCATTAATGGTGTGCGTCCGGGGCGTCAGAGTGAGGAGGAAATTACTTTCTTCGAATGTGTTGGCTCTGCAGTGCTTGACGTAGTGTGCGGTCAGCGAGTTCTGGAACAAGCCGAAGCGCAAGGCATGGGACAAAACATTCAGATTTAATCAGCTCACCGCCTGTGTGTGCGAAAATGCCGGGGTAGCTTATTGTTCGCTGCCCCGGCATTTGCTTGCTTACGAGACTGGGTTTTAGCTGGCGTAGGATTAGTCTTTAACTTGCAATCTCTATATGGTGCATGTGATTTCTGACATAGCTACCATTGTGGTACTGAAAGCAGTATGTTTGTTACTGGTTTCGGATTACGACTATGATTTGATGACTATATAGACATAATGAACATATGTGTAAAGAATCTATGAGTCTTATACAGGTTTCCGCAAGTGCCCATATTGTTGAGTGGCCATTGAATTAGCAGTGTTGGGCAGGTAATTGCGGAGGTCATCTTGATTGTTGAGGGAAGCTTTATGGTGCATGATAGTGCACTCACTTTACGTTAGATGGATGAGGGTCGGCTGGAATTGGCATACAAAATGAGAGTTTCTCGTTCATGAACGATATTCAACTGCTCATCATAAAGCACAGCTGAGTCATGTTTTCTTTAACTTCTCTTATATTGGTGCTCGCAGTGCTACGTTTTATCTCGGATGAACTGTTTGTTCAGTAAATTTGTGGACCGTGAGTCGTGTTGTTGAGTGGTGCCTTGTCGGCTTACTCGCTAGATTCCATCATTCGGTTGATTGTTTTGTGAGTGGACTCTTGCTTTTCCTGCACCGAAGTCACGTTGGTGATTAGGAGCTGAGAATGTGATGATGTTGATAGGGTACCTTTTCGTTGCCTACCTAGTCTCCAACTATTGTTTTTAGGCCCCGATTCATATAATAGTGTTGTTTTGTTTGGTATTCTTTCGGGTTATGTAGTACCCACATTCGCTGGGCTAGGGTTAATGGTGTCGAATGCTCACTCCACTAACTCTCTATGTCAAAAGCTGCACTCCTTATTAATGCTTGGGCATAGTGTCTGACTGCAACAACATCGATGGTTGTGTTCTTGATTAGGTTATTCCGTTTCCTTGGTTTTAATGTTCAATGGGTAATCGTAGTAAGCTCAAGTGAGGTAGCCGGAACATGTATGCAACACTGTTGCCGATTATGGTGGTTGGATTAAAAGCGGACACCATGAAGGTATTAATGGTTGGGTTATTCAACTTCGTAGTCAGAGTAGTTTATTAATCGGCAGGGTGGATACTATCTGCATGCAGAATCAATTTCTCAGATTAAATAACCACAATTGGCCCTAAATGATAGGTGCTTGTTAACCCGGCTAGTCTGGTTGACTGTTTCGTAAGGGAAAGGTCTGTAATGATGTTGCAGGGTGCGGCCGTGTCGGGACTTGCTGGGATATATTTGAATCCCAATATCGTCGATGAGCGTTACTTCCTAATTTGGATAGCCCGCCAATCTTCGACTCGTGCGGGATTTTATGGTAGATACAACTAATTATGCTTGTCAAAAGGATTTTCCTCTACGGCATTTCCTTGGCAATTGAAACGATCGATGGCGCTGAGACCTCCAATCCGACCAGTTTTCTTCATTCTAGGACACGAAGCGTAGCCACTTGTCAATGAGTTATTCCAGATGGCTGGAACCGCTCAGGTAAGAGCAAATTTCTGACAGCGTACTCTGGCGTGTACACAGCAGGTGAGGTCAGGCTCCACCAATGGTCCTAACCTCACCTGCTTCACTGAAGAACTACCTCTTTAGGTGCTTTTTCTTTTCAATTTCTGGGTATGCAAGCGCGGCGGGCGAAGGGATTCCCTCGACATCAATATTATCCGAGTAAATCTTCTTATAGGAGCGAGAATCTGTGTACAACTCGCCACGGATTGGATTCCGACGAGTCTTCACGATCATCCGAACCTGGTAGACAGCGACAGCGACATTGGATATGAATGCAAGCATTGAGACAATCCAGTACATGGTTGGATTGTGTGTTGAATGGATCGCGTACTGTCCTTCGGTAAAGAAGTTCGGGAAGGTCATTACAATCATCATCCAAATCGCCAAAGTTGCAGCACGGGCTTGCAACCAGCTCCCCGGCTTTATGAAGAAGGCCGGTATTGTGCAAGACAGAAGTAGAACTAGGCCGCCGTAGACCGCCCGGTCGGTGACCACGTTGTACAAGTATGCGAAGTTCCACAAGTCGTACGCTATAATCCAGAACCACATCATATCTGGCCAAATCATGTCTCGCTGACGACCCTTGCTGATAATGATTCCATACCAGCCGCAGATGGTCAGGATGTTAAGAATACCTGCGATACTGTTAAAGAAATTCCAGCCACCGCCGATATAGGTCATTCCATCGATAACTGTTTCTTCCATGCCCATTATCTCAAACTCGCGTACAACAGCTTCCATGATATTGATAGCGAGGATGGCTGGTGGAAGCACATAATACCATTTGAGTTTCTGTACTTTCGGAAAGAATCTTAGTCCCCAGAAGATGATGCAGCCGGCCAGTGCTGAATAGACCTTGGCCCACTGGAACCAGTTTGCTGTACTTGCCCCAGAACTGGGACCTGAGGTGGTAGGCCAGACGAAGACTGTCAAAACTATGGGCAGAATGATAAATATACTTAGGCCTGTCCATTTGTTAAAACGAGCCAATTCGTTCAGAAGCATTAGCAGAATCAAAACTGCTAAAGCCATTCCCCATGCTTGTATTGGAACTGATGCAAATAACATGTCATTTTCCTTTTCCTGAAGATGTGAAACTGTGCGTGATTTACTTCCGCTCTCTTTCGTGCACAACTCGAAAGAGTACTCTGGTCGTCTTTAATCAGAGTGTTTTCAATGTACTCCATAATTGTTAAATAGGACATATTTAAGTGTTGCAAATAGGTGTCAGTTTCTTTTCTGCATATTCTTCGTGGTGGTCATGTTTGTTGAAATATAGCCGAAAAGTGAGGTTTCAAGCAATTTGACAGTGCTTGTTTCTGTGAGAATGGGGGGATTGGGATGGAAAAATGGCGTTAGCGGTAATTAGGAATCGTGAATATAATTAAATTTAGGGGCAAATTACTAGACCAGTGTTCTATCTGTTTGCTGAGTTGTGTTGGAATCTATTCAAATTGGTCCTGTTTATCTCAAAACTGCCCAGTCAGCTGTAGTTTTCCCGCAAATATTCCCGCAAATAGGGCAACGCAAATTTGACTCTGCCGCGCTGAGTGGGTTCAATCATTTCCGCGTCAATCAGGCGTCTACGATAGTTGTTCGCGTACTGGGCTGAAACACCCATCCTGTCCGCAATCTCAGCGACCGCGGAATCTTCCTCGTCCTCGGCCATGAACCCTAAGAAAACCCGGTCCTTTTCGGAGAGGTCCGCCAAGGCCGGCTCGTGCACCAGCTGCCCCAGCTTCGTGCGCGCCCGCGAGATTCCGGCCCGCACGCTGGCCGCCGTGATGGTGTCGCCTTGGCGGGCGGCGAAAGAGTACTGGCCGACCAGCTGAATCATGAAGGGGTAGCCGTCGCAGGCGGTTGCCGCCTCATCCAGCGCATCCTCATCCCAGCGCAAGCCCAGATTTTGGACCGGGACGGCCAGGCCCTCGCGCACAAAATCAGTGTCCACGCGGCCCAGGGTGACCCGGTTGGCGCGGCGCAAAAAAGTGATCGGGTTGCGTCCCGCATTGTCGCCCAGCAGCGGCTTCACCGAGCCGGGAATCCCCGCCATGAACAGCGCAATATTGCGCGATTCGCGGATCAGATGCTGCACCGTGGTGGCCAGTTCAATAATCTCGTCGCGCTGCAAATGATGCAGCTCATCCAGCGTGATGAACAGGCCCGTCTCCTGCCGCAGTTTCGCATCAGTTTCGTCGATTAGGTCCAGTAGTCGGGTCAGGTTTTCACGCAGGGACGAGGGCGAGGCGGTGTGCTCAACATTCTCCCAGTCCAAGCCGCCCGCGCCGGAGATTGACAGTCCGGTCAGTTTCCGTTTCGGCTTTGGCGCTAGCTCCGTGATCTTCGCTTGCGCGCTACCAATCAGGCGCGGCAGGAAGCCTTTGGTGGCGGTTTCAGAGAAATACACCCAGCCGCGCTGGAGAGCTAAATCCTCAATGGCGTTGAGCAGCACGGTTTTCCCAATGCCACGCGGGCCGGTAATCACAGTGACCCGCTCATGCGTGCCGGGGCCGTTATCGAGCGCGAATTGGACTTCATCTAGGATATCTTCACGGCCCACCAGCAGTGGTGGAGTCATCCCCATGGTTGGTTTGAATGGATTCTTGAGCATAACGCCAGTATAGCTATTTATTGTTATTTATTTTATTTAATGTTGTTTAAGGCTTTGTATCCGGGATTATTCGGAGCGGCTGGACACACACAACAGCGCATTGCAGAGCAGCAGATAAACGCCCTCGCCCTGCTTAAACTCTTCCAGATGAAGGCGCATCTGTGACTCAATCAGCGTCTGCGTTGCCGCCGGCCCGGTGTGTAAGTTTGGGGCGCGGGATCTGCTGGCCCCGGTCTGGCCTGGTGTGCTGCTCCATCTTTCGAACCAAACTCTCCACTGTTACGCACTAATGGCGTGTTTGTGTATGGGTTTTTCCCAGATTTGCCCTGAATTTGCCTTGTTTTGGGGAATATCCCATACATAATCGGAGACAAATTAGCCAAACTGTGAAAAATGCGCGGTAGCGTATTGATATAGCACCGCACCAGCCTAATCAGCTGGCGACCAGCACTGCTGTAACCAGGAACAGCGCTCCGAAGCCCATCAAGAATGCGACCATCGGCCAGACGAATCGTAGCCAGTGCGTGTACTTCATGTCCAGCATCTGCATGGTGGCCATCACCAGGCCGGTCGGGGCGATGAACAGCATGCAGTACTGGCCGAACTGGTAGGCGGCAACAATAATCCAGCGGGGCATCCCCACGGTGTCGGCCAGCGGTGCGAAGATCGGCATGGACAGTACGGCCAGGCCGGAAGATGAGGGGACTACGAATCCCAGTACGAAGAACACCAGCATCAAAATCACGATGAACACTGGGCCGCTCATTCCGGAGACCACCTTCGTTAAGGAGTACAAGATGGTGTCGGAGACGTGCCCGTCATTCAAAATAATGTTGATGCCGCGGGCAAGACCAATAATTAAAGAGACGGCCACCAGGGAGCCAGCTCCCTCGGCAAAAGCATCAACTAGCTCTTTTTCGGAAATCCTGTCATGCCCCCAAATCCCAATCAGGATGATGATAATGGCGGCAACCAGGAAGATGGTAGCCATCTCAGGGAACCACCAGCCGGCCAGGATGACGCCGAAAATCATGATGATGAAGGGCGCGACGAACAGGGTCAGGATGATTTTCTTTTCCCAGCCGAAGGCTTTGATGTCTTCAGTGCCGGACTCGACCAGCCACTTGTGACGGAAGGCGTCACGGTCGGAGTAGCTGTAGGAGAACTCCGGGTTGGCTTTCACGCGGCTGGAGTACCAGTACAGGTATGACACCAGCACGGTGCCGGCAATCAGCAGGCCGCCGGCGCGCCACCAGATACCCTCAGTGAACTGGATGCCGGCGGCGTTCGAAGCGATCACGGATGAGAACGGGTTGATGGTGGAGAAGGCTGTGCCCATCGCGCCGGACAGGAAGATCGCGCCCATACAGGTAATGGAGTCGTAGCCGAGGGCCAAGAAAATGGGGATAAGAATCGGGTAGAAGGCGACTGCTTCTTCCTCGAGGCCGAGGAGGGAGCCACCAATCAGCATGAAAATGGAGACGAGGGCGATTAGCGTGAACTCGCGGCCCTTGGTTTTCTTAGTCATCGCCAGGAGCCCGGACTCGAAGGCGCCCGTCGCGCGGACCACCCCAATCAGGCCGCCGAGGACGAAAATGAACACCATGATTTCGACCGCCTCAATGGCGCCTTTCACCATGGCGTGTGGAATAGCTGAGACGCTGGCTGGATTTTGTTCCAGCTGCTGGTAGGTGCCGGGCACGGAGATGGGTTTGTTGAGCGCACCTGACGTGAACTCTTCAACTTTGAGGGAGACACCCAGCTTGTCGAGGGAGGCCTGCTCGGCGGGCAGCTGTTCGGTTTCTCCTTGCGGGCTGGTCAACACCAGGCTGGAGCTGTCCATGTCATACGACAGTTTCGCGTAAGCTCCGGCCGGGATTGTCCAGGTCGCGATGGCCGCAAGGATGGTGAGGACGAACAGCACAGTGAAAGCGCTGGGGATGCTGAGGGTGAATCCTTTGCGACTGCGCGGGAGTTTTTCCTCAGTTACGGTTGCCTCGCTCATGTGATTCCCCTGAATCTCTGGTTAGTGCGGAATGTTTCCGCTCGGATTTTTCCTAGCAATACCACAACAATATACACGTCCCATGTGGATTCTTGAAGAATGAGAATACGGAAAAGTTGGTTTTGCTTTTTGGTTTCGCTCATCAATTCGGCTGTGTCCCATAGGTAGCGTGGATTAGAATACCAGTGTGGGCTTGGTAGCTCACCTGCGACGTGTTCATCGTGCGCACCGTAATCTTGAGGGGCAAATTATGGTTAGATACGCTGTTGAGGCGCAAGACCTGCATGTGACAATCGGGAAGAAAAACCTTCTGCATGGGGTAAACCTTCGGGTTGAGAAAGGTAGCTTTCACGGCATTATTGGCCCTAACGGTGCTGGTAAAACCACTCTATTTGATACGCTGGTGGGCTTTCGGGAAGCAACCTCGGGAACAGTACGGTTGTTGGGGGAAGATCCTTGGCCTCGAAAACCAAGCCTGCTTGCCCGCATCGGTATTCAGCCACAGCATCCCGCATTTTTTGTCCGGATGACGCTCAAAGAACACCTTGACTCGGTGGCTCGTATTTTTGGTGCGGAGCCCTCGTATGTCAATGTTTTGATTGATTCCTTACATCTCGATGATTGCGTGAACACTCGGGTTGAAAACCTCTCAGGTGGTGAACGCCAGCGGCTAGCAGTTGCCTCCGCTCTTGTTCATAAGCCAGAAGTCTTGTTCCTTGATGAGCCTACTTCTGGTCTTGACCCATCAGCACGCAAATCTTTAGTTGAGTTGCTGCACAACTCCCAACTCCTTAATCTGACAACTTTGTACACAACACACTACTTGGATGAGGCAGAGCGCCTCTGTGACGTCATTAGTGTCATTGATTCTGGTGAAATCACCTACACTGATACGCCCCAGCATTTCATTTCCCAGGCTAATCTTGGTTCACGTATTTTACTTCCAGCTGCACTGCCTCAAGCCGATATTGTGCAAAAATTATTTGATTCGGTTGTGGTCACAAATGAGGGTGTTGAGATTTCCACTCATGACACCGCACAGGTGTTTGTAAAGTTGAACGCCGCCGGCGTGGATACCTCTGGAGCATGGGTAAATAATGGACGCCTTGAAGACGCTTTCTTGGCTATGACAGAGCGAGGGCAATAATGAGATCTACTGGTTTGCAGCGGGATACTCAGGCGGAAGTCCGGTCGTCATCATTGGCCACATTCAAAGCGCTAAATCGAGTGCTCCTCATTTCTGATAGTCGTGACATCGCCACCATTCTCTTTACGTTTGTCGTTCCCGTCATATTTTTGGTTGTAATGGTTCGTATCTTCGGTGGTTTTCCTGCACCCGAGGGCGGTGACTCTGTTAATCGCGTAGCAGTCAACGTCATAGCATTTGGGTTAGCATATGTAGGCGTTTTTGCGGGTGCTACACACCTCACGGTTTGGCGTGAGAACGGAATGTTTCAGGTGCTGAAGGCTTTCCCGATATCGACTGGATCCATCCTGCTGTCCCAGGCGTTTGTCGGTGCTATTCTTGCACTGATTCAAACATTGTTGCTGGTAGTCATAGCGCTTACCCCTTGGATTGGCGTTACTTTGGCGCCAGCATCAATCCTAGGGCTCGTGCCTGCAGTGCTTGGATACCTGATGTTCTATTTTATTGGTGTCTTACTGGCCGTCTATGTGCCTTCTATGGCGGCCGTTTCTATGCTTGCCAATCTTATTATTATGTTGCTTGGTTTTGTCGGTGGGGCAATGCTCCCTGTCGAGTTTTTACCTCAGTGGGCTCAAGCAATTGCCCCTTACTCGCCTGTGTTCAACGTCAGGCAGGCTCTTTATGTGCCCATGATTAATGTGGGAGCATGGAGCGATTTTTGGTTCAGTTTCGCTTATCTTGCTGGTGTCACAGGGCTTGGTTACCTCGTCACTCGTAAAATATTCACTTGGAAATAGTCGCGCATTAGCTGTATTGGCGGTGCTGCTGCCCTTGGGGCTGTCGTGGTTGGTGGCTGACCCGCAGAGTTTCGAGTCAGATTATCTGCCCGCTGTTGCCGGTTTGATTCAGTGGATTTATGTGCTTTTGCTGCTGGTGGGGTCGCTCCTCGGCTCTAGGCAGATTAATCACACGCCACCATCGGCTTCTTCTGTTCAGCCTGTTTCCGCAAGACAGTGCTTCGACCATTTCTATTCAGCGACTACCCGAAAACTAGTTCTCTTCGGCTTCATAGTATTCTTCGTTGTTGTTACTGCGCTGGCCGTCGGGTCTGGCAATCATGGGATCGCAGCTGAGAACTATCCGGGTTGGGCTCATCCGTGGGTGGTGTCGGCTTTCGCCTGTTCTGTGGTCGTCACGCTGCTGGAGCTGCTGGTCGTCAGGCTGTCGCGTCCGGGCGCTATCTGGTTGAAACCGTCCGGTCTGCGGTGGAGCACGGTCTTGCTGGTGGCGCTGGCTTGGGCGTGCGTCTTCGCGCCCTCCAGTTTCGTGGTGTTCGCTGAATCGCATTATCGCCGGCAGGGTTATCATTTTCAGCCGTGGCTTCATAATTCTGCTTTGTTGTTTGTGCTGTTTAGCGTCGGGGTTTTCCTGTTGCTGCTTTGGTGGCTGGTGTTGCGCTTAATGGTGGGGATTGGCCGGGGGAAGCATCCGCTGGCGCGGCTGGCAGCTGTCATCCCGGTACTGCTGGGTGGCGCGGCAGTGGCTTTCGGTGGCGTGTTTTTGCTTGTCGCCTTGGCGTTTGGCGTTTTCGATGGTGAGAGTTTTGAGCATGACGGGGAAAGCTACCTGACGGAGCCGGTTTGGTTGGATAAAGCCCACACTTGTTACCGTTACGAGGGCTGGTTTTGGGTGAGAAGAACCGAGTGCGTGGGGCGGTTTGCCCTGCCGTCTGGGGATTTCATGTTGGAGCCGCGTGGGGGAGAGTTGCCTTCGAAGGGTGCCGAGGATGAAGCGGTAAAGACATCCTCCTGTGAGGCCAGTCCGGATGACTGTTTCATGTCAGTGTGGAATGGGGGCTATGTTCGGGTTTCTGATGCTCAGAAACTTATTGACGCCGCGCAGTTGGATGTGCAGCGGATTAATGATTCCGGTTACGGCTGGGTGGTGGTGGATGCGGCCGCCGGTTCGCGCTGGGTCTTTGTGGTGGAAGAAAAGGCGGGGCAGTGGGTGTTTTTGAGCGAGATGCCTTCCACGCATGGTGTTTCAGAGGCGAGCTTTAGCGATGGCAAACTGGTCTTGTCGAATCAAGACGGCGAGTACGTCTTCAATTTGACAGCGAAGATCTGGTCGGTGCCGTTATGAAACCGGAGCGTAATGCTATGGTACGTTAGCGTACCAGTTTCCTGACTGCTCTTTTGACATGAATACGAAAATCTCGACTTCTGGTTTATTGGAGACTTTCAACGAGAAACGGAAATCACGTGGGCTTTCTTCTTTAAGTAGCCCGAGCTGTACTTGTTTGTTGCCGACATCCTTTCGGATTGTTTCGACCGCTACTGGGTTAGTGATCAGTTTTTCCAGCTTTTGGTAATCCTGAGAGTTGATAGTTGAGACTACTTCCTGTGCATGTTTGAGTATCTCGTTGGAAGGCTTATCATGGTAAACAAACCTCCATGCAGCAAGCAGAGCAATTATAACGGCGGCAACTATTATGGCTGGAATCCACAATTTCGCATTAAAACTACGTTCGGTAGGCATAGAAGGTAGCTCCTTTCCAGTCAATGAGAACCTGTTTTAGACTGCGTCGATAGCGATCTGCGGTGTGATAGGTGAAATAAGGCACGCCCTTGTGGTAATACGATACCATCATGGTATGTATCTTCTGGTTTGATTTCTTCTTTGTTACCTGAAGGACGTCGCCTTTTCGAAGATGCCATACGTTTGATAGATTCTTTGTGCGTCCACTAGCGCGCGCAAATGTTGCCCAATAATCGACAGAGGTCCAAGACCGGCTTTGCGT
The DNA here is from genome assembly GCF_001936115.1 of Boudabousia marimammalium. GTDB lineage: Bacteria > Actinomycetota > Actinomycetes > Actinomycetales > Actinomycetaceae > Boudabousia > Boudabousia marimammalium. The sequence goes on from NZ_MPDM01000009.1 coordinate 49,816, forward strand.
AGCGAATCCGTACCACCAGTAATTTGCGTTTCGGGGCCAACCGTATTTGTCTTTCCAACCACCAGCTCGAAGTGCTTGGCTGACAAAGTTAGTGCAATCTCCACCCTTCTGGTGGAAAGAACGGTATGCAGGATTGTACTTACTCCAATAACGTTCAAGATAATTTGCCATTGCGTTATAGTTATATCCGCCTGCCATTACGGTAGCTTTTTCTGATAATGCTGAGTCAGTAGTACGCTCAATCGAAGCTGGAGTAACGCCTGTAAAATCCGGATTCGAGTCAGACTTTTCAGCTTTGAAATAATCGGAGGTGGGATCGACTAGAGACTCTGCTTCGTCAAGGGGTAATAAGCCGGTAGGTTCGAGGTATTTGTCCTCAACGATTTCCCATTTGCCATTGGCTGAAGGGGCGAATGTGAGCTGATGGCGTGCAGTATAGCCTGTTTCCGTGCCAGCGCCAGCGATTGTCAAATACGTTGTCTCAGTTGCAATTGCCTCGACAGTGCCATTTGGCTGTTTACGGATTGAGTCAATAGTGGTAGTACTGTGCGATGCGGAATACGTTTCGCCCATTGCAGCCAGCTTTTTACGATAGTTGTCAACGGCCTTCTCAAAGCGTTTGTGATTCGCGTCAAAGGTGGTAGCGTGTCTGTCTAGTAAAGAGTCGATAGTTGGGCGGGAATGCAGGCCAGCAACCATGATGTCTGCAGATTCGGTGAATTGTTGTGCCGCTACTTGTGCGAGTGTGTCAGTGTTTACTGAAAGCGCGTCAGCCGGGTATGCAAATGCGGGTGTTGTAGCACCGAGCAAAAGAACTGCAGTACATGCTACGGCTGCAACCCTAACCCTAGATACACTTGTAGGTTTCATGTTCTTCTCCCGATTTGTGTGAGAGGGACAACTATTAACTATTAATCTCCCCAACAAAATGTTATCTGGTGCTATTTTGTTAAAACAAGCGTTTTCGGATTGGCTATGTCCAGAATGTTTCTGATATTCAAATCTAGCCATTTTAATGCGGGATGTTGGTCCTGTGATTTGTGGAAGTGTGCAAAAAGGTGCCCGGTGTAAAGATTTCTTAAACTATCACATTGCGTGATTGGTGGAAACCTATAACAGTGATTGTGAAATTGGCTGTATGGCAGGTCTTATGGTTAGCGGCTCTGAGTAAAAACCGGCTCCCGATATAGTGTTCAGTCTTTCATTAAGTCGTCATGGGGGTCTCCGCCAGTTATCTCACTTTTTCAATCACGCATATTCTGTCTGTAGAGACTACTGTAGAAAGCCTGTGTCTGCTGGCAACGATTGTTCTTTTCTAGTGAAGCTTGCCCAATGTGGCGCGGACTTCATTCCTAGTACTAGAGTCGAGACTAGAAGCAGCCTCGTCAAGTAATACGAGCTGGGCGTCGGATAAAAAAGTGTATACCCTCCATAATTGTCTGCGCAGTTCCAATAAGCTGGTGCCCTGGGCATGGTGAGGGCTAGAGTATTCCTTTGTGAGAACTCCCCTTTGGTATGTGCCGCCTGGGGATTTCATGTTGGAGCCGCGTGGGGAATCTCAGGGTGCCGAGGGGGATACGGTCGAGGATTTTACGGAGAAGCGACTTTACTGTGAGGCCAGTCCGGATGACTGTTTCATGTCAGTGTGGAATGGGGACTATGTTCGGGTTTCTGATGCTCAGAAACTTATTGACGCCGCGCAGTTGGATGTGCAGCGGATTAATGATTCGGTCTACGGCTGGGCGGTGGTGGATGCCGCCGCCGGTTCGCGCTGGATCTTTGTGGTGGAAGAAAAAGCTGGATGGTGGGTGTTTTCGAGCGAGATGCCTTCCACGCATGGTGTTTCAGAGGCGAGCTTTAGCGACAGCAAACTGGTCTTGTCGAATCAAGACGGCGACTACGTATTTGATGTGGCCACTAAAACTTGGTCGCTTCCGTTATGAAAGCGGAGCGTAAAGCTATGGCACGTTAGCGCATCAGTTTCCTGACTGCTCTTTTGACATGAATACGAAAGTTTCGACTTCTGGTTTATTCGAGTTTTTCAGTCTGAAATTATCAGCGCTTTGTTGGGTGCGGGTCTGAAACTGGAGCACTTTTCTGAGGGGAAGGAACTACCGTGGCCGTTGTTACCCATCATGGAAACCGATGATAATGAACAGTGGAGGTTCCCTCCATCTTTGGCTGACTGTGTTCCCTGTAGTTTCACTCTGGTCTGTAGCAAGGAATCTGCGCGGCCAGCGGACGGCGCATAGGAACCAAATCCCTGTTTACGTTTGGGTTATTGCCAGTTAGCGGTGCTGGCAAGATTCTTTTGCTTCTAGTTGGGATTGGATACTCACTCGCGTTGATTCAGAGCTATATTGCAATTCTTATCGCAAGCCCCTCTAACTAAATTTATTTTTTAGATTCGGGCATATATTTAATTACGCCGTCTTCTAACAGTGAGTAGATTGCATCTTCCAGTTTGAATACTTTTGTGCCCACCTTGTAATAGTTCGCAACGATTTTCTCCGAGTTTTCTGTACCAGGCAAACCTTGTTTGATGCTGATATCAACTTTGCCAATATAGACAGCGCCTATAGGCAAATCTGAGATATCGTCATCATACAAATAAAGCGTTCCGCGATATGATATGGCCGGCTTATACGATGCCTCGACTGAATCGGCACCTTCACTCTGCGAACAAGCGGATATTGTCATCGTTAATGCGATAGCAAAAGTTACTAAGATAACGAACTGAAAAACGCTTCGTCTCACCAGTTGTAAATGGTCGTGTCCCATTTAAAAGAGCCTCCTGATACTGACAGAATCTTTATCTTCTTTGATATCAGTGAATAGTATTTATTCCATGATTTCAAACAGAATAAGTTGTGCTGTTATAACCACGCAGAACTAGAGCAAGGCGATCTTTCTTATATGTGCCTTTCCCAGCGGTTCCTAGGTAGATTGGTTTGCCAGCATTAATCTGCTTTCTTAAACATGTCACGGCGACTCCTTCGTCAACCTTTGCTAATTATGGTCAACAATGATACTGCTTGCGACAGTGTAGTTCAGGCAGTTTTTTCAAATCGGATACATGACGTAATCTCATATCACTCGGCGGAAGAGCATGTTCCTATCACTAAGTGAAAACCGTGATTAGTTTTCTCCGTCTATGCCGTCACGGGCGGTTTTGTGTGAGTGGCAGTGCCTGCACAGGGCTGGGAGGTCGGTCTCGTTGTGGGTGCCGCCGTGTTCTACGGGGATGATGTTGTCGAGCCGGGGTGATGCTTCCGGCTTGCTCGCAGTGAGCGCACAGCGGATGAGCTGCGATGAAACGGTCACGGATTTATTGCTTGTAGAGCCAAGGCATGTCGGAGGCGAAAATACCTTTGCACGTTGAACTAATAATTTTCGACTGGGGCAGTAAAAGCGGTTTTTCATCAACTACAACTGGGATAGATGCAGCTGCATAAAGTAGTGCTACCACGGCACGCCGGTTTGTTGCCCAGCCGGCAGTTGCCATATTCATGTTGTGTTTTGTGAGTTCTGGTTCGCTTGGTTTGCTAATGATGCTGAAGAATGAGTCAAGGCAAGCGTCTGGATTTGCCATTAAGGTTCTGCTAACTGCGGCTACAACTCGGGCGGGCTCGTTGTATAGCCAAGGTAATCCGGGGGTCACAACGCGCTTCGCCAATGTTTCAAGCACTTCTTCACCAGATGCTGCGCTAGTTTGTGCGCAAACACCAAGGCAATCCGCTCCGTGCGCTACCGCATGCAACCAGCCTAGTTTTGGATCGTAGCCGCGTGTGTCTGTTTCACGCAGATACCATTTGGAGCACTCATCGTAGATTTCACGGTTTACATGTCCTGCTTGAAGTAGCCAAATTAGGATTAACGGAGCGAACGTTCTTGCTTGGATCTCTGGGTGGCTCAGATGTGATGTTGCAACGGATTGAATATCGTCAAGTTCATCGCTCCACCGGCCAGACAAAATACCTTGTGCCAGAGCTTCTAACGCATAACCATCCCTAATAGAGGGATCAGGGCTAGCCATCAATTCACACAGTTTCTGCCAGCTCATATCGTCGGGGGTTTGTCTCATAATCCTCTCCTGAGAAGCGTCAAACTTTAACTTATCGGGGCTCTTTTCATCTGTATTGACAAACCGCAGTGCGAAAAGACTAAAACTGGAGTTTTATAACTCTGATTGGAGCGGACGACGGGAATCGAACCCGCGACAGCAGCTTGGGAAGCTGCAGTTTTACCATTAAACTACGTCCGCGTGCGCAGGCCTTTCGGCTTTTGCGTACACACCATAATAAAACACTACCCGGCCCGCGTCCACACATGCCCGCCGCGCGGTGGAGTTGGCGGCGCCGAGCCTTGGGGTGTGGTGCGTGTGATGCCGGCGCCGTCGCCCCGCCCCACCGCTCAATTAGCTGGGGCCGAGGATGCCTCCACAGACACACCCTCGGCCCCAAGCCAAAACGAAACTTCCGTCAACTACTCAAGCGGAGGCCTGCCGGCTCGCCCGCCGGAAGCGGGGCCAGAAGTAGCGCCGGCGGCAACTGGACCGTAACCCAATTTCTCCGGAGTGCTGCCCAGGCGGGCGGCGTGCTCCAGCTTGATCTCATCGGTGGCGCGGTCGCGTAGCAGCTCCACGTAAGAGGGCAGGTCAGAGTAAACCTCCATCTTGGCGGGATTGCGATGCAGCTTAAACACCCGGTAGTAATGCCAAATGAAGACGCCCAGATTCCAGGCCAAAGAAGCGAAAGAAATCAAGAACAGGGCAGTGCCATTGTGGGAGGAGCGATGCTCAAAAATAGAGCCGTTCGTGAACGTCGGGAACGTCAGCACGAAAGCCGTCCACAATGTCAGCGTGTAAGCGCGGTACTGAATCCAGGCGCCCTTCGCCATGCCGAAGAAAATCGGGATAGTGCAAGAGGCCAGCAAGGCCACACCCGAGTACCAAGCATGGTCAGAAATACAGTTGTAGACGAACGCCAGATTCCACAGGTCGTAGCCGATGATCCACGGCAAAGTCAGGTCGCCCCAGACGGTGGCCTTCGACTTATCTTTAGCGATGTAAATACCGATCCAGCCGGAGATAGCTAGCAGGTTCAAAATGCCGGCGATACCGTTCATGATGTTCCAGGAGCCACCCCAGGTGACCATGCCGCCCTGGTTCGGGTCGAAGCCCTGCACGCTGTAAACCTGGAAGTCACGAACTACGGCTTCCAGAATGTTTACTGCCAACAGGAGCGGCGGGAGCAGTAGATACCAGCGGTTGCGTAGCTTCGGGAAGTACTGCAAGCCGACCAGGGAAAGCGAACCCAGCAGGGCGGAGTACTGCTTCACAATGGGGAACCAGCCTGCCGTGGTGGTGCCTTCGGTAGAGTACGGCCACCAGAAAATGGTCAGCAGCACGGGGACAGCAATGAAGAAGACAATGACTGCCCACTTGTAGCGTTGAATCAGCCAGGCGCCGCCAGCCAATCCGGCGGTCACCAGAATCAAAGCGAGATAGTCCCACCAGTCTCCCACTTCAAAGAAGAACAAGGAGGGGTAGTCAGGAGGAGTGATTGCTCCTGGCATAAGCGAAAGTAACTGGATCATGAGATCCTCCTTTACCCAACCAAAAGTTGAATGAGGCGGGGCCGCACCGTTTCGCGATAAAGTGCGGCCCCGCAATCTGATTAGTTAGCCTTCTTCTTGCCCCAGCCGGGCAGGTAGCTGCGTTCCATCTTCTGACGGATCTGCTCATCCCAGGAGAACTCGGGCTCTTCCCAGTCGGTGAAGTAGTCCTTATCGACAACATCAGCCCAGGGGGTGCCGGGCGCGGTCGGCGGCCATTCGGGATCGTCGGTGACGGGCGGGCGGATACCTTCAACGGCGGGCGCCATGCGGCCGTACTGGAACCACTGGGTGTAGGTGTCGTCGAACAGCGGGGTGCCGTCCCACTTGCCGGCGGGAGTACCAGTGTTGAAGAACTTGCCGCCCAGCATTCCGCGCATGAACTTGCCGGTGTGCTGCTGCTTCTTGCGGAACTCTGCGACGCGCTTGAAGTAGGCGCACTGCATATTGGTCATGCAGCCGCCAACCAGCTCAATGTTGATCCAGTTAATGGTCTTGGTGAAGAGGTTGCCGGGCTCGTAGCCGATGCGCCAGTGGTTGATGAGGCGGCAACGCTCACCCTCCAGCGGGATCAGGTAGAAGCACCAGGCGGCAGCGAAGTGGGTCATGCCGGGGAAGCGGAAGGCGTAGGAGCCGGGGGCCGAGGGTGGCATCTTCGTGTCGATCCAGGAGACCAGGTACTTGCCGGGAACAACGTCGGTCCATTCCATGGACATGCCGTGGAAGTCGAAGGCGGAAATGTCGCCGGCAACCATGGAGTCGGGCTGTTGGTATTCCTCTTGAATCTCATAGGAGTTGAAGAAAGAGAGGCGAGCGAAGGTGCGCTCTAGGAACTCTGAGGAGAAGGAGCCGGTCTTGTTGGCGCCCAGCTGCTTCAGGTAACGCCAGACCGCGTAGGCGGGGGCGTCAATATTAATGGCGTAGGTGGAGGAGTATCCATTGTCGTAGTTGGCGTCGATTAGCTCATCGCCGGGGTACTGGAAAGCCTGCTCTTCGGGAGTGGCTTTGCCATGTAGCTGGCTGTAGGCAAACATGCCGGCGACGACGCTGGTGCTGAGGCCGGCTCCTACTTTGCACACCTTGCTGAAAGTGCTACTTTTACGTGTCATTTTTTCAACACCTTTGTTCGAATATCTGAATCGGCACCAAAATTGGTACAGGTTTGTATTCTATATGACCTTGATTACATTTTTCTGGACTTATGTCCCAGTTTGCGCTTGGTTGACGGGCTTATCCTGAGTCCTACCAGTTTGCTTCGCTTAACAGGAGATCCGTACCAATGGATACATTCTTAGGACTATGGGAGATAGGTACTCCAAAACTCTACCTAATCTGGTTTGTGGTGTTCGCGGCCCAGGTGATTATCGCCGAAATTAACCGGCGCTGGCTGTGGACCGTAATGGCCCTGTGGATGGTTGGCGGTATTGCTTTGATGCCGTACGCCGCTATCCACGGCACCCCGATGGTGGGATGGTTCCCTTTCGGCAAGTACGTAATCATGGTGTCCGTGTCGATTCTGAACGGTTATCTGCTCTGGTTGGGTCGCAATAATCCGGACAAGTTCCACCGCAATATCTTGATTATTGGGTTTGTTTCCTGGCTGGGCGTTTCCGCCAACATTATGGAAGCCAATATTCGTGACATCACCATTTACCTGCAGGCTGATGTTTACAATGCTTGTGCCGCCGACTGGCAGTGTCTCAAGGAAATCAATGACACTCATATTTTGGACATGATTAATGGCTTGCCGGAAAGCCGCGGTATTGAAGCTCCCATCCACTCGGATGCTTGGTATCAGGCGGTTGCCGCTAACTTCGCGAAAACTAACGTCGGGATTGACCCTTCCACTGGTTTCCGTACCATTGGTGGCTGGTGGAATATTGCTTCCGCTATTGCCGGCTGCTTGAATATCATCACCATGACCGGCTTCGCCAAGATGACCGTTACCACTAACCGCAAGCAGAAGGTTAAGGGTCTGATTTGGCCTGACATGATCTGGCCTTGGGTGATTGCTTACGACCTGTGGAACCATGCTTTCTTGTACAACGCTTTGGCTGACTACACCTGGTACTGCACGCTGGCGCTGCTGTTGGCCGCCACGATTCCGGCTTTCGCCTGGGCGAAGGGGCAGTGGCTCTGGTTCCGTTGCTACACATTAATGTTCTGGATTGCGATGAACAATATTTTCCCGGAGTATCTGATTTCTCCGGCGCAGAACAACTTCGCAACCATGAATCCGACCGCGAATATTATCTGTTCGATGGCGGCTTTGATTGCCAATATCGCTTTGCTGATTTACTGCATCTACGTGATGGCTGTGAAGAAGCGCCGCCCCTATACGACCGGCTTGTTCCAGGACTTCAAAGCCTACCGTACCGTTGTCACCGAGCATTGCGATGACCGTGACAAGTACTGGCTGTGCGACATGATTCCGGAAACCCCGAAGGAGCTGGGTTTCGAGCCTGAGTCGAATGTGCCGCCCGCGAATGGCTTCGTTTCTCACCTGTTCTGGTGGGGTAAAGAAGATAAGCGGTACCCCAAGCTCCGCACGCCGTTATCGGCCGACCCTGTGCTGTCGGCGCGCGGAATCGTCTCCGACACTCAGTGGGATACGCCAGCGGCTAAGCTCAACACCAAGTAGCCGCCCGCTTATAGCAGCGGTAGTAGGTCGCGGAGGGTGGCCCGTTCCCCGGAGGCTTGCAGTAGTGCGGCCCCCTCGGCCTCATCCCAGCTTAACTGTCCAGCCGCCAAAAGCACCCACACGCTCATCGACATTTCGATGACGGCGGGCGGGGTGCCGCGGCGGTGGACGGTTCCGCCTAAGATCTGGACTGCGCCGGCGGGTGGAACCCGCACTTCCACGGCCCGGCCGGGGGCGCGTTCCGCTAGTTCCTCTAAAGCCCAGCGGGCCGCGGTCAGCAGGGTGGGACGGTCTAGGGCGGCATCAAGCTGCGCGGGTGAAATCTCCCCCAGTTTTGTCAGCACACCGCCAGCCCCGGTCTGTGTGTCATCTCCAGACAGGAGATGCTGCAGCTCGGTCGCGGCGGCGGTCAGAGCCTGCCGGCCTTTCGTGTCATCTATTCTGCGTCTGGGCATGATTTGATTCTAAACCATCCGGTCGCGGGAAGGGCGCATGGCTGAAACGTAGCCATGCGCCCTTCACATGATGTTTATTTAGTCTGCGCTGTTCATCCGCGCAAACATTGGGATCAGACGATGCCGTGCGCGAACATGGCGTCAGCGACCCGCTTGAAGCCCAGAATGTTAGCGCCCAGCACGTAGTTGCCTGGTTCGCCGTACTCGGCGGCGGTCGCGGCGCAAGAGTCGTGAATATCGCGCATGATCTCAGTCAGTTTCGCATCGACTTCTTCACGCGACCAGGATAGACGCTGAGAGTTCTGCGCCATCTCCAGGGCGGAGGTGGCCACGCCACCGGCGTTCGAGGCTTTACCGGGGGCGTAAAGAATGGCGCCCTCCTGGAAAATTTCGATAGCTTCAGGCGTGCAAGGCATGTTCGCGCCCTCGGCCACAACATGGCAGTTATTTGCCAGCAGGCGCTTTGCGTCCTCGGCATCCAACTCGTTCTGCGTAGCGCAAGGCAGGGCGACGTCCACGGAAATCTCCCAGGGGCGGCCCTCAGTGTGTAGCTGGGCGGAGGGGCGGCGGGCCACATAGTCAGCGACGCGCCCGCGCTCCACCTCTTTCACCTGTTTGAGGAGTTCCAGATCCACGCCTTCGGGGTCGTAAACCCAGCCGGAGGAATCAGAGAAGGTGACGGGTTTCGCGCCCATCTGCAGTAGTTTTTCAATCGCGTAGATAGCGACATTGCCGGAGCCGGAGACGGACACAATCTTGCCCTTCATGGAAGATCCCCGGGTCGCCAGCATAGACTGGGCGAATAGCACGGTGCCGTAGCCGGTTGCTTCGGGGCGAATCAGGGAGCCGCCCCAGCCTAGGCCCTTACCGGTCAGCACGCCAGCATGGTAGGCGTTGCGGAGGCGCTTGTACTGTCCGAACAGGTAACCGATTTCGCGGCCGCCCACGCCAATGTCACCGGCAGGAACGTCAGTGTCGGGGTCAATATGGCGCCATAGTTCAGACATGAAGGACTGACAGAATCGCATGATTTCTGCGTCGGAGCGGCCATGCGGATCGAAGTCGGAGCCGCCCTTGCCGCCGCCAATGCCTTGCGAGGTGAGGGCATTCTTAAAGATCTGCTCAAAGCCAAGGAACTTCAAAATGGAGGCGTTCACGCTGGGGTGGAAACGGAGGCCGCCTTTGTACGGGCCGAGGGCTGAGTTGAACTCAATCCGGAAACCACGGTTCACCTGTACGACACCGTTATCGTCCACCCAGGGGACCCGGAACATGATCTGCCGTTCGGGTTCGACGATGCGTTCCAGTAGGGAAGCGTCAGCGTAGTGCGGATCCTTTTCCAGTAGGGGTTCTAGGGATTCTAGAACTTCGGTCACGGCTTGTAGAAATTCTGGTTCGTTCGGATTCCTTCGTTTGACCGTTTCCAAAACACTTTCAATTGTGCTACCCACTGTAACCTCCGTAATATCTGCGTCAAATAACTATAGGTGAATATTAAAACATCCTTATATTACCGTAAGTTTCGCGGTCAAGAACATATCAACAAGTAAAAATGTGAAGTATTAGCAAGAAAAGGGTGGCCCTTGTGGCACGTATGGGTGGCGCAGAGGGCATTCCACTGATTCAAACCTGCTAGCTTTCCATACTCTGAATGTTTTCATCCCCATGGCTCCGGGTTGTGTTGGAGGTTGTCTTATCGCCGCTGGTTGTGTTGCAAATTACGTATTGTGCTGCAAATGCGGGGTCAAAATTGACGCTTTGCGACACACTACTTTGGCGAGAATGGGAGGGATGGACCGTTGGTGAGTGTAAGCGTGATTTTCTTTAGCATTAGTGTCCTCCTTGCTTTAAAGCCGAGGAGGTATATCCAAGGCGCTTTGTGTGGTTGGGTTAGTTGAATTTGTCTTTGTTTACCCAGTCATATAGCCACTGTAGGTTAATCAAAGGCGCATACTGCGCGTCAATCACCGGCTGAACAGTACGATAAATCTCGCGTTTAAGCTCTTCTATATCAACAGTGTCAAGGTCGATTTCATCGGTTCTATTCATTGCGTAAGTTAGTTGAAAGTTTTTGTCGAAACCAAAGGCTATAGTATCGCTATTTCCATATGAATAGGTATTGTCGCCATAATATACAAGGTATGGTGTGCCGGTTTTCTTGTAGTTGCTGTTGTAGATGGTGTTTCCACCGTCGTAGTCGTATTTGATTCCGTCTATGTCTGGTGTGTTTACCCAAAATAGATTCTGCGTCAGTTCCATGAGGACTGGTTCTGTTCCGGGTTTGTGTGGGGTGTGTTGGGCGTAGTAGACGGAGTAGGACTTGA
>NZ_MPDM01000010.1 GCF_001936115.1 Boudabousia marimammalium
CTGGCTGGTGCTGCCGCTATCTACCTGCGCAAGCGTGGTCTAGAAAGCTAAGCCAAACAGGTCAAATCAGGAAGGGTCTAGTTCCCTTTAGATAGTGTTGAGGCCGGTGTGAGAGGATTCCCTCCCACACCGGCCTCAACACTACAAATCCCTGCAGAGGTGAAAGTAGAAGCATCTGCCGCTGAAAATCAGACACAATGGTGTGCAGTGTCACTGCCGTATTCGTGTCTATCAGGTGACAAGTAAAATCAGGTTTGTTAAATTGTGAGAAGCCAAAGACCGTTGGTCTCCCATCACCGGATGGGAAGAAAACCAGAAATGGAACCAGCGCAGGTGAGATACAAGCGTTTACCGCCCTGTGCCTTCCTGTGCATGGGGCGTTTTTTGTTGGACCAGCGGCTACGACCGGAAGGAGGGCCATGGCGAGGCCTGACAAAGTAGCAGCAGTTGAGAAGCTGACGGAACTATTCCGTTCTTCCAGCGCAGTACTGCTCACTGAGTACCGCGGTCTAAGCGTCGGCCAGATGAAAGATCTGCGCCGCAGCTTGGGCGAGAACGCGACATACACCGTGGCTAAAAACACGCTCGCAGCCATCGCCGCTCGCGAAGCTGGGATGGAATTCCTAGCAGAGGACCTGACCGGACCGACCGCACTAGCGTTCGTCACCGGTGAGCCCGTTGAAGCTGCTAAGGCACTGCGTGATTTTGCCAAAGATAACAAGGCACTAGTCGTCAAGTCTGGTGCAATGGACGGAGCAGCTCTCTCAGCTGACGCCGTTAAGAAGCTTGCCGATCTCGAGTCCCGTGAGGTCCTGCTAGCCAAGGCTGCAGGCGCCATGAAGGGCAAGATGATGCAGGCTGCATACATGTTCAATGCGCCGGCTACCAAGGCCGTTCGCACTATGGACGCCCTGCGCGAAAAGCAGGAAAAAGCTGCCTGATACCTCAGGCGCAAACCCCAATAATCGCTGCTGATCAAGCAGGAAAACATTCAGGAAGGAATTGCCAACATGGCTAAGCTATCCAAAGAAGAGCTCATCGAAGCTTTCAAGGAAATGACCCTCATCGAACTATCCGACTTCGTTAAGGAATTCGAAGAGGTATTCGACGTCGAGGCTGCTGCCCCGGCCGCCGTTGCCGTTGCTGCCGGCCCCGCCGCAGCTGAAGAAGCTGGCGAAGAAAAGACCGAATTCGACGTCGTCCTCGAATCCGCTGGCGAAAAGAAGATCGGTGTCATCAAGGCCGTCCGCGCCCTGACCTCACTGGGTCTGAAGGAAGCCAAGGAACTCGTTGAAGGTGCACCCAAGCCCGTCCTCGAAGGCGTTGCCAAGGAAGAGGCCGAAAAGGCTAAGGCTGCTATCGAAGAAGCAGGCGGCAAGGTCACCCTTAAGTGATTTCGCCGCAGCTAGACAAATAGCTGCATAAAGTGGTGGGGTGCGACATTTGGTCGCACCCCACCATTGCTATATCCACTGTGTGGAAGCAACAGCGAGTGGCGACGAGTCTCTCTCACAAACCGGTTAGCGGCGTTACAATAAGAAGACTAATTAGACTCTGAATCCGCCCACCATAACGAAGGGTGCTAAAGACATGGCTCAACTTGAAAACACGCCTCTCCTCTCAGCTGCGGATGCCGTTCAGGCCTGCAGGCAGTTCTGGTCCACTCAGTGGGGTGGGGGAGATCAATATGAGGTCGCGCAGCAAAGCCGTACCATCAAAACCGACTACCGGATGAGCCTCGCCCAAGTATTCGGTGACAGCAAGTTGATGGGGGAACTAGAAGAGTTCTCCGTGGAGGCTGTTCACCCTCAGGACTGGGAAACCCTACAAGACTACGTTCACACCCGTCAGGATGGGGAAATAAAGAATACCTACTACTCCATGCTGGCACACAACAGCGGCATGCTGGATGGTGGAAATATTCTCCGTCCCGGCAATCACCTGCTCTACCGTCCCATCCCAGAATCCCTCTCCGTGCGTGCACCAGAAACCTCTATGCCGATGCTGCGGGATAATTCAGATATCAAAATGGTTCTGTTGCTGATTAACCCGGGTGTTCAGCAAGGTCTCGGAGACGACCTGCAAAGCGGGGCTTCGACCCGTAACGCCCGCGCTTTCTTGCTCCAGCAGCAACGGCTTAAGGCCCTATACGCTGCCGGTCTTGCGCAGGCTGGGGGAAACTATCAACTGGAATGGGAAAGCCCCCTCGAACTCGCCCCGACTGACATTATCGTTGATCCGACGAACCCGGAAAAAATTCAGGCTCGCTGGCTCAAAATCCTCGGCATTGAAGCACACAATGTACTACGCTTGGAACTTTTCCCGTACCGCTACATCAATTCGATGCAGGTGCCAGACCTAGCTTCGAAGATGCACAGCGAAGGACTCTTCCTGCCGTCGCAGGCGCAAGTTATGCAGATTCTGCGTGCTCTCCTGGCTGATGATGAGCAGCGGATGTATGTCGGTCACGGCTTATTCCGCTGGCTGCAGGCCGCGAAGCGTGCCCTCGAACCCGAACTATACGACAAGCTCAAACGCAACCTCTACGCGACTTCCTCGAAGCGCCCCTACTCAAGCCTCGGGAAGCTAACCGCAAACTACCAAGGTTAATCAGGCAAAAGCCTAAAACGTAGACAAGAATCAGCCCACGCTAGTGAAACGAAGCCTGGCGGCTCGCCACCAACGTGGGCTGATTCTTGATTTAGGCTGATTCTTCCTTTAGAGAGTGCCGCCGGCGCGGTTCAACAAGCTAGCAAAAGCACCAGAGCCACCCGCCAGCTCAGCCGGTATGCCGGACTCCACCACTTCGCCGCGTTCCATGACGTGAACCTTCTGGACCCCGTCCAGCTCACTCACCCGGTGGGTAATCTCCAAGATTGTGGCGTCCCCAAGGTAATTGCGTACCGCTCGGCGAACCTGCTGCGCCAAAGTGTCATTCAGGTGAGCGGTAGCCTCATCCAGAATTAAAGCACGCGGATGCTGCAGCAAAGCCCGTGCCAGACCGAAGCGCTGACGCTGACCGCCAGAGACAGCCTCGCCACCCTCGCCCATCTTAGTGTCCAAACCATCAGGCATCTGACGGATCTCATCCGCAATCTGTGCGACCTCAAGGACCTCCCAGAGCTGCTCATCAGTGGCATCGGGCGCGGCCAAACGAAGGTTATTAGCAATCGTGTCATTAAACATGTGGGTGCGCTGAGACAGATACACCACCGCGGCGCGCAAGGAAGCTACCTCAATCCCGGAAGCATCCTTTTCCGCAACCATAATGGCACCCTCGGCGGGATCTTCGTAGCGGGCAAATAAGGTAGCCAAAGTAGATTTGCCGCAACCCGTCGCGCCCACCAAGGCATGCCACTGGCCAGCCGGAACCTCCAGCGAAACGTGACGCAAAGCCTCATGCTTGCTGCCACTGGGGTCAACATAAGCGTAGGAAACGTCCTGCGCGGCGAGAGCCACAGCGCCGGAGCCGGACAACTCCTCGCCGCCGGCAGGAGGGACCGGCTCACCCTGCGCCAGCTCGCGCAGGCGTGCAGCCGAAGCAAAAGATTGGCTGATAAAAGTAGAGAAATCCTCCACGCCACGGACCGCCTCCCAGCCGCGCATCCCTCCCGCAACAGTGGCCAGAAGGGCAGGAATGGTAAGTGTCCCGGCATTGACCTGGCCGGCCCCGACGACCAGCAAGACCGCAGCCATCGCCAGCATCGTGCCGAAAGTAATCGCCCGGCGCACACCATAGAGAGTGTGCAGGCGACGGGTATCGACCAACAGACGGCTATTCAAATCATTGAGACGTCCGCGCATAATGTCAGTTAAGCCGTATCCGGCAATCTCATCATGTCCGTGGATAATGTCGGAAGCCTGATTCACAATCTCAGAGCGGGTCCGTAAAATCCTGCCAGAGCTGGCGGTCGCATTCATGCCACCCACAATAATCAACAAGACCAAGGCCAGCACATACATGCCCAGCAAAATCAAAGCTAAACTACCTGCCTCCAGCCACCAGGCCAGCACAGCGGACAGAATCGGAACCGCAATCGCTGACATCATCGGGGCAAAAGTATGGGCATAGAAGACCTCAATCCGGTCAATATCGCGGGTCAGCCGTGACAGCAGATCGCCCGTGCGAGCATGCCGTGAAATCGCGGGCGCCTGCGGGTAGAGCTTCTCGTAAGCGAAGCGACGCAACAGCTCCAAAGCCTTGAATGCAACGAAATGCCCGGTGAACTGCTCCAGGTAACGTAAAAAGGCTTTCACCAAGGCTAGTCCGGCGATAATCCCCAGCACAGTCAGCCAGCTATGTCCGGGCTGCCCGGTGGTGAATAAGCCAACCTGCCAGCCGGCGTAAGCCAGCATGACGACACCTAGCATCTGGTCGGCAATACGGGCGAGGCTGGAGATCGCCAGGGGAGCGACCACGGGACGCGTCAGCGACAGCATCCAAGCGGTCAACGTGAAGATGGAGGCGGGTTTTTGCTCGTTGCGGCTCATGCGTTATTCTCCTCAGTGGCAGCGAAATCGCTGCCAGTGCTCAAGGTATTGACCTGAAGTTTCTTCACTTCCAGGATCTGATCAGCGCTGGGTAGTAGCCCGTGGCGGTGCGTCACCATAATCATGGTCCGATCGTTTCCAATCTCACCCAAAGCCTGGGAAATCAGGGCCTCGGAATGAAGATCAACCGCGGAGGTTGGCTCGTCCATCAGCAGCAGGTGGCGCCGAGAAAGCAGGGCGCGGGCAATCGAAATGCGCTGCGCTTGACCACCGGAAAGACCGTAGCCGCGTTCACCCACAACCGTGTCCAGTCCGTTCGGCAGGCTCCGAATCTCATCACCCACGTGGGCAGTGTCTAGGGCCTGCCACATTTCTTCCTCGGTTGCGTCGGGAGCGACGAGGGCGAGGTTGTCTGCAACCGTGCCGGCGAACAACCAGGTCCGCTGTGCGACCACCGCACTGTGTGAGCGAAGCTGTTGTGCGGTGAGGGGCTTATCATTGAGGAAGATCTGCCCCTCGGCGGGGGTCAAGCTGCCCTGTACCAGTTTCAGCAGGGTAGATTTACCCTGACCGGAGGGCCCCACAATCGCAATATGTTGACCGGACTTAACCTCCAAATCAGCATGCTTTAAAACATCTAGTTCACCGTAGCTGAAAGAGACGTTTTTCAGGGCCACCGCAGGGGCTGAATCAATCGAAATATTCTCTGACTCTGTGGGCTGCTCGGGCGTAACTTCCTCGGCGCTGAGATAGCGGTTAATCGCACGCTGGGAGGCCATCCCACCCATGCCGACGTAGAAGAAAGCGCCAACTTGATCAATCGGTTCGATCAAGAAGATGGACATAAGTACCAAAGTCGCTCCCGCGCCCACCGTAATTGCGCCGCTGTCAATGCGGATGACCGCCATAATCGCGGCTGCCGCCACAATAAACATGGAGAAAGAAATATCAATCACGAACAGGACTAACTGGTTTTTCGAAAGTAGCCGCATGATCGAGAGGCGGTTGACTTCGCCCTGTGCGGCAAGCTTTTGACCGACCCGCTGGGAAGCGCCCAGTAGCTGTAGGGTGTCCATGCCCTCAATCGCGTCAAGGTAGGCGGCAGCCAGCTCGTTGCGGGCTCGCCGTGAGTTGCTGGACACTTTCTTCAGGACCAGCATGAAGCCGCGTACCAGAATTGGGATTAGCGGGATGGAGATAAAGATAACGAGGGCGCTCACCCAGTCAATCACCACTGCAATCCAGAGCAGTGTTAGTACCGGAATCGCGAGGGCGGCGCCAATCTGCGGAATGAAAGTCTGGCGGTAGAGTGTTAGACGCTCCACGCCGTCATTCATCAGGTTGATCTGGGAACCCAGTCGATCCTCGCCCTCGGTCTGAGGGGAGAGCGGCTTTACCATGGAAGTGTCAGCGAGGACGGAGCGGACGCGATTCTCGGCACGAACCGCTGAACGGTTTGACATCCACACGCGTAGACCGGCGGCAGTGCTGGCAATCAGGCCGGAAATTATCAGGGGAATAATTAGGGAGCGGGTAACGGGCAGGCCCGCGTAGGCGGTATCAATTACTAGGCCCAGAAGCGTGAGCATCCAAGCGGCGCCAACTACGGAAATGCCGCCCACCAGGATAGCCATCTGGTTATCAAGCTTGTCCTGCTTCGTTGCTATCGCCGGATGCTGAGCTGTATTCTCTTTGTTTTTACGCCGGGACTGCTGCCGGAATCGACTCTGCATTAGTGAGTTCTCCATAATCTTTATGACGTTGTGTCGCCATATTATGTGTTGGGAAGAAAAAAGTCGCGCCCAGCGTTCATAAATGTGACACACTGTTCTAGCAGTGAAAATGTGTTCTTAATAAGGTAAACCATACCGGCAGAAACGTGTCCTTAATAACAACTTGTAGACCTTTATCCCCATTGCAAGGATTGTCTAGAAAGGATACTATGGAAAGTCGTGCAACTATCGTCCGAGGTGGATTGTACCCAGATGTCTATTAAGTAGCGCAGGGCATTGGATGGGCAATATCAGATAGGGACTTGCTGCACGCGCGCGAACCACCGCTAGCAGGGAAGGAAACCCTTTGACTGCACAGAGTAATTCTGCCGCAAACAAGTCTGAGCGTCTTTCATTCGCGAAGTTGCGTGAGCCGTTGGAGGCTCCCAACCTATTGGACGTACAGATTCAAAGCTTCGATTGGTTGCTGGGACGCGAGGCCTGGCAGGCACGTGTTGAAGAAGCCAAAGAAAAGGGTGGCAGCTCCGCCATCCCGGAGATTTCAGGGCTAAAGGAAATCTTCGACGAAATTTCACCGATTGAAGACTTCGGTCAGACCATGTCGCTGTCTTTTTCAGAGTTCACCTTTGAAGACCCCAAGCTGACCCCTGACGAATGTCGCCTCAAAGACAAGACCTACTCGGCCCCGCTATACGTGACCGCAGAGTTCATCAACTACAACACCTCTGAGATTAAGTCTCAGACCGTGTTCATGGGAGATTTCCCATTGATGACCAGCCGCGGCACCTTCATTATTAACGGTACCGAGCGTGTAGTTGTTTCACAGCTAGTCCGCTCACCCGGCGTTTACTTCGAACGCGGCGCAGACCGGACCTCCGATAAGGACATTTTCTCCACCAAGATTATTCCCTCCCGTGGTGCTTGGCTGGAGCTAGAGATCGACAAGCGTGACGCTGTCTCTGTGCGTGTTGACCGCAAGCGCAAGCAGCCGATCACTCACTTCCTGCGCGCCCTCGGCCTGACCGAGTCGCAGATTCGTGAAGAGTTCGCTGACTACCCGATCTTGCTGGCCGGCTTGGAAAATGACAATGTCAAGAGCGAGGACGAGGCCCTCGTCGACCTGTACAAGAAGCTACGTCCCGGCGAACCCGCCTCCGTGGAAGCTGGTCGCAACCTCATCCATAACTTCTACTTCGCACCCAAGCGCTACGACTTGGCGAAAGTAGGCCGCTACAAGATTAACCAGAAGCTGGGCTTAGCCGCTGAACTAACTGAGTCCACTCTGCGGGTTGAAGACATTATCGTCACCACCAAGTACCTCCTTGCCCTCCACAAGGGTGAAGAGTTCTTGACCGTGAACGTAGATGGCAACGAAACCAAGGTTCGCGTGGAAGCTGACGATATCGATCACTTCGGTAACCGTCGTATCCGCGCCGTGGGTGAGCTCATCCAAGGGCAGATCCGCACCGGCCTTGCCCGGATGGAACGTGTCGTGCGTGAGCGCATGACCACGCAGGACACTGAAGCGATCACTCCGCAGTCCCTGATTAACATTCGTCCCGTGGTTGCCTCCATTAAGGAGTTCTTCGGAACCTCTCAGTTGAGCCAGTTCATGGACCAGAACAACCCCTTGGCCGGATTGACCCACAAGCGTCGTCTTTCCGCCCTCGGCCCCGGTGGTCTGTCCCGTGACCGCGCCGGCATGGAAGTCCGTGACGTCCACCCCACTCACTACGGTCGTATGTGTCCGATTGAAACCCCGGAAGGCCCGAACATTGGTCTGATTGGTTCACTCGCCACCTTCGCCCGCATCAACCCCTTCGGTTTCGTGGAAACCCCGTACCGTGTCGTCAAGAACGGCCAGGTGACCGATGAGGTCCACTACCTGACCGCAACCGAGGAAGACCGCAAGGTCATTGCGCAGGCTTCTGCGCAGCTGACCGAGGACTTCCACTTCGCTGAAGACATGGTGCTGTGCCGTCTCGCCGGCTCCGATCCCGCCCTGTTCCCCGCTGAAGAAGTGGACTACATGGATGTTTCGGCCCGCCAGATGGTGTCCGTCGGTACCGCCATGATTCCGTTCCTTGAGCACGACGACGCTAACCGCGCCTTGATGGGCGCGAACATGCAGCGTCAGGCCGTGCCTTTGCTGGAGCCGGAAGCTCCGCTCGTAGGTACCGGCATGGAACGCCGCGCCGCTGTCGACGCAGGTGACGTTATCGTCGCCTACAACGCCGGTGTGGTTGAATCCGTGAGCGCCGACTACGTCACCATCATGACTGACGAGGGCGAACGTGACTACTACTACATGGAGAAGTTCGAACGCTCCAACCAGGGTAACTGCACTAACCACCGCGTTGTCGTTGATGTCAACCAGCGCGTTGAGGTGGGCGACCTGATTGCTGACGGTCCCGCGACCGATGGTGGCGAACTGGCATTGGGTAAGAACCTGCTGGTTGCCTTCATGCCGTGGGAAGGCTTGAACTACGAGGACGCGATCATCTTGTCGCGTCGCATGGTTCAGGACGATACCCTCACCTCCATTCACATTGAAGAGCATGAGATTGACGCCCGCGAAACCAAGCTGGGTGACGAAGAGATTACTCGCGACATTCCTAACGTGTCCGAGGAAGCTCTCTCACACTTGGATGAGCGCGGCATCATCCGTATCGGTGCTGAGGTTCACGCCGGTGACATCCTCGTCGGTAAGGTTACCCCGAAGGGTGAAACTGAACTCAACTCTGAAGAGCGTCTCCTGCGTGCCATTTTCGGTGAGAAGGCCCGCGAAGTTCGCGACACCTCACTGCGTGTCCCGCACGGTGAGTCCGGCATCGTTATCGGTGTCCAGGAACAAGATGATGCTGATGACCTAGCTCCCGGCGTGCGTCAGCGCGTCCGCGTGTTCATCGCGCAGCGTCGTAAGATCACCATTGGTGACAAGATGGCTGGTCGCCACGGTAACAAGGGTGTGGTCTCCAAGGTCCTGCCGATTGAAGATATGCCGTTCCTAGAGGACGGAACTCCGGTCGACATTATCCTGAACCCCCTCGGCGTGCCGGGACGTATGAACGTCGGTCAGGTGCTGGAACTGCACCTCGGCTGGATTGCCGCACAGGGATGGGATGTCACCGAAGCAGTGAAGGCTGCTGAAGAGTGGACCAAGCAGCTCCCCGAGGGCGCACACAAGGCTGAACCTGGCACTCGCGTTGCGACCCCGGTCTTCGATGGCGTCCATGATGATGAACTCTTGGGCATGCTTGATCACACTTTGCCGAACCGTGACGGTGAGCGCATGGTGAACAGTCTGGGCAAGGCTCGTTTGTTCGATGGTCGTTCTGGTGAACCGTACCCGTACCCGATTTCTGTCGGCTACATGTACATGCTGAAGCTGCACCACTTGGTGGATGACAAGATTCACGCACGTTCCACCGGCCCGTACTCCATGATTACGCAGCAGCCCTTGGGTGGTAAAGCCCAGTTCGGTGGCCAGCGTTTCGGTGAAATGGAAGTGTGGGCACTGGAAGCATACGGTGCCGCCTACGCGCTACAGGAGCTGCTGACGATTAAGTCTGATGACATCACCGGTCGTGTGAAGGTCTATGAGGCGATCGTTAAGGGTGAAGACATTCCGGAGCCGGGTATCCCCGAGTCCTTCCGGGTTTTGATCCAGGAAATGCGGTCACTGTGCCTGAACGTTGAAGCCCTAGACTTTGACGGTAACGCTATTGAGCTGAAAGACGAAGACGAGGATGGCCAGCGTGCCACCGAAGAGCTAGGCATCAACCTGGGCGTTCGCCCGGGTGGAGCCGCCAGCTCCGTCGACGAGATCTAGTCCGTTGTCATCCTCGGCATTTACGTGCCGAGGATGAGGACACCGGAACCGTGCTCAGCGAGCGGTAACGGATCGAGACAAAATCAACGCTGATCGGTGTAAAACATCAAGGAGTAACCTTGCTCGACGCCAACGTCTTCGACAAACTACATATTGGTCTGGCTACCTCAGAGGATATCCTGGCCTGGTCCCACGGTGAAGTAAAGAAACCTGAGACCATCAACTACCGTACCCTCAAACCAGAGAAGGGCGGCCTATTCTGTGAACGGATCTTCGGCCCCACCCGTGACTGGGAGTGTGCCTGTGGTAAATACAAGCGGGTCCGTTACAAGGGCATCGTTTGTGAGCGCTGCGGAGTGGAAGTAACCCGCTCCAAGGTGCGCCGTGAGCGCATGGGCCACATTCAGCTGGCCGCCCCGGTCACCCACATTTGGTACTTCAAGGGCGTGCCCTCACGTCTGGGTTACCTGCTTAATCTAGCTCCGAAGGACCTGGAAAAGGTCATCTACTTCGCTGCCTACATGATCACTGATGTTGATGAAGAAGGCCGCGCGGAAGATCTGCCCAACCTCGCTAAGGAACTAGAGCTGGAGCGTAAACAGGTCACCGCTGCTCGCGATCAGGCGATCGAAGAGCGCGCCATGAAACTGGAAAAGGACCTGCTGGAGCTGGAAAAAGAAGGCAGCAAGAAGGCTGCCTCCGACAAGCTGCAGAAGGCCGCTGAAAAGGATATGGCTGATATCCGTAAGCGCTTCGACGAAGATCTGGAATTTACAGATCAGGTCTGGGAGCGTTTCAAGTCTTTGAAGGTCGGCGACCTTGAAGGCCAGGATGCTGTCTTCCGTGAGATGCAGATGCGTTACGGCATCTACTTTGAGGGTTCAAAGGGTGCTGCTGCGGTCAAGAAGCGCCTCGAGAACTTCGACCTCGAAGCTGAAGCCGCTGAACTGCGCGAAATCATTGAGAACGGAACCGGCCAGCGCCGCACCCGTGCGCTCAAGCGCCTGAAGGTGGTAAACGCTTTCTTGCAGACCGGTACTTCTCCCGTCGGCATGGTCCTTGACTATGTTCCTGTGATTCCGCCGGACTTGCGTCCGATGGTGCAGTTGGACGGTGGCCGTTTCGCGACCTCCGACCTGAACGACCTGTACCGTCGCGTCATCAACCGTAATAACCGTCTCAAGCGCCTGCTGGACCTGAACGCGCCCGAAATCATTGTGGACAATGAGAAGCGGATGCTGCAGGAATCAGTTGACGCCCTGTTCGACAATGGTCGTCGTGGCCGTCCGGTGACCGGCCCCTCCAACCGCCCTCTGAAGTCCATTTCGGACATGCTCAAGGGCAAGCAGGGTCGTTTCCGTCAGAACCTACTGGGTAAGCGCGTGGACTACTCCGGTCGTTCCGTGATTGTGGTTGGCCCGCAGCTGAAACTGCACCAGTGTGGTCTGCCTAAGCAGATGGCTCTGGAACTCTTCAAGCCTTTCGTAATGAAGCGCCTCGAAGAGCGCAAGTATGCGCAGAACGTCAAAGCTGCTAAGCGCATGGTGGAACGCCAGCGTCCGCAGGTGTGGGACGTCCTCGATGAGGTCATCCGTGAGCACCCGGTTCTGCTGAACCGTGCACCTACCCTGCACCGCCTCGGCATTCAGGCTTTCGAGCCGCAACTGGTGGAAGGTAAAGCTATTCAGCTGCACCCGCTAGTTTGTACCGCCTTCAACGCCGACTTCGACGGCGACCAGATGGCTGTGCACTTGCCGCTGAGTGCTGAAGCTCAGGCGGAAGCCCGTATCCTGATGCTGTCTTCGAACAACATTTTGAAGCCCTCTGATGGCCGCCCGGTCACCATCCCGGCTCAGGATATGGTGATTGGTCTGTTCCATTTGACTTCCAACCCCGATCCGGCCCTTGAGGTTGAGGTCGATAAGGATGGTCAGCCGGTTCTGCCGATGTTCTCCTCCGTTGCGGAAGCCATCATGGCTTACGACGCGGGACACCTGCACCTAAACGCGACCTGCAAGATCAAGTTCGATTCTTTGGTACCGCCGCGTGACTGGGTTGCACCCGAAGGCTGGAACGAGGGCGACCCCGTCATCCTCGAAACCTCTCTGGGGCGCACCCTGTTCAATGACGCTCTGCCGGTAGAGTATCCCTTCGTGAACCATGAGGTCACTAAGAAGGAACTCGGTAAGATTGTTAATGATTTGGCTGAGCGTTACCCGAAAGCACTAGTGGCCGCATCCTTGGATGCTTTGAAGTCTGCTGGTTACGACTGGGCTCCGCGCTCCGGTATTACCATTGCCTTCACCGACGTCGTCGGCCCGAAGGACAAGCCGCAGATTCTGGCCAAGTATGAAGAGCGCGCCGCTAAGACCCAATCTGACTTTGAGCTCGGTTTGATTAAGGACGACGAACGTTACGTCGACTTGGTCAACATTTGGACCGAAGCAACCAATGAGGTTGCGGCAGCCATGCGTGAGAACTTCCCGGAGCGCAACACCGTTTACCGCATGGTTTACTCTGGTGCCCGTGGTAACTGGGATCAGATTCGTCAGATCGCCGGTATGCGTGGTCTGGTGTCTGACCCGAAGCAGAAGCTGATTGAGCGTCCGATTAAGTCAAACTACCGTGAAGGCCTGTCCGTGCTGGAGTACTTCATTGCTACTCACGGCGCCCGTAAGGGTCTAGCGGATACCGCTTTGCGTACCGCTGACTCCGGTTACTTGACCCGTCGTCTAGTTGACGTCTCCCAGGACGTCATCATTCGCGAAGAGGACTGCGGCACCCGCAAGGGCCTCGTCATGAACATCGGCGAAGAAAAGGACGGCAAGGTGGTTGAGCTCGATACCGTTGAGACCACCGCCTATGCGCGTACTCTGGCGAAAGACGTCACTAATGCTGCCGGTGAGGTCGTGGCACACGCCGGCCAGGATGTCGGTGACATTCTTATCGAGAAACTGATTAGTGAAGGCATCACCCAGATTTCAGTCCGTTCCGTGCTGACCTGTGAATCTGCAGTGGGTTGCTGTGCATCCTGTTACGGTCGCTCCCTCGCTACTGGTAAGCGTGTGGACATCGGTGAAGCCGTCGGCATTATCGCTGCCCAGTCCATTGGTGAGCCCGGTACTCAGCTGACCATGCGTACCTTCCACACTGGTGGTGTCGCCTCGGCAGCCGATATTACGCAGGGTCTACCTCGTGTTCAGGAGCTTTTCGAAGCCCGCACCCCGAAGGGTGAAGCTGAGATTGCTGAGGCCTCTGGCCGCATCAAGATCGATGATGACGACCCGGCAGCACGCCACGTCATCATTGTTCGCGATGACGGCGAAGAGGACGTAGTGATTCAGGTTTCCCGTCGTAAGGAACTACGCGTCAAGGAAGGCGATCATATTCAGGCTGGCGAGCAGCTCACTGAAGGTCGCGTAGACCCGAAGAAGCTGCTGCGGATTAAGGGCCAGAATGAGACTCAGCGCCAGCTGGTTGCTGAAGTTCAAGACGTGTACCGTTCCCAGGGCGTGGATATTCACTCCAAGCACATTGAAGTGATTGTCCGTCAGATGCTGCGTCGCGTCACCGTGATTGATTCTGGTGACACGAACCTGCTGCCTGGTGAGCTGGTCGATCAGGTCATGTACAAGCGTGAAAACAAGCGTGTCATGGCTGAGGGCCGCAAGCCGGCTTCGGCCCGTCCGGAACTGATGGGTATCACGAAGGCTTCACTGGCCACGGATTCATGGCTGTCGGCCGCGTCCTTCCAGGAGACCACTAAGGTCCTCACTGAGGCTGCGATGACCGGTAAGTCTGATCCGCTGCTGGGCCTGAAGGAAAACGTCATCCTCGGTAAGCTGATTCCGGCTGGTACTGGTCTGAAGCGCTACCAGGACGTGATTGTGGAACCGACTGAGGCGGCGATGGACGCCGTGGGCTTGACCCGCGCCGACTTGAAGCCTTCCGAAGCCATCGAGGAAGACAACTTCCTAGCCGGCTTTGATTTCGGGGCTGCTTTCTCTGAAGGATTCTGAGCTGCTCGACCGGAGCCGTCATGAGCGGCAAACGGTCGGTCACTGACTAAATAAATCTGGCGCCTCCCAAGCGGGAGGCGCCAGATTTATTTATCAAGCAGGGACAAAAACTTGCGGGTAGGTTTCCACAATCCCGCACAGAAAGTAGCGAATTGCTCGACTACTCGCAAGTGGCTATTGCCTACTTTAGGAGGCGACTGGTCACCAGCGTTGAGGCCGCACTTAACGCAATGAACAGTGCGACGGTAGCCCCAAGATTGTGAGAGACCGGGCTGTAGAAAGGAATCGTGAAAGCCAGTAGGGCGGAGGAGAAAAGAAAAGACAAATCGCGTTCTTGCCTGTCATTCCTTTGGAGGGTGTCGCAGATTCGAGCGAATTGTACTCCCACAAAAACTGCCCCGGCGAGATTTGCAATGATGCTGATTAAGAAGTACATAATTTAGCTCCCTCGAATAAGTGAATAGCAATTGCAGCGTTTTTAGCGCCGCCTGCCTTACGCACCGCAGCCGCAATTCCAATGATTGATTTCCAGATATTATCTCGCATGCAACTGCCCTTCTGGTAATCCAGTAAATCAGAGAGTATTACCCTTCATCGGGTAAATTGATACGAGTTGTCAATTCCCGCTTATGCGGGTATGCAATATTTCTGCAAATATGGCGTTGCGTTTGGGTAGTCGCTCCAACAGTTTCGTCATTTCAACCATGAAATCAAGAATGTTGCATTGACAGCGTTGAGTGTCGCATAGTTGTCTGACTTTGTCAAGGACTTTGTTATTTGTGGCAATTGTATATTTCACTAGAGTGATGGGAAACGAACAATCCCGATTTATAAGCCTGTTAAAGACCATGCGTAATGGGTGGCTGTGATCAGTCAATTGTGCTAGAACGTGAGTGTAAAGCAAAGGAAGTGGTGAAACTAGGACGGGGGAGTGCCTGAAGCTGACAAGGAGCAGGGCATTAAACTGTCTCCGCATTCGAGTGGCTGCTGTTGGCGATTTTGGGTATCGCAGGTGCGAGGATGAGCAGTTAGCGAATATGCGCGGAACGGTTAAGTTTACGGAAAGCAGTTGCGCTATCTGGTTAAGCATGCTGGCCGAAATAGAATATATTATATGCGCTTCACCCAACCTGCTAACTTGTCCCTAACCCCAGCTAGGCCATGGTGCAAGAGCCTTCTGAAGGTATCAAGCAGATAACTATTTAGCTTCGATCGCCGCAGCCATTCGTTCAATTTCTTCGGTCGGACCACTAAGCACGATGTACTCCAGATTCTTAGTATGGGAAACTGAGCCTACTTTGCGTCCATCTGGAGCGTGAATCCCGATTCGTGCCCCAATATAACGGTTGTACTCGTAGCTGAGGACGCGCACATCATCCCCGCGCTCTCTGCACATTTGCACCAGATCCTCTAAAGGCACAAAACCCTCATTGGAAAAGCTCAAAACCACGACTTTGGCGGAGACGGATTTAATTACTTCCGCCAAAGCTGCCGGCATCTCGCGTTTACGGTTGAAAACAGATTTGGTTTCTTCATCCCGTGAATCTATCCGTTTGCAGGCAACTCCGTAGTATTCTGGTGCATCCCAGCGGACCAATGTTTCCCAAATATGATAGTTCGTGTAGTAGCGGTGCTGATTATAGGGCGGGTCCAGATAGGCTAAATCAACTGGCGCAAGGTTTTGCGCAACCTGCAGGGCGTCACCACGGATTGCCCGACCGGTCCCCGGGGTCAACTCAGGTACCTTCAAAGTCAGAGGCCGCTTAGCTCGGGCTGCCCATTTTTTCAAAAAGGCCATATGGACGCCCACCGTTGAATCTACCGCGTCCGCTGCTTCCATCAGTGAAGTCAGCAGAATCGGTCGCATCCAAGAATCTGCGTACAAGTCATCAATGCCGTCACGGATAGCGTCAATCATCATGCCGTTTTGTGGCTGAAAATAGCGGGCTTTCTCGCAAAATACTTCCGTCACATAGCCGCGTTTTGGGGGTAGGGCTGAGAGGGCGTCGAGGGCGTCCTGAATCTCATCGGTATCAACAGCCTGAGCGTCTGTCTCCACGTAGCATTGCGCCAGGACCTCAGAATAGGAGGCAATATCGACCGCAGTGGTGTGGGCTCCCTGCCGGCAAAACTCTTGGGCGACCCGGGTGGTGCCGGTAAAGAGGTCGAGGGCGGTAGCGGGCTGTTGCGCGGCGCAGAGTTTCCCCAAGACGGGGATCAGTAGCCGCTTCGAGCCCAGATACTTGATCATCGTTTTTCTCCTCCAAACGTTCCTATTATGTCCTATAACCGGAAAATGTGCCGCCGCCGTGCGAAGATAGAAACGAAGAAATCCACAACAAGATGAAAGGTCACGCATGCCTGGACAGAATTTGACTCGGGAAGAGGCCCTCCGCCGTTCCGACTTGGTGAAGGTAAATAACTATCGGGTTGATTTAGATTTAACTCAGGGCGATAAGACTTTCCGCTCGCGTACAGTTATTGATTTTGACGGCAGCGCGGGTGCTGAAGTGTTCCTTGATCTAATCGCCGATCAGGTGCATTCTGTCAACTTGAATGGCGAAGAACTTGACCCGGCTACGGTTTACGCAGACTCCCGGATTGCGCTGGCGAATCTCGCTGAAAGCAACACCGTGACCGTTGAGGCTGACTGCCTCTACATGCACACCGGTGAAGGCCTGCACCGTTTCGTTGACCCGGTTGATGGTGAAGCCTACACCTACTCTCAGTTTGAAGTGCCTGACGCCCGCCGCGTCTACGCGACCTTTGAGCAGCCGAACCTGAAAGCGACCTACACGTTTACTGTCACCACGCCGAAGCATTGGACGGTTTTCTCTAACTCTCCGACGCCCCAGCCGCGTATCGAAGGGGAGAAAGCCGTCTTTGAGTTCTCAGAAACTGAGAAGATTTCCACCTATCTGACTGCTATTGTGGCCGGTCCTTATGTGGGGCGGACGGGTGAGCTGACTAGCGCTGATGGGCGCATCATCCCCCTCGGCGTGTACTGCCGTCAGTCGCTGGAGGAGCACCTGGACGCGGAAGAAATCATGGATATTACCCGCGCCGGTTTCCAATTCTTTGAAAACGAGTACGGTCACACCTACCCCTTCCGTAAGTACGATCAGATTTTCGTTCCTGAATACAATGCGGGCGCCATGGAGAACGCCGGTTGCGTTACTTTCCGTGATGAGTACCTGTTCCGTGTCACCCCTACTGAAGCTGCAGTTGAGGGCCGCGCCAACACGATCTTGCATGAGCTAGCCCACATGTGGTTCGGTGACCTGGTTACCATGAAGTGGTGGAATGATCTGTGGCTGAACGAATCCTTCGCAGAGTACATGTCCCACCTCGCCCTCGCCGAGGGGACCCGCTGGACTGACGCCTGGACCGGTTTCATGCTGCGCAAGGTCTGGGGCATGACCCAGGATCAGCTGCCCTCCACCCACCCGATTGTGGCAGAAATCCGTGACCTCGCTGACGTGGAAGTAAACTTCGACGGCATCACCTACGCGAAGGGTGCCGCCGTGCTCCGCCAGCTGGCCTCCTATGTGGGACGCGACGCCTTCCGGGAAGGCTTGCGGGCATACTTCAAGGAGCACGCCTGGTCTAACACTGAGCTGGTGAACTTGCTGGACAAGCTGGAAGCCGCCTCCGGCCGTGACCTCTCCGAATGGTCAAAGGTTTGGCTCCAAGAAGCCGGCATCAACTTGATGCGCCCCGAAATCAAGACCGATGCAGACGGTAAACTCACCTCCGTTGAGGTCATCCAGGAATCCTTCAACGCCGGCGCCTCCCTACGTCCGCACCGCATGGCCGTGGCCGGCTACAGCCTCAACGCTGCCGGCACCGAGATGGAGCGCGTCCTCTTCAGTGAGCTGGACGTCACCGGCGAACGCACCAGCGTGGACGCCTTCGTGGGGGAAAAGCGTCCCGACGTTCTGTTGTTGAACGAGGGCGATTTGACGTACTCCAAACTGCGCCTAGATGAGCAGTCACTAGCTGCCGCCCGTGAGCAGATTGACAAGTTCACTGATCCGCTCATCCGTGGCGTCCTGATGACCGCGGCATGGGATATGGTCCGTGATGGTGAGTGGGCTGCCGCTGATTTTGTGAAACTGGCTTTGCGTGAACTGCCGGTAGAAACCAACTCCACCCTGATGGCTCTGGTGCTCCGGCAACTAGGTCAGGCACTACACCAGTATGTGCCGCACGCTTTGCGCCGTGACCTGATGTCTGAGGCTGCCGCTGCGCTCATCAAACTAGCTGAAAGCACTGAGCCCGGTTCAGACGCGCAGCTGCAGTTTGCCCGTGCCGCAGTCGTGTACGCCACCAGCCCAGAGCAGATTGAATGGGTGAAGGGCGTGCGCGCCGGCACCGTGGAAGTGCCCGGCCTGGATGTGGATATTGAACTCAAGTGGTCCATGTTGCACACGCTGGTTGCTGAGGGCGCCCTCGGCGAAACTGAAATCATTGAAATGGAGAAACTGGACCCCACCCTGACCGGTGCGCAGCGTGCCGCGGGATGCCGCGCCGCCGTACCCAGCAAGGCAGTCAAGCAGGAAGTTTTCACCGCCTGCATGAATGACCAGTCCCTGGCCAATGACACCCGGATCAACATGATGCGGGGCCTGTGGAGCCAAGCTGCGTTGCAGCCGGAGCTGTACACCGAACTTGTGGAGCAGTACTTCGCTGAGGTGGAAGCCATGTGGAAGGCCAATACGCACCACACCGCTGAAACAATTGCAATCATGCTGTTCCCCTCCGCTTTGGCCGGGGATGCGGCGGCCGCTCCGGAGCAGGCCGCGAAGCACTGGCTGGAAGATCACCAAGGCGCTGATACCTCAGCTGCCCTGATTCGCCTCATGCGGGAGCGCTTGGATGAGACCGAGCGCGCTATCCGCTGCCAGCTAGTCTGAGCAAAATAGGGTATATCATAGCAATCTGTCGGGGAGACTCCAGCGTATTTTGGGGTATCCCCGGCAGATTGACTCATATTAGAGGCAAGGGGGAACGGTGAACGTGAGAAGAAAACGGCGTCTGCTTCGCTTAACGGCAGTAGCTGCCGCAACCATGGTGATAGCGGGCTGCGTGGCCTCCCCTGCAGTAAGTACCGATCCTTTCGCCGAACTCAACCCTTATCTGACGGCAGCCTCCCCAGAGTCTGCGACTACCCCAGAGCCGACTATTGAACCAACCCCGGACCCTGCCAGTATCGATATTCCGATTACTATCGCAGCAACCGGAGATATGCTCTCACATCAGCCTCTCACCAATGCGGCTACCCGCCCTGATGGGAGCGTGCACATTAAAGATCGCATGTTCGGTGTGCAACCCTTTATCTCCAACGCCGACCTGGCGCTCTGTCATCTGGAGATTCCTTTCGCGAAAACCCGCGCACAGATGGATAACTATCCAGAGTTCGCGGCCCCGCCCGAATGGATTGACGATATCCGTGACCTCGGTTTTGATGGCTGCTCATCCGCCTCGAATCATCTCTGGGATAAGCGTCTGCCCGGGCTTAACAACACCATCGATATGATGCGGCAAGCCGGCTTAGGTCAGGCTGGCACCAACAAATCCCCCGACCAGCCTCCCTATCAGCTTTATCAATTGCATCGAGAAGGTAGGGACCTTACGATTGCGCATTTGTCTCTCACCTACGGAACAAACCACGGCGTCATTCCAGAGATTCAGCGCAAGCCATGGATCGCGAATCTCGGTGATCCCGACCGTGCCATTGCGGAAGCCAAAGACGCCCGCGCCCACGGCGCAGATATCGTTATCGTCTCCATGCATCACGGCACCGAATATCGGACAGACCCGCTGCCCGGGCAACTCGAATGGGCACAAAAATTTGCGGACTCCGGGGAAATCGACCTCGTCCTCGGCCACCATGCGCACGTACCGCAACCTGTCCGCGAATACCCGCGCCCCGGTAAACCCTCCATGTGGGTGTATTTTGGAGTGGGCAACCTCATCTCCGCGCAACGCCCCGACATGGGTGTGCTCACGCAGGTCTCGGTGATTGCGCTACCTACCCTACACGTGAACGGTCTTGGTCAGGTAACTGCAACTGATGCCAACTGGGTACCCCTGGTATTCGATCGGCCCAGCTTTACACTCTACAGTCTGGATGCGCTCCAGAAGTCAGCTTCCGAGGCGCAGATTCCAGCGCCTCGTTCCGCGCCCGCCACCTTAGTTGGATATGTTGATAAAGCCCGTAAGGTGCTGGGCGAGCAAGGACATGAGACTGCCCAGATCCCCACTCCTTCGGGTCCCCTCCCGGCAGTAGTTCCCCGCGACCCGCAACCAGCCAGATAACTTCAGAAAGGTGAACTGTGAGCGAACAGAACACGACAATTGACCAGTTAGCTAATCACTTTGTGGAGCAGCAGCTGGAGCTGATTCCAGAGCTGGGTACCTCTCTGGGAGTTGACCTGCATCAAGACAAATGGTCTGACTACTCTCCGGCTGGTGCTGAAGCTTTAGCAGACGTCGCTAAGGATACTCTGCGAGCCCTGCGCGCTCTGCCGGATCAATCAGAGGGTGACGCGGTCACGCGGGCGGCCCTAGAAGACCGCTTGGGGGTTAGCCTTGCCCTACATGAAGCGGGGGAGCCGCTGCGTAACGTCAACAATATCGACAGTCCCATCCAGGAGATTCGCGGCACTTTCGCGCTGATGCCCGCTGAAACTGAAGCGCAGCGTGCGGCTATCGCCTCCCGTCTGGGGCAGGTCGAGGCGGCTCTGCGAGGCTACCGTGAGTCACTCCAGTTGGGTCTGGAAAGGGGATTGGCACCCTCGGCCCGCGGCGTGGAATTAGCTGCGCAGCAGGCTCAGGATTTGACGAAATCTGACTCTGTTTTCGATATTTATGGGGAGCCCGCCGGGGCTACCTCGGAGCAAATCGCCTCCGCAAAGCGAGCCATGGGGGAGATCGCTGATTTCCTCCGGCAGGAGGTCGCTCCGCAGGCATCCGCCGAGGATGCGGTTGGCCGCGAACGCTATCAGCTTTTTAGTCACCAGCATGTGGGACACCGGATTGATCTGGATGAAACCTACGAATGGGGGAAAGCCGAATTGGCCCGCATCATCGCGGAGCAGGAAGCGACCGCCCGTGAGCTCTACGGGCCGGGCGTGAGCGTCCCCGAGGCTCTCTCTCGCTTGAATGAGGATCCCGCCCGTCAACTACACGGCAAGGAAGCCTTGCGAGAATGGATGCAGGGTATAGCCGATGAGGCGATCTCTAATCTGCACGGCACCCATTTTGAGATTCCGCAGCCGGTTCGCCGCATTGAATGCTGCATTGACCCATCCGGCACGGGCGGCATCTACTACACGGGTCCTTCCGAAGATTTCACCCGCCCGGGCCGCATGTGGTGGTCTGTTCCCGAAGGTGAGGACACTTTCGTCACTTGGCAGGAACTCACCACCGTCTATCACGAGGGCGTCCCCGGCCATCACCTGCAGATTGGGCAGCAGACTTTCGAGGCGGAACGATTGAACCGTTGGCGGCGTTCGCTCTGCTTTAACTCTGGCCACGCCGAGGGTTGGGCGCTGTATGCGGAGCGCCTGATGGCTGACATGGGCTACCTTGATGAGCCTGGCGTGCGCATGGGCATGCTGGATGGTCAGCGTTTGCGCGCCGCCCGCGTGGTCTTAGATATTGGCGTTCACCTAGGGAAGCCAAGGCTTTCTGGCGAGGGCGTTTGGGATGCGGATTATGCCTGGTCATTTATGAAGGACAATGTCGCCATGGCGGATGGTTTCCTCCGTTTTGAGGTGGACCGCTATTTGACTTGGCCGGGGCAAGCTCCCTCGTACAAAGTGGGGCAGCGCCTGTGGGAGCAGCTCCGCGATGAGTATTTGGGCCGTAAACTGGGGGATCTGAAGGATTTCCATCGGGTTGCGTTGCGTGAGGGGAGCCTGCCTATGGGAGTGCTTCGCGACGTGGTTTTGCAGAGTCTGTAGAGATACCTGTAGGGGGGATTAAGCGGGGTGAGGTGAATAACCTTTCATCGCTTTGACTTTCCCCATGATTGTGCCGTATAGTTGCCACTGGTGCCCGCTACCGTCGGGCTACCGTCTTTATGTATCTATTTGATGCATACGGGCTCCTTGCTTCTGCGGAGCTCCGGACGTTCCGGGTTTTCCCCGAGGGCGGGCCGGCCCCCTGCGGAGCAGTATGCTCGCAAGACGGGGGCTAACGGTCGCGCATTATTGTTAAGAAAATCAGTCCGAAATCAAAAAGACGGAGATATAGTGCCTACTATTCAGCAGCTGGTCCGTAAGGGCCGCAGCGTGAAGCGCAACAAGGTAAGCACTCCGGCGTTGAAGGGGTCTCCCCAGCGTCGCGGTGTTTGCACTCGCGTTTACACTACTACCCCTAAGAAGCCGAACTCGGCTCTGCGTAAGGTTGCTCGTGTGCGCCTTTCCAGTGGCATCGAAGTTACCGCTTACATTCCCGGTGAAGGCCACAACCTGCAGGAGCACTCAATCGTGCTCGTTCGCGGTGGTCGTGTGAAGGACCTTCCTGGTGTTCGTTACCGTATCGTTCGCGGTTCATTGGATACCCAGGGTGTCCGTGGCCGCCAGCAGGCTCGTTCCCGCTACGGCGCTAAGAAGGAGAAGAAGTAATGCCTCGTAAAGGTCCCGCTCCTAAGCGTCCCCTAGTTGTCGACCCCGTTTACGGTTCACCTGTGGTCACCCAGTTGGTTAACCGCGTGTTGCTCGACGGCAAGAAGTCAATTGCTGAACGAATTGTTTACGGCGCCCTCGAGGGTGTTCGTGAGCGTACCGATCAGGATCCAGTCACTGTTCTGAAGCGCGCGTTGGATAACATCCGCCCCGCTTTGGAAGTCCGTTCTCGTCGCGTTGGCGGTGCCACCTACCAGGTGCCCGTTGAGGTGCGCGCTTCCCGCGCCACCACTTTGGCGCTACGTTGGCTGGTCGACTACTCACGTCAGCGTCGCGAAAAGACGATGACTGAGCGTCTGATGAACGAAATTCTCGATGCCTCCAACGGCCTTGGTGCCGCTGTGAAGCGTCGTGAAGACATGCACAAGATGGCGGAGTCCAACAAGGCCTTCGCTCATTACCGCTGGTAATCCAACTAACGAAGGGCGATCCTCGTGGCACTTGAAGTGCTGACTGACCTACATAAGGTCCGCAATATTGGCATCATGGCTCACATTGATGCCGGCAAGACAACCGTAACCGAGCGCATTCTGTTCTACACCGGTATTAACTACAAGATCGGTGAAACCCACGATGGTGCATCAACCACCGACTGGATGGAACAGGAAAAGGAGCGCGGCATCACGATTACCTCGGCTGCCGTGACCTCCTTCTGGAAGGGCAACCAGGTCAACATCATTGACACCCCCGGCCACGTTGACTTCACTGTTGAGGTGGAGCGTTCGCTCCGCGTCCTTGATGGTGCTGTCGCAGTGTTCGACGGTAAGGAAGGCGTTGAACCGCAATCCGAAACCGTTTGGCGTCAGGCTGACAAGTACAATGTCCCCCGTATCTGCTTCATCAATAAGATGGACAAGCTGGGCGCTGACTTCTACTTCTCAGTACAGACCATCAAGGACCGTTTGGGTGCAAAGCCTGTCGTAATGGCCCTGCCGATTGGTGCTGAAAATGATTTCGCTGGCGTGATTGATCTGCGTCAGATGAAGGCCGTTCGCTTCCCCGAAAAGGACGCAAGCGGTAATGAAACTCGTGGCTCCGTCGTGGTTCTGGAAGACATTCCGGAAGACATGCTGGAAAAGGCACAGCAGTACCGTGAAGAAATGATTGAGGCAGCTGCTGAGGGTTCAGAAGAACTCATGGATAAGTACCTCGGTGGCGAAGAACTAACCGACGAAGAAATCGTTGCGGGTATTCGTACCCAGTGCATCGCCGGTGACATCTTCCCCGTTTACTGCGGCTCCGCTTTCAAGAACAAAGGCGTCCAGCCCGTACTTGATGGTGTCATCGACTTCCTGCCCTCACCGCTCGACATTCCCGCTGTGGAAGGTCACGCTGTGGGTAACGAGGGCGAGGTCCTCAAGCGCGAAGCTAAAGAATCTGAGCCTTTCGCAGCTTTGGCATTCAAGATTGCTGCACACCCGTTCTACGGCAAGCTGACCTTCATCCGCGTTTACTCTGGCTCCATTGAAGCCGGCGCCCAGGTAGTTAACTCCACCAAGGGTAAGAAGGAGCGCATCGGTAAGATTTTCCAGATGCACTCCAACAAAGAAAATCCGGTTGAGCAGGCTCACGCCGGACACATTTACGCGGTTATTGGCCTGAAGGACACTACCACCGGTGACACCCTAGCCGCTACAGATCAGCCGATTATCTTGGAGTCGATGACCTTCCCGGAGCCCGTTATTCACGTGGCTATCGAGCCGAAGACCAAGTCTGACCAGGAAAAGCTTTCTGTTGCTATTCAGAAGCTGGCTGAAGAAGACCCGACCTTCACCGTCCGTCTGGACGAAGAGACCGGCCAGACCGTTATCGGCGGCATGGGCGAACTTCACCTAGACATCCTCGTCGACCGTATGCGTCGCGAGTTCAAAGTGGAGGCCAATGTTGGTAAGCCTCAGGTGGCCTACCGCGAAACCATTCGCAAGGCTGTTGAGAAGGTTGACTACACCCACAAGAAGCAGACTGGCGGTTCTGGCCAGTTCGCTAAGGTGCAGGTTTCTTTCGAGCCCCTTCCCATGGATGCCGAAGAGCTGTACGAGTTCGAGGACAAGGTCACTGGTGGCCGTATTCCTCGCGAGTACATCCCGTCGGTCGATGCTGGCATTCAGGACGCCATGCAAAATGGTGTGCTTGCCGGCTACCCGCTGGTTGGTATTAAGGCTATCTTGATTGATGGCGCATACCACGATGTTGACTCGTCAGAAATGGCGTTCAAGATTGCGGGTAACATGGTACTGAAGGAAGGCGCCAAGCGCGCCAACCCGGTCCTCCTCGAGCCGATTATGGCCGTCGAGGTCCGTACTCCGGAAGAGTACATG
This sequence comes from Boudabousia marimammalium, assembly GCF_001936115.1. Lineage (GTDB taxonomy): Bacteria > Actinomycetota > Actinomycetes > Actinomycetales > Actinomycetaceae > Boudabousia > Boudabousia marimammalium. The sequence continues at coordinate 25,090 of NZ_MPDM01000010.1, forward strand.
GGTGACGTTATTGGTGACTTGAACTCTCGCCGCGGCTCTATCTCTGCGATGGAAGACGTGTCGGGCGCCAAGGTCGTCAAGGCCCAGGTTCCGCTTTCGGAAATGTTCGGTTATGTCGGCGACTTGCGTTCCAAGACGCAGGGTCGCGCGATGTACACGATGCAGTTCGACAGCTACGACGAGGTTCCTCGCAACGTAGCTGAAGAGATCATCGCAAAAAACCGGGGCGAGTGAGTCCCATTGAGTTCCAGCTTTTAACAGGGCTGGTGCTCTAACCCACAAGAAAAACAATCTAGTAGGCACTCACCGCCCGCAGGTGTTAAGCTAATATCTGCCGAAGGCTGAGGAAAATCTACCCGAGTCCAGGAGGACACAAGTGGCAAAGGCCAAGTTTGAACGCACTAAGCCGCACGTTAACATCGGTACCATTGGTCACGTTGACCATGGTAAGACCACGTTGACCGCTGCGATTACCAAAGTACTGCACGACAAGTACCCGGATTTGAACGAGTTCACCCCGTTCGACCAGGTTGACAACGCTCCTGAAGAGCGCGACCGCGGTATTACCATTAACGTTTCTCACGTTGAATACCAGACCGAAAAGCGTCACTACGCACACGTCGACGCCCCCGGTCACGCCGACTACATCAAGAACATGATCACCGGTGCTGCTCAGATGGACGGCGCAATCCTCGTGGTTGCCGCTACTGACGGCCCGATGGCTCAGACCCGTGAGCACGTTCTGCTGGCCAAGCAGGTTGGCGTTCCCTACCTGTTGGTCGCTCTGAACAAGGCTGACATGGTTGATGACCCCGACATGCTGGAACTGGTTGAAGAAGAAGTTCGTGACCTGCTGAGCTCTCAGGGCTTCGACGGTGACAATGCTCCTGTCGTCCAGGTTTCCGCTCTGAAGGCGCTGGAAGGCGACCCGGAGTGGGTTGGCAAGGTTGCAGAGCTCATGGACGCCGTGGACGAGAACGTCCCGGAGCCCGTTCGTGACATGGACAAGCCCTTCTTGATGCCGATCGAAGACGTCTTCACCATTACCGGCCGCGGCACCGTGGTTACCGGTCGTGTTGAGCGTGGCAAGCTGCCCATCAACTCTGAAGTTGAGATCTTGGGTATCCGCGAAGCTCAGAAGACCACCGTTACCGGTATCGAAATGTTCCACAAGCAGATGGACGAAGCATGGGCCGGCGAAAACTGTGGTCTGTTGTTGCGTGGCACCAAGCGTGATGACGTCGAGCGTGGCCAGGTTGTGGCTAAGCCCGGTTCCATTACCCCGCACACTCACTTCGAGGGTCAGGTCTACATCCTGAAGAAGGAAGAAGGCGGACGTCACAAGAGCTTCTACTCTAACTACCGTCCTCAGTTCTACTTCCGTACCACTGACGTGACCGGTGTTATCACCCTGCCTGAAGGCAAGGAAATGGTTATGCCTGGCGACACCACCGAAATCTCGGTTGAGCTGATTCAGCCCATCGCCATGGAAGAGGGCCTCGGCTTCGCTATCCGTGAGGGTGGCCGTACCGTTGGTTCCGGTCGTGTAACCAAGGTCGTCAAGTGATTTTGTTTCACTGATTAGAGTTTAGACTCGCGTGTAGCGGCCCAATCGTCGGATTGGGCCGCTACATTTTTGCCCAAGGGTGGTGAGGCGACACGCGCGGCCGCGGGGGTACCGGACGTCACACAGAATCGGGTTGCGTATTCGGGCTGAACCTGCGAAACTAGATAAGTTGCTCATGAGAGATCATGAGTCCATCGAACTTCGTTCGAGGTGGCAGAAATGTCGCACAAACGGGCGTAATGCCCCAGGTTGTTTTGACGAAGTAGATAGCGAAACCACTCTCAGTGTTGGAATCTTGCGAAAAAGGCATGCGACACGCGCGGGTGCGGGGACGTTGTCTCAAAGTAAGGAAGAGGTAAGACCGCATGGCGGGACAGAAAATCCGCATTCGGCTGAAGTCGTATGACCATGAGGTTATCGACAGCTCGGCGCGTAAGATCGTCGAGACAGTCCAGCGCGCGGGTGCCACAGTAGTTGGCCCGGTGCCGTTGCCGACGGAGAAGAACGTATTTGTTGTCGTTCGTTCTCCCCACAAATATAAGGACAGCCGTGAGCATTTCGAAATGCGCACGCATAAGCGCCTGATTGACATTATTGACCCCACGCCCAAGGCAGTTGACTCGTTGATGCGACTGGACCTGCCCGCCGACGTGAACATCGAAATTAAGCTCTGAGGAACCTGTAATGACTACGAACTCCAAGCAAGCGACTGCGCCCGTGAAGGCGCTGATTGGTCGCAAGCTCGGCATGACCCAGGTGTGGAACGAAGACGGTCGTCTTATCCCCATTACGGTTGTGCAGGTGGACACCAACGTCGTGACGCAGGTGCGCACCCTGGACACCGATGGCTACACCGCCGTCCAGCTGGGCTTTGGCGAGATTGACTCCCGCAAGATTACTAAACCTTTGGCAGGCCACTTCGAGAAGGCCGGCGTTGCGCCGCGTCGTCATCTGGCTGAGATCCGCACCCCGGATGCCGAAGAATACACTATCGGTCAGGAACTGACTGCAGACCTGTTCGAAGCTGGCGCTACCGTCGATGTTTCGGGCACCACCAAGGGTAAAGGTTTCGCTGGCGTTATGAAGCGTCACGGCTTTGCCGGTGTCTCTGCTTCCCACGGTTCTCACCGTAACCATCGCAAGCCCGGCTCAATCGGTGCTGCTGCGACACCGGGCCGCGTCTTCAAGGGTCTGCGTATGGCAGGCCGTATGGGTGGCGTTCGCCGTACTATCCAGAATCTGACGGTCCACTCCGTCGACACCGAAAAGGGCCTTTTGTTGCTCACCGGCGCCATTCCCGGCCCGAAGAACGGTGTGGTCGTGGTCCGCTCCGCTGTAAAGGGTGAGTGAATATGGCTAGCCAGACTGTAGATATCCTAGACGTTTCCGGCAAGAAGGCCGGCACTGTCGAACTTCCCGCTGAAATCTTCGATGTTCCCACGAACATTCCGTTGATTCACCAGGTTGTCGTTGCCCAGTTGGCAGCTGCCCGTCAGGGCACCCACAAGGCCAAGACCCGCGGAGAAGTTCGCGGTGGTGGACGTAAGCCCTACCGCCAGAAGGGTACCGGTAACGCCCGTCAGGGTTCAATCCGTGCACCTCACTACACCGGTGGTGGCATTGTTCATGGTCCGACCCCGCGTTCCTACGCGCAGCGGACCCCTAAGAAGATGAAGGCTGCTGCTCTTCGTGGCGCTCTTTCCGATCGTGCACGCGCCGGCCGCGTTCATGTCGTGACTGGTTTCCTAGATGCAGAGAAGCCTTCAACCAAGGCTGCTCTCTCCGCGTTGCACAACGTGGTAGGCGACCGTACCGCCCTCGTGGTATGCGAGCGTGAAGACCAGATGACTCAGCTCTCCCTGCGTAACCTTCCTGAGGTTGCACTGTTGTGGGCCGATCAGCTGAACACCTACGACGTCCTGGTCCAGGATGACGTAGTCTTCACCTCTGGTGCTTTCGAAGCCTTCGTTGGTAACCACAAGGAGGAAAAGAAGTGAGCCTCACCCCAGCACGCAACCCGCGTGACATTATCATCAAGCCGGTAATCACCGAAAAGTCTGCTCCGATGGAAGACCTCGGCAAGTACACTTTCGTGGTTGCTCCTTCGGCTAACAAGACTGAGATCAAGATTGCTATCGAGGCCATCTTCGACGTGAAGGTTGAATCGGTTAACACCATGAACCGTCCCGGGAAGGTTGTCCGTACTCGCACTGGTCTTGGTAAGCGTAAGGACACCAAGCGCGCGATTGTTACGCTGCGCGAAGGCACCATCGATTTCGGCGAGCTGATCGGCTGAGAAGCCGTCGAAAGATAGAGGAAGATTATGGGAATTCGTAAATATAAGCCGACAACGCCGGGCCGCCGTGGCTCCTCCGTTGCGGACTTCGTGGAGATTACTCGCTCCACCCCCGAAAAGTCCTTGGTGCGTCCGTTGTCCAAGACCGGTGGTCGTAACAACGCAGGTCGCGTCACGTCTCGTCACCGCGGTGGCGGTCACAAGCGCGCCTACCGTGTGATTGACTTCCGTCGCCACGACAAGGATGGCATCCCCGCACGGGTCGCTCACATTGAGTATGACCCCAACCGGACCGCACGTATTGCCTTGCTGCACTATGCAGATGGTGCTAAGCGTTACATCTTGGCTCCGGCCAAGCTGGCCCAGGGTGACCTCATTGAGCAGGGGCCCGGTGCTGATATCAAGCCCGGTAACAACCTGCCTTTGCGTAACATCCCTTTGGGTACCGTGATTCACGCTGTCGAACTGCGTCCCGGTGGCGGTGCAAAGATCGCTCGCTCCGCTGGTGCTTCGGTCCAGCTGGTTGCTAAGGAAGGCCGTTACGCCCAGCTGCGTATGCCCTCCGGCGAAATCCGCAACGTGGACGCTCGCTGCCGCGCCACCATCGGTGAAGTTGGCAATGCTGAGCAGTCCAACATCAACTGGGGTAAGGCCGGCCGTATGCGTTGGAAGGGCAAGCGCCCCCACGTACGTGGTGTGGTTATGAACCCGATTGATCACCCGCATGGTGGTGGCGAAGGCCGCACCTCCGGTGGTCGTCACCCGGTTAGCCCCTGGGGCAAGCCTGAGGGTCGTACTCGCCGTAAGAACAAGGCCAGCGACAAGATGATTGTGCGTCGTCGTCGTACCGGCAAGAAGCGCTGATAGGGGATACCATGGCACGTAGTTTAAAGAAAGGCCCCTTCGTAGACGAGCACCTTTACAAAAAGGTTGACGCTCAAAACGAAGCTGGCACTAAGAATGTAATCAAAACCTGGTCGCGTCGGTCCGTTATTACGCCGGACTTCCTTGGACACACTTTCGCCGTTCATGACGGTCGTAAGCACGTCCCGGTGTTCGTCACCGAATCGATGGTTGGTCACAAGCTGGGCGAATTTGCTCCGACTCGGACCTTCCGTTCGCACGACAAGGATGACCGTAAGGGCCGCCGCCGCTGAGGCGCGTCTTAACAGGAAGAAAGAGGCAAAATATGGAAGCCAAGGCGAAGGTGCGCTACCTGCGCGTCACGCCCATGAAGGCGCGCCGAGTTGTCGATGTCGTCCGCGGTAAGCGCGTTATCGACGCCCTCGACATTTTGAGGTTCGCGCCTCAGGCTGTAGCAACTGATGTTCGCAAACTGGTGGAATCCGCCAAGCATAATGCAAAGTTTGCAGCCGAGGAAGCACAAGAACAATTCAACGAGGCTGATCTAGTCATCAAGGAAGCTTATGTAGATGAGGGTCCGACGATGAAGCGATTCCGTCCTCGTGCACAGGGTCGCGCTGGTCGTATCAACAAGCGCACCTGCCACATCACCGTTGTCGTCGGTACCGTCGACACACCACAGGAGGGAACCAAGTAATGGGACAAAAAGTTAACCCCACTGGGTTCCGTCTCGGCATCACCACCGATCACCGGTCGCACTGGTTTTCGGATTCGACGCAGAAGGGCCAGACCTACGCAGACTACGTAGCTGAGGATGTTGCGATTCGCCGCATGCTTGACGAAACTCTGCAGCGTTCCGGTATCTCTCGTGTCGACATCGAGCGTACTCGTGACCGTGTCCGCGTTGACCTTCACACTGCCCGCCCGGGTATCGTGATTGGCCGTCGCGGAGCTGAAGCAGATCGCTTGCGTGGTCAGCTGGAGAAGATGACCGGTAAGCAGGTTCAGTTGAACATCCTCGAGGTCAAGAACCCCGAGATTGATGCTCAGCTGGTTGCGCAGGGAGTCGCAGAACAGCTCGCAGCTCGCGTGTCGTTCCGGCGTGCCATGCGTAAGGCCATGCAGTCCGCCATGGGCGCGGGCGCCAAGGGTATTCGTATCCAGTGCGCCGGCCGTCTCGGCGGCGCGGAGATGTCGCGTTCGGAATTCTACCGCGAAGGTCGGGTGCCCTTGCACACCCTGCGCGCGAATATCGATTACGGCTTCTTCGAGGCCCATACCACCTTTGGTCGTATCGGCGTCAAGGTGTGGATCTACAAGGGCGATGTCACCGAAAAGGAATTCGCGCGTCAGCAGGCCGAGGCCGCTCCGCGTGGACGTCGCAATGACCGTCGCGGGGGACGCCGTAACCAGCGTCCAGGCAACAAGGCTCAGCAGCAGCAGAGCGAGTCGCCGGCACCCGCCAAAGAGAAGGCATCGGAGGCCTGAGCCGTGCTTATTCCTCGTAGAACAAAGTTCCGTAAGCAGCACCGCCCCACCCGTAAGGGAATGGCTAAGGGCGGCACCGAGATTGCATTCGGCGATTTCGGAATCCAAGCGCTCGAGCCGGCTTATGTCACCAACCGACAGATTGAAGCTGCTCGTATCGCAATGACTCGTCACATTAAGCGTGGCGGTAAGGTGTGGATTAACATCTTCCCCGACCGTCCGCTGACCAAGAAGCCTGCCGAAACCCGTATGGGTAAAGGTAAAGGCTCCGTGGAATGGTGGGTTGCCAATGTTAAGCCGGGCCGAATCCTGTTCGAGCTCGGAGGTGTCCCGGAGTCGCTGGCACGTGAGGCTATGTCACGCGCCATGCACAAGCTCCCGATGAAGACCCGTTTCGTGGTCCGTGAAGGTGGTGAAGCCTGATGGCTAACTCTTCTGATCTGACAGCCGCTGAGCTGGATAAGATGGATGACGACCGTCTGCGCGAGGAGCTGGACAAGGCTAAGACTGAATTGTTTAACCTCCGCTTCGCGCAGGCAGCTGGCGCAACCGAAAATGTCGGTCGCATCCGCACCGTCCGTCGTGACATTGCTCGCATTTACACGATTGCTCGTGAACGTGAGCTAAACATCCGTACTGCCCCTACGACAAGTAAGTGAGCGAGAAAATGAGCGAAAATTCCGCCTCTGTGCGCAATGAACGCAAGGTCCGCCGCGGCTATGTCGTGAGCGATAAGATGGACAAAACCATTGTGGTTGAGTTCGTTGACCGCGTGAAGCACCCTTTATACGGTAAAGTTGTGCGTCGAACCGCAAAACTCAAGGCACACGACGAGGGCAATATTGCTCGCGTAGGTGACCTTGTCCGCATCATGGAAACTCGGCCGCTCTCCGCTACCAAGCGGTGGCGTTTGGTCGAGATCCTTGAGAAGGCTAAGTAAATCTTAGTTTTCTATTTGAAATAATCCGTTCGGCTAGGCTCGGGAGACCGAGAACCGGCACGACGACAGGAGTCATAAGAATGATCCAACAAGAGTCGCGACTAAAGGTCGCCGATAACACCGGTGCGAAGGAAATCCTTTGCATCCGCGTTCTCGGAGGCTCGGGTCGGCGTTACGCTGGCATTGGTGACACTATTGTTGCCACTGTTAAAGACGCTATCCCCGGCGGCAATGTCAAAAAGGGAGACGTCGTAAAGGCGGTTATTGTGCGCACCCGCAAGGAGCGCCGCCGCAAAGACGGTTCCTACATCCGATTTGATGAGAATGCAGCTGTCATCTTGAAAAACGAAGGTGAGCCCCGCGGTACGCGTATTTTCGGCCCAGTGGGTCGAGAGCTCCGTGATAAGAAGTTCATGCGTATCGTCTCGCTAGCACCGGAGGTGTTGTGATGGGAGCGAAGATTAAGAAGGGTGACCTCGTTGAGGTCATGACTGGTCGTACTTCCGACCAGAAGAAAATCGACGCGCGTAACAAGGTTCGGGAAGAAAAGGGCAAGGCTCCTTTGCTTCCTGGAGATAAAGGTAAGCAGGGCGTTGTCATCGAGGTTTTGCGCGATACTAACCGTGTGATCGTAGAAGGCGTGAATGTGCGTACGCACCACGTCCGCCAGGGGCAGTCAGCTCAGGGCCAGGTCACCGGCGGCATCGAGCACCGTGAAGCCCCGATTGACATCTCCAATGTTGCCTTGGTTGATCCTGACACCAAGAAGCCCGTTCGCGTCGGCTTCAAAGAGGTCGAGGTCGAGCGTGAAGGCCGCGTGCGTGTCAAGCGCGTGCGAGTGATCCGCACTGGCGAGAACGCAGGTAAGGAGATCTGAGCATGACTGATAACACACCCCGCCTGAAGGCAAAGTACAAGGACGAAATCGTCGCGAAGCTTCGCGAAGAGTTCCAGCACCCCAACGCCATGGAGGTCGCCGGTCTGACCAAGATCGTCGTCAACATGGGTGTCGGTGACGCTGCCCGTGACTCCAAGGTTATGGATGGGGCCGTTCGCGACCTCACCCTGATCACCGGTCAGAAGCCGGTAGTCACAAAGGCACGCAAATCCATCGCGCAGTTCAAACTGCGTGAAGGCCAGCCGATTGGTGCTCACGTAACTCTACGTGGCGCACGAATGTGGGAGTTTCTAGACCGTTTGCTTTCGACTGCGCTTCCGCGTATTCGTGACTTCCGTGGTCTGAACCCCAACCAGTTCGACGGTAACGGAAACTACACCTTCGGTCTGACCGAACAGGTGATGTTCCACGAAATCGATCCCGACACGATTGACCGTGTCCGCGGTATGGATATCACGCTGGTTACGTCCGCCAAGACCAACGAGGAAGGCCTAGCTCTGCTACGTCACCTCGGATTCCCGTTCAAGGAGAACTGAGTTAATGGCTAAGACATCACTCAAAGTCAAGGCCTCCCGGAAACCTAAGTTCCGGGTGCGTGCCTACACACGTTGCAACCGTTGCGGTCGTCCGCGTTCGGTGTATCGTAAGTTCGGCTTGTGCCGTATTTGCCTCCGTGAGCTGGCCCTAGCGGGTGAGCTTCCCGGTGTCACAAAGAGCAGCTGGTAACAACTACGTCGCAGGTCCACCGGCAAAAAGTGCCGTGGGAAACCCCGACGAGGAAGGGCATAGCCCACTATGTCTATGACAGATCCAATCGCAGATATGCTAACGCGTCTGCGTAACGCTAACTCGGCGCAGCACGAGACGGTTTCCATGCCGCACTCGAAGCTGAAGGCTGCCATCGCGCAGATCCTTGAAGCCGAAGGATACATTCTTGGTATGGAGATTGAGGATGCCCGCGTGGGCAAAACTCTCACTCTGAAACTGAAGTACGGAGCTAACCGCGAGCGCGCCATTTCCGGCGTGAAGCGTGTTTCCAAGCCCGGTCTTCGTAAGTATGCCAAGTCAACTGACCTGCCCCGCGTCATGGGCGGCTTGGGTGTGGCAATCTTGTCCACATCTTCTGGCCTGCTGACTGACCGCGAGGCAGCAAATAAGGGTGTAGGTGGGGAAGTCCTCGCCTATATCTGGTGAGAACGGAGGAGTAGAATATGTCTCGTATTGGACGACTTCCGGTCTCAATTCCGGCGGGTGTCGAGATTAAGCTCGATGACTCGGTAATTACTGTTAAGGGCCCCAAGGGCGAACTCAAGCACACCATCCCTACCCCCATTGAGGTGAAGGTAGAGGACGGCACCGTGCTGGTTTCCCGCCCCAACGATGAGCGTACTGCACGCTCATTGCACGGCCTGACTCGTACCCTGATCAACAACATGGTCGTTGGTGTGACCGAAGGCTTCCAGAAGAAACTGGAAATCGTTGGCACCGGTTACCGTGTGATTGCCAAGGGTAAGAACTTGGAGTTTGCTCTCGGTTTCTCACACCCCGTTGTGGTTGAAGCCCCGGAAGGCATTGAGTTCACCGTGGAAGGCCCCACCAAGCTGACTGTCTCTGGCATTGACAAGCAGAAGGTTGGCGAGGTCGCCGCAAACATTCGCAAGATTCGTAAGCCTGAACCCTACAAGGGCAAGGGTGTTCGCTACGCCGGCGAACAGGTACGTCGCAAGGTCGGAAAGGCAGGTAAGTAATAATGGCTTACTCCGTCAAAGGAAAGGGCTCAGCTGTAGCTCTCAAACGCCGCCACCAGCGCGTCCGCAAAACTGTTTTCGGCACTCCCGAACGCCCCCGCTTGGTGGTCCGTCGTTCCAACCGCCACATGGTGGCTCAGTTGATCGACGACACCGTGGGTCACACGCTGGCCGCTGCCTCAACCATGGAAGCTGACTTCATGTCAGGCACCAAGACTGAGCAGGCTCACAAGGTTGGCGAACTCGTCGCCGAGCGCGCAAAAGCCGCCGGCATCTCCGCAGCGGTCTTCGACCGTGGCGGTAACAAGTATCATGGCCGCGTCGCGGCAGTCGCAGACGGCGCCCGCTCCGGCGGGTTGAGCCTGTGATCGCGAAGAGAAGGAAGAGGGCATACTGATGGCTGCAGAGCAGCAAGACAGGAACGGCCAGTCCAACGAGACTCGCGACACAGAGCGTCGCGAGCGTCGAGGACGCCGGGAAGACCGTCGTGGCAACAAAGGCCGCGACGAAAAGAACCAGTACATCGAGCGCGTTGTGACTATCAACCGCGTCTCCAAGGTCGTTAAGGGTGGTCGTCGCTTCAGCTTCACTGCGCTTGTCGTAGTTGGTGACGGCGAAGGCACAGTCGGCGTTGGATACGGTAAAGCTAAGGAAGTTCCCGCGGCAATCGCCAAGGGCGTTGAAGAAGCCAAGAAGAACTTCTTCCGCGTCCCCATGATTCGCCGTACTATCACTCACGTGACCCAGGGTGAAGACGCTGCAGGCATCGTTCTGCTTCGTCCCGCTGCTCCTGGTACCGGCGTTATCGCCGGCGGCCCGGTGCGTGCAGTCCTCGACTGCGCTGGTGTCCACGATGTGCTGACCAAGTCACTGGGATCTGCCAACGCAATCAACATTGTTCATGCCACCGTCAAGGCCCTGCGCCAGCTGGAACAGCCTGAGGCTGTTGCTGCCCGTCGTGGTCTGCCGTTGGAGCGCGTTGCTCCTGCCGGCATGCTACGTGCTCGTGCCGAAGGTGAAGCTGAGCGTAAGGCCGCTGCAGAAAAGGTTGAGGCTGAAGCTGCAGCTGCGGGGGTGAGTGAGTAATGGCACAGGTTAAAATCACCCGCGTCCGTGGCGACGTAGGTTCTAAGCAGAACCAGCGTGACACCATGCGCACCCTGGGTTTGCGTAAGATTGGCCAGTCCACCGTCCGTGAGGACAGCCACCAGCTTCGCGGCTATCTTCGCGCTGTCTCTCACCTAGTTAAGGTTGAGGAGGTCGACTAATCATGGCTAAGAGCACTGAGACTGTCGCACAGAACAACGAAGAGCGTGACGACGTGTTGCGTATCCACCATCTCCACCCGGCACCGGGCGCCAAGCGCAAGAAGATGCGCGTTGGCCGCGGTGAAGGCTCAAAGGGTAAGACTGCAGGTCGCGGTACCAAGGGTACTAAGGCACGTTACCAGGTTCCCTTGGGCTTCGAAGGTGGCCAGATGCCGATGCATATGCGTCTACCGAAGCTCCGTGGTTTCAAGAACCCGTTCCGCACCGAATACCAGGTTGTCAACCTTGATAAGCTGTCAGCTCTCTTCCCTGAGGGTGGCACCATCGGCGTTGAGGAACTGGTAGCAGCCGGCGCAGTTCGCAAGAACCAGCTCGTGAAGGTTCTCGGAACCGGAAGCGTTGAAGTCAAGTTCGACCTAACCGTCGATGCTTGGTCAGCTTCTGCTGCTGAGAAGATTCAGGCAGCTGGCGGGTCTTTGACCAACCGCTAATCTTTAACGGGGAGCGATTTGCTCAACGAATCGCTCCCCGTTTTAGCGTTAATCTCACAAATTGCGTGAATCGTTCTATCATCTTATTGCTGAGTACTGCAATAAGGCGGTAGAATGACGCACGTTGCCGGTGACTGGCCGGCTCATTTTTCTATCTATAAGTTTCAACCGAGGAGGTAGCGTGCTTAGCGCATTCGCACAGGCGTTCCGCACCCCTGATTTGCGGCGCAAGCTGCTCTTCACACTGCTGATCATGGCATTGTTCCGCGCCGGAACTTTTGTCCCGTCACCGGGTGTATCGATTAAGAACATTAACCAGTGTATGGCCCAACAGGAGGGCGCTGGTCTTCTAGACCTCGTTAACCTCTTCTCTGGTGGTGCTCTACTGCAGCTGTCTGTATTTGCCCTCGGCATTATGCCGTACATTACTGCTTCAATTATTATTCAGCTGTTGCGCGTAGTAGTACCTCGTTTTGAAGACCTGCACAAGGAAGGCCAGTCTGGCCAGGCGAAGCTGACGCAGTACACTCGTGTGCTGACTATCTTCCTCGCCTTCATGCAGTCCCTAGGCTTCATCTCTTTGGCACGATCGGGCAACATGTTCCCCGGCTGTACGGTTCCGGTTATCCCCAGTGATACGGTTTGGACCTTCCTGCTCATCCTGATTGTGATGACCGCGGGTACTGGTGTCATCATGTGGCTCGGCGAATTGATTACCGACCGTGGTATCGGTAACGGAATGTCCTTGCTGATTTTCACGTCAATCATTGCTCGTCTCCCGCAGCAACTTTTCGGTATCGCCCAGTCCGCTGACAACGGCGTATTAAAGGTGCTTGGCATCATCGCGATGATTGCTGCGATTACCATAGCTATTGTCTTCGTGGAGCAGGCCATGCGTCGCATCCCTGTGCAGTACGCGAAGCGGATGGTTGGTTCCCGGTCCTACGGCGGGTCCTCCACCTACATTCCCATCAAGATCAACATGTCCGGCGTTATCCCGGTTATCTTTGCAACCTCGATACTGGCTTTGCCGATGATGGCTGCGCAGTTCGCCGATCCTAGCTCCGGGTGGGCAATCTTCGTCCACCGTAACTTCACGCAGCAAAGCGCTCTCTACTTGGCGCTTGATGCGGCTCTGATTGCTTTCTTCTGTTTCTTCTACACGCAGATTACTTTCAACCCGGATGAGGTTGCAGACAATATGAAGAAGTATGGCGGCTTCGTCCCCGGTATTCGTGCCGGTCGTCCGACTGCTGACCTGCTTCGCTACGTGATTACACGTATTACCTCTGCTGGTGCTGTCTACCTGGTGATTGTGGCACTGCTTCCCGCACTGCTGCTAATCCCAATGGGAATTACCAGCCAGCAGCTACCTTTCGGTGGCACTACACTGCTGATTATTGTTGGTGTTGGTTTGCAGACCGTCAAGGAAGTTAACTCTCAGTTGCGTCAGCACCACTACGAAGGATTCCTCCGATGAAACGAATGATCCTAGTTGGCCCCCCGGGAGCTGGCAAAGGTACCCAGGCGGCGTTCATTTGTCGTGAACTGAATATCCCCCATATTTCTACCGGTCAGATTTTTCGGGAGAATATGGAACAGGAAACTGAGCTCGGTGAAAGCGCGAAAGCATATATTAGCCGGGGCGAGTACGTTCCCGATAGCGTAACCAACCCGATGGTGAAGGTTCGCTTGGATAACCCCGATGCGCGCGAAGGCTTCCTTCTGGATGGCTACCCTCGCACAGTTTCGCAAGCTAAAGTGCTGGACGAAATGTTGGCTGATCGCGGACGCAAGCTTGATTTGGTACTGCAGATTACTGCCGATAACGAGGCCGTAGTTGAGCGCCTCTTGAAACGGGCCGAGATTGAACATCGTCCCGATGACACCGAGGAAGTAATCCGTCACCGTCTCGATGTCTACCAGGAGCTGACTGAACCATTGATGAGCTTCTACGAGGAAGCTGGACTACTGGTGAAGGTCGATGGCAACGGTAGCATTGATGAGGTCTCGGATCGAATCAAGGCTATCCTCGAAGCAAAGTGACAACTTAGCTAAGGTGGGGCTGCGCATAGCGTTGCCCCACCTTTGCCTTATCGGAAAGAATCCAATGCGTTACCGTGACAAAGTAAAAATCAAAACCCCCACCCAAATCGGTTATATGCGCGAAGCGGGATTGATTGTTGCAGATATTCATGCCGCACTCCGTGAAGCCTGCGTACCGGGCATCACCACTAAAGAGCTTGACCAAGTCAGCGCCAGAGTCATTGCTGACTCCAACGGGCACTCGAACTTCCTCGGCTATCATGGTTTCCCCGCAACCGTCTGTATCTCCGTCAACGATGAGATCGTGCACGGCATCCCGGGCGAAAGGGTACTCGAGACCGGGGACCTCGTTACCTTCGACTGCGGCGCCTATGTTGTCCGCGAAGGGAAACAATGGCACGGTGACGCTGCTTTCACCATGATTGTTGGCGGCGAAGGCAGGGAAACTGCACACCGCATCGACGAAGTCACCAAGACTGCGCTGCATAACGCAATTGTGAATCTCGCCGAGGGGGCAGATCGCCTGAATATTGTGGGCGACAGTGTGGAAGAAGTCGTTGCTCACTACAGTGAGCAGTTCGAGATGCCCATCGGTATCGTCGAAGACTTCGTCGGGCATGGAATTGGCAATGCCATGCATGAAGAACCCGACGTCTACAACTACTCTGTGCGCGGTAAGCTCACGAAGCTCCGCCCCGGCATGGTCTTCGCGATTGAACCGATGCTCACCTCGGGCTCTGCCGCCAACCAGGTGGATGCAGACGAATGGACTGTCCGCACAGTGGACGGTTCCTTGGCTGCGCAGTGGGAACACACGGTCGCAATCATGCCCGGTGGTGTCTGGGTATTGACTGCCCGGGACGGGGGAGAAGAGATTCTTTCCCCCTACGGCTTAAAGCCCGTTACAATCCCAGCCCAGTGACCGATACGACAGTCCTAAAGGTTGCAAACTGGCGAAATTGCTCATAGTCTTAATCGTTGGGTGTCTTCACTTTAGGTTAAGTGTAGGTACGCAGCTCTTTAACAATCGTTAAGGAAACTCAAGAAAGTGAGAGTAGTCGAGTTATATGGCGAACAAAGACGGTGTAATTGAAGTTGAGGGAACTGTCGTTGAGGCACTCCCCAATGCAATGTTCCGCGTTGAACTGCAGAACGAACACATCGTGCTCGCGCACATTTCGGGAAAGATGCGTCAGCACTACATTCGTATTCTCCCAGAGGATCGGGTAGTCGTTGAGCTCAGCCCCTACGACCTCAGCCGAGGCCGTATCGTCTACCGTTACAAGTAAACTACGACATGCGCCGCCTGAGAGTGGCGGCGGAGGTTTATCATGAAGGTCAAGCCGAGTGTCAAAAGAATCTGCGACAAGTGCAAGGTGATTCGTCGCCACGGCAATGTCATGGTTATTTGCGACAACCCTCGACACAAGCAGCGTCAGGGCTAATCCCTGATCTGCTCAACCGCAACCGCGGTTGAACAACTAGCACGTTACCAGCCACCCGTGAAAGCGGTGCAGCCCTCGGTTCGGAGGCCGAGGCCAAGCAATCTGCTTGGAAGGTAACGTGACGGCCTCCGAAAACACAGGAGAAAAAATTGGCACGTATTGCCGGTGTAGACCTCCCGCGCGAAAAGCGCCTGGAGATCGCACTCACTTATGTTTACGGTGTGGGACGTACCCGCGCTGCTGAAACGCTCAAGGCGACCGGTGTGTCGCCCGATATTCGCGTCAAGGATCTGGCTGAAGAAGACTTGGTCAAGCTCCGCGAATACATCGAGGGCAACTACAAGGTCGAAGGCGACTTGCGTCGTGAAGTCCAAGCGGACATTCGTCGCAAGATTGAAATCGGCTCCTATCAGGGCGTACGCCACCGTCGTGGCCTGCCAGTTCGTGGTCAGCGTACCAAGACGAACGCGCGTACTCGTAAGGGTCCGAAGCGTACCGTTGCAGGTAAGAAGAAGTAAGACTTTTAGGAGAAGATATGCCCCCCAAGACTCGTGCTACCGGTGCCCGTAAGGGACGCCGTAAGGAACGTAAAAATATTGCTGTAGGTCAGGCACACATTAAGTCGACCTTCAACAACACCATCGTGTCGATCACTGATCCGACCGGTGCTGTCATCGCTTCATGCTCATCCGGCCAGGTTGGCTTCAAGGGTTCACGTAAGTCCACCCCGTTCGCCGCTCAGCTGGCTGCTGAGGCCGCTGCAAAGCGCGCCCAGGAACACGGCATGAAGAAGGTTGACGTCTTCGTTAAGGGTCCCGGCTCCGGCCGTGAAACCGCGATTCGTTCCCTTCAGGCCAGCGGCCTCGAAGTTGGTTCGATTCACGACGTGACCCCGCAGGCACACAATGGTGCTCGCCCCCCGAAGCGTCGTCGCGTCTGATTTCATCAGTCTCGAGAAACTAGACGGCTAATCCGGCTAAATAGTTTCTATCCGCGGAGAATGCGCGCCATGTATTCACCGCTGACCTCACATCCTGCGTGGGGGAAACCCCACAACCACAAAGCCGGTGTCATATGGCGGGCACCGGATGAGGAAAGGAATTCGACGTGCTGATTGCACAGCGACCCACTTTGACTGAAGAAGTCGTCAATGAGCGCCGCTCGCGCTTTACCCTGGAACCGCTTGAGCCCGGTTTCGGTTACACCTTGGGTAACTCGCTTCGCCGGACGCTGCTGTCATCCATTCCGGGTGCCGCAGTAACCTCCATTCGCATCGATGGTGTTCAACACGAGTTCAGCACCATTGAAGGTGTGAAAGAAGATGTTGCACAGATCATCCTTAACATCAAGCAGATTGTCTTGTCTTCGGACAATGATGAGCCGGTTGTAATGTACCTGCGCCAGACTGGCGAAGGTGTTGTCACTGCCGGTGATATCCAGCCTCCCGCCGGGGTGGAAATCCACAACCCGGAACTCGTGTTGGCAACCCTGAATGACAAGGGACGTTTGGAGATTGAACTGACTGTTGAGCGTGGCCGCGGCTACATCTCAGCTGCTCAGAACAAGAACCCGGACGCTGAAATTTCCCGCATCCCGATCGATTCAATCTACTCACCGATTCTCAAGGTGACCTACAAGGTTGAAGCAACCCGTGTGGAACAGCGCACCGACTTTGATCGTCTAGTAGTTGATGTTGAAACCAAGCAGGCTATCAGCCCGCGTGACGCCCTCGCTTCGGCAGGCACCACACTGGTCGGTTTGTTTGGTCTTTGCAAGGAACTCAACGTTGAGAGTGAAGGTATCGAGATGGGCGAGTCCCAGACCGATAACGCACTGGCAGCCGATTTGGCTCGCCCGATCAAGGACCTGGGCTTGCAGCCTCGTTCCATGAACGCGCTTCACCGCGATGAGATCAACACTATTGGCGAGCTGGTAGCCCGCTCCGAAGCTGACCTCCTCGACATTCGTAACTTCGGTGCGAAGTCGATTGAGGAAATCAAGGAGAAACTGGCAGCCATTGGAATGTCCCTCAAGGACTCCCAAATGCCCAGTGTCAGCGACGCTGAAACACCCGGATTCATTCAGTTCAGCGACGAAAACTTTAGCTGAGCCACCACAGTTTTCAAGGAGAAAAGAAAATGCCTAAGCCTGCAAAGGGCCCCCGCCTGGGAGGCAGCGCCGCGCACGAGCGTCGCATGCTGGCCAACCTGTGCCGTAGCGTAATCGAGCACCGCGAGATTACCACCACTTTCGCTCGCGCCAAGCGCGTACAGCCCCATCTGGAGCGCCTCATCACCAAGGCAAAGCGTGGAGATATGCACGCTCGTCGTCAGGTGATTGCCGTTCTGGGTACCAATACCGCTAAGCGTGATGGTCGTTTCGACTACACCTACGAGCTCTTCGATGTCATTGTTCCGGCAATGGACTCTGAGCGCGAAGGCGGCTACACCCGCATCGTTAAGCTTCCCCCGCGTAAGGGCGACCAGGCTCCCATGGCCCGTCTGTCCCTCGTGATGGAAAAGGTGGAAAAGAAGGCTGTCGTCAAGACCGCTGAAAAGACCGCCGAAGCCGCTGCGGAGAAGGCACCCAAGGCTGAAAAGGTTGAAGAGCCTGCAGTTGAGGAAGCTCAGGTCGAAGAGACCGCAACTGAAGAAGAGAAGTGAGCTATTTCAGCGCACTGACTGATTCATAAACTTCAAAGTAAATGCCCCTGCCAACTGGTGGGGGCATTTACTTTACCCGCATAACACTGAGGCTCGCGCGTGAGGCTGCAGATTCGGTACAGTAGGAGCGTGACTGAACAAAGACTTCGTTTCGACCTTGCCTACGACGGTACGGACTTCCACGGCTGGGCAGCGCAACCGGGTCAGCGTACCGTGCAAGGGGAGCTAGAGCGCGTCCTCGGCACCATTTGTCGCCAAGCGGTGAGCCTGACGGTAGCGGGACGTACCGACGCTGGTGTGCACGCAACCGGGCAGGTGGCGCACCTTGACTTGCCTGCATCCCTTTGCGTGCAGCTTTTAGGGCACGAGGGGGAGCGCAGTGAGAAATTTGCGCAGCGGCTCAACTCCATGCTGGCACGGGAAGCTTCCGGGCCGCGCGGCAGCGCCGACGTGCAGGTCAAGTCGGTGCGTCTGGTCGACGCTAGTTTCGATGCCCGCTTCTCTGCGCTTAGACGCCGCTACACTTATCGGATTGCTGACTCCTTGGCGGCACGTAACCCACTCACCCGGCACTGGGTGAGCTGGGTGGATGCCCCGGCGGAGGGCCTTAACCTACCGACCATGAACCAGGCCGCGCGCACTGTGTTAGGGGAGCACGATTTCCTTTCTTTCTGTAAACCACGCGAGGGTGCGACTACGATCCGGACATTGACTGCTTTCAGCTTCACGCGGGCCGAGGACGACCAGATCGAAGCAGACGTGCAGGCTGATGCATTCTGTCACTCCATGGTGCGATCCCTAGTTGGGGCGGCGATTTTGGTGGGAAGGGGAGCTCGGCCAGAAAACTATTTGGCAGAGCTGTTAAAGCATCCCAGCCGGGAACAAGCTGCCCCTCTGGCACCCCCGCAAGGCTTAGTATTAGCCGAGGTTTCCTACGGTGAAGATGCCGACGCCTGGGCACAACAAGCGCAGCTGGCGCGGCGCCGTCGAGACGAGGCCGACTGTGATTGCGAAAAAGGCTCGCAATGAGAGCGTTTGCACAAGGCTATCCTTTGACGATGGGCCCGCTCAAAGGATAGTATTAACAAGTTGTGTGTCACATCGGACCACCAGCGTTTCCCACTCGCCCGGTCCCATAACAGACACAACATGACCGATTTACTTTAGACAAGCGAGTCAGGTTAAGCGCAGATACGCTTCAATTTTTCTGCGCCATCTGACTCTACTAGCAACGAAAAGAAGGCTATTAGCGTGCGCACTTATTCACCGAAGCCTGAGGATGCGGACCCCAAGTGGTACGTCGTAGATGCGACTGATGTCGTCCTCGGCCGTTTAGCGTCACACGTCGCTGTCTTGCTCCGTGGGAAGCACAAGCCAACCTTTGCTCCTCACATGGATCAGGGCGACTTCGTCATTGTTATCAATGCCGATAAGATCGCTCTGACCGGAAACAAGGCTGACAACAAATTTGCTTACCGCCACTCCGGTCGTCCGGGTGGTCTCACCGCGGTGTCCTACCGTGAACTATTGGCAACCCGCCCCGAACGCGCCATTGAAAAGGCTGTTCGTGGCATGCTGCCCAAGAACAAGCTCGGCCGTGCCCAGATGCGCAAGCTCAAGGTTTACTCAGGCTCCGAGCATCCCCACGCGGCACAGATGCCCGAAACTTACGAGATCACCCAGGTGGCCCAGCAGTAATCTGCTTGGAGCCCGGAGAGAAAACGAGGATTACAGTGGCCGAGACCACCGTCAAGAACGAAGAGCTGGATGTCGAAGACGTTCCTAGCTCATACACATCAGAGACTGAGACCGGCCCGACCGGTCAAGGTCAGTCCATGACGGCTCCAGGTGCAGGCCTGGGTCGCCGTAAAGAGGCTGTTGCTCGCGTTCGCCTGGTGCCTGGCACCGGCGAATGGAAGCTGAACGGCCGCACTCTGGAAGATTACTTCCCGAACAAACTGCACCAGCAGCTGGTTCGTTCCCCGTTCACCCTGTTGGACATTGAGGGACGTTTCGATGTTATCGCCCGTATTCACGGCGGCGGCATCTCCGGTCAGGCTGGCGCACTGCGCTTGGGCATTGCTCGCGCCCTGAACGAAATCGATCGCGAAGCCAACCGACCCGCCTTGAAGAAGGCTGGTTTCTTGACTCGTGACGCTCGTGCAGTTGAGCGTAAGAAGGCTGGTTTGAAGAAGGCCCGCCGCGCCCCGCAGTTCTCGAAGCGTTAATCTCGCTTCGCTGCAGCTTTGGTTCCCCTCCCGGTTTAACGGGAGGGGAACTTTTTATCTTCACCCACAGATTCACGAGTGCGCAAAAATGCCCGAAAATGCGCCATTTCTGGCACTATCGTGCAGCTAATCGGCGAGAAGAGTGGCATCTCGCTCACCATGCTAAGCAATCTGCGCCACGGGGTAATTTTCGTACTAGCATAGGTGAAGTAGATGGGATGCTCGAGGGGGCATCATCCAAACATCCGACTCAGATAAGTAGGGGACAATATGGCTCGTATTTTCGGCACCGATGGAGTGCGCGGCTTAGCGAATAAAGACATCACAGCGACACTTGCCTTGGAGCTCGGACAGGCGGCAGCCCGTCTGACCATCGCGCAGATGCCGGAAGGCTCATACGATGTTGAGCACAAACCTAAAGCCATCATTGGACGGGACACCCGTGTCTCCGGAGAGTTCCTCTCCCACGCCATTGCCGCTGGCATTGCCAGTGCGGGCATGGATGCTATCCGCATCGGTGTAGTTCCCACCCCTGCTGTTGCCTACCTGATGGCGACCGGTGACTATGACCTAGGCGTCATGATTTCTGCCTCCCACAATCCCATGCCCGATAACGGCATCAAGTTCTTTGCTCGTGGCGGCTACAAACTCGAAGACGCCACCGAGGATGAGATTCAGGCACTGCTGGAAGACAAAGACTGGGACGCCCCAATCGCCGAAGGTGTCGGTGATATTACGTCCGACCCGGCCACCGCTGACCGCGCCTACATTGAGCACCTAGTGGAGGCTTGCGGAACACCCCTGAAGGGTATCCGGATTGCTGTTGACTGTGCCAACGGCGCCGCCTCCTATGTGGCGCCCGAAGCTTTGCGTGAAGCCGGCGCCGACGTGGTAGTTATGAACGCTTCACCTGACGGCCGTAATATTAACGACGACTGTGGCTCCACCCATCCGGAACAGCTCCAGGCAGTAACGGTTGCCTCTAAGGCCGCGTTCGGCGTGGCTTTTGACGGTGACGCGGACCGATGCCTAGCAGTGGATTCTCAAGGCAACTTGATTGATGGGGATAAGATTATGGGGATGCTGGCGGTCGGCTTAAAGAAGCAGGGGCGCCTCGCAAATGACACCCTCGTCGTCACCGTGATGTCCAACTTGGGTTTGCATCTTGCCATGAAAGAACGCGGCATTAAGATCGCCCAGACCGGCGTAGGAGACCGCTACGTGCTGGAAGAGATTCGTAACTCCGGGCACGTCCTCGGCGGTGAGCAATCCGGACACGTCATCAATGCGCACTACGCAACCACAGGTGACGGTATTTTGACTGCTTTGATGATCGCCCGCGACGTGGTTCGCTCCGGCAAGACCCTAGCGGAACTAACTGACTTCATTAAGCGTCTGCCTCAAACCTTGATTAACGTGCCGAATGTGGACAAGAACCGAACCGATGATCCGGAGCTAGTGGCAGCTATTGCTGCGACTGAGGCCTTCCTCGGCGACTCCGGCCGCGTCCTGTTACGCGCCTCCGGCACTGAGCCCTTGGTTCGTGTCATGGTTGAGGCTGCTACGCAGTCGCAAGCCGACGCTGCCGCGCAAAAACTGGCAGATGTTGTCGCAAAGCGACTCAGTCTAACCTAGGCAGAGTGAGCAAAAGTGAATATGGTCGTCGATTTCATCCTTAGCATCGCCAGTAGTTGGTGGGTGATTCCCGCCCTGGCTTTGTTCGCCTGTATTGACGGCTTCTTTCCGCCCGTCCCAGCCGAAAGCCTCATTACCGCGCTGGCATCTTTATCTTCCAGCGCCCATGTCGTGCCGCTGTGGAGCGTGTGGATTGCCGGTGTCGTCGGTGCGACCGTTGGTGATTCGATAGCTTTCTGGCTGGGGCGCAAACTCCCGATTGAGTCAATCCCGCTGGTCCGTAAAGTAGCTACTGATGAGCGCCTGGAATTTGCTCGGCGAGAGCTCCAGCTTCGTGGCGCATCCTACCTGCTGGCGGCCCGCTTCGTACCGGTCGGTCGTGTGCTGGTCAATATGACGGCGGGTGCTTCAGGATTCAAGTATCCAAAATTTCTCCCCGTATCCTTTGTTGCTTCCACCGTTTGGGCTGGATTCGCCGTCGTCATCGGCTGGGGGACCGGACGTATCATTAGCGACAGGCCGGTCCTTGCCATGATTGTCGGCATCGCTGTGGGCGTCGTTGTGGGACTCATCTTCGATCGCGTTGCCAGTGCCTTCCGTAAATCCCACAGCTAAAGAAGGAGAGCCTCCAGGTAGCTTCGTCCAAAAGGATGAACCGCCCTTGAGCCTAACTGCGCTAAAGTTGCTATAGAAAAGATTTTAGTTAGTAACCTAAAGGAGCGTGCTTTGGGTCCCGTCATGCACCACATCATGGAACTGGTGTTACAATGGTCTGGCAGTTTTTGGATTCTGCCGATTCTGGCTCTATTTTGCCTAATCGACGGTTTTTTGCCGATCCTGCCTTCTGAAAGCCTGATTATTGCGCTCTCCTCGCTGTCCCACACCGGACGGACCGTGCCGCTGTGGAGCATCATTATCGCCGCCAGCTTGGGCGCTTTCATTGGCGATATTGGCGCCTACCATGTGGGGCGGTGGCTTCCG
The DNA here is from genome assembly GCF_001936115.1 of Boudabousia marimammalium. Lineage (GTDB taxonomy): Bacteria > Actinomycetota > Actinomycetes > Actinomycetales > Actinomycetaceae > Boudabousia > Boudabousia marimammalium. The sequence goes on from NZ_MPDM01000010.1 coordinate 47,648, forward strand.
GTGGAAAAGATTCCGTTGATTCGTAACTTCGCCACTCCGGAGCGTTTGGAGAGGGCGCGCCTCGCGTTGAACCGGCGCGGCGCCTCCTACTTGCTGATTGCCCGCTTCATCCCGATTGGGCGGATTGCCGTGAATATGACGGCGGGGGCCTCGCATTATGCTCGCCGCCGTTACATTCCGACCATGATTTTCGCGGATATCACCTGGACCTCATTCAGCACGCTGATTGGTTTGGCCGCAGGCAAGTTCTTGGGACACCATCCGCTTCTGGCTATGGTGCTGGGCGTGGGGGCGGGTATCCTCCTCGGCACCATTGTGGACCGCCTCATTGGACTGTACCTGGACCGAAAAGGTTTGCCGGTTGATGCGAACCCGGAGGAAAGCCCCTTGATTACGAATGCTCCCAGCCAGGATGAAGAAGGGGCCGAGGACGAGGGAGACGCCGGCCCAACCCAGCCGCTAGAGCACAGTGAGACCGGGTCCTCCGGAAAGACTGCCAATAAAACTCCAGAATAGGCAACAAAGAACTGCCCAAGCAAGACCCGGAACGGGAGGCTTGCTTGGGCAGTTTATTTGCTTGGGCACCTACTTTAAGGGCTTAGAGTTTACGGAGCAGAACTTCCGTCACCCGATGGTCGGAGGCCTTCGAAATAATCAGGTCCGCGCGGGTGCGGGTCGGGCGAATATTTTGCACAAAGTTTACCAGGTTAATGCTGACCCAAATTTCGCGGGCGATCGCGATGGCCTCCTCATCGGAGAGCTTCGCATAATCCTTAAAGTATGAGGTCGGATCGGAGAAAGCGGTCTCACGCAGCTTCAAGAAACGATCCACATACCACTGCTCCACATCCGCATGGTTAGCGTCAATGAAAATGGAGAAATCGAAGTAGTCAGAAACTGAAACCGCCGGATGATACACCTCAGAGGAAACCCGGGGCGGTTGCAGCACGTTAATGCCCTCAATAATCAAAATATCGGGACGCTCCACCACGATTTTCTCATCGGGGACAATATCGTAAATCACGTGAGAATAGACGGGGGCTTCCACCCTCGGTTCACCGGATTTAACCCGCGCCAAGAAACTAATCAAAGCCTCCCGATCATAAGACTCCGGGAAACCCTTGCGAGTCATCAGTCCGCGGCGCTGCAACTCTGCGGTGGGGTACAAGAAACCGTCAGTGGTCACCAGATCCACCTTCGGGGTATCTGGGAAACGTGAAAGTAGGTTCTGCAACACGCGGGCGATAGAAGACTTACCGACCGCGACGGAACCAGCAATCCCAATAATGAAGGGCGGCTGGGGCTGCGCCGGCTGATGCAGGAAGTCCCTGCGTGACTGTGCCAAAACCCGCTGCTGCTCCACTGAAAGCTCAATCAGACGCGAAAGTGGACGGTAGATTGCATCCACTTCAGACAGATCAATCGGGTCGCCCAAACTGGCCAGACGCTGAACCTCACTAGCGGTGAGCGGCAGTGGCGTCTCAGAAGCCAGAGCGGACCAGGTTTCCCGTGGAATCGACTCATAGGGAGAATGCTCCCCGGGGCTTTCTAAGAGTTGAGATTCCGCGTCTCCCAGCGCGCGGAGAGCTTCGGTGAGTTCTGTTCTAGAAGTCATAGGGAGATTATTGCATACCGCAATTAGAGATTGCTGATTTTCTTCCTATCTGAAGCATCACATGGCATGATGAAAACATGAGATTTGGTTACGACTACGCCACCTTACGGGCGGCCGAGCAGCGCGCGCTAGCTAACTGCGCTCCCGACGCTTTGCTGAAACAGGCAGCCCGGAAAGTCGCCGCGGTTGCGATTGCCGATCTGAAAGCTGACGGTTTTTTCGTGCCCGGCTCAGTGATTGCTGGGCTGATTGGGGGCGGCAATAACGGTGCGGACGGGCTCTACGCTTTGGCGTATCTCGCCCGCCGTGGGGCCGTCGCCCAAGCGCTGGTGCTACATCCTCGGCCCCCTGCCGGGGCTTTAGCTGCGGCGCAAGCTGCCGGGGTGAGAATCCACTTTTTCGGGGCCGAGGATGATTCCGCTCGGCCGCTCACGGAGACGGAGACTGCGCGGTTGTTGAGCCTGGCCCGCTCCGCCGGTATCTGGATTGATGCGCTCACTGGGATTGGTTTAACGGGGCAGCTTCGCCCTCGGCTCCAGCAAGTCATCAAACTGCTGCGGGAAGAAGCCGAATCCAGTCCCAAGCCGCCCACGGTCATCGCTGTAGATATCCCCTCCGGCATTCCGGTAGTCAGCGAAACAGAGACCACCTGGGGAGCGCTCCCCGCCGAGATAATCCCCGCTGACGTGACAGTCGCAATGGGCGGGGCCAGCAGCCCCCTGTGGCTGCCGCCCGCCAGTTTACAGTGCGGCACAGTCGAAGAACTTGACCTCGGTTTTGACCTCTTGGGTCAGCCCGCCCGCACCATTGTAGTGGGGAGGGAAGACCTACCGGATCTGCTGCCACCAGCGGACGCCTGGTCGCATAAATACAACCGAGGAGTGGTAACCATCCTAGCTGGCAGCGAAAACTATCCGGGCGCAGCCCTGCTGGCCGCCTCGGGAGCGCACGGGCAGACGGCGTTTTCTGCAGATCTGCGGGCGGCAGCCCTAACTGCCGTCCACCCGGGCATGGTCCGTTACGTGGGCCCGCCGGCGCTGCAGCAACTGGTCGTGGCCAGCTATCCGCGCACCGTGGTTTCCGCGGATCTTTCCGCCGCCTTACTGAAATCAGATGCCGTGGTCTGCGGGCCCGGCTGGGTGGGGGAGGGGCGCTATTCCCAGCTGCGAGAGATCCTAAAGTTCGCTCAGACCGAGGGCGTCGCAGTGGTCCTAGACGCCTCCGCATTAGACCTCTTCGCCCGCCTCTACCAAGATAGCCCCGCAACGATGGCGGCAGCCCCGACTATGATTACTCCACACCTGGGAGAACTACGCCGAATCGGTGACGCCCTCGGCCTAGTCGGGGAGCCTAATCCGGTTAAACTGGGCGCGCGCATCGCCCAGCTGGCTGGCGTTGTGGTGTTGGTGAAGGGGCATCAATCGGTAGCTTTAACCCCGGCCGGGCAGGCATATACGGCGCCGCCGGGTTCGCCGCTGCTGGCGCGGGCTGGCTCCGGAGATATCCTGAGCGGAATACTGGGTGCAATCCTCGCAATTCGGGGTAGCTGCGGGATTGCCGCAGCTGATGAGTCCTTGGCGCTCAGTGCGATGGCGGCAACTATATTGCACTCTGAGTCGGTAAACGTGGGAAACTAATATCCATGAGTCATCTAGTTACCGAGGCTGAATATCCTTCCCGCCTGCGCATCAACGGGGCAGCTATTGCCGCTAATCTACGCACTCTCAGGCAGCATGCCCCCACCGGGCAGATGATGGCAATCATCAAAGCTGACGCTTATGGGCACGGTGCCTCCCTCGTCGCGCAGGCCGCTATTGCGGCGGGAGCTAACTGGCTGGGGCAGGCCCAAGTTGGGGAAGCCCTCAGCCTCCATGACTATCTAGTCGCCGCGCAGTTACGTGACAAGGTCAGGATCTTTAGCTGGATTGTTTCTCCACTGTCCACCGCCATCTTGGATCGCGCGGTGGCGGCGCAGATCGATCTTTCTGCTTCCAATCTGGCCGAGCTGGACGCCCTCGTCAACGCCGGAAAGCGTGTCGGGCAGAGCCCCCGCGTGCACCTGAAAATCGATGTGGGGCATTCTCGCGCCGGCTTCACCGCTGCGCTTTGGCCCGAGGGAGTGGCGGCAGCCCGCGCATACCAGCAGCAGGGACTCTTACAAGTGGCGGGTATCTGGTCGCACCTTTCCTGTGCGGATGATCCTTCACCAATCGGAATGCAGCAAACCAAACAGCAGATTGGGCGCTTCGAAGCTGCAGTCGCTTTGGCGGCAGAAGCCGGCTTCACTGACGTGATCCGCCACCTGAGCGCCACCCCGGGCGGCCTATGGCATCCCGAAAGCCACTACGACATGATCCGCTGGGGCATCGGCATGTACGGGTACAGTCCGAACCCGCAGCGCCCTGACGCCACCAATGGTTTGTCCTTGCAACCGGTCATGACCTTAGAGGCCCCGCTCCTGTCAGTGAAGCGGATTAAAGCCGGCGCAGCGGTTTCCTATAACGCCACCTGGGTTGCCCCCACCGACAGGTGGATTGGGTTGGTGCCCCTCGGCTACGGGGATGGAATTCCGCGGGCGGCCTCCAACCGGGCCGAAGTTGTGGTGCACACGCAGACCGGCGATCAGCGGGTCCCCCTCGTCGGTAGGGTTTGCATGGACCAGTTCATGATTGACCTCGGTGAGGTTACTACCGCGCGCCGCGGCGACTGGGTGACGCTACTGGGCGCCCCTGACCCGCAAGCGGAAGTTAGCGTGCCCACCGCCGATGATTGGGCTGCCTGGTGCGACACCATCAACTATGAGGTGATGACCCGGCTGGGCGCGCGCATCCCCCGCGTCTTAGAGCCTGCGGGCGTACAATAGAAGGCATTACGTTGGAAAGACCTTGTGGAGGCTTTGTGCCGGTTGAAATCATGACCGCTGATGCGGATGAGACTCGGGCGATTGGTCAAGCACTAGCGAAACTGGTGCGACCCGGTGATTTAATCATGCTTTCAGGCGATTTAGGTGCCGGGAAGACTACTTTCACGCAAGGGCTGGGTGAAGGCATGGGCGTGCGGGGACGCGTATCATCCCCGACCTTCATCATTGCCCGCGAACACCCCAACCCGAACGGACCCGTCTTGATTCATGCGGACGCCTACCGCATCACTGACCTAGACGATTTGGAAACCCTCGATCTGGATTCGACCCTCTCCGAGGCTGTCACCGTGATCGAATGGGGTGAAGGAAAAACCGAAGGCCTCAGCCCAGATCGCTTGGAAGTTCAAGTGGTTCGCGCCCACGGTACCGATGCTGCGCAAACTACCGGCGCTGAGCCGATTAACGTGGAACTGATGGATGACGGGAAACGCACCCTCGTCTTCACGCCTTGCTCTGACCGCTGGGACGAGGGAGAGCTGCGAGCGCTCGCGGAGGCTATTGCCGAGGAGGACAAAGCATGACTAAATTTTTATGTATTGACACTTCGGCTGGCTCAGCGGTCGCCCTAGTGGAAGACGGTGAAGTTCTCGCTCGCGACTATTCAGCTGACCCGCGCGCTCACGCGGAGCACCTCGCCGGCATGATCCGGAAAGTCTGCGGCGTCAACGACAACGGCCCGCTGCTGGGACGCTTTAATGTAGTTGTCGTTGGACGCGGCCCCGCCCCCTACACTGGGTTGCGGGCTGGCTTGATTACTGCTCGCGTGCTTGCGAAAGCAACGGGAGCGGCCCTGTATGGTTTATCTTCACTGGAGATTTTGGGGCGCAGCGCCCTCGGCCACGTTTCCTCGGGTGAAGTTATGGCGTGCTCGGATGCCCGGCGTAAAGAGGTCTACGCCGCTCACCTTACCGCCGTAGGTGAGGATGATATTCGTTTGCTGGGAGACTATCTGGTGGCCCCGGCTACAGAGGTGGCTGCTGTCGCCGAGGAAGCGGGCGTGCCCGCCGCCGGTCCGGGAGCCGACCTTTATGCGGAGGCTTTTTCGCATCGGCTGGGAGAAGTCCAGCTTGATGTGGCGGCGGCTGCCCGGATTGTCTCTGCTCGCTTGGTAGCCAACCCGGAATTGGAGTTGGGAACAGAGCCCCTGTATTTGCGTCGACCTGACGTACATATGCCCAAGGCCGGGCAAAAATAATTTGAACTTGAGGAGCCCCTATGTCTGACACTCAGCCTGATTTGCCGTCCGGCTACGGAATCGCGCTTCCGGAAGGGTACCGGCTGGTGCCTTTAACGGAAGACCATCTCATGGATGTGATCGCGGTTGAGCGGGCGGTCTTCCCGACCGAGGCGTGGAGCTCTGAAATGCTCAGAGAAGAGCTGACTGGACCCTACCGCTTCTATGTGGGGGTATTTGATCCTGACGACACCCTCGTCGGTTACGGCGGTGCCATGCGAATGGGAGATGCGGTAGAGATTATGACCGTGGGCGTGGAAGCGCATGCGCGCGGACTGGGACTGGGTGAGGCACTGACTCGCACCTTGATTGAATCTGCACGGGAATCTGATTGTCCGGAGATTTTCTTGGAAGTGCGGGAATCCTCCAACCTGGCTCAGGCTCTCTATCGGAAACTGGGATTTGTCGAAATCGACCGGCGTCCGCGCTATTATCACAACCCCACCGAGGATGCGATTATCATGCGCCTGGAAACAGATTGCGCTTCCTAGAATTGGGACAAACGTCTTTTAGAAATCACGGTGTTTCGTAAAACTTACTTATTTGCCTGTTTGAGTGTCAGAAAAGCGTCGTGTCTGAAGGGCAAATTAATCAGGACTTGGGTCGCAAAAATCGCGGATTTTAGCGGCTTAATGACAGTTTTCTGAGTTTCTCCTAGAGTTTTAACAGATTTGACCACACATGTGTCAGCAAAGCTGGGGTAGCGTATAAGTGTGGTTAAGAAAAACATTTCTCAGAAACGGCGAAGCTGGAACACTACGGTATTCCTCAAGCAGGCCATGGCAGTGTCCGGCTTGTTCTTCGTTGTGTTTATTTTGTTCCACTCGTATGGAAACCTGAAGATTTTCGGTGGGCCGGAAGCATACAACGAGTACGCGCATCACCTGCGCACCATGTTTATGCCGATTCTGCCCTATGAAGGCCTGCTTTGGATCCTGCGTGTTGGATTGATCGTGTTCCTAGCGGTTCACCTCTACGCGGCTGCTGTCACTTGGAAACGCTCCAAGCGGGCCCGCGGTTCCCGATACATGATGAAGCGCAACGCAGCTGACGCCTATGCTGCACGCACCATGCGCTGGGGCGGCGTTATCTTGCTGATCTTCATCATTTTCCACCTACTTCACTTCACGACCAAGACCATCCAGGTTGGCGACCCCAATGCGTACGCCGCCGGTGAGATCGACGGCGTTTCCCAGGCTCCCTACCTGATGATGCAGACTACCTTTGCTCACTGGTACATGGTCCTGGTTTACGCCATCGGTGTAGCTGCCCTGTGCATGCACATTTCTCACGGCATTTGGTCTGCCCTGCAGTCCTTCGGCTGGTTGCGGAAGAACACCAAGGCCGTGGTCGTCATCATTTCTGGCCTCGTTGGCCTGCTGGTATTCGTCGTCTTCATGGCGCCGCCTACCTACCTGTTGTTCACCGGAGGTGTTCACTAATGTCTGAACTGATTCAGGACCTCTACTTTGAGGGTGAGAAGATTGCAGATACCAAGGCTCCTACCGATGTGCCTTTGGCTCAGGTGTGGGAACAGCGTAAGTTCAACGCCAAACTGGTGAACCCGGCTAACCGCCGTAAGCTCTCAGTCATCATTGTCGGTTCTGGTCTGGCCGGTGGTGCTGCCGCCGCCTCACTGGGCGAAATGGGCTACAACGTACACTGCTTTTTCTACCAAGATTCCGCTCGTCGTGCGCACTCTATTGCGGCGCAGGGTGGTATTAACGCGGCGAAGAACTACCGCAACGATAACGACTCTGTGTACCGTCTGTTCTACGACACGGTAAAGGGTGGCGACTACCGTTCCCGTGAGTCCAACGTCTACCGTTTGGCTGAGGTTTCCGCCTCCATCATCGACCAGTGTGTCGCTCAGGGTGTTCCGTTTGCTCGTGAATACGGTGGCCTCCTCGACAACCGTTCCTTCGGTGGCGTGCAGGTCTCCCGTACTTTCTACGCTCGTGGTCAGACGGGTCAGCAGCTGCTGATCGGTGCCTACCAGGCTCTGGAACGCCAGGTCAACGCCGGTACCGTGAAGGAATACGCCCGCCATGAAATGGTTGAGCTGATCGTTCACGATGGTCGCGCACGCGGCATCGTCGCCCGCGATATGTCCACTGGTGAGCTGAAGACCTTCACCGCTGACGCAGTCGTTTTGGCGACTGGCGGTTACGGTAACGTCTTCTTCCTTTCCACCAACGCGATGGGCTGTAACGGCACCGCCATTTGGCGTGCACACCGCAAGGGTGCATACTTCGGCAACCCCTGCTACACGCAGATTCACCCGACCTGTATCCCACAACACGGTGACCAGCAGTCGAAGCTGACGCTAATGTCTGAGTCCCTCCGTAACGACGGCCGTATCTGGGTTCCCAAGAAGGCTGAAGACTGCGAGAAGGACCCCCGGGACATTCCGGAAGAGGACCGCGATTACTACTTGGAGCGGATTTACCCCTCCTTCGGCAACCTGGTTCCCCGTGACGTGGCTTCTCGTAACGCCAAGAACGTTTGCGACGAAGGCCGCGGCGTAGGCCCCAAGATCGACGGTGTTGCCCGCGGTGTTTACCTCGACTTTGCTGACGCGATTGAGCGTATGGGCAAGGACGTGGTCTCCGCTAAGTACGGCAACCTTTTCGACATGTACCAGCGCATTACCGATGACGATCCGTACGAAGTACCGATGCGTATCTACCCGGCAGTGCACTACACCATGGGTGGCCTCTGGGTTGACTACGACCTGCAGTCTTCCATTCCGGGCCTGTACGTGACCGGTGAAGCTAACTTCTCTGATCACGGCGCTAACCGCCTGGGTGCTTCCGCTCTGATGCAGGGCCTCTCCGATGGCTACTTCGTCTTGCCGAACACCATTAACGATTACCTCGCTGGTGGCCCCTTCGACAAGCTGTCCGAGGATGCCCCCGAAGTGGTCACTGCTCTACAGGAAGCTCAGGACCGCATTGACCGCCTCATGTCAGTGAACGGCACTCGTTCCGTGGATTCCTTCCACAAGGAACTGGGCTCCATCATGTGGGAATACTGTGGTATGTCCCGTAATGAAGAGGGGTTGCGTCACGCCATCAAGCTAATCCGTGAACTCCGCAAGGACTTCTGGCAGAACGTTCGCGTTCCTGGTAAGTCCATTGGCGAGCTCAACCAGTCTCTGGAAAAGGCCGGCCGCGTTGCCGACTTCATGGAACTGGGAGAACTCATGTGTGTTGACGCGCTTCACCGGAGTGAGTCCTGTGGTGGTCACTTCCGTGAGGAATCACAGACTCCGGAAGGCGAAGCGAAGCGTAACGACGCAGAGTTCACTTATGTAGCCGCATGGGAGTTTGGTGGAGAAGACCAGCCGCCCATCTTGCATAAGGAAGATCTGGTTTACCAGAACATCGAGTTGAAGGAGCGTAGCTACAAGTGAACATCACACTGCGAGTCTGGCGCCAAAACGGACCAGAAGACCAAGGCGCACTACACGATTACACGCTCACCGGTATCTCGGAGGACTCTTCGTTCCTCGAAATGCTTGATGTGCTGAATGAAGAGCTCTTCGCCCGCGGTGAAGAACCAATCGCATTTGACTCTGACTGCCGCGAAGGCATCTGTGGTCAGTGTGGTCTGGTGATTAACGGCATCGCACACGGCAACGAAGGCTCCGGCGCGGAAGATAACACCACCACCTGCCAGGTGCATATGCGTCACTTTAATGACGGGGACACCATTACGATTGAACCTTGGCGTTCAACCGCATTCCCCATCATTAAGGACCTCGTGGTGAACCGTTCCGCTCTGGACCGTATTGTTCAGGCTGGCGGCTACATCTCGGTTAATACCGGTGCTGCCCCCGATGCTCACGCCACCCCCGTCCCGAAGCATGATGCTGACCGTTCCTTCGAAGCGGCCGCCTGTATCGGTTGTGGCGCTTGCGTGGCAGCCTGCCCGAACGGCTCCGCAATGCTGTTCACCTCAGCTAAGGTGACGCACCTAGGCCTGCTTCCCCAGGGTAAGCCGGAGAACCTAGACCGCGTTACTTCCATGCTGAACCAGCATGACGAGGAAGGCTTCGGCTCCTGCACAAACATTGGTGAGTGCGCCGCAGTTTGCCCCAAGGGTATCTCCTTGGACAATATTGCCTTCATGAACCGTCAGCTCGGTAAGGCCGTCCTCAAGGGCGTCTAAGCTGAAACTCAAACGGCATCAACTGCCGATTTGAAAAACTCAAAACTGTGGCCGTCACCCTAGGTGGCGGCCACAGTTTTATATTAACCGGCCACCAGAGTAGAATATGGGGCGTGAATATGAAGCCAAAAGATCAGCCCCTAGTGCTAGGTGTAGAATCCACCTGTGATGAGACCGGCATTGCGCTAGTGCGCGGCCACGAACTGCTTGTAGACCGGACTGCTTCCTCCATGGATCAACATGCCCGCTATGGTGGCATCATTCCAGAGATTGCCTCCCGCGCCCACCTCGAATCCTTCTTGCCGGCCCTTGAGGATGCCTTGGCAACTGCCGGCGTGGAACTGTCTGAGATTGACGCCATCGCCTGTTCCGCCGGCCCGGGCCTAATTGGATCGCTCACAGTAGGTAACTGCGGCGCTAAAACCTTGGCTTCCGCATTGGGTAAACCTCTTTACGGAGTGAACCATGTGGTCGGACACCTAGCTGTAGATCAGCTAGTTGACGGCCCCTTCCCGGACAGGTTTATTGGCCTAATTGTTTCTGGCGGACACTCCAACCTGCTGTTGGTTAACGATATTGCTACCGACATTGTGGAACTGGGCGGCACCCTCGACGACGCTGCCGGTGAAGCATTCGATAAGGTGGGGCGCCTCCTCGGCTTGCCATACCCGGGTGGCCCGCATGTGGACCGGCACGGACAAGCCGGACGGTGCGACGCCATCAAGTTCCCGCGTGGCTTGTCTGCCCCTAAATATCAGGAAAAGCACCGCTACGATTTCAGCTTCTCCGGATTGAAAACTTCTGTGGCCCGCTATATTGAGGGGCTTAACCAGCAGGGGATGGAGCTGCCGGTGGATGACATTTGCGCGTCCTTCTCTGAGGCTGTCAACGATTCCTTGACCGCTAAAACCGTGCAGGCCTGCTTGGATCATGACATTGACACCATCGTGATTGGTGGCGGATTCTCCGCGAATTCGCGGCTGCGTGAGCTGCTGTCCGAACGCGCTGCAGCAGCCGGCTTGACTGTGCGGATGCCTCCGCTACGCTACTGCACCGATAACGGAGCCCAGATCGCGGCGCTCGGCGCGAACCTGGTAGCGGCCGGCGTGGAACCGTCTGACTGGGGCTTCTCCCCGGACTCTTCTATGCCGCTAGAGGTGACGCATATCTGAGGCCGTCAGAGCCGGGGTTTGTTGCGCCGCACGCACGCACGGATGAGTTTTCCAGTCTTGCTGGAAAGCTCAGCGTTTTAGCCTCCAGTCGCCATTACTGGTAGCCCAAGAATCGCCCTGCGATTGTTGTCGCGCCGCATTAGTAACAGTGCGCCACGCCGGTTCCCGGTGAGCTTTAGTTGAGTCCGGAGCTTCGCCGGATCCAGATCAATCCCACGGCTTAGAATCTCGATAGAGTTAAAATCGGCTGCCCGCACTGCTTTTACCAAGTGCTTACGATGGATCGGTGCAGTATCAATCACCTCGAAAGCTTGAGTGAACGCCAGCAGCTGGGTGCGCTTGGCTGGTGGCATTTCGAGGGGGTTCACATCTCCAGTCAGGTAAGCGATCTGCGGGTCGATCAGGCGCAAATCGAAACGCTTCGCTAAAGCAGAGAGCAAACCGGCCCGTACAATCGCCCCATCGGGTTCATAAATATAGGAGCCCAGCTCTCCCACGGGAGCGGGAATCACAGTGTGTGGATTGTCTAAAGTCTCATCCGTGAGAGTGTACTTTTTACCGTCACGAATCATTACGGCAGATCGGCCCGGCCTCCCAGCTAATGTTCCCAGCCAAAGGCAGGCTTCCACGACAGCGCCAGCAACCGAAGTGAACTGTGCGTGCCCGTCTACAGGAATTAGCTGATAGGGCAGGCCGGGCGCGACCTTGATTCCGCCTGGTAGTTGTTTCCCCCAGCCCAGCGCGGTGGAGAGTGGAGGGAGCCAGCTCTCCGGATCTTTCAACCGGCGTCCACCTCGGCGCCGGGCCGGGTCGGAGAAAAAGGCTTGGGCGCCGAGGGAGATGAGGTCAACGGTAGTGGCATCAGCTGTGAGTATCTGGGCGCTGGGGAAAGGGGAGAGATTATGTTTTGCGTAGCGGGCGGTGAGAGGGTCAATCTCCACGGCGGTGACGGTCAAGCCGGCCTGCGCAAAAGCCAAAGACTCAGCCCCAATCCCGCAGCCTAAGTCCGCTACCGCGCTGATTCCCGCTTCACGCATTCGCTTAGCGTGGAGCCGGCTGACTTCCCAACGGGAAGCTTGTTGTAGTCCATCATTGGTGAACAGCATTCGGGAGGCATCCTCGTCCTCAAACTTGTTGCGAGCCTTGAGGCGTAACTGGTGTTGCGTGAAAGCGGCAGAAATCTGCTCCGGTAGCCAGCCTTGCGCCCGCAGTTGCTCACCCAGAGATAGGGTGTCGCTAATCTCTGCGGGGAGCTCGGAGAGGAGCTGGCGCACCTGCGGGTCGAAATCGACAGGTAAGGCGCGGGGGGTCGAAGTCATGTCAGTATTCTACGGGAAGAGCGGAAAGATTCGCCGCTGGCGAGACTTGGTAGCGAACTTTGGCACTCATCTTGCGCGAGTGCTAATGCCGGCATAATCTTATGTATGTCAGTCGGTATTTAGCCGACGGAGGTGTCCGACCCCCGCGACGGCGGATATTTCCAGATCATAATCAACACTATTAGTGAGGAAACAATATGGCTGTCACCATTAAGCCGCTCGAAGACCGTGTGGTCATTAAACAGCTCGAAGCCGAACGCACCACCGCGTCAGGTCTCGTTATTCCCGATACGGCCAAGGAAAAGCCGCAGGAGGGTCAGGTTGTCGCCGTTGGCCCCGGTCGAGTTGACGATCAGGGTAACCGTATCCCGATGGATATTGCCGAGGGCGACGTGGTCATCTACTCCAAGTTCGGCGGTACCGAAGTAAAGTACGCTGGCGAAGAGTTCTTGATTCTTTCTTCTCGTGACGTGCTGGCTGTAGTCGAGCGCTGAACAGAATAGACTCCGCTAGCTATCGATGATTCTACGGAAATCCGGTAGCTGTAACTAAGGAGGGCGGGTCGGTTCCAACTGGAACCGACC
>NZ_MPDM01000011.1:0-12934 GCF_001936115.1 Boudabousia marimammalium
AGCTTGGGGCTGCTAGCCCGCAGTTGATTAAGCTGGCTTGGAGTGTGAAGAAGGCTGAGTCTGCTCCTAGCGTGACTGTTAAGCCTACTCCTGATGGTGCTGGTGCTGGTGCTGGTGCTGGTGCTAATGGTGTTCCCGGTAAGACCGGTAAGACCGGTACGACTGACAAGGGGTCGCTAGTGAATACCGGTATTAGTGACTCCACTGCCCTCATTGCGGTAGCAGTCTTCCTAGCCTTGCTAATCGGTGCAGTAGCTATCTACTTGCGCAAGCGAGGAATGGACAAATAGAAACTAGCCTAGGCTAAAGAACAGGGCCGGCGTGTGGATGATTCTACACGTCGGCCCTTTCAGTTGGCTTACCTGCCCGTAGGCAAGAACATCAACACCAAAGTCAAAGGAACCAGTGTTAGCAGGGCCATGCCCAGCGGCATGATCGAAGCAACCACCGGCAGCAGCATGGGTGTGGCAAAAATAGCTGCGCCGCTAGAGAGCACACCCAAAGCTGCAGAGCGCTGATTGGACAGGCCCGGCAGAGCAAAAATATCGTCAATCGTGATGGGGTAGAGCAAAGCCGTACCCAGGCCCGCGATGGCAAGGCCAGCGACCACAATAAGCGGCTGATTAAACCAACCAATCATGATGGTGCCAACAATCGACAGGAGGCAAGAAATCTGGAAGATACCGGGAATCTTCAAGGTTAAGGACCCACTGAAACGGCCCAAAGAAATTCCTAGCGGGAAGATTGCGCCCAGGAAAGCGGCAGTAGAAGTGGGTACACCAATGTTGATTAGGCGCACAATGCCCCAAGCGTATAGGGCCGCCTCAGTAGCTGAAGCGAGTGCGACGCGGGTGAGTCCAATCAATAGCATCCGGTTGGCGGCTCGGGAGCCGTGACGTTTTATAAGCTGTCCAATCTTTCGTGCCTCGAAGAGGTTTGTCACATGGACTGACGACAGAGCTGAAGGCATAGTTGCACGCCCCAATTCGTCCTCGGAAACCTGGGTGGGGCCACCAAAAGCCTGCACGGTAGCTACCGGTGGGAAAGCATCGGAAAGGTCTTTGCGGCGGCGCTTGCGTCGCCCCAGCCAGCGTTCCGCATAGGCAGAAGGAGTGATTTTGAAATTGATCTTGCGGATAATCAGCAAAACCACAATGCAGGGAATAATCAGCACCAGCACGGACCAACGGGCATTCACCCAGGGCAGGGATTCCATGAAGCCATACAGCAGGGGAGTGGCAATGGATGCGGCCGAGGACGCTCCGTTAGCCAGCGCTAAATCTCGGGCTCGGCGGGGACCTTGCAAAACCACTGGGATAATAAGGATCGACCCGGAAATACCTAGGCCGCAAAGAATAGTCCCCAACATTACTAGCGACCAGCTTGGCCCGAAAGCCAGCAGCAGAGCACCCATAATCACCATGATGGAGGCGCCGTAGAAAATCGCGTCTGGAGAAGCCTTCATCAACAACGGAGACAGTAAAGCGGTAACCACCATGCCGACACCCATGATGGAGCCAAGCAACGCAAAATCGGAGACCGGAAGCGCAAAATCGCGTGACAGCAAATACATGAGCGCGCCGGCGCCGCCGACGTGAGCTCCAACAGTCAGCTCAGAAACCATCGTGACTGAGAAAATTCGGGGTCGTCGAGATGCGAAAATGCGGTTTTGAGTGATGCGGGAAATCCCCGAAAGTACGGTGGTCATAGCGCTCCGAGCAGGGACGGAAAAGAAGAGCATTCGAGGAAACGGTATGTCAAACCAGCCGATAACGCAAGGGGGAAGAAAACACTCCCCTCAGAATGTGACTAAAGTGGCTTTACTACCTAGAAAGCGGGGGAGTCTCCAGCTGAATGGGCACTGCCACCTTCCCGAATGAAACTGGGCTCATCCACTCCGAAATCATCATCCTCGTCGAAGGTTCCGTAGCCGTTCAAAATCTCTTCCTCGTCCTCTACCGGATCAAGGAAAGCCTCCTCATCTGGACGGTGCTCCAACACGTTTTGCACGTAGCTTTGCGCCGCCTCCACGATGGGGATGTCATGGCCGGCCTGCTCCGCTAAGAACCAGCGGTGCTCCAATACTTCATGGAAAATCTGCGCTGGCTCCAGTTTGCGCCGCAGCTGCGGCGGCACCGTATTAATCACCGGCTCGAAAACCTCCGCCATCCAAGAATGGGCGACCAGCTCCAAAGGTTCATCCTGGCGTCCATGCCAAAGACGGTAGGTTTCCAAATCGTTCAGCATGCGTTGCGCTTGGGCTTCTTGCACATCCAAGCCGGTTAGTCGCATCACCTGACGATGATGATGACCGGCGTCCACCACCCTCGGCTCAATCCTCATGGTGGTGCCAGATAGGTCAGTGCTCATAGACAGCTCACCCACATCAAAGCCCAGATCATTCAAACGCTTGATTCTCTCACTGACACGCCAGCGCTCATTCAGGTCGAAGGACTCCTCAGCGGTCAGCTCATTCCAAAGATCTTCGTAACGCTGCTGGATGCGGTTACCAATCTCAATCACATCAACATCTTCAGGCATGAAAGAGCCAGCCTGCAGGTCCATGAGCTCCCCAATAATATTGGTCCGAGCTAGATCCACATCATAGTTACGCTGGCCGGGAGTAAGACGATGATGCAGCTCCCCAGTCTCCGCGTCCACCAGGTAGGCGGCGAACTCATCCGCGTCGCGACGGAACAAAGTATTCGAAAGAGAAACATCACCCCAGTAGAAACCCAGCAGGTGGAGACGAACCAGCAGGACCGCTAAAGAGTCAATCAGACGGGTAGCAGTCTCCGGGCGCATGTACTGGGCGAACAGGGCACGGTAAGGCAGTGAATACTGCAAATGCTCAGTCACGAGGGCGCTATTGAGGTCCTCACCCTGACTATTTTTGCGGCCAGTAATCACCGCGGTAGGTTGGACCGAGGGTGCGTCCAGACGGTTCAAATCGCGCAGCAGCAAATACTCACGGTGGGCGACTGTCTCCCCAATCTCCTTAACCGCGATGACCCGACCAGAGAGATTCACGAAACGCACCACGTGCCGGGAAATACCGCGGGGGAGAGCCGCCAAATAGGAGGTAGGCCAATCTGCGAGGGGCAGTTCCCAAGGTAGGTCAAGGAGAGCCGGATCAATATTGGCTGCTCTGATTTGAATCGCTAACTGAGGCATACTTCTATCTTTTCACAGGGCTATCGGTTCTGCATTTAAACACCCGAAGAATACACAAAAGTGGGGTTGGCTTCACGGAGAAACCAACCCCACTTTCAAAGGTATGAACTAAATGCTCAAACTAGTAGCCCGCTCACTGGGGGAGACGGGTGCCAGTAGCGGCCGAGAACAGGTGAGACTGTCCTTCCTTGATGCGCACGTACAGGGTGGAACCCGGGTGCGGAGCGGTACGCGGTGCGACGCGGACAATCAGGTCGGTGTTTTCGCCGGCCAGCTTGCCGTAAACGAAGGAGTCTGAACCCAACTCTTCCACGAAATCAACCACAATCGGGATAGCGCCGCTGGTGTCAGCGGAAACAACTTCCAAAGACTCCGGGCGGAAACCAATGGTGAGCTTACCCTCATCAGCCGCGGTCATAGCATCCAAGGTTGCCTGAGAGAGCGGAATATGCGCGCCACCAAGGTGTGCGACCCCGTCCTTGACATCGAACTTAGCCAAGTTCATGGCGGGGGAGCCAATGAAGCCGGCGACGAACTCATTAGCCGGACGGTCATACATGTCCTCAGGGGTGCCAACCTGCTGCAAAATGCCGTCCTTCAAAACAGCAATGCGGTCGCCCATGGTCAGAGCTTCAGTCTGGTCGTGGGTAACGTACACGGTGGTAACGCCGAGGGAGCGCTGCAAAGCAGCAATCTGGGTACGGGTCTGCACACGCAGTTTCGCATCCAAGTTCGACAAAGGCTCATCCATCAAGAAGACCTGAGGTTTACGAACAATGGCGCGACCCATCGCAACACGCTGACGCTGACCACCGGAAAGAGCCTTCGGCTTACGATCTAGGTACTCAACCAGGTCGAGACGCTTAGCTGCCTCTTCCACACGCTCGTTAATCTCTTCCTTGGGGACACCAGCAATCTTCAGTGCGAAACCCATGTTGTCGCGCACTGACATGTGCGGGTACAAGGCGTAGTTCTGGAACACCATAGCGATGTCGCGGTTCTTCGGCTGCATGTCGGTAACATCAGTGTCACCAATAAAAATGCGGCCAGCATTAACCTCTTCCAGACCTGCGAGCATACGCAGCGAAGTTGATTTACCACAACCGGAAGGACCAACTAGGACGAGGAACTCTCCGTCCTCAATCTTGAGATCCAGTTTGTCCACGGCGGGCTTGTCTGCGCCCGGGTAAACGCGCGTTGCTTTATCAAAAGTTACAGTTGCCATAACTATTCCCTTCACCGGCAGGTACGTGCCGGACGATCCGTTGTGAAAGGTGTCAGCTCGTGTGTCCGCTCTGACACAGTTGGGATGCTTTCATTGCAATTTGGCCCAACTAACAAACAGTATGCCATGATTAGCCGAAGAATGCCTAGTAAATTTGATGTAATTCTCATCAATTACGCAATCCGGGTAGGCTGTTGAGTGAATCCAATCCGAAAGAAGGTGAACCGGAGTGAATTATGTGATTTCGATTCTGGTCGGAGTCGGCGTGGGAGTGGTCGTCTCCGCCCTCGGCGCTGGGGGAGGCATCCTCTCCGTCCCGGTCCTCACCTACTTCCTCGGCCAAAGCCCCCATGATGCTACCAGTGCATCCCTCGTAATCGTTGCAATCACCGCGTTAATCCCGCTGCGGAAGAAATATCAGGCCGGCCAAGTGCTGGTCAAAGAAGGACTGATTTTTGGGGCTCTCACCACCCTCGGCGCCATCCTAGGACGCACTCTGAACGCGCAACTGGACGGCCGTCAACTGGTCTACCTGTTCGCTCTGCTTCTGTTCGTGGTCGCTCTCATCATGCTGCGCAGGGCCCGGAGGATGCGCCTGAATGAGGGCGCGAAATCAGGCCCACAAACACCTACCGCCGGTGAAAGAGCTGCGCTTTCCTCGAAAATGCTGGCCCTGTTAGCGGTGATGGCGACCGGCACCGGGATGCTCACCGGCCTGTTCGGGGTGGGAGGTGGCTTCGCGGTCGTCCCCATCTTCATGCTGGTGTTAAAGTTCGATATTCGCCGCGCCACCGGCACCTCCCTAATCGTCATGTTCCTAGCTTCCCTCACCTCAATCGGGACGGGTCTCGCCCAGGGCACTTTCCATGCTGATTGGCTACTGGTCGCACTGTTCGTGGCGGGCTCCTTCCTGGGTTCCAAAATGGGTGGCCGACTCTCCCAAAGCGCCCGCCCCTCCAGCCTCACCGGCGCCTTCTCCGGCCTCCTTTT
Organism: Boudabousia marimammalium; assembly: GCF_001936115.1. GTDB lineage: Bacteria > Actinomycetota > Actinomycetes > Actinomycetales > Actinomycetaceae > Boudabousia > Boudabousia marimammalium. Next base: position 5,390 of record NZ_MPDM01000011.1, read on the forward strand.
CTTCGCCAGCGTTTACATGTTTGTCCGCACGTGGTTTGGGTTCTAAACTGGGGCTGTGATGCGAAATCTGGGTGGTTACCGTCTCCTGCGTGAACTGGGCAGGGGAGCTTCCGCTGTCGTTTTTGAGGCCGAGGACGAGGGCGGCAACCTGCACGCCCTGAAACTGCTGCATCCCGCCCTCGCTAATGATGAGCAGGCCCGGGAACGTCTGCGCCGCGAAGCCGCCGCCATTAACTCCATCAAAAGTGAAGGTATCGCCCGGATCCACGACTATGAAGTGGACGGTGTGGAACCCTTCATTGTGACCGACCTGGTGGCCGGCTCCACCCTGGCGGAAGCGGTGAAACGCCGCGGTCCCATGAGCCTGCAACAGTGCCTGCGTTTTAGTAGCCGCCTAGCCGGCATCCTAGATAGCGTGCATCAGGCCGGGGTGGTGCACCGCGACCTGAAACCGTCCAATATTATTCTCTCCCCGCGCGGGCCCGTGCTGGTTGACTTTGGGGTGGCGCAAGCTGACGAGGGGGAGCGTCTCACAGACACCGGACTGGTGATGGGCACGGCAGGGTATGTTCCCCCCGAAGTCCTGCAAGGGCGAGCACCTGACGCTATTTCCGACTGGTGGGCATGGTTGGCGACTGTGCTGTTCACCGCGACCGGCCAGCCGCCCTTCGGCTCCGGCCCGCAGGCCACCATTTTGGGCCGGGTGATTGCCGGCACCCCGAACACCAGTGGGCTACCTGCCGCGGTGGCAGAAAAATTCCAGGAACTATTGACCACCAGTTTGCAGGATTTTCCCGCCTGGGAGATTGTCTTGGAGGAGCTGGAGGCATCCGCGATAGCGGCTGAATCTGATGAAAACATGGACCTCACCGAGCCAGCCACACTGTGGCTCCCCAACCCTGAGGATGAGGAAGCAACAACCAAGTTAAATACTGCTGAATATGAGCTTGCCGCGGTTGAGCCGGGGGCGCCCTCGGCCTCCTCGTCCCCGGAAAATCTGGAACCCACAGAAACTATCGCGGCCCCGCAGGTAGCCCGGATCCAAGAAACCTTGCCGCTGCCAGCCGCGCTGGAGCCCGCCACCACCCGGTTGCCGGTGAGCTCGGTTGCGCCGGCGGGGGTCGCCCCGATGGGTGCTGGCCCGATACCCGCACCAATACAGTGGGAGCAGGCCATATCCCCGACGCCTCAGCCTGTGCCCGGCAGCCCGTGGGATCCGCAACTGGCCGCCGAATACCACCCCTTCAGTGAGGGACTGGAAGCTGAAAAACCTAAACCCATGATGCTTTGGATACCACGCCTGGCTCTGGGTGCATTGCTGACTTTAGGCTTCTTTTTCTTCCCCATTCCCGTCAGCGTGGCTTTCTTTATCTACGCAATTACCTGCAATACTTTCGGCTACATCTGGCAGCAGCACCAGCTCAGCAAGAGCGGTGCGGTCGGAAATAGGTGGCTTCGCCTGCTGGGGGCGTCACTGTATGCGATTCCCCGCGGTTTCGCTTTCACGCTGGTCGCCGGGCTGCTGGGGGTCGCTATCGCTGCGGGAGTTTTCACTGTGCTGGGAGAGCGCTCCGCGGATCTGCCCGACACTTTCGACCTGCCTAGGCTTTTGCTGTCGCAAGTAGATTGGGTTTCTCTGCCGGCACAAACCAAACTGACGGTGGCGATAACGGCAGCCTTGGCCTACTTGGTGTACTGGCTGAGCCCAACTGTGGCTTCTCATCGTCGGTTTACTGCGGTTTTGGTAGGTAAAATGTTTGTGTCTCGAAGCTCTAGAGTGCTGGTGAACCTGTCTAGCTTAATTCTTCTGTTCGCGATTAGTGGTATGGCGTACAGCATTTATACGGGAAACTAAAGGCCGAACCTTGTACTCTGGTACTCGAAACAAATACTTTTGGAGGAACAATATGGGACGTCCACAAGGCCCCAAGCCGCAAGCGTCAATCAAGAATCGTGCTGCCCAGATGAGAGCCGAGGAAGAAAAGAAAGCTCGCCGGATGCGCGCCATCCTGTGGGGCTCAGTTATTGCTTTACTGGTCGTAGCTATCGTGATTGTTACCTGGGTGGCAACACACCGCGATAAGGTTGGTCCGGCGGCTGATGCGCTGGGTGATTTCAACGGCGGCAAGCCGATTGTACTGTACCAGGATAAGGTCACTGCTACCGTGCCTGAAGGCGTTTCCGTAGTGGATGAGTACGTCTCCTATACTTGTAGTCACTGTGCAGTTTCTAATGAGCCCATCGGTGACAAGCTGGTGGAGCGCGCGCAAAAGGGCGAATTCGCTTTACGACTGAACTTGGTTCCGACAGCTACGATGCCTTTCACTAGTGCTTCCACTGCGGGTGCTTTGATTACCGCGAAGGCCTCTCCGGATAAGTTCAAGCAGTACCACGATCAGATTTTCGCTTTCGTGTTGCAGCAGATCGAAGCTAACGATGGCAGTGTTTTGAATGACACTTCCGCTTCTGTTGCTAAAGTCCAGGAAATCATGCGCGGACTTGGGGTTCCCGATGGTGACGTCAACAAACTGACCGGACAGTTGGGTGATGATTACTTGGCTACTGCCTCAAAGAACTGGGCAGAAGCGAAGATTGAAGGCCGCGATGAACGCTACGGCACCCCTATGTACGTAGTGAACGGCACCGAGGTGAAGACCTCCGAGCACAAGACCGCAGAGGATTTATTAGCTGCAATCGACAAGTCAGCTAAGAAGTAGTCCTTTAAGCATGTTATGTTAACGCCTCTGGTGGGTCCGGTACTTTCGTATCGGGCCCACCTATTTGCTTAGATAGTCAGGTTAGAAATGGTAGCTCTTTTAGAAAACAATCCGATTCTGGCAGTGGTGCTGGTGGTGGCTGCTGGCGCCGCTTTCGGGCAAATCCGGTTTTGGCGTTTGCGTTTCGGTGCGGCGGGCGCACTGTTTGTTGGTTTAGCGCTTTCTGCAATGGTCCCCGGCGTGGGTGAGGGAATGCAGATTTTGTTCACCCTGGGTCTGGCTTTATTTGTCTACATGGTGGGATTGAGTGCAGGTCCCTCTTTCTTCTCTGATTTCAAAAAGCAGACCCCGCTGCTACTGGCTGGCGCTCTGGCCGTGCTGTTGGCTGCGGTAACCACAATTTTTGGCGGCAAGCTACTGGATGTGCCGGTCGCTTTACGTAGCGGTATTTTTACGGGTGCGCTGACTTCTGCGCCCGCCCTCGATACGGCCCGCCGCATGACTGACTCCCCGGATGCTGCAGTGGGTTATGCTTTCGCTTATCCGCTGGTAGTTTTCGTCGCTATTGCCTTCGTTTCCTTTGTAACTCCCCGCAAATGGGAAGGGAAACGGGACACCCCCTCGTTAACCGGCGTTGGCCTCACCCCTTTGACTGTGCGCCTGCATCACGGACTGTCAGTGCATGATATTCCCGGCTGGGATGAAGGCCAGGTCCGGGTTTCCTACCTGCTCCGTAACGATTCAATGTGCGTGGTGAACCCGAACGAGGACTTGCAGGCTGATGATGAGATCGTGATTGTTGGACTATCCGATAAGGTGCAGCGGGCGGCCGCCGCGGTTGGTGAAGTTCAGCAGCACCGCCTGCAAGACAATCGCACAGATGTGGTGTTTGAGCCGGTCACAATCTCACGCACCCGTCACTATGGTGCTACTGTGGCGTCTTTGAACCTGCCCGACCGTTTTGGCGCGGTGGTGACTCGCGTGCGTCGCGGCGACTTGGACCTTTTGGCGGCTGACGATATGCGTTTGGAGCCAGGCGATGTGGTGCTGGTAGCTTGCCCGCGTGACAAGATGGCTGAGGTCCGTAACTTCTTGGGTGACTCTAGGCGTAAGATCACTCAGATTGATGCTTTGAGCCTTGGTCTAGGTCTGACGATTGGTGTGCTGGTTGGCATGATCCCGATTCCACTGCCCGGCGGCATTATGTTCACCCTCGGCCCCGCTGCGGGTCCGCTGGTAGTGGGCACGGTGCTGGGTGCTTTGCGGCGTAGCGGCCCGCTGGTTTGGGTGATGCCACAGGCAGCTAATCAGGCGATCCGGCAGCTGGGATTGCTGCTGTTCATGGCCGGTTTGAGCCTGACTGCGGGCCCGGCTTTCGCTCAGCTAGCAGTTACCCAGACTGGTTTGCGTGCCGGCATTTTGGCGGTCGTGGTTGTGACGGTTGCCTGTTCAACCCTGCTACTTTTGGCTTATTTGCTGGGATTGTCGGCGCCTCGTACCGGTGGTGCGATTTCTGGCCTGCTGGGGCAGCCCGCCATTTTGGAGTCAGCTAAATCCTTGGTTGCGGATGAGCGTGTCGAGGCCGCTTACGCGACGTTGTTCGCTTTCATCACGATTATTAAGATTCTGCTGGTGCCGTTAATTGTGGCGCTGTAGCTGAACTACTGTTCTGTTCCCGTAATGGGGCCGCGCAAAGGTGTGGTGTCGTAGGATTCGGCGCCTTGCGCGCGGAATGCTGATACCGGATAGTTACGGCGGTATTTACGGTAGTGGTTCAGCAGGGCTAGCCGCACGTAAAGTTCACGTTTGAGGGAGCGCAGTGAGAAGTGGCGTTCGTTCGGGTTAAGTAGCGGATGCCCGACCCTGCCTTTGAGTCGTTTGATCTGTGCCACTAGGTGGTCATCCACGTAGGAGTAGAGTAGGCGCAGCGGGATAATCGTGTAGAGCGCCGACTTTTGCATGTAGCGTTTTTGTCCGGTTCGACCTTCAATAATGTCATCCACTGTGACCGGCATGGGGTTGAGGCCACTGAGCGTGTTGTAGTAGCAGCTGCGGCCAATCCTCGGGTTGATTTCGAAGAAGTAGACGATGCCGGTGTTTTTATCTACCTTCAGGTCGAAGTTTGCGAATCCGTGCCAGCCAATCCCGGTGAGGAATCGTTCTACCTGCTGGTAGAGCTCCGGGTAGGGTTCCGTAATCATGGCGGCGGGATTTCCTAGGGCCGAGGGGGCATGGTCTTCAATGAGGACATGCGCGGAGCTGAGCATGGTGACCGCTCCGGTGCGGTCAACATATGCTGTAATCAGCAGATTGTGAGTGTCATTCCCGTCGATTCTGGGCTGGATGACGAACCTTCTGGCGGATTCCACTCCGGCAGTTTTTTTAATCAGCGTGCGCAGGTGGTGTTCCATTTGTTCTTGGTTGTCCACCATATAGACTTTGCGTTTGCCTTCCCATTTGAGCATTTCGTAGTCGAAGGCATAGCAGGGTTTAAGCACTAGCGGATAGCTGAATCCGGACTCTTCTAGGCTGGCCATGATGCTTTCAACGCCGTCGTCTAGGCGAATCTCTAGAGTGGGAGGGACCGCTAAACCGTATTTGCGGGCCAGTTCAGCGAAGTGCCCTTTGTCGTTGGTAGTGGATATGGTTTCGGCGTCGGGAAGCGCGAAAACATAGTCTTTCTCAAGGGCTTCGCGGTGGTTTAGGATTTCCCAGATTTTCCCGTCAGTGTTTGCAATCAGAAGTAGCTGTTTGCCGGGGTGCTCTGCTTTGATCTGCGGAGTTAGTTGCAAGAGGGCCGCAACATTCGGGTCGCTGGTGTTCGGGTCTGGTAGCTGTTCCCGGTCGTAAATATGTGGGTCCAGGATGGAGGAGTTTGCGATTGGTCCTAGTTCCATGGCCGCAATTACGGTCGGTTTCATTCCCCATTCGTCGTTGAAGGAGCGGGCCAGCGCATAGGTCCCAATATCCGGGCCTAGGATAACTGGATGAAATTTGGGTTCCGCTGTCTCAGACATGGGTTTTCCTTTTCTAACGCTATTAATCTGCACTGATTATATCAATCAGCGGCTTTTCCAGCCGGGCCATTTTCTTGCCTGTCGAAGCGTGGGTGTACCTATTAAACCGGATGAAAATGAACAAAATATTTGCGTTTGATAACGGTATAGTGAAACGGTTGACGCGGGAAAGCGATTCGAGATAGCGTATCCTCCATGACCAAATCGATGCGCTCATTTCTTTCTGTTTTATCGGCTGTTCTAGCTTTTTCGTTGTTGTCGCTCACAGTGCAAGCTGTCGCTGCAGATAAGTATTTGAGTATCGCCCTGTTGGGAGACTCATATACCGCCGGCAATGGTGCTGGCGATTACTATGGCCCAGAGGATTCCTACCGCAGTACCCGTAACTGGGGGCATAACTATAGCAATTGGCTTAATGAGCAAGATGTTCATACCACTATCCATAATTACGCTTACAGTAACGCGGTGATTGAGAATGTGGAGAACAGCCAGGTAGATAATATTTCAGATAAGCACGACGTTGTCATGATGACTATCGGCGGCAATGATGTAGCTTTTGCCAATATTGTTTCCAATTGTTTCTTGCTTGGTTACCGTTCTGAGAGTGGCTGCAAGAAGGCTGTGAAGACCGCGAACGACAAACTGCCTGAAGTTCGTGAGAATACTTGGAAGCTGATGGAGCATGTGAGCGCGAAGCTGCCGCAGGATGGCAAAATCGTGTTGGTTGGGTACCCTCTGTTGGCAATGGATAAGGTTTACACCATTCCTGGATGGTGGTTTGATGGCACGTGGGATGCGGCTGCAGCGGTGCGGACCTTAGGAAATGATGCGAGCCGGTTGCAACAGGACTTGGTGGAAGCTTGGAATCAGGATCATTCAGTGAAAGCCAGCTATGTGTCTTTAGCCAGCCTATTTGAGGGGCACGAACCAGATCCTGACACCAGTGCCCGCAATGAGGTGCGTTGGATTAACGAGTTCCTTGAGACAGAGGGAGTGCAGGAAGGGGATAATCCCACGGTGTCGAAGGGTGCATCTTTGACTGAGGTCGGAGTGTTCTATCACCCGAATATTACTGGGCACACGATGATTGGCAAGCACCTCGCTGAGACCTTAGGAATCCCGGGGAACGTCCGCGATACTGAGCGTTTGACGGGTCCGATTGATGTCACCTTTGTTTACGGCGGTGGAGAGCTAGATGATACTACCCGTCCCACGGTGGATGCCTTTGTGGAAGCTACGTTGGCGAAATTTGATGTGCCTGAGGTACAGGTTCGATACTCAGCATTCCTAGCTTCCAACGATGACTACGCTCCATTGTTCTCTTTCGAGGATGCCGTGAATAAGGATGCGGTCAAAACTCGGCTTGCGGCGGTTAATCCCGCTGCTGCACTAGAGGTTGCGCCTCGTGTTGGTGTATCTAAGGCAATCGATCAAGAGTGGGCTGACGGTGCCCGGAAGATTGTTTATTTCATCGGCGATGCCAGTAGTGCAGCACAGCCCGGCACCCCTGAGACTGGCCATGCTGCTGGTAGTCCGGGAGTATCTGATCCTGAATGGAAGAAAGTTCTGGGTGCAGCGTATGAGAAGGATTCTGTTGAAGTACATGTGCTGAACAGTGCTGTGGGAAGCGTCATCGATCCAGACTTTAGCGCGTTAGCCATTCGGACTGCGGGCTTTGTCGCTACTGTTGTTCCGGTTGTCGTACCAACTCCGGAACCGACTGTGGAACCGACTGTGGAACCTACGGTGGAGCCGACCGTGGAACCTACGGTGGAGCCGACCGTGGAACCTACGGTGGAGCCGACTGTGGA
>NZ_MPDM01000011.1:12944-47194 GCF_001936115.1 Boudabousia marimammalium
ACGGTGGAACCCACGGTGGAGCCAACTGTTGAGCCGAGTGCTGAGCCGACTTTTGCTTTGTTTGCGCCTGCTATTGATGGCGTCACCGGGGTTGCAACCGAGGCTGGTGGAGTGGTTTCTGCGATGATGACAAATTTGCAGCCTGGCCTGACAGTCAAGTTTTTCCTGGGTGATGGCAAGAGGCTACTAGGTACTGCTGCCGCTGACGAAAGTGGCAGGATTGTTGCAGACTTGCTAATCCCTGCAGATACGAAGTCAGGCCACCATACGATTGTAGCGGTGATAGGAGACAAGAAAATTTCCGCCAAGATCCAGGTTGTTAAGCCTACGGCAAGCGGAGATACTGGACACCCGCATAAACTAGGTCCAAGTGTTGCGCCTAAACCCGAAGTGTCCCTTCCCGGAGGAACTTTGCCAAAGACCGGTGCGTCGCCTTACCAAGGAATGATGCTGATGCTGGTGATGCTGATTGCTGGAATGGCAGGTGTTGGGGTTTCGGCTGCTAGCCGAGGTACCAGTAGTAGATTCCGCCGCTAATAGTTAGTAGCATCCCGGCCGCGAAGGACATCCACCGCTCGAACTGGTGGAGTCCTTCGCGGCCGTTTGTTTCTGCAATAAACTCCCTAGTGATTCGCATTTTCCAGGCTGAGAAATCTGTTGCCCACGCCCAGTCCCGGATTGCGCCAATCATGATGAGCAGGCCTGCTCCCAGTAGCACATAGTAGAAATGTGTTTGCAGGTGGCTGAGGGCTTGCTCTAGGTATGGGTAAATATCAGGCATGACGGAATCCAGTTCCTCTTAGCGTTCTCTATTTGTTCTCTGAGTGTCTTTCCCGCGTTCTAGCGCAGGTGCGACAAGATGGCAGGGTCTTTAATCTTCTTGTCGTTCGCCAGCATGAGAGCCTTACTGACAATTTCAGCGGTCTTGGGGTCACTGTCCACGAAGGGGAGGAAGATGCGTCCGCGCTGCTGCGAATGGACGGGGAAGACTGGTAGCATTCCTCTGCCGGCAACGTGAATCACGCCGGAGCCTAGATGCATGGAGTATTGATGCAACTGTCCGTGAATAGTGACATGTGAACCCTCGATCTGATAGTTTTTGACGCCCAGCAGGCCCAGGTTGTGTTCGAGGATGCGGGTGCGTAGTTCTATCGTGGTGTGATTGAGCTCAGGATCAACCCCGCCCACGTGAGCGACTGAGACGACCAGGTCAAGATCGCGCATGGTTTCGCTGAAAATGAGAGGATCCAGCTCAGCCATGTTATAGGTTTTGCCGGTCTTATTATCTAAGAAGACGACTTTTTCGAAGCTGGGCGCTTCCACGTCGCCGGCGGTATACCAGTCAGCGTAAGAGTACAGTTCAATCCGCAGATCGCTATGGTGGTGGACTTTCTCGAAGCCTTCCTCGCCATTTAGCATCCAGCCGCGAGAGTTCAGCAAACCTAGGGTCTGGTTGACTGCAACCTGGTAGCCGGCGAAGCGTTGCGTGTATCCGTCCTGTTCACGTTCTTCCGCGGTCATGGTGTAAAGCTCACGGAAGACCTGCTTGAAGGGCTGAATAATTTCACGTTCCAGTAGCAGGTTCTGCCAGGCCACCCAGTCGTGTTCAAGCAGATCAACGGGATGGGCGACGCGGAGTTGTGCGTCCTCGGCCAGGCCTATCTCACCTTTGAGTCCTCCGAGCTTTCCGTCACGGAAGAAGCCGACCGTGCCGTTATGGATGAACAGGAGGTCGCGCATGAGAGCTGAAACGACCGGGACCGCGTCCAGTTCAGTAAGCGCTGACGGAGTGAAGGTTTCCCGTGTGCACATGGCGTCTTCCAGCATGGTGCGGGCCCGCCGGTACTGGGCTTTGAGTGCGGCCTTAACTGTTTTCAGCTCTTTCACGTAAGCGTTCTTGCTGATTTTGCCGGGCACGCTCTTAAGCTGCTTATCATCTTTTGAGACAATGATTTGCGGCTTCTCAGGCCTAGCCAGGTCGATGTGGATGAAGTAGTCGTCGACCTGGTGTGGGCTGAAGAACTCTGCTTGGCTTTGGGACAGTTTCGCTTCCATGCTCCAGGTGAAACGGTTAATGGACAGGCCCATATTGCGGGCTAGGTTGTTCATTGCGATGGAAACTTTGAGGGCTTCCGATGCGCGCCGTTGGGAACCGAATTTCTTTGATTCAGCGAGGAAGGATTGGAGTTTTTGGTACCTGTGTAACAGATCTTTTTCGCTGTCTCTAGACTTGCCCTTGCCGAGGGGGATGAGCCCGTATGCCAGTACCATCTCCTGATTTCGCTTGTCAGAGATCCGTGATTCAACTTCTTTGAATTTGAGTTTGCCGCGGACTGCGTCAGCGAAATATTGGGCGCGCTTGTGTTTGCCACCATCAGTAATGTACTTGGCGGCGTCGTAGAGTGCTTGGAAGTTCTTTTCTCCCAGCTCTTGATAGCTTTCTTTGAACCAGTCTAGGTCCATTTGCCCGTTCTCAAAATCAGTAAAATCAATGTCCGTGTAGCGGCGCACAATTAGTTTTTGCTGGTCGTTGAGGCTGTCGTTCAAATGGGTTTTGAAGAAGTAGGCGGCTTTCACTAGCCCCGGAATCTGCAAGTAGTTTTCCGCGTATTCGATGAAACGTAAATTGTAGACGCAGGCCTCTAGTAGTCGCTGGTCATCAATCTGATACTGCTTTACGAGTTCATTGAAACGTTCTTGGGTGAGGTCTTCTTCAGGCAGAGTTCGGGCAATAATCTTGGAGAACATTTCTTTCTTGCCTTCATGCCCCCAAGAATAGCCGCGCACGAAAGTCAGCTTGTCCATCTTGGAAAGGGTCTTCAAGAATACTTCCGCACCATAGAATGCGAACGCGTGTGAGACAGCCTCGGAATAAGGGGTGTCGGAATCGGTGCGGGCAATCTCAAACTCTACAAGATAGCTGATTGCAGCATGGTAGACCTCTTTTTGTTGATCCAGATAGGCTGGTTCCGTGTAGTGCGCGTACTTTACGGAACTCTCAGATTGGCTGACGTTATTTGAGAGCTCACGAACCAAAGTGGTGAGATGGGAGCTTGGATCCGAGGAAGTGTGGTAGTAGCTTCGACTATAGGTTTCATACTGATGCTCATCTAAGACCAGTGTGTAAATGAAATCGCGGCTAACTAACCCTAAATCCTCAAACAGGAAGAGTAAGTCAATATCGAATGGGTAGTTATGGTTTCGACATAGATCAACCAGATTCAGCACGATAGCAAAACTGAAATCAGGATGCTTACGGGCGGTTTCCACCCGTAATGCACGGTAGATTGGGTAGCGCAGATAGTCGAAGTAGATTGAACTTTCCGGCGTGATTTTCTGATCAGAATCATGAACCGGGAACGCTTCGCCCTTTTGTACCCTTTCACGTTCTTTCGCGATGTGGAAAGCAGTCACATGGCTGAAGAACTCTCCTGTCGCGGCATTCAAGTTATCCTCACCGCGTCGCATCTGTTCCATATTCAAGGTGTGTACTGCGTTCCGGATATAGTCATCGTGTTCGGGCTTACGGTCCGTCGCATACTTTGAAATTAGGCCGGTCAAGTCAGGCAGGTAACCGTGGGAGATTGCGTAATCAACCACGTCATCACTAAAACTGCGTCGGCTGTAGCTCTCATAGTCATCAATAATGGCTAACAGGTGCATGTAGAGGGCACACTCAGTGTCTGTGAGGGTGGTGGTGAGAGGCAGGAAATCCTCATAGAAACTGTATTTCGTGTAGTCCTTGTTATCCATCGTGGGGGCCAGACTTTGCATTTGTGTGAAGTCGTATCCTGCCCGGATACGGCGAGTGGAGCCATCATAGTGGACTATGGTTACTTCATCACCGTGATGAGAAGCAAAAACGTCCGCGCAGTCTTGAATAAATCTATCGAATTTCTCTAAATCAGCATGGAGAAACTCATCAATGTAGCTTTGCTTCCAGTTGAGTTCTGGGCGGGGAATCTCCGTGACCGGGGTGAAGAAAAGCTCTCGTTCCTCATGTGCGGGCTTTTCTTCGCCGAGGAGGACCGCCACCTGATCTTGTAGCGAGGTTTCAAACTCGATGCCGCGAATAAGCTCTTGCACTTGAGCGTACTGGGGCAGGTTTTTCACTACCTCATAGTTGTCGGTCAGGATCCCGATAGCGCCGTTGCGCTTGTTCTTATTGCGGGTAGACAGAGCAGCCTCTGCCACTTCCAGAATTGTGTCTGCGGGGGCTTCTTTCAGTAAAGTCGCCACATTATTGCGCACAGTGGAACCTTTTAGCCTCAGCAGGTCACCGAGGGTCAAGAAATCCCCATGACTCAGTTTCATCCCTGTATCTTGGATGATATTTAAAGCGGCATCGCTAATGCCGGTACCCACTGCAGATACCATAGCACTGTGTACTACCGGATGGTGCACTCGATGAGCCATGCCTTTGCTTCCGTGCCAGCTTACCCAGTATTTCGGGAAGACCGCATAAGCAGCCTCATGAAAATCATTAAGCTCATCTACGAGAGGTAAAATTGTTTCCGAGTATAATCTGCTGCTTTGATAAGCCGTGTAGGGGCTATCCCCCTCGCCAATCACCTGGTAAGCACGGGCGGTACCTTTCATCCCTGTCAGTAGTGGCAACACTGTTGAAAGAAAGTCACGCTTTTCCTCTACCGAAGTGAAAGTCAGCTGAGGAAGGTTAGTAAGCGCGGTCGCAGTCAGATTCCGGACTTGTGATAATTCCTCTTTAGTGCTGTAGGGAAGCTGCTGGATGCTTTGCATGAGTGCGGTGGGGATGGCTGCTGGCAGAGCAAGTTGAGCATTCTTCACCATGAACAAGGCGGCAATCTGCTGATGATGATCCCAACTAGTGAAACGTTGGCGAATTATTTCCAGTGCAGATTCAAGACTCTTACAGGCGATAGCGTAGAGGCCGAGGTAAAACTTGATGTAATTCTTCTCTTCCAAGAACTCTTCAGCTTTATCTTCCAGCAGGCATTCAATAGTCCACTCGGCCATCATGGGAATCGTTTTCCCGGAAAGCTCCTCAGACAAGCCAGTGAAAGTCAGGAAAGAACGCTTCACTGAGGAGAATCGAATTAGGTCCTCATCTTTCACAATTTTAAGGAAGAACTTGTACGTTTCCAAACTTCCGGTGTCAATGGTTTCGAGGATGCTCTGCCGTAATCCTTCAGACAGCTTCGCGGCACGCAGCAGTTTTGCCACCAGATCAAGGGCGCGAGGATGGCCCGACATGACCAATCCTTTCAACAGTGGACTGGAAACACTAGAGACGCCCTCGGCCTCAAAAATGCCCTGCTCAATCTTGTCAAGTAGAGCTTCGGGGTCCCGTGAAACCGGATTCTCTAAACCAGGCAAATCCAAATCTGGCGCCAAAATACCCGGCAGATAGTAGGCGGCTTCCGCAAACATGTAGTGCGAATCAAGTGGGTTCTTCCCTTGCGTGAAGAATTCCTCTAAGTTGAACCCTTCATGCTGGTAGATAGTGAAATGCTCCAACACTTCATATCGCGGCTGGAGGAAATGGAAGGGATTATCTGAATGATATGAGCGGCGCTGGTAGTAGTTTTGCTCCACGCTCAGGCGCGGACACAGGGCCAAATAGCGGTAATAGGCGTCCTGATAGTCAGCATTTAACCTAGAGTAGAGGAACTTGAAGGCAGGTAGGTCCAGCAGCTCTCGCGGGCTTTGTGGGTTCTTCTGGCGGTATTTGTCCTGCCAAGATACCTGACTGTTACGCCTGCGATGCCCGGTAGCTTCATCACGGGCTTCTTTGAATCCAGGGATCAAGTCCAAGGCCGAGTCGTCAAAAGAATCGTGTGACTCGCTGAGAAGTAGGAAATCTATCCACTGCTGTGCGTCAAAGTCAGCAGTTTTCGGTCCGGACTGCTCAAATAGGTGTTCCAGCCATTCCCTTTTGGAGAGGTAATAGTTGTATTCGGTAGCCATGTTGCTCCTTTAAGGTAATGCTGGACAGTGCAGCATGGGTTTAGTATCGGCCGGTCAAAAAGGTCAGTTTTAAGAGCACCAGACGGTCGTCTTCTGCTAAGGAAATCTTGGTATCTAAACCAATAATCTCCACATCGTTGAGGAAGATCTTCACCAATCCATCTTCCACCGCCTGCAGAGCAGCATCTTTGGCATCAGATAACACGACCTCCCCCTCGTTCTCGTGATCCCCGAACCATACTTTGCCGGTTTCTAGCATCCCTGCCAGCTCTGGCTGAGTCAGCGCTACGGTTTCGGGTTCCTCCCGGAAAGCTGCGACCTCGATTTTCACGAGGGTGCTAATCAAGTCGCGTAAAGTCTGGATTTCGGACGCCAAATAATATGGTACTTCGCTAAGCGGGCGAGTTTTCCCCAGCGACTTCTTAACGACCTTAATCCTCATTGACAGTCTCCTAACCTGTGTTGCCTCAAGTATAAAGGAGCGGCGGGACAATTAACCCCCCCCCTCCTCCCACAGTTGGAGATGATACTGTTTTCCTAGAGAACAACTTGGGTAATAAAAACCTGCCGAATCGGCGGATTCTAGTGGTGCTTGATGTTACACCTTGTGTTGCTTCGTGAAACCTTAGTTGTATGTTGCGCTATTGGTGTTGGCGGATAGTCCGCCACCACCAACCTAGGAGGAAAATGAACGGAGAGCTTTTAGCCTTTAATTCGGTCACTTTTGGGTACCGCAAAAATACCCCAGTCCTCAAGGGCTTATCGATGTCGATTGAACCGGGGACGCTCACTTGCATAGTGGGCAAGAACGGTGCTGGCAAGAGTACCCTGTTGTCCTTAGCAATTGGACGTTTCCGTCCGCAGTCCGGGCAGATTCGCTTAGATGGTCTGCCTCCACAGCGCTGGCAAGCTCGCTCTCGCGTTGGATACCTCCCCCAAGGTGCGGGATTCCCGCCAATGTTAACCGTTCATTTCATCCTGAAAATGGTGGCTAACTATAAGAAAACCAGTATTGCTCAGGAACCGATCATTGAAGAAATGGGATTGCTGCCCTACCTTGATAGGCGGTGCGGGTCTTTATCGGGTGGATGGACCCGCCGATTGGCCCTATGCTGCGCCTTGATGGGAGGTCCTCGTCTCTTGATCCTTGATGAACCGACAGTTGGCATCGATGTTGCCTGCCGGATTGATGTCCTTAATGCGATTACAGATTTCGTAGCAAATGACGGAGCAGTTCTTTGGACAACCCATATTGCAGAAGATGCTTTTTCGGTAGATTCTGATCTGCTGATTTTGCAAGATGGGGTCTGCCGTAACCTAGGTGCGTTCCGCGCTGCCGCAGATAGTGAGGAAGTCATTATTGAGGTCGTTAGTCGGCAAGCTATCGGCCCAGTCGGCACTTTTGTCCCCCGCCGCATCGGCGCGACCTGGCGTTACTTGGTTCCGGTTGATCAGAAAGAGGCGGTTTATGCTGCCCTGGTTGGTCGAGATTTACAACCCACTGTCGCCCTGCCGTCCGCTGAAGAGCTTCTAGCTAAAGCCCTGGAGGAGGCCGAATAATGCGTCTGTTAAAAATCATTGGGCACTCTTTCTTCGCCCAGCTAGCGCCGGTAATGCGCGCTTGGATTACCTTTACTCTAGCCACCTTATTGCCGGTACCGATGTTCTTTGGCCTTGGTCAGGGGGAAGACGCAACGGTTAAGGCCAGTTTGGCATTCGGATATGTGGTCATGTCTGTTATGAATGCGGCCTTGACGCAAGTTGCCTTAACAGTTAATGCCGACCGGACCTTCGCCTGGGATGGATGGGTGCGGACCTTGCCCGCCCCAGCTTGGCCTCGTCTCCTAGGACGAACTCTGGGGGTGTATGTTGTTGCCCTTGTCTCGACTATACCGATCGTGACTTTAGGGGCGATGACACAAACTTCTCCCTTGGCATATGTGTTGCGCTGCTTGGGTATCACCTTGGTGACGGCACTCTTGTTTGGTGCCATCGGCGCGATCCTCGGCCTTCTGGCCCGACCCGAATCCGTACAGAATGCTGCCGCAGCTATCTTCTTCGTCTTCGCTATGCTCGGTGGTGTTTTTACCGGCGGCATTCGCTATTCTTGGGTGCCGAAATGGATATTCGACTGGTTGCCATCGACTATTTCGATTCAGGTGATTATGAGCCCTACGCTTTTCACGGTCGGACGTGCAGTTGCGCTACTCGTGGTTCTGCTTGGGACTGTCGGTTTAGTCTCTCGGTACAGCAACGCACTGAAATACGACTAACTCGCCACTGATTATGAAGCTGCCCACGCAAACTTGCCTGATTCATGTTGGTGGTGCTGATCCCATTTGCTGAATCTTTCAGTAACCACGGACAGGGCATCTTCAACGCTATGGCAGGCTTTCAAATACAGGCCCAGATAGAACTTCACATAGTTCTTCTCCTGTAAATATTCTTCAGCCTTTTCCCCTAGCAAGCCCTCAAGTAGCCATTGGCCCAACAAGGGAATGGTTTTATCAGAGAGTTCATCGCTCAGGCCCGCAAAAGTCAGGAAAGCCCGTTTTACCGAAGAGAACCGGAGCAGATTCTCGGCTTGAATAATCTGCAGGAAATGCTTAAAGGTATCCAAAGAGCCAAAATCAATCACTTCAATAATGCTTTGTCGGAGACCCTCGGATAGTTTTGCGGCTCGCAACAGCTTATCAACCAGGAAAATCGCCCTAGGGTGCCCAGACATTATCAGGGCCTCAAGCAAAATATCGGAGAGTTGGGAGACGCCCTCGGCCTCAAAAACGCCCTGCTCAATCCGGTCCAAAAGACCTCCCTCTCGTTCTCATGATCTTCGAACCAGACTTTGCCGGTTTCAAGGCATCCCTGCCCGCACGAAACTGTGAATGGAAGGCGCGATTGCTACACCTGTGGTGGAGCTTAGCAAACAGACCTATCTTTGAGATTGCTCAAATTGGTGGGTAAATCTTTGGGCAGGGATTCGATTACTCGAACTGCTAACAGACCCTGGAGAGCAGCGTCCTTTTGGAATACCCCTTGTCCCTACGACGTAATAGCTGACGACAATTTTTTTCGAGTGTCCCTCACGTGCGGTAAATCGTGTTTACGCTGACGCTGCCTTGCTAGCATAGGCGGCGTCACAAGCGAATCTGAGATATCAGCATAAAACTGGAATGTGCTAAATCAGATAGTCATGGCTACCGAACTCAACTTAGGGTGCACTAAGTTATTCCTTGTAGTAGTGTGTCTGCGGATAGTGATGCGTTAGCCCGTAAACTAGTTTCGTATCCTTTTGCTTATTACTCTTTATTTTGGAGGATTCATGTCCCTGCATTTAAGGCGTGCCCTCGTGGCACTATCTGCCTGGCTTGTTGCTGTTACAGCCTTTGCTGTGGTGCCTCAAGTTATAGCGGCAACAAATATTGATGAAGAGATTACGTCATCGTCCGATAAATCTTGGCATTCCGTAATCGTGGTGATGCAGGCGCAAGACACTGCCGAAGGCCGTCCCGCTGTTACTGCAGATGAGAAAGCTGAGCACGTCGAGAGTCTAATCAGCATCGCGAAGAATAGTCAGAGTCGCGTCCTCGCCAAGCTAGCTGAAGCAGAAAAAGCTCAACTTGCCCAAGAGATTGAGCCACTTTACGTGGTTAATGCGGTTTCCGCCAAGGTGACGAAGGAAGTAGCTGTTGATTTAGCGAAGATCCCGGGCGTCGCTCAGGTCGTAGTCAACCAAAAGCTTGAGGCCTCCCCAATCATTGAAGATTCAGGGGTGACTCCCAATCAGTTTGGGTGGCGGAGCGCAGCTAAACATGTGCCTTGGAATCTGAAGCAGATCGGGATTTCAGAAGAACTCCAGGATAAGTATGCGGGTGAAGGCATCACCGTGGGGATCATCGATACCGGCGTGGACGCCTCTCATCCCGCGCTAGCGGGAAAGTGGCGCGGCCTGTCGGGTGACCCGGCTTTGAGCTGGCTAGACACAGTGGCGGGCTCTGCGCAGCCGGTTGATTCAACCGGGCACGGCACGCACGTGACGGGCAGCATCCTCGGCTCCGATCCTTCCGGGACGAGCCTCCTCGGGGTCGCCCCGAAAGCTAAGTTTATTGCCGCGCGCGTATTCGATGACCTTGGCGAAACGAATGATGCCCGCCTGCTGCAAGCCATGCAGTGGATGTTGGCCCCACGTGACAGCCAGGGTGTGCCCCACCCAGAAATGGCGCCTCGCATTGTAAATAACTCGTGGGGCAGTTCTTCCCAAAATACTTTGCTGCAAGACGCACTTAAGCAGTGGCGCAAGGCGGGGATTTTGCCCGTCTTCGCCGCCGGCAATGTTAATGAAGAAACTACGAATCGCCCAGGATCGATCGCCCAGCCCGCATCCTTCCCGGAAGCCTTCGCGGTGGGTGCATTGCGCAGTGACGATGTGATTGCAGACTTCTCTTTGCGGGGGCCCTCACAATTCACTGACCGGACGAAACCTGATATTTCTGCCCCCGGCGTCAATATTCGCTCCTCTTTCCTTAACCAAGAGATGAGGATTCTGTCTGGTACTTCAATGGCTGCACCGCAGGTCGCGGGGGCGGCTGCGGTAGTTCTGGGTGCGAACCCGAAGCTCACCATTGATCAGGTGGAAGAAGTCCTCAAGAAATCAGCTACGCCGCTCACCGACCCGCAGCACGTGGATACACCGAACCATACCTATGGTGTAGGTAAGGTAAACGTGGCTTTAGCTATTGACATGGCGCTACCTGAATCCGCGATTGGTTCAGTCGCCGGAAAGGTGTATGTGCGCGGCGTAGAAGCCGCGGCGCCAGTTATCACCCACTCTGCTATCCGAGTTTTCTATGCCTCCACCACTACCGATCTAACGGCTCGCGTCGCTGATGATACCGGAGTGCAAAGGGTCAAGGTCGAGGTAGTTAATTCGGACGGGCAGAAGCTCTCGCATGACATGAAACTGGTGGAAGGCACCAAACTTGACGGCACATATTCTTTCACTATGGCGCCGGGAACACTAAAGCCGGAGGATTCGTCTTATCGGATTTGTGCGCAAGATCGCGCCGATAAAGAATCTTGTACTGAGATGAATGCTTTTGCCCAGAAGCCTGCTGTTCAGGTCGGCTGGACTGAGGATTTTGAGATGGGAACTGATGGCTTTGAAATGGGCGGTGAAACCCCCATGTGGAAGTGGGGTAAGCCCGCTGATGCTTTGAATTCTGCTGCCTCCGGTGAGAAAGTAGTCGCGGTGGGGCTTGACGGAGAAGGCTACCAGGGAATCGATGATTCCACGCTACTGACCCCTCCGATTCATTTATCGGACACCGATAAGGCTGCGTTGACTTTCAAGCACTGGTACGACCTCGATAATTATGCTTTCGCCGACTATGACACGGCGGAAGTTTGGATCGGTGAGGTTAAGCCCCAATCTGGAGACATCGCTTGGGAGGAAAAGCCTCAGCTGCTGTTCAAGAATAAGCACACCGATTGGGAACGCGGCTATATTGAGCTATCAAAGTATGCGGGTAAGACGATTCGAGTCATGTTTGGTGTTCGTGGCGCCTGGAAGGCGGAACACCAAACGGGTGGCTGGTTCCTCGACGATCTGGCGGTAGAGCCGATTGTGAGCACCACGCTACCTAAGATTGAAAAGGACCTGTATCTCACTAAGTTTCCTGATGGGCGTACCAGGATTGATTTCACCCCGTTGAAAGAAGACACGGTGAGCGCCTACCGTCTTTATCGTGCCCATAATGACGGTGCTTTTGAGCAGATTCAGGAGCTGACCGGTCCTGATATTCAGAAGTGGATTATTGCTTTCTCTGACTATCCCACTCCGCAAACTGGCACCTACACATACTATGTGACCGCGGTGGCCGGAGACACGGAGTCGGAGCCCTCCAAGTTGCTTCAGCGTACCTTCACTAAGGGCACAGAGATTCATTCTTTCAACTTCGAGGATGGAGTGCAGGGATGGGCCTCTGAACCTGACCCTAAGGGGCGGGTTTTTGAGCATGGTATCCCGAGTGTTCCTGACGATCAGAATAACGGTAAGGCTCCTTCCAGCCGGCAGCAGGCCGGTAAGAATCCTGACAGTCCTAATGTTTTCGCGACTGTTCTCAATGATTACCGCAAGGCTAATTCGACCTATACGTTGACTTCCCCTGTAGTGGATTTGTCTGGTCATGATGACGTCACCTTGTACTGGCAACAATGGTTTAACACTCGGGGACGTAAGGGCTTCGATGAGTGGAGTTCCTATGATGACGATATTGCCCGTATCGAGGTGCGTCAGGGCGAGGGAGAATGGAAGACAATCTTCACCCTTGATGAAGCCAAGATTGACGAGGTAGATCCGGTCGATAAGAAGACAGCGCTACGGGTTAAGAACGCGTGGCATGTGGACGGAGTTCACCTACCTGCAGATAGTGTTGGGGCTGCAACTCAGGTTCGTTTCGTTCTCGAAACAGGATCTGAACTCTTCGATTTTGCGGGCGGCTGGTATTTGGACGACATCATGTTCGCTGATACCGCTAATGTGCAGATTCCACAGCCGCAGCCAACTGCGGAGCGAGCTCAGCTAGGGCTTTACCAGGGCGCTAATCTGACTTTGCCGACGGTCGATCGAACTACTTCGGTGGCAGTTGCTTTGCAGGAGGCTACTACCAATGACGCTTGGGTGCCAGCCCCTAACGGTGTCGTTGAACTGGTTGGTCGCGGCTCTCAGGTCGCTACCGAAGTGGGCTCTGGCGCCTACTCTTTGCAGGGGCGTGCAGGCAGCGTGACGGTACGGGCGCAAGCTCCCGGTTATAAGCCGAAGACCGAGGTCCTAGAGCTGGTTGACGGCAAGGTCGTGACGCAGGACTTCTACTTGGAGAAGGCCACTGAACAGGATGTAACTTTCACCGTGCAGGATAAGGAAGGTAATCCGGTCAGCGACGCGGTTGTCACCATCTACGAGAAGGGGAATAGGAAGCCCCTAACAGTCATGCCGGTGGGAGACTCCGTCTCAGTGAAGCTACTGCCAAATGACTATTCGGTCCGTGCGGGTGCTCCTGGATATATTGCGGTTGATCTTCCTTTCACCGTGGTTGACGGCGAGAACAGCTCTCAGATGATTGAGCTGGCTGCCGCGTCGCGCGACAGAGATCCCGAATGGGTCTCTTATGATTCGGGCAATGCGGATGCTGCGCTAAGGTATGAGGAGCGTGGTGGGACCGCTGCAGTGAAGTTTAATGCCAACCCGAAGGAGCATGTCGTCAAGGCTCGCTTCTTCGTTTTCAAAGCTCCCAAAGCCCAAGAGTTTGAGTGGGCTTTGTGGGATGATAATGACGAGGATGGGTTACCTGGAAAGATTCTGGTCGGCCCGCAGAAGATGCAAGTGGAAGCTGGCGTGGGCGGCGAATGGGTAGAAGTTACCATGCCGTACCCCGTTCCGGTTAAAGGCACCTACTATGTGTCCTATACCCAGCAGGTCGAGGGTGATTCCACTATCGCGCTGGGCGTTGATTCGTCGCTTAATAGCGATGGTCACAGCTTCAAGTTGCGCAACGACGCATGGGATTATTCTGAGGAGTATGGGCGGTTCATGATTAATGCTCAGGTCGCCCAGTTCAGCACGGTAATGCCTGAGCAGACTCCTGAGCCGACTGTGGAGCCGACTGTGGAGCCTACGGTTGAGCCGACGGTTGAGCCGACAACCGAGCCGAGTGTTGAGCCTTCTGTGGAAATGGTTTTGCATCGTGCCGAGGCGCCTGCTCCGGTAAAAGCTGCGTTCCGAGATGTGCTTGTTTCGCGGATGTTTGCTGGTGAGATTGCTTGGATGGCGTCTGAGAAGATTAGTACTGGTTATAAGGATGGGACTTATGGTCCGTTGAAGTCTGTGAATCGTGATGCGATGGCTGCGTTCTTGTATCGTGCGGCTGGTAGCCCGGCCGTTGATATTTCTAAGCCTGCGTTTAAGGATGTGCCTAAGAATAATCAGTTCTTTAAGGAGATTGCTTGGATGCGTGCTTCTGGTATTTCCACCGGCTGGGATGATGGTACTTATCGTCCGTTGGCGCCGGTCAGTCGTGAGGCGATGGCAGCGTTCTTGTACCGGTTCTGTGACCAGATGCCTGATCAATGTGCGTCGGCTATTAATCCCGATACTTTGGATGTTTCTAACGCTAAGGTGTTCAAGGATGTGGCTGGGAGTCAGTTTGGTCGTGAGATTACTTGGTTGGCTGCGGCTAAGGTGTCTACTGGTTGGGATGATGGTACGTTCCATCCTGGTGAGCCAATCCGTCGTGATGCGATGGCTGCGTTCTTGTACCGGCTGAAGCATAATCATTTAGCGCCGGCTCAGTAGGTATTTCGGTGCTTGTCTAGGTGCTTTGATTTACCGGCTTTGGGGTCGGGGTGGGAAGGGTTATTCTTTCCCGCCCCGACCCTAAACAAATTCTTTGCTAGATAAGTAATGCGCATTCTCCTGCTGCGCGCAGATCTTGCCAGCACACCCTCACCCTCGTCCCTCGTGCTGCGGGCGGATGGATGGCGTTGCAGTTGCGTATGGGTTTTGGCGGGAATTAGGTATGAATTGTTGTGTTTGTGGCGTAAACCCATACCCACATAGTGCTTCAGCTAAGAAACAGAAAACCCCGGAATATTAACTGTTGTTAAGATTCCGGGGAATGAACTGGATGTTTAGTGACCCAGTTGGATACACGGGGTTAGGTGGGTGCAAAACGAGTAAGGCTGGGTGCAGGTAGTTGCTTTTAGTACTACTTGAAAGATTGAAGGTTGCTCACCTTAGTAAAAGGTGAGCAACCTTCGTAGAATAATCCTGGTTAGACATTCAGGTTGCGTCGAAGCATAGCACCCTGCCAAATGACCAAGTAGTCCTCAACAATAGCTACATCACCCTGCTGAGATGCAAGCCCGCAGTTAATCAGCAATTCGGAGCGTTGCGGCGCGTCGGGCTCAGCAATGGATGTCCATTCTGGATCATCCATTGGGACACGCCAGTATTTGCCGTCGAAAAACTTATGAGACATAACATGAGCTGCTTCTTTGGGCGTGATCCGTTTATTGCGCTTGATTGATGTTGCAACAGAAGGTGTGAAGGCGTTGCCAACCATCTCAGCGATAGCACCATAAGTACACAGGATGCCAGCTTCAGCAACTGCATGAACGACACGGGCGATTTGTTCGCGCATGCCTTCTGGTTTTCCCATTGCCCTGACATTAACGCTTGTTCCCTCAGCAAGGTCTATATCGAGATTACCGTCTGGACCCAGTGTGACGAAGTATGGGCCGAATGGGACGCGGTCGATATCGGCATCTTCGATGAGTTTCGCAAGCTGATTAGTGGGCAAGCTCTTCCAAGCAGCACCATCACCTTGTTTCCAGTAAACCCCATCTTCTAGCAACCGATGACCTACGAGGCCGCTGTAAGCGGGAGCAGGAAGTAGTTGATTAGTTTTCTGCTCGCAGATATCAGGTTCAACCTGACACATCTAACTCTATAATCAAAATACTATT
The DNA here is from genome assembly GCF_001936115.1 of Boudabousia marimammalium. Lineage (GTDB taxonomy): Bacteria > Actinomycetota > Actinomycetes > Actinomycetales > Actinomycetaceae > Boudabousia > Boudabousia marimammalium. The sequence goes on from NZ_MPDM01000011.1 coordinate 28,413, forward strand.
TGATTTGAGAGTTAGATGTAACCCTGTCACAAGGTTGTGTTTTAGCGCTTATTTTTTCCCGAGCGCAGTTACATAGACCTGCCGTTAAAGTCTAATACCCCACTCCCGCCCCGACTCACACACCATCAACTACGGATACATCAAGCCCTGCCCATCAACGGCTCAAGTGCGGATAACAACTCGCACGACAAAACCCTACAACACCAAATTGGGGCCAATTATATTAGCACAGTTGACCCATAACACAAAGAAGCCTACACTGTGGCTATCAGCATGCTCCGATATGAACCTGCAACTTTAGGAGTAGCAATGAGAACAAAATATTTGCAACGAATTTTGGTGGCAGTAGCGATTTCCACGCTAGCCACTGTTTCCATTGGCGGGGTTTCGCTCGCCCACGCCGCGACGAACGGGACTTACCGTTCGGCCTGCGAGCTATATAGTTATCGTCCTACCATCTCTGGTAGTACTATCACGGGGGTCGGTGGTCGCCATGGATGCAGTAACTCAGTGAAGTGGGTTGAAGTGTCTCTATGGCGTGACAACTGGGTAAAAGATACGCTACTGGCTAAACGTAGCAAAGGATGGGTAAATACAATTCAGCTGTCAGTTCAATCTAGTACTGGTCAAGCCGGCTCGGGTGCGTATGTTTATACTTATACCAAGTCTGCAACCGGTGCAACTAAATCCTCTTCCAATATCCAGTTGTAGTAGTTGCACCATGCTAGAGATCCGTAATCTGCATTTCTCATACCGAAATTTTCAAGCGCTCAATGGTATATCGACTACTGTTGGTTCTGGCGTCTATGGTTTGTTAGGACCCAATGGGGCAGGTAAGTCTACTTTGATGAAGTGTATCGTAGGTATGTTGCCATTACAAAACGGAGAGGTTTTCGTTAACGGTGACCCCATCGATAGCGCTAATGCTGAGTTTAAACGCATATTGGGCTATTTGCCGCAACATTTTGAGGTAATGGATTTCTCCTCGGTGGAGCGTAATCTTCTCTATGCTGCTTGGGCGCATGGTCTCAATCGAAGTGAGTGCTCAGCTGCTATTGCGAAGATTTTGCAGATTACGGATCTTGCCGATAAAAGGCAGTCTTTAGTGCGTTCTCTTTCCGGGGGAATGCGTCAGCGGTTAGGGATTGCTTGCGCGCTTGTTCACCGGCCGCGCATCGCGTTATTGGATGAGCCGACAGTGGGTTTAGATCCCCTTCAACGGGCGGGAATACGTAATCTGTTAGCCGAATTGGCAAAAGAATCTACTATTATTATCTCTACTCATTTAGTAGAAGATATCGCTGCAGTAGCTAACCGGGTAATGGTTATGAATGCTGGGCAAATTAGCTTCGATGGCACTGTTGACGATCTCGAAATATTAGGTCAGAAGAATCCGACTCCAGGGTTCAACACTTTAGAGTGTGGCTATCAGGCAGCGTTATCGTTAATCCCAAATCATGAATAAGTAAACGGCGATAAGAACATGATGAGTAAGCTCCTTTATCCACAGCGTCCTATACGATTATATGTGTTAGTTGGGCTAATCGCCATGATTTGTTTCATACAATCTTTTTTGTTGATACCGACATGGGCTGATCCTGATCTTCGGGTAATCATTCCTTATTTACGGGAAGAAATGGTATTGCCAAGTGTCGTCTTGGGATTTTTTGCTGCCATAATGCTGCAACCTCAAAACAGCCGTTCTGTCATTCTTGGTTCGATTACGGCATTGTCGCCTTGGCAAAGGATAAGACCATTCGCTATTACTCTATGGACAGGAGCTTTATTAGGGTCACTTCTAGGGTGGAGCTATATCCTGACTCGGGGGATGAATAATGGATGGCGAACGGTAGATTTATTACCCCTTTCGGTACTGTTTATCTCTTTGTTCGCTTGCTCAACTTTAGCCATGGTCTTTGCAAGCTTGACGCCAGGGAAATCGAAACTAGTATTAGCGCCTTTGTTAACTGTACTAACCGTTTTCGCTCCCGTATTCATTAACCGGATTGTTTTAAATAATACCGGTCTGTCAAGTATTTCATTGGGATTTATCTGGGGGGATAATTTCGTAAGTTATCCCAGTGATTTTGTAGTTTCAACTGAGTTAATTCGTGCTACCTATTTCCTGTTGCTGGGCTTATGCGGATTCTATGCACTTATAAAGACTAACGTTTATGCAATATCGGGGCGGAAAACATTTGCTATTCAAGGGATGGCTTTTTTCATTCCCCCACTACTTGTTTTCGCCTCTACTATCGCAATGTCTCCGGTGGTTGTCAAATACTATGAGGGCCCAGAAAGTTGTGTAGAAGTTGGGCAGCAAAACCTTTGTCTGCCGGTAGCTCAATCTAAACTTTTACCTCGGCTTAAAAAGCAGTTTACTGATTATTTTGCACAGCTACCTGATGGATGGATTAAACCAGGTCAAACAATTGGGCTTTCTTCCGGAACCTTCAACGAACTCACTTTATTTAACCCCGGTTCTTTTTCTACCTTAGAAGAGTGGGAAGCGCGTTCTTTTACCAACAGTGTTCACTCACTATTCATAGTCCCTGGTCGAAGTGCTCAAGCCTGCGAAGAAGGCGAACTAACCACAACAGCAATCAACTCGATCTTAATACGAGCGAACCTACCAATGGAAACAACAACGGCCTTCAACATAGAAACCGGACAAGAAGTTGAACATACCATCACCGTCGAAGATGACCCGAATCTTGCTTTCTTAGTTAAACTTCCAACGTCCCGATACCACGAATGGTTACAAAATCACCGAAAGGTGATTAGTGAATGCAGATTAACCAAGGACATGTTCAAATGACAGCCCGACCTGGTTTTATATATCCCACGATAACCACTTTTCTCTTGTGGTTAGTATCTGGCTACATTTCAATTACATTCCATAATTCTCTATTTTACTTACCCAATGGCTCATCTGGCTTCGTTGTTCCTATCCGACCTGCTTACATTGCTGTTTTAACTTTTAGCTGGATTGGACTACTTAGTTTCATGCCACGTATGCCTTGGATCGAACTAAATACTCCACGAAGATTCCGGGTAAGGATTCTCATGCAAATCATCTATCTTTCATCCTTAATACTCACAATTATCCCGCTAGGCCTTTTCTTCGAGAGACTTATTAATCCTGTCGATAATAATGCGCCCCACGAACGAGTAAGCCTCATTCAGCATTTTATGTTCAGCGGCACCCAAGGAGTGATCATCCTCAGCCTTACTATGATCACTATTGCCTTAATCGGCTACAAATACGGTAGACTCACCACGCCATTATGGGTACTTATATACTGGCTAGGTCAGGCTAGTGAACTGCTTTATTGGTTACCAGGAGGATCATTTCGATTCTTCGAAGACACCGTAGCTTTTGCAACTGCATTTACTATCTTGCTCTGGAGTATCGCAACTTTCATGTACACCCATACTTACAGAGGAATAAAACCCCTACTGCGCGAGGCACAGTAAAACCGCAGTAACTTTTGATGTAGGTTCTGTAGGTCAAAGATCGCCAACTACTATCCATCTGATAATCGGTCTATCTGCCAATCAAGTAGATGTACGAAGTTCAATGTGCATGCAATGTATTTCACGCTCATGAGGGCACTTATCTGATCGTAGTGTAATTGACGAAAAATGCATGGTCTGTTGCTTGGTAGCGTCTTTTCGATATAGTAAACTGAAACTGTAATGTGGGTCACTCTTAGAAAAGGAAATACTATCTTCACTTGGAACCTGGGAGTTAACCCCTAGGGCGGGTTTCTAGTCACTGAGCTTTGGGGCTCTCGCACATACGCCCCCGGGCACCACCCAATCCGGATGGGTCGCAGATGAACTTATTAGGGAACACCTGTGGGTTAATTGTGGATCTTCCTCGTTTACATCGTGTCAACGAGGTAACATTGCTCTCAGCATGACTAGACTTTGATCGTGATGTGCCGTCGTAACATTGATTATGTTGCCGTTTTCGCGATATGCTAGCCAGCACTATTACCGGCTTTTGGGCTATTCTTATCTGCTGTTCCAACTCACCCTCGAAGGTTCGCCTCAGCAGCGCTTGTATTGTTTCGTTCCCGGTGCCCGTATGCCTCTACGCACTTGAGTTGTACGAGTTTGATGAACGGCTGCTTTTGGCAGTGTGGTAGACCTTGCGCAAGCTAGAGGTGTGCTTACAGGTTGACGTGGGACATGTGCTAGGTGAACTCCGTTCATTCACACCCCCTAACAATACTGGTCGTCAGGGGCAATGAACCGCCGTGCAGTATTGCTTACGCAGAAACTTGCCAAAACGCAGTCGCGCTCCTCAGAGAATTCTGTGAAGCATTACAAAAAGATACACGATGGCCGTTTACCTGTGTGAGTGGCCACTGAGATCCTCTTCTTCTGCGTACAAATGGGCAGACGTACACCAGTGGCGGTGTCTAAATTCCGCTCGCCTCGACTCCTGCAACACCAGATACGACCATCAGAGCCAGATAAGGCTCCTTATCTCGATCGAAAACCCCATATCTGTGATCCCTACGGTTGCTCCTACGCGGATTTCACTTGAAAGCCTAAGCCGATAACAACATCCGCGCACACACCTTAGACGCAAGCGTGCCATCCACCAAGAGGACTCATAACAGGCAAGATTTATAACCACGCTTCGAGGGTGCATCTCACTGGCACAAGAAGGAACTAGTGGCGTGCTCCGGTGACTGGACAAAAGTGCGGATCGAAGTGATCATCGTCGGCCCAGGTGTCGACCAACAGCCGAGTAGGATCAAACTTCAAGTCGAGCATCCGAGCAAGTACGACGATGCTGCCTTGTCTGGGCAAGAACTCCGCCGCAAGCTCGGCGGCGGCCAATGGGAATCCACCAGTTTCGATACTGCTGTTGACCTGCGAGCGCTCGACGACTCCTACCGTGCGGCAGCGCGCATTCTCTCACCAGCACTCGCCACAGCTTATGTGCAGCACCTTGCCCCTGGGGATGAGGAAGACGACCTACTCGAAGCCCAAATCACCGTTTCGGCTCTGAGCTTGGTACCTGAGATTGTGGCCACCATCGAAGAAGAAGCCGACGGGATCTCCCGCAAGTGGCTGACCGACACGCGCGTGGAACGCAAGAACCTCACCGACGAACAGCAAGCCGAGTACGACCGGCTCGAAGGCATGTTCCTGTCACCAGAGCGCATCCTGCTGACCGTGCCACACAAAGCGCAAGCTGAGACCAAAGAACGCGACACTGACGGCACCGAGCGGGACCTACCCACAAGCACAACGCACCTGCTTACATCGGACAATGGCACCTACCCGCTGAACCTCAATTACTGGGAGCAGCGTGTGCTGGCTGCCGAGGAGAAACGCCCTGGTTTTGTTGGTTGGTACCGCAACCCTGACCGGGCTGTGAAAGAGTCACTGGCGATTGCTTACGAAGATAACCATTCGTGGAAGGCTCTGCGACCGGACTTCTTGTTCTTCACAGAAACTGCGAACGGCGTTGTTGTTGATATTGTCGACCCACACGGTACCCATCTATCCGATGCGCTGCCGAAACTCAAAGGGTTAGCTCAGTTCGCTGAGAACTACGGAGGGGAGTTCAGGCGCATCGAATCCGTAGCCGAGCCGGACGGGAAACTCCGAGTTCTCGATATGGGCAAAGCCGCTGTACGTGAGGCCATCAGGCAGGCTGTCGATGCGAAGTCTCTCTACGCATCCGACCTCGCCTACGACTACCAATAAACACATCAAAAGAAAGAGGATAAGTCACGGTTAGTCGGCCAATTATTAGGGCAGACAGCAAACCTTTTAGTGCAGGCCGTACTTTTTGACGGAAGCCCAAACAATTTGACGCTTCACACCGTCATGGCCTTCAGCACGCACTGAAACTGTCGGAACTGCCTACTCTGGGCCACCAAACAGTCCGCTTTGCACCACCATCCAGCACGTGCCAACCATCAGAAACCCGCGCTCACAAGCAAAAACACCCATCTCGATTCACCGCCCAAACTCGCCGGGCTTTGTATCAAAATGGGTGTCTAACTGGAGCCCCCTACCGGGTTCGAACCGATGACCTGCTGTTTACAAGACAGCTGCTCTACCAGCTGAGCTAAGGAGGCGCCCGTTCAGTGTGCCATAGGTGCCAGCGCGCTGGCAAGTGGAGTGTTGAAACTCACCGCTTCTCTCTGTGAGTCTGGTTCTTAGAAGCAGAGGGTAACTCTATAGGTCGTGGGGCTGTGGTGGCATTTCTTGGAGGCGGGGTCGTTTAGCCCGGACCTCGTCACCGCTGGAAACGCCTTTGATGCGTCGCCCCACCCACGGTTTTACGTCCCTGCGTAGCCATTCGAAATCGTCTCGGAAACCCTGCTGGACTTGCGCCCATCCCGCAGGAATCGCCTCGGAGATGGGTACTTCGCTGGGGATGGGGTCTTCGCCGAGGGGGAGCGGCCGAGAATCCTCGTTAATGCGTGCCTCTAATCCCAAAGCATGAAGCGCTTCGCGGGCCATAATTTCATGGCCGGTGGAAGTCAAATGAATCCGGTCCGCCGCCCAAGCCGGCCAAGTCTGTAAAGCCTGCAAACCCCACTGGTCGGCCACATAACAGTCGTAACGGTGAGCAATCGACCAAATATAGCTATTAAAAACACTGGCTTGCCCGCGGGTTGCTGAGAGCAGGCGGGAACCTCCGCGCGGATTACTGCTGACCACCAAGAGCACCTCGCAGCCAGCGTGCCGGGCGCGAGAAACCGCCTCCTCCAACAGTTCCGCTACCGTATCCGGAGTCGCGCCGGGGCGAAGCATGTCGTTTCCGCCACCCACAATCGACAATAAATCGGGCAGCATCTCAATCGCTGGATCCAACTGTTCCGCCACAATCTGATGTAAAAGTTTGCCCCGCACCGCCAGATTAGCGTAGCGAACCGGCGGTAAATCCTCGTCCACTCGGATCCGAGAAAGTTTACTGGCCAGACGGTCCGTCCAGCCCCGATACTCGCCCACCGCGCTCTCGGCCAAGTGCGGGTCGGAAGCCCACGGGTCCATCATGCCTTCGCTGAACGAATCCCCAATCGCCACATAGGAGCCAATTTTGCTGATATCTAAAGGCTTAATCATGGAAGTCTCCAATCTACTGGGCTGGCACCCATTTCGGTTAGATGCTGATTAGCGTGCGAAAATGGCTTCGAACCGAAGAAACCTCGCGAAGCTGACAGGGGTGAAGGGTGTGGGGATTTAATAATTGCGGTATCAGTCAGGCGGGGGATTAGCTGCTGCGCGTCGCGGCCCCACAAGATCGCCACCAGTGGTTTCTGGCGGGCTACGAGGGCGTCAATCGCCGCGTCGGTGATTTGCTCCCAGCCGCGTTTACGATGGGAGGCTGCCGCGCCCGGCTGCACTGTCAAAACCCTGTTGAGCAGCATGACTCCCTGCTTACTCCAGGGGGAAAGATCGCCGCTAGTGGGGCGTTCCACCCCTAGGTCAGAGACCATCTCAGTGAAAATATTTTGCAAAGAGCGGGGAATCTCAACGCCCGGCTGCACGGAAAAACTCAAACCCATGGCGTGCCCCGGAGTGGGGTAGGGGTCCTGCCCCACAATCAGCACTTTTACATCAGCTAAAGGATAGGTGAACGCCCGAAAAACGTCACGCCCCTGCGGTAGGTAGCCCTTTCCGGCGGCGTTTTCAGCCCGTAGCATCTGGCCCATCGCGCGAATCTGCTCGGCCTGTGCAGATAGTGCTTCAGCCCAGTCGGGTGCCATCACGTTAGCTAATGAGGGGTTTTCCATACCTCTAGTCTAACCCGGGGAAGTACCCAAGATGGGCTGACGGTTGCGACACACGGCCAGATTCCGGCGGCTTGGCACGGAAATATGCCGTAACCTAGAGGGGTGAATGAAGAACAATATCCCGCAGATGAGTTTGATGTGACCGAGGGTGCGCACCCGCGCGGCGTGCATCGCGCCCCCGAACCGTGGTGGCGCTGGATGCTACCTTTCTTGGTGGTGCTGATCGCTGTTCCCGCCCTTGCGTGGGGAGCCATGTACCTTTTGTCGCCTTCGACTGTGCCGCCGCAGGCCGGGGGAACCGCCTCAACTCCTGAGGTGACTGCGGAAACTGTAGAAGCTGTGAAGAGCGTGGAAACCCCTGAGACTGGCACAATGGAAAAGCCTGAAGCGCAGGCCCCTGCCACTGAGGAGCAGCCGGCACCAGCTCAGCCGTCAGCTGAGGTGAAAAAGGATACGAAGGTTCGGGTTCTCAACGGCACCGGCAAGCGCGGTCTAGCTGCCAACGTGGTGAAGAAACTCTCCGATAACGGTTTCAAACAGGGTGTGGGAGAGAACGCTAAAGGATGGGCCTCACGCACATCAGCTGTTTACTATCCCAATGACGACCTGAAGGCCACTGCTGAAGAAATCGCTAAGACCCTCAACATTAACGCCGTGAAGGATTATAAAGACGGTAACAAGGGTGAGGTTGTCGTCCTGTTGCGTAACGACTTTAATCTCTAGGAGTTTAGAATCTGAGAGGAGCGGCTACCGCCGGTGAAAGCTGGCAGGTAGCCGCTTCTTAATTTGGTCACGTGATGAGAGGTGACCTACGTGTCGGTTTTATTCCCGGCAGGTTAAGCCTGTTCGCCAACAGGATACCGTTTGCACTCACAGGGTGAGAGTGCCAAACTTTACTTAGCACTCAAAGCCTATGAGTGATAACCATCGGGGTTTTCGTGAGGCTGTGTCAGCTGTGCGTGACGTGAACGCACAATCTGCCAGTCGTCCGTCGCGGGCATGGAAATCCCACACAAACCGCACTGCGGAGGGACCAATCACAATGGCAAAAATTATTTCTTTCAATGAGGAAGCACGACGCAATATTGAGCGTGGCCTCAACCTGCTGGCAGACACCGTTAAGGTGACTCTCGGCCCGAAGGGTCGCAATGTCGTCCTCGACAAGAAGTGGGGCGCCCCCACTATTACTAACGATGGCGTTTCCATCGCTAAAGAAATCGACCTAGAAGATCCGTTTGAGCGCATTGGCGCCGAACTGGTGAAGGAAGTCGCAAAGAAGACTGACGATGTTGCCGGCGACGGCACCACCACTGCTACCGTTATCGCGCAGGCACTGGTGAAGGAAGGTCTGCGTAACGTCGCTGCTGGGGCTAACCCGATTGCGCTCAAGCGCGGCATTAACAAGGCCGTCGAGGCGGTAGTAAAGCAGCTACTCTCCGACGCCAAGGAAATCGAAACCACTGAAGAAATCGCCGCAACCGCTTCGATTTCTGCCGCCGACCCGGAGATCGGTCGCCTGATTGCCGAAGCCATGGAGAAGGTTGGTGCCGAGGGCGTCATCACTGTTGAAGAGACCAACTCTTTCGACACCACTTTGGAAACCACCGAAGGTATGCGTTTCGACAAGGGCTTCCTATCCCCCTACTTCGTGACTGATGCTGAGCGCCAGGAAGCCGCCTTGGAAGATGCCTACGTCCTACTGGTGGAGTCCAAGATTTCTAACGTGAAGGACCTGCTGCCCCTGCTGGAAAAGGTTATGCAGTCCGGTAAGCCGCTGGCGATTATCGCTGAAGATATCGAGGGTGAAGCGCTCGCAACCCTGGTCGTGAACAAGATTCGCGGCACCTTCAAGTCCGTTGCTGTTAAGGCTCCGGGCTTCGGTGATCGTCGTAAGGCCATGTTGCAGGATATGGCTATTCTGACCGGCGGTCAGGTCATCTCTGAGACCGTGGGCCTGTCCTTGGAGAACGCTGACCTTGACTTGCTGGGCACCGCCCGCAAGGTGGTTGTCACTAAGGATGAAACCACCATTGTTGATGGTGGGGGCACCACTGAGCAGCTGGAGGGCCGTGTGGCTCAGCTGCGTGCAGAGATTGAAAAGACCGATTCTGACTACGACCGTGAGAAGCTGCAGGAGCGTCTCGCTAAGCTCTCCCATGGTGTTGCTGTCATCAAGTCCGGTGCAGCCACTGAGGTGGAGCTCAAGGAGCGTAAGCACCGCATTGAGGACGCTGTCCGTAACGCGAAGGCCGCTAAGGAAGAAGGCATCGTCTCCGGTGGTGGCGTTGCGCTAATCCAGGCAGCTAAGGTTCTGGACAACCTTGAGGTCGAGGGCGATGAGGCCACCGGTGTGGCAATCGTCCGTCTAGCAGCTGAAGCCCCCTTGAAGCAGATTGCTTACAACGCTGGCTTGGAGCCGGGCGTTGTTGCCGACAAGGTCAAGAATCTGGGCGTTGGTGAAGGCCTAAACGCTGCTACCGGCGTGTACGAGAATCTGCTGGAAGCTGGTATCGCTGACCCGGTTAAGGTGACCCGCTCTGCTTTGCAGAACGCAGCCTCTATTGCTGGCCTGTTCCTTACCACTGAAGCAGTGGTCGCTGACAAGCCTGAACCGCCGGCTCCCGCCGGTGGCGAAGGCGATATGGGCGGCATGGGTGGCATGTACTAAACTGCCGCTTTCGTAGCTAAACTGCCGGCGGGGCAGGAACCAACTAGGTTCCTGCCCCGCCGTTTTTCAAACTATCTAGCGAATAGTGATTGCGCCTGCGCTTCAGCCTCTTCGTAGGTGCGGGAAGCCGCCATCAGCCGGGTGCTAATTGAATCTAGAGCTTCTTCCACTTGGGTTTGCACCGCCTGCCATTGGGTGATGCATTCAGTGAAGGAAAGCTGGGCTGATCCTTGCCACCCCGAGTTCAGCGCGGTTAGCTGAGTCATCATGGAAGCAACTTCTGCCCGCAGACGCGACCCCGAAGTGGAAACCGCCGCGGAAGCCCCCGCAACCTGTGTTGAATCAACTTGAAACATCGACATGATTTTCTCCTCAATCTATGAGAGAACAATGCCGCGGCCCGTCCGCAGCGTTATCTCATGCCCCTACTTTTGCAGGGGGGAAAGGAGCTAAACCAGTCCGGAAAATCCAAGCTGTGGATAACTTAAGCTGTGGATAACTCAGTCTTGGTTCTTTTCCGGATCTAAATCCGGGTTAGTCATCTTCGGTACGATCGGGTTGCGTCGTTTAGCTTCTTTTAGGGCCCGCATCTCAGCTGTGTCAAGGCAGTCATCAGCGACTTCCAAAGTGGAAGAAATCGTGGAGAGCAAGTCATCCTCGTCATCAGTGTTGTGCAAAATGGGACGTTTCACTGGAACGCTATCGCCTTGAGCAGTCTCCGCAGATAGACGTACCTGTTGCACTGGCTCAACCAATTCTGGTTTTTCCTCTATCTCAGTGGCCGGCTGCTGTGGGGATTCTTCCACATACTCATCTAACTGTTCTGCCAGTTCAGGCTCTTCGATGCCTCCGGCAATCTCGTTTGGATCTGAGATGCCCAATGGGGCGACTTCCACTTCAGGAATCTTTCCCGAATCAGTGCTGGGTTCCTTAACCCCCTTAATTAGCGTAGGGGTCGCGTCGGGGGCTGCGCCCGTTTCTCGTGGCTCGTCAGCTGCGGTATCCAGCTGATTGCTTTCCCGCAGCTCTGTGAGTTCTGCTTCGCTCAGTTTAGAAAGCTCTGCGTTGACTTTCGTTAGTTCAGCTTCTAGATTCTCGCGGGCGGGCTTCTCCCAAGCGGCCCCCAGCGGGGAGATAAAAAGCTTGGGACGCTCTAGCAGATGGGTAATAATCATTTTACGTCCCGCTAGGAAACGAGCGCGCGGAATATGTGAGTATTCGGCGGCAATAGCTTCGCGGTATTTACGGTAATCTTGTGGGCTGGCCGCCAGCATGGACAGTTCCGCATCCACTAGCACGCGGGCATCGATATCTTCCGGCGCGGCGGAGTGCTTCCCTAAGCCCAAAATCAGGTGAACAATGCGCTGGATTCGTTCCTCACTGACACCTAGCTCACGTAAATCATCAGCCGCGTACTGGGCGGAGGGTGCCATGACCTCTCCGGCTTCGCCAGCGTAGGTGCTGTCTTCATCGGTGGCAAATACTGCTCCGTGGTACCAAGTTGCTAAGCGGAGCATCTCCGGGTCATGTGAGGCGGCCACAATCTCATCGAGTGCGGCTAAAGTATTAATCAAATGCGTTAGATTGTGGAAGACCCGCTCTGGTGCGGACCATCGTTCCACCAGCTTTAAGCAATGCTCCCGTAGGATTTCCTTGTCAGCGGTTGCTTCCACTGCCTCGGCGCTACGTATAAAGGCTGAAACCAGCCATTGCGGAGCGTCACTGATGCCCATCTGAACACCTTTCTTAAGACAACAACGTATCCAATCCTATGCTCATATTTGCTGAAGGTCGAATTAGCGGAGGTGACTTCCATTGTCAGGGAAGGTCAAAATCTTGCGGGCTGAGTAAGATAGCATTTGAACAAGGTCTCAACTTGAGGTTTTCTATCTGGAAGGCAGTTATGAGTGGAAGTGATTCGCTTTTTGAGCTTGAAGGTGCACGATTCAGACCGGTGATGCCCCAGCTGGCTAAAGTTCGCCGGATTGGTTTGAGCATTTTCTTTGTCCCCATCATCGTGATTATGGGTGTGCTTGCTTTTGTCGCTTTTGCGGAAGTCGGTCGCTGGATTACTTTGTCGATTGCTGCCGTGGTGTTACTGCTTTGGCTTTGGCTGATGTGGCTGGTTTCGCGTCAAGTTAAGGCGTTTGGGTATTACGAGGGGGAGCGTGAGCTATATTTGCGCTCCGGTATCATGTTCCGCTCCATGACTGTGATTCCTTATGGCCGGATGCAGTTTGTTGATCTAGATGAAGGGCCCATTGCCCGGCATTACGGGATGGCGTCTGTGAAGCTCCATACGGCTTCCGCTTCTACGGACGCAACGATTGTGGGTCTTCCCCGTGAGGAAGCTAACCGTCTGCGTAAGGTGCTGTCTGAGCGGGGCGAAGCCCTGATGGCGGGGCTTTAAACCATGTCAGATCAGAAAGCTGAACTGAATTGGTTGAAAGTTCATCCCATCACCCCGGTGGTGACGGTGTGGAAGGGGATTGCCGCGCTGGTCGGTATTATTGCCATCCAGAATTTCAGGGAAAGCGTGGAGCTAATCCATTATCTGCAGGATTACACACAGCTGGGTGGTCTGGCTTGGGTTTTGATTCCGCTAGCTTTTATCCTAGTTTTTGCCTTGCTGGTTGGCCTTTACGCGGCCATCTCTTACCGGTTTATTGGGTACGCGCTGGAGCCGGAAGCCATTCACTACCGGAAAGGCATCTTTTTTAAGAGCGAGCGCGAAATCAAAATGTCGCGCATCCAAGCAATCGATGTGGTGCAGCCGCTGCTGGGCCGTCTTTTCGGCTTGGCGAACGTGAACGTAGAAGCCACCGGTGGTAATGAGTCTAAGATTGAAATCGGTATGCTCCGCCTGCCGGAGGCTGAAGAAACCCGGGCGCGGATTTTGTATCTGGCGGCTGGTTTTTCCGAGGACGAGGGGGAATCCCCCTCGGCCCCCAGCCAAGCTGAGAACGCTGAAACTGAAGACGGTTCCGCTCCCAGCGCCGACGTGACCCCGCCGGTACTGCGGGCCACCCCGGTAGCACCCGAAACTGAACTGTACCGGGTTAATCTGCCGTCGCTTTTCGTTTCGGTAGCACTGTCCGGCTGGTTCATTACGACTGTTATTGTGATTATCGGGGTATTTAGTTTCGCTATCTATGGTTTCTCATCATGGGGCTGGCGGGGTTTTTCTGGCAGCTTGGTCGCTTTGGCGCCATTATTCCTAGGTCTGATTAGCGGAAGCTGGAACTCGATTAGTCGCAGTATTAACTTTGTTTTGGCTGCCTCTCCGGATGGGATTCGTATTCGTAATGGCATTACGGATCTCAAAGCGCAAACTCTGCCGCCCGGTCGCGTGCACGGCGTGAAACTCAGTCAGAGTTTGCTGTGGCGGACCCGCGACTACTGGCGGGTGGAAATGGAAATCGCCAGCTATCAAGGTGACACAGAGCAGAGCAATAATGTGCTGATTCCGGTGGGGAGCCGCCAAGACGCTGTCTCTAGCAGCTGGTTGATTGTCCGCGACCTGGGGGTGGAAAACCCCGACCAGCTTTGGGAAGAAGCCTTCGATGGTAGCCGTGACAGCTACCAAAGTTTCGTGCCGAACCCACTGGTGTCCCGCTGGTTTGACTGGTTCACCTATCGTCGCAACGCGGTGGCTATCACCCCGCACGCCCTGGTTTTCCGGCGCGGCTGGCTGACTAAAAGCATCAATATTGTGTTGCATGAGCATATTCAGTCCGTGGAGATCTCTCAAGGACCGTGGGAGCGTCGACTGGGCCTGGCTAATCTGCATATTCATCTGGTGCAAGGGCAAATCCTCACTGTTATGCCAAATATTGGTGCTGAACACTGCCGGGATCTGTGGGCGCAGGTCGCGCAGTACTCGCAGCAGCGCCGAGAAACTGAACCGTCCGCAAAGTGGATGATTCGGGTTCAGCAGGTGGCTGCAGTTTCCAGTAGCCAAGATGGCTCCATGTCCAGCGGCAACACGGATTTCGAAATGCCTGACGAAGCGGACAATCCCGCTACCTCGACAGATCAGGAAGTAGTGTCCTTGTGAAACCCGCCCGTCTTGGCTTTGGCATTATTGGCGCGGGGGCCGTCGGTTGCGCCCTCGGCTCCGCTCTCCGCGCCACCGGGCACGCCCTCGTCGGCGTGGTCGCAGATAGTGAGGACTCCCGCGAGCGTGCCCAAGTGCGCCTAGCGAATGTGCCAATCCTCAGCCCCGAGCAGCTAGTGGAACGTTCCGAAGCTGTCCTCCTTGCCTTGCCCGCGAACCAGATAGCCCCCACGGTAGAAGGTCTGGCCGCACTGGAGCTGTGGCAGCCCGGGCAGCTGATCATCCACACTGCGCCCGCCCTCGGCACCCGTCCCCTAGCGGCGGCAACTGCGCGTGGCGCCCTCGGCCTCGCCATTCACCCAGCCATGCGTTTTACGGGAACCAGTTTGGATGAGACGCTCTTGGTGGATTGCCCCTTTGCGATTACCGCGGCGGGTCCTTTGCAGCCAATCGGGATGGCTTTAGCAGTGGAGTTGGGTGGGCGCCCCTTCGTAATTGCCGAGGGGGAGCGCGCCAACTATGCGGCGGCTTTGTTGAAAACTATGCGGACTCTGGAGTCAGCCACGGACTCTTTAGTGGACACCATGATGGAGCTGTCAGGTGATAGTGAGGCGGCCGGAGCGGTCACCAGCCGCCTGCTGGACGCCACCTACGTTCATGTGCGCGACACAAAAGTGTGAAACTAAGCCAAAAATTGGCTACCGGCACGGCAGAAAAGCGGATTGCCGTTAAACTATTGCCTGTGAGTGAAAATAAAACTGCAGGCAATCAGCCTCCCCAAGCACAGAATCCGTCCGACGACACCCCAGAGCAGGTGCGAATCCGGGTGGAAAAGCGTGCCCAGCTGTTGGAATCTGGTGTCAACCCGTACCCGGTGCAGTTGCCGGTTACCGCCACTATTGCGCAGATTCGTGAACAGTACAGCCATCTTGAAGCCGGCGATGAGACCGAGGATTTGGCTGGTGTTGCCGGTCGTGTCATGTTCTTGCGTAACACCGGTAAGCTCTGTTTCGTCACCATTCAAGATGGTGCCGGTTCGCGTCTGCAGGCCATGCTGTCTGCTAATGAGGTGGGCATGGATTCTTTGCAGCAGTTTAAGACGGCGGTCGATTTGGGTGACCACCTGTATGTGCACGGTCGCGTGATTTCTTCGCGCCGCGGTGAGCTTTCAATTATGGCTACCGCCGGCGGTGAGGGCACTGGTGCTGGTACTTTTACGGCCGCTCCAGCTTGGGCCTTGGCTGCGAAAGCGGTTCGCCCGCTACCTAAGACTTTCACCGCGGAGGATGGTACCGAGGTTTCCCTGTCTGAGGAACAGCGGGTTCGTCGCCGTGAGCTGGATATGATTATGCGCCAGTCGGCTCGCGATATGGTGCGCACTCGCTCTTTGGTGATGCGTTCGCTTCGCCAATGGTTTGATCAGCATGACTTCTTGGAAGTGGAAACTCCGATGCTGCAAAATATTCACGGTGGCGCGGCGGCCCGCCCGTTCACCACGCACATGAACGCGTACGACACTGACCTGTATTTGCGGATTGCGCCGGAGCTCTTCTTGAAGCGCTGCCTGATTGGCGGGGTGGAGAATGTGTTTGAAATTAACCGTAACTTCCGTAATGAGGGTGCAGACTCTTCACACAGCCCGGAGTTTACGATGCTGGAAGCCTACCAAGCTTACGGTACTTATGACACGATTGGTCAGCTCACTCAAGACATTGTTCAGAACGCAGCCATCGCGGCGACCGGCTCCACTAAGGTCACTTTGCCGGACGGCACCGAATACGATCTGGGTGGCGAATGGAAGCAGATTGGCCTCTATGAGTCGCTTTCTGAGAAGCTGGGTGAGGAAGTCACCCCGGAGACTTCACGTGAGCGGCTGTTGCAGTTGGCTGAGCAGCATGAGGTTGAGGTCGAAGACTACTATGTCGACGGCAAGATTGTGGAAACCCTCTGGGAGGAGCTAGTGGGGGACCACCTGTGGGAGCCGACTTTTGTGCGTGATTTCCCGGTGGATACTTCACCGCTGGTGAAGGCGCATCGCAGTCAGCCCGGCAAGGTGGAGAAGTGGGATCTGATTGTGCGTGGTTTTGAGCTGGCGACCGGCTACTCTGAGTTGAATGATCCGGTAGTGCAGCGTGAGCGGTTTGAGCAGCAGTCTCTGGACGCCGCGAATGGTGACCCGGAAGCCATGGAGGTGGATGAAGAGTTCTTGCAGGCCATGGAGCAGGGGATGCCGCCTGCCGGTGGTATGGGCATGGGGATTGACCGGCTCCTGATGGCGATTACCGGTCAAGGGATTCGGGAGACTATTACTTTCCCGCTGGTTAAGCGTCTCTAATTTTTGGTTTTACGTATTCCCTCGGTTCTTTGTTTCGGCAAGGGGCCGAGGGTCTTCGCTATCTAGGGGTATGGCGGGGCGGTTTTGAATTCTATTTTGATGATTGTGACAATTTGGCAGACATAATTTAAAGCATGCATGTCGGATGTCTGATATTGTATCTTCTACGTATCATGCGAGAATGGGCTCGCCTACGGAAAGGTCAATGATGACAACAACTAACTCTCGAATCGGTCGCAGGATGTTGGTCGCTCTCGTCGCTGTTTTTGCGATGGTGGCAACGCTGATTTCTTTACCGGTTAATCTGGCGGTAGCGGAAACCGATAAACTCACTGTGACTCTCACTCGAACTGATGACTTGGGTAGTGAAATCAGGGAAGGTGACCGGCTGACTTTCCGCATTACCTACAAGAACAATACGGATTCTGCACTCACTGCTTTCCCCCGTGAATCCAATCTTTCTGATGTGGTGCCTGGGGATACCAAGAACTGTCGTTGGGTTAATCTCGCGGCGGGGGCGACTAAACAGTGCAACTTTGCTTTCCATATTGCGACAGCTAAAGATGCGCAGGCAGGCACTTTCACCCCCATGAGTACATGGGATGCTACTACTGATCGTGATGGGAACAATGTTCTACAAGCGGGGATCCAAGCTAATGCGGACCCGGTTACTGTGATTCCTGTTCCTGATCCGCTGGAAACCCCGCATGACTACGCAATAGGTGAGATTGTTCATTTGGCTACTCCCGGAAGTGGAGGGTTCCCGTGCCACCGGATTCCGGCGCTGACGCAGGCGGTGAATGGAAACATTATTGCTGCTTGGGATGGTCGTCCCCGGGGTTGTGGCGACGCGCCTACTCCCAACTCGATTGTTTACCGGATTTCAAAGGACAATGGGCGTTCTTGGAGTAAGATTGCTACCGCGATGGAAGGGCATCCGGCTCCTGGCTTAGAGAAGTATGGTTATTCTGATCCTTCTTTAGTGGTGGACCGTGAAACCGGTGACATTTTCCTTTTCGCTGTTAAATCCTTCCAGCAGGGCATTGCGGGCTCACGATTGGGCGTTAATCACGAGGACAAGAACGTGATTCAGGCTGCCGTCACGAAGTCTTCGGATAATGGTGAAACTTGGGAGACTCCGAAAATTATCACCGAGCAGGTAACAGGTGACGTGGCGACTTGGCGGGCACGTTTCGCCAGTTCTGGTGAAGGTATCCAGTTGCGCTATGGTGAGCACAAGGGGCGTTTGTTGCAGCAGTACGCCATTTTCAAGCAGGGTGTGCGTGGTTTGTTTAACCATTCAGTTTACTCTGACGATCATGGTGAGACGTGGCATGCGGGTGCTTTGACTGCTGCTTACGGTGATGAAAACAAGGTCGTCGAGTTGTCTGATGGCACCTTGATGATGAACTCTCGTACCGGCGCCGCTGGCGGTCACCGTTATGTCTCCTATTCAGAGGATCAGGGTGAGACTTGGGGCCCGTGGAAGGTTGAGAACCAGTTGGAAGATCCTGTCAATAACGCTTCCATCATTCGCGCTTACCCGAATGCTCCCGAAGGCTCTCTCCGCGCTAAAGTGCTGTTGTTCTCTAATGCAAAGTCAACTAATCGTCGGGCTAACGGTCATGTGCGGATTTCCTATGATGACGGCAAGACTTGGAATGAGGGGCGGCAGTTCTATGCTGGCTCAATGGCTTATTCAACATTAACCCCGCTGGCTGATGGCACCTATGGTCTACTTTTTGAATCCGACGAGTATCAAAACATTGATTACATGAAGATTGATGCCGAGTGGTTGGGACTGATTGATCCTGGTGAGGCTACGCCTGAGCCGACTGTGGAGCCTTCGGTGGAGGCGACGGTAGTTACTGTGAATGGAACTCAAATTCCCGATATCAGTGTCACTCCAGTGGTGAATGTTGCGGTGAATGATGGTGCCACTGTGGA
>NZ_MPDM01000012.1 GCF_001936115.1 Boudabousia marimammalium
CTGGCTGGTGCTGCCGCTATCTACCTGCGCAAGCGTGGTCTAGAAAGCTAAGCCAAACAGGTCAAATCAGGAAGGGTCTAGTTCCCTTTAGATAGTGTTGAGGCCGGTGTGAGAGGATTTCTGCCCACACCGGCCTCAACCTTTGACATCTACAATATGTTGCAAAAACGATGCCAAATGATGCAAGAAACCTATAGACTCTGGACTGAATTAATCATAAGATTAGTATTGCAGTTTCTACGACGAAGTATGGCTGGTCTCGAAGATGAGAGGTAAGAGGTTCTAAATGAAAACTGGAAGCAGTAGACTACGTGTAAACCTAAAGCGCGCCATAACAATTATCGGAGCCGGCGCCCTAGTGGCCTCAGGAGCATTAGTAAACGTTCCTGCAGCAAGAGCAACGCCGGAACCCCTGACTCCGACCAACTGGGCACTCCAAGCCAATGGCGGTACGGTAACCGCTTCAGGGCAAGAGGTATCCGGCTTCTGGGGGCCTGATAAACTCAATGACGGCGTCATCAATCCCGAAGCTCCCAAAGCAGAACGCTCTCGCTGGTCATCAAACACTAGTGATGATGCCTGGGCACTAGTGAGCTTCCCGCAGGGACACGCCCTCGATCACATTAATCTCTGGATGGAGCGTGCCTGCCCGAAAAAATGGGACCTACTGATTTCCGAAGATGGTAATACCTTCACGAAGATTGCTGGCTCTGACGCGCAAGTCTGCCCCTCAGATCCACCGTCAGAAAAGGTGACCGTTCAGATCCCTGAACAGTACAAGGCCATGTCGATTACCAAGATCAAACTGCAGGTGCGTGAGCGCACCCCCATTAACGGACACAAATGGGGAGCTTCCCTGTGGGAACTTGAAGCATTTGACGGGCCGGAGCAAGCGCCAGCCGTAGAGCCGCAGGACGCTCCGGGATCCTCCCTCGTCCCCAAACCTGTTTCGCTGGAGGTTCCCGAGGGCGCCCCCGGATTTGCTCTGACCCCAGAGCTCAAGATTGTAGCCCCGGCCGCCCTCAAGTCTGAGGCGGAACTCCTTGCTGTTTCCCTACGGGCTTCCACCGGTTACCCCATCCCGATCGTAGCCGAATCCGATGCCGCTAGTGGGCTGATTCGTTTGTCCACCGGCGCGGTGGAAGGCTCCACCAAAGATGAAGCGTACTCCTTGCAGGTGGATGCGAACGGAGTGAACATCACCGGTGTTGGTGCCCATGGTGTTTTCAACGGCACCCGCACCCTCTTGCAGCTACTACCCGGTTTCGTTCACATGAAAACCCCGGTGATTGCGAACTGGACTGTTCCGACTGTCACCATTAAGGACTGGCCGCGCTACGACTACCGCGGCATGATGCTGGATATTGCCCGCTCCTTCGTGCCGAAGGAAGACATTATGAAGCTGATTGATACGCTTTCGCAGTACAAGATCAGCTCCCTGCACCTGCACCTCTCTGACGATCAGGGCTGGCGGATTGAGATCACTAACGAAGGCAAGGCCGAGGGTGACACCATCGATTACACGCAGCTAACTGAAATCTCCGGTAAGACAGCTATGCACCCGCATGAGAAACAGGCATCCCAAGAGATTGGACGCACTGGTTTCCTCACCCAGGCTGACTACCGTGAGATTCAAGCCTACGCGACCGCCCGACATGTTGCGGTAATCCCCGAAATTGACGTTCCTGGTCACACCAATGCGGCCCTGCACGCAATCCCCCAGCTGAATCTGCCAGGCTCTTCACACCCGGCCACTGAGGCAGAGCCGACCGCCCCCGCCAAAGGAACCGGCGCGGTGGGTTACTCATACCTAGATCCAAACTCTGAAGTGACTAAGAATTTCATCCGTCACGTGTTGAAGCAGATTGCTGGAATGACTGATGGGCAGTACATGCATATTGGTGGCGATGAGCCGCATTCCATGACTGCGAGATACGGTAGCGCCGTATACAACCGCTTCCTTGGTGAGGTCCTCACTATGGTTCGTGATCTGAGAAAGACCCCGGTCGGTTGGAATGAGATTGCGCAAGCTGACGGTATAACCACAAATGATGTTATGCATTACTGGGTTGGTGACGCCAATGTGACCCGTGCTGCTGTGACCAATCATGGTGCTAAGGTACTTCTCTCTAAGGGTGGGAACTCTTACCTGAGCCAGAAGTACAATCCGAAGACACCGATGGCAGCCTCTTGGGCCTGTAGTGGCAACTGCGACTTCATCCACTACTACGACTGGGATCCGCGAGTCTTCATTGATTTGCCAAACGATAACGCCATTGTTGGCACTGAGACCGCTCTGTGGTCTGAGACTGTGCGTGGTATTGACCAGGTGGAGTTCTTGACCTTCAACCGTGCGCTCTCCCACGCCGAAATTGGTTGGACTCCGCAGGCGGACCGCAACAAGGCTGATTTTGCCCGCCGAATCGCTCAGATTGGCGTCGATATGAACGCTACGGGCTCCAACTTCTATGATGGAAAGGATGCTCTCTGGGGCTTTGATTTAGCAGGCGTCGCTTCCTCGGCCAATACTCAAAACGGCACCTTCCAGCTGGGCTACCTATCCGCCCCCGGCACTAAGGTGGCCGAGGACGGGTCCCGTGTCGTAGCCGACCGGGTAGATGACATCGACGGGGTTTCCCGTTCCTTGGTGGGTAACTCCGGCATGTCCGTGATGGTCGATTGGGGTGACGGTTCCGCTGAGGAAGCTGCCACCATTACCTCCACCTTGCCGCGTACTGAGTATAATGCTTCCGGCATGTACGTGCTGACGGGGTCGCACAACTACGCCACTGCTGGTGAGAAGACAGTGACTTTGACAATGGGTTCACGCACTGCCACCGCGAAGATTATGGTTGATGCGTCCGCTACTGCTACTGAGCCGTTGTTCACGCCGTGGACTCCTACCGCTGACCCGTCCCTGCAATTGGGTCAGGAAAAGGTCAAGATCCTAGATCAGGTTGAATTCACTGCCACCGGTTTCCAGCCGAACACGCTGGGCGATGTTTTCGTGGGTGAGGTGAAGCTTGGCCAGATTCGTCCTGATGCGGACGGCTCTCGCCACATGTTCTTCCAAGTTCCGGGCGCCTTGCGTCCTGGCGTCTATCAGATGCGTGTTGTGCAAGGAGAGCGGAGTGCTTCAGCCCGTTTGGTAGTTTGGGCTGATCCGGCTGCTGCTTCTGAAGTACAGTTCCCCGTGCAGGGGGTGACCGTGGCCGAGGTTGATTCTGAAGAGACGGCTGGTGAAACCCCGCCGAACGGTCCCGCTAATGCCGCGGTAGACGGTAACCCGAATACCTTCTGGCACACTAAGTGGAGCGCTGGAAACGACCAGTTCCCGCACTTCATTTCTTTGAGCCTGAACCAGCAGTGCAAGGTTAGCGGTTTAGAATACACTCCCCGACAAAATAGCCGCAACACCCGGATTAAGAGTTACGAAATCTACGCCTCCACTGATGGGCAAAACTGGGGCCAGGCCGTAGCTACCGGACAGTTCGCTGATGGTCAGAACGCTCAGTACGTGAGCTTCCCTGAGACGCAGGCTAAGTTCGTGAAGCTGGTTGGCTTGGACTCTCAGTCCGGTAACGCATTCGGCGGTGCCGGCGAGATTCGGATTAACGGCCTTTGCGGGGAAGGCGAGCCATTGAGCGTGGTCGCCGGTGCTGATTCTATTGAGTTGCCTGATAACGCCGCTGAGATGGCAACATTACGAGCTGTTGCAGGCCGTCAGGTTCCAGTCTCCGTGCGTCACTTGCCGGTTGCCGGCCAAGTCACTTTGTGGGCTGGCACAGATCACAAGCTGCTGGCTAATCAGGACGCCCAGGCTGGCGGAACCGTAGACTTCTCCTTTGAAATGAAGGCTGAGTATGATGGTGAAGACTTTGTGGTGGTAACACCGACTGACCGTCGTTACTTCCGCCTCGCGCTAGGCAGTCCGGAGCCGACTGTTGAGCCGACTGTTGAGCCGACTGTTGAGCCGACTGTTGAGCC
>NZ_MPDM01000013.1 GCF_001936115.1 Boudabousia marimammalium
TGTTGGTGGGTGTGGTGTTAGTTGTCGGCAATATTAGTACCGGTCAGCTCCACATGTTACCATGCTTCCACGTCCGGCCTATCAACCCGATAGTCTATCGGGAGCCTCAACAGAAACCTCATCTTAAAGCAGGCTTCCCGCTTAGATGCTTTCAGCGGTTATCCTTCCCGAACGTAGCTAACCAGCCATGCACTTGGCAGTACAACTGGCACACCAGAGGTTCGTCCGTCCCGGTCCTCTCGTACTAGGGACAGGCCTTTTCAAGTTTCACACGCGCGCAGCGGATAGGGACCGAACTGTCTCACGACGTTCTAAACCCAGCTCGCGTACCGCTTTAATGGGCGAACAGCCCAACCCTTGGGACCTACTCCAGCCCCAGGATGCGACGAGCCGACATCGAGGTGCCAAACCATGCCGTCGATATGGACTCTTGGGCAAGATCAGCCTGTTATCCCCGGGGTACCTTTTATCCGTTGAGCGACAACGCTTCCACAAGCCATTGCCGGATCACTAGTTCCTGCTTTCGCACCTGCTCGACCTGTCAGTCTCGCAGTCAAGCTCCCTTGTGCACTTACACTCGACACCTGATTACCAACCAGGCTGAGGGAACCTTTGAGCGCCTCCGTTACTTTTTAGGAGGCAACCGCCCCAGTTAAACTACCCACCAGGCACTGTCCCTGGCCCGGATCACGGACCAAAGGTTAGGAACGCACTTAGACCAGAGTGGTATTTCAACAACGACTCCACAATCACTAGCGTGACCGCTTCAAAGTCTCCCACCTATCCTACACAAGCCTAAGCGAGCACCAATACCAAGCTATAGTAAAGGTCCCGGGGTCTTTCCGTCCTGCTGCGCGTAACGAGCATCTTTACTCGTAATGCAATTTCGCCGAGCTCATGGTCGAGACAGCAGAGAAGTCGTTACGCCATTCGTGCAGGTCGGAACTTACCCGACAAGGAATTTCGCTACCTTAGGATGGTTATAGTTACCACCGCCGTTTACTGGGGCTTAAATTCACAGCTTCACACCCAAAGGGCATTAACCGTTCCTCTTAACCTTCCAGCACCGGGCAGGCGTCAGTGCGTATACATCGACTTACATCTTCGCACGCACCTGTGTTTTTAGTAAACAGTCGCTTCTCTCAATTCTCTGCGACCACCACCAGCTCAAAACCGCGATGGGTTTATCACCAGGATGGTCCCCCTTATCCCGAAGTTACGGGGGCATTTTGCCGAGTTCCTTAACCATGATTAACTCGATCGCCTCGGTATACTCTACCTGACTACCTGTGTCGGTTTAGGGTACGGGCGGCACATATCCTCGCGTCGAGGCTTTTCTAGGCACCACAGGATCACTTACTTCCACCAAAACGGTGTCATCATCAGCCCTCACCTTACATGTCTCCCGGATTTAACCTAGGAAACAGGCTGCGGCCTTAAACGCACAAAACCATCTGTACGCGAAAGCTACCACTGTGCGTCACCCCTGTTAACACGCTTGCCTACTACCAAACAAGATCCCAACAAGAACCCATCAAAACAATCCCAAAAGGAAAGTAAAAATGAGAAACCTGGAGGTTAGTACATTCGATTCAGCACGGACGGCTATGCGCCGGTACCAGAATATAAACTGGTTATCCATCGACTACGCCTGTCGGCCTCGCCTTAGGTCCCGACTAACCCAGGGCAGATTAGCTTCACCCTGGAACCCTTAGTCAATCAGCGGACGGGTTACTCTCCCGTCATTCGCTACTCATGCCTGCATTCTCACTCCCATCCCGTCCACCACCGTTCACACGATGACTTCACCCAGAATGGGACGCTCCCCTACCCACAACAAAAACTTGTCGCGCCACGGTTTCGGCGGTGTACTTGAGCCCCGCTACATTGTCGGCGCGGAATCACTTGACCAGTGAGCTATTACGCACTCTTTCAAGGATGGCTGCTTCTAAGCCAACCTCCTGGTTGTCACAGCAACTCCACATCCTTTCCCACTTAGCACACGCTTAGGGGCCTTAACCGATGGTCTGGGCTGTTTCCCTCTCGACTACGAAGCTTATCCCCCGCAGTCTCACTGCCACACTAAACTTGCTGGCATTCGGAGTTTGGCAGATCTCAGTAACCCGTGAAGGCCCATTAACCAACCAGTCGCTCTACCTCCAACAAGCAACATGTAACGCTGCACCTAAATGCATTTCGGGGAGAACCAGCTATCACGGAGTTTGATTGGCCTTTCACCCCTACCCACAGCTCATCCCCCCAGTTTTCAACCTAGGTGGGTTCGGTCCTCCACGACGTCTTACCATCGCTTCAACCTGGCCATGGGTAGATCACCCCGCTTCGGGTCTAGAGCACGCGACTAAAAAACGCCCTATTCAGACTCGCTTTCGCTACGGCTACCCCACAACGGGTTAACCTCGCCACGCACCACTAACTCGCAGGCTCATTCTTCAAAAGGCACGCTATCACCCCACAAAAAGGGCTCTAACGGCTTGTAGGCACCCGGTTTCAGGTACTATTTCACTCCCCTCCCGGGGTACTTTTCACCATTCCCTCACGGTACTATGCACTATCGGTCACCAGAAAGTATTCAGGCTTACCCAGTGGTCTGGGCAGATTCACACAAGATTCCACGAGCCCCGTGCTACTCGGGACACAACCAATGCAGACAACAAGACAACCAGCTACACGACTCACACGCTCTCCGGTAGACCATTCAAGATCTTTCACCTCGCCCCACTGTTTTATCACTACACAAAGAACCGGCAGATCCTTTAAAAGCTGTATCCCACAACCCCGCATACGCAACCCCTGCCGAGTATCACACGCACACAGTTTAGCCATCATCCGCTTTCGCTCGCCACTACTCACAGAATATCTTTTCCTGCGGGTACTAAGATGTTTCACTTCCCCGCGTTCCCACCAACACCCTATACAATTCAGATGCCAGCGACTGGACACTACTCCAGCCAGGTTTCCCCATTCGGACACCCCCGGATCAACGCTCATTCGTCAACTCCCCGAGGCTTATCGCAGACCAACACGTCCTTCATCGGCTCCTGGTACCAAGGCATCCACCGAATGCCCATAAAAACTAACAAACCAAACACAAACAAAAAATCAAACTCAACAAAAACAAAAAAAATTGTTCTCACAAAAAATCACATTAACAAACAACAACCCCAAACAAGAAAAACAAGTCAGAGATCATTGGATGCTCGCGTCCACTATACAGTTAACAAACAACCCACAAACAACCCCCACCAACCAGCCA
>NZ_MPDM01000014.1 GCF_001936115.1 Boudabousia marimammalium
ACACCCAAAAAGACACCCAGCATCCATCATCAATCCCAACCAAAAAACAGAATCATCAAAAATAAAGAAATCAACAAAAAATCAAAAAATAACAAAAACAAAACCACACAACCAAAAAAAGCCATGCAATCCCATCAAGACATAAAAGAAAAAATAGACACACTATCGAGTTATCAAACAACACCCCCACAACCAAAATTCCCAGCAAACAAGCCAAAAACCTCAGAAGAAGATTTGTTTCCGTCGCTCTCGGCGACAAGAATCAAGCTTAGAGCATTCACCAAGGCAATGCAATTTGAAAAACTGCTACCTGCGTCACATGCCGACACGGACGGCTAGGGGAACACTGCTACGCCCTCGTAAATAGAAACTTCCGGACCCCGCAAACTGGTATTTGCGAGAACCCGGAAGCCCCATTTACGTAAGCTAAACCGTGCCTAGTGGCGCGGGTTTGCCTCTACCACCTGGCAGAAGTCAGCGATGTAACCACGAATGAACTCGATGGTGCTTTCGTTGTTAATGCGGTCATCCTCACCAATCAGATCATGGGAGTTACCGATGAACACCTCGGGCTGCAAAACCATGGGCATAGCAAAGTAGGACAGCGCCAGCTTCAGGTTCTTATGGGAGCTGTAGCCGCCCATCTTGCCGATAGAGTGGCTGATAATGCCGGCAGGCAAACCCTTCCAGGCGACATCCGAGTTCGGCTTGGAACAAATGTCCACAGCGTTCTTCAAGCAGGCCGGAATGGTGCGGTTGTTTTCCGGGGTGACGAAAAGGACACCGTCGGAAGCCTTAATGATTTCACGGAACTTGGTGTACTCTTCCGGGGTCGGCTTGTCGGTGACGGCCGGATCGTCGTAATCAAAGTCGTATAGCGGCAGGTCGCGGATTTCTACGATTTCAGCCTCGTAGCCCTCGGGGAACAGCTCGATCGCGTGCTTCGCAATCTTGCGGGCCACGGAGGCGCGGCGCAGACTTCCCACTAGGACGGTAATTTTCTTTGCCATTATTAGCTCCCAAAATGTTGACGTTATTAGGTTGCGCGAATGCGCTTGCGTTTACAGCTTATCTGGTTCGCTAGGAGCAGGGAACGTGCGTTCACCTGACGCGGAAAGGGTTTCCGCCCGGAACGGGTGCGCCGGATAGCAGCCCATCACTTTCAGATAGCTGACGAAGAAGGAGAGCTCCTCCAAAGCTAGCTGCACATTATGGTCTTCCACGTGGCCGTCAATATCAATGTAGAACTGTGAGGCCTGGAAGGTTCCGCCCAGCTGGTAGCTTTCCAGTTTGGTGATGTTGACTGAGTTCGTCGCGAAACCACCCAGGCATTTGTAGAGCGCAGCGGGCACGTTCCGGGCCCGAAACAGCACGGTCGTGATGGCGGGCCGCTCTTTTGTGATTTGTGGTTGCGGCGATAGCAGCAGGAAACGGGTCGCGTTCGTACTGGTGTCCTCCACCCCGGCAGCTAGCACTTCAAGCCCGTACAGTGGCGCAATCCCGGCCGGCGCGAGGGCCGCAATGCTGGGATCTTTCAAGAAGGCAACTTCCCGAGCGGCCCCTGCCGTGTCCGCACTGGTGTGCCGTTTCCAGTCGTATTGCTCTAGGAGTTTTCGGCACTGTCCGAACGCGTGTACGTGGGAACGCACAGTTTTTATGGTGCCGAGGGTGGCTCCTGGGTTGGCCACCAGATCGAAACGAATCGGCAGGAAGTGTTCCCCAATGATGTGGAGGTTAGAGTCCGGTAGCAGAGAGTGCGGGTCAGCGACCCGGCCGGCGGATGAGTTCTCCACCGGAATGAGAGCCAGGTCCGCGCTACCATTCTTCACGGCATCGAAAGCCGCGTCGAAAGAGTCGCAGGGGAAAATCTGGGCGTTAGGCAGTATCTGTTGCACCGCCATTGCCGAATTCGAACCGGCTTCACCCTGAATCGCCACTAACTGAGTCTGTTTCATGTTTCCATCCTACCTGCCGCCAGGGACACTTTAAGAGCCCTCCCTGGTTTCACGGTTTTCTGTAGTGCTTTCGCTCTGAAATCTAGGCGGCCTGGCGGCTGGGGTGATGATAGCGTGGTTAGTGGCGCGGCCGAGTATTTGACGGAGCCGGAAAGTCCGATTGAGGAGTATTCGCGCGACGGTTTCTGGAGCAGAGGCTAGGAGGGATTATGCGTAGGTTTATTGCTTTGGTTTTGCTGGCGGTGGGTTTGCTACTGCAGTTGCTGGCCATGTACCGGCTGCTGCTGGTTATCTCTGGCACCGAGGGTTCCTCCTGGCTGATGCCCGCCTTGTTTGCGGTCGGATTTTTCGCGCTTTCCGTCCCCGTGCTGATGCTGGGTTCCTTGTTATTGAGGAGGACGAGGAAGATTGCGGACATGTCGGCCGCCGAGATTACTGACTCGCTGGAAGCCATAGCCCCGGTAGCGCAAGAAATGGGCATGACGGAAGCAGAGCTGAAACTCGAAGTTCAAGAGATTACGATTGAGGAGATTCGCAAAGACAGTGATCTGACCGGCGAGCAAAACGGCGGCAGAGTCATAGAGTACAACCCCCGCCGCGGATTCTTTGGCCGCTAACTGCGTGGGGTTTGTGAGTAACTATTATCTGTACTCTAAGACAAGAGCTTAAGGTTGGTGCGGCTACTCTAACCGCACCAACCCATCATTCTCTATTTATTTCTTCTCTCGAACAGTAGTCCTAGGATGCTTACTAGCGTAAGTATCTGAGACAAATCTCCCGGTAACAGCGGACCGACACCGCTCATTGTTTTTTGCTTTCTTAGCCAAGTTACACCTCCTTTCATTTCACATACCAAGAGTACCTAATATACCCTACATATGCAACCTATTATACGTTCATTTCTTTCAACCAGTAAAATCTGGTAGAGTACACGCATCACTTACCCTACATATGCTGGGTTTTAGTACATTTTCCCTTTGATATACTTGCAAACGTGCGTGCAGAACTTGCCCGTCAGCTGGGTTTTAGTACATTTTCCCTTTGATATACTTGCACACACCACCCATCTACA
>NZ_MPDM01000015.1 GCF_001936115.1 Boudabousia marimammalium
CCGGTGCATGTCAAGCCTTGGTAAGGTTCTTCGCGTTGCATCGAATTAATCCGCATGCTCCGCCGCTTGTGCGGGCCCCCGTCAATTCCTTTGAGTTTTAGCCTTGCGGCCGTACTCCCCAGGCGGGGCACTTAATGCGTTAGCTACGGCGCAGAAACCATGACAGCCCCCACACCTAGTGCCCAACGTTTACAGCGTGGACTACCAGGGTATCTAATCCTGTTCGCTCCCCACGCTTTCGCTCCTCAGCGTCAGTAACGGCCCAGAGACCCGCCTTCGCCACCGGTGTTCCTCCTGATATCTGCGCATTCCACCGCTACACCAGGAATTCCAGTCTCCCCTACCGCACTCAAGCATGCCCGTACCCACCGCAAGCCAACAGTTAAGCCATTGGATTTCACGACAGACGCGACACGCCGCCTACAAGCCCTTTACGCCCAATAATTCCGGACAACGCTTGCGCCCTACGTATTACCGCGGCTGCTGGCACGTAGTTAGCCGGCGCTTCTTCTGCAAGTACCGTCAAACAACCCAAAGATTGCCCTGCGTCCTTACTGAAAGAGGTTTACAACCCGAAGGCCGTCATCCCTCACGCGGCGTCGCTGCATCAGGCTTTCGCCCATTGTGCAATATTCCCCACTGCTGCCTCCCGTAGGAGTCTGGGCCGTATCTCAGTCCCAGTGTGACCGGTCACCCTCTCAGGCCGGCTACCCGTCAAAGCCTTGGTAGGCCATCACCCCACCAACAAGCTGATAGGCCGCGAGCCCATCCCCCACCAGAAAAACCTTTCCACACCCCACCATGCGGCAAAATGTGAATATCCAGTATTAGACACCGTTTCCAATGCTTATCCCAAAGAAGGGGGCAGGTTACTCACGTGTTACTCACCCGTTCGCCACTAATCCACGATACAAAAGCACCGCTTCATCGTTCGACTTGCATGTGTTAAGCACGCCGCCAGCGTTCGTCCTGAGCCAGGATCAAACTCTCCGAACAAAAAACCATACAAAACATACAATCTTTCAAAAACGGAAAGAAAAACAACAAACAC
>NZ_MPDM01000016.1 GCF_001936115.1 Boudabousia marimammalium
CAAAAAATCACATTAACAAACAACAACCCCAAACAAGAAAAACAAGTCAGAGATCATTGGATGCTCGCGTCCACTATACAGTTAACAAACAACCCACAAACAACCCCCACCAACCAGCCAAACCAGCCAGCCAGCAGAAGAAGCAGCAGGAAAACCCCAAAAGGTGTTATCCCATAACCCGACAGCATGCCCACTCAAACTCTCACATCCAACAGTCACCCAATGACCAACCACCCCAAACAAAAAGCCTGAAGCAGTCTAATGCCGATAACTAAACAATCAACGACCCCAAAAAATAATCCTAAAACAAGCAACCAAAATAACAATAAAAAGAACCCGAAAACAAAACGCTTCCAAACCCCTAAAAAACAGTTGCATCCTTAGAAAGGAGGTGATCCAGCCGCACCTTCCGGTACGGCTACCTTGTTACGACTTCGTCCCAATCGCTAATCCCACCTTCGACCACTCCCCCCACAAACGTGGTTAGGCCATGAGCTTCGGGTGTTACCAACTTTCGTGACGTGACGGGCGGTGTGTACAAGGCCCGAGAACGTATTCACCGCAGCATTGCTGATCTGCGATTACTAGCGACTCCGCCTTCACGATGTCGAGTTGCAGACATCGATCCGAACTGAGACCAGCTTTAAGGGATTCGCTCAACCTCACAGTATCGCAACCCTCTGTACCGGCCATTGTAGCATGCGTGAAGCCCAAGACATAAGGGGCATGATGATTTGACGTCATCCCCACCTTCCTCCGAGTTAACCCCGGCAGTCTCTCGCGAGTCCCCACCCAAAGTGCTGGCAACACGAGACAAGGGTTGCGCTCGTTGCGGGACTTAACCCAACATCTCACGACACGAGCTGACGACAACCATGCACCACCTGCACACCAGTCCGAAGACCACCACATCTCTGCAG